>NZ_JBIVXE010000001.1:0-677917 GCF_044769125.1 Glutamicibacter sp. NPDC090743 | reverse complement strand
TGCCCCTCCATTTCCTTTTTAACCCCCTGATTACCCAGTTATCTATTTTTTACATCATTGCACTTCTTAAACCACTATGGGGGGGTGACCCTCGCAAATTTGGCGGTGGCACACCGCCCATTCAGTGCTAGAGCCCGGGGTGAAACTTACAGGCTCTCAACCAATTTTTTTGCCGAAGAGAATTCCATCATCGCTTCGCGCTCTACGACCTTGACGCGGTCGCGAGTGATCTCGCCGAAGCGAGTCGAAACGGTGCCGGCTGCGGCGCCCAGTTCCTTCTCGTGCGCGTCCAAGTTCTTCCAGCCATCCCAGTTGGAGAAGTTCACGCCGCGGCTTTCGAGCAGTTCCGAGATCTTCTGGGAAGAATCCGGCTGCGCCAGCTTAGTGAGGTCTTCAAGCAAGTGGGTAATGGTCTCCAGTGCGTCGCCCTTGGTGTGGCCAATCAGCCCAATCGGGCCACGCTTGATCCAGCCAGTGGCATACAGGCCGGGAACGTGAGCGCCGGACGCGTTCAGCACGCGGCCTTCCACGTTGGGCAAAACGCCCTTGGCCCCGTCGTATTCAATGTCGTCGACTGCCGAACCGAAGTAGCCGACGGCACGGTAGATGGCCTGCAGCGGGTACTCGACGAATTCGCCGGTGCCGCGTGCGCCGCCATTTCCGTCGAGCTCGTTGCGCTCCACCTTCAAGCCGGTGACCTTGCCATCTTCGCCCAATACCTCGACTGGCGACTGCAGGAAGTGCAGGTGCAGGCGGCGCGAGGCGCTTGGAGCTTCTTCACGCTCTTCCTGCTCGATCAGCCAGTTGGTCAGGGTGGAGACCATGGTCTTGGTCTGGTTATTGGTCTTCATGGCTTCATCCGAAGCCTTGTCGAACTCGAAGTCCTCTGGGTACAGGACGATGTCAACGTCCTTGGAGTGCGAGAGTTCGCGCAGTTCCAGCGGGGTGAACTTCACCTGGGCCGGGCCACGGCGGCCGAAGACATGCACGTCGGTGACGGCCGAGTCATTCAGCTGCTCGTAGATGTGCTCAGGGATTTCGGTTTCCAGCAGCTGGTCAGCATGCTTGGAAAGGATGCGGGCCACGTCCAGGGCAACGTTGCCGTTGCCGATGACAGCAACTTCCTTGGCGGACAGGTCCCAATTCTTGTCAACATCTGGGTGTGCGTCATACCAGGACACGAAGTCGGCGCCGCCGAAGGACCCTTCAAGATCGACACCTGGGATGTTCAGGTCAGCGTCCTTCTGGGCGCCGGTGGAGATGATCACTGCGTCGTAACGGGTATGCAGGTCTTCCAGCGAGATGTCGCGGCCCAAGCCGACGTTGCCGTAGAAGTCGATCCAGTCGTTGTCCAGCACCTTGTGAAGGGCGTTGATGATGCCCTTGATACGCGGGTGATCCGGGGAAACTCCGTAACGGATCAGACCGAATGGCGTAGGAAGCTCGTCAAAGAGATCAACGTGCAGCTTCAGTTCGCCCGATGCGACCGGCTGGCTCTTGTTGAGCAGGTCAGCGGCGTAGATGCCGGCCGGACCGGCACCAACAATGGCAACACGCAGCGCCCGGGAATGGAGGTGCTCAGGGACGATAATTTCACTCATCAAACAACTTCTCTTTCTTAGTCAACGAATGAGGCCGGCGCGGTGGCATCGGCATTCTCTAGCGGCAGGAGGTCTACCAGTTGGTCGGAGGCTTCCGGGGCTAGCCGAACGACGTCACCAATAACGATAACGGCCGGATTCGCCACTGCGGCCTTGCGGGCGCGCTTTACTATCCCTTCTAGCGTACCGATAGTTGTGCGCTGCGTCTGTGAGTAACCTCGCTCAACTATCGCAATCGGTGTACTTGACGGTAAACCACGGGTAAGCAATGTCTCAACAATTTGTGGCAAATTCGATACTCCCATCAGCACCGCAAGGGTGTGATCGGAGCGGATCGGCACGTCCGCGAGTTCGCTGTGGCCACTGACTACGGTAAAACCGGCCGCTATTCCCCGGTGCGTGACGGGAATGCCAGCGGCCATGGGCACGGAGACTGCACTGGTAATTCCGGGAATCACACGCGTAGGGATCCCGTATTTCGCGGCGTAGAGCAGTTCCTCGCCGCCGCGTCCAAGTACAAACGGGTCGCCACCTTTGAGGCGAACTACCCGATTACCTTCTAAAGCGTACTTGACCAGTAATTCATTGGTTTCATCCTGGGTTTTGACGTGGCAGCCTGGTGACTTGCCCACATCGATGACAACCACATCATCGGAAAGTTCTGCCAGCAAGGCGGTAGGTCCCAGCTTGTCGGCCAAAACCACTTCCGCTGCAAGCAGTGCCTTATAGCCGGCGACGGTAATCAGCTCGGGATCCCCCGGCCCACCGCCAATCAGGGTGATATGCCCTTTAGCCATTGTTTTCTCCCGTTCGGGTCATTCCTCGATCGCGCAACAGCTTGCGTTCAATCGGAGCAAAAAATACCAATTCGATCAGCACACCCACCAGCAGGATGGTCAAGATCACCAGCATGACCAACGGCAGGTCTGCCAGATCGCGGCCCCGTTGCAGCAGTGAACCGACGCCTAGGGCCAGCGAACCGCCCACCGCAATCAATTCGGCAGCCATCAGCGAACGCCAAGCGAAGGCCCAGCCCTGACGCAGTCCGGCTACATACCCTGGCATGGCAGCTGGCAGCTCAATGTGCAGCACATGCTCCCACTTGGAGGCACCGAGCACCTTGGACAAGGACTTGTACTGCGCTGGAATCATGTCGATCCCGGCGAGCAGGCCATTGATGATGGATGGAATCGCGCCGAGCAGCAGAACCGTGTAGATGGTCGCATCGCTCAGGCCAAAAAGAATGATGGCTGCGGGAACCCACGCAATAGAGGGCAATACCTGCATGGCCGACACCAGTGGCCCCACCCCCTTGCGCAACAGCGGCTGATGCGCCAGCAGCAACGCCAGCGGGGTGGAAATAATCACGGCAATCGCAAATCCGCTCACGGCGCGGAACAACGAATTGCCCACGGCCGCAACCAATGATCCATCTGCCAGCAGTTGCGGAAGCTTAGCCGCGACAGCCAGTGGACCGGGGAAAAGGTCTTCGCGCAGTGGGCTTGCCCAGGAAATAATTTGCCACAGGCTCAGAAGCACAACCACAGTGAGCAAGGGGGCAACCCATGAATCGAGCTGGTTGTTCGGGCGTAGCTTGATAACGCGCACGGGTTTGAACCTAGTTCGAGATTCTGTCAGTGAGCTCATGTTTCCGCTGCTCCTTTCTGAGAATCGTGGTTAGTTCATCGGCCAATGCGGCGGCCTCGGCCGGGTTATTGCGGAGTTCGCCGGTGATCCGGCGAGTCTCCAGGATGCGCCCGGGGTGCGAAGAAAGCACCAGAATGCGGCCGGAGAGGCGAATCGCCTCACGCACATTGTGGGTGACGAAGATGATGGTCTTGCCCGTTTGCCTCCACAAGGCCCGCAACTGCTCATGGAGCATGTCACGCGTGATGGCGTCCAGGGCGGCAAATGGCTCATCCATCAACAGAACCTGGCGGTCCTGAGCCAAAGCCCTGGCCAAAGCTACGCGTTGGCGCATGCCGCCAGAAAGTTCATGCGGCTTCTTGCCGCTTGCATGCCCCAGCTGAACGAGGTTGAGCAGTTCCTCGACGCGTTGCTGGCGTTCCGGAGCTGGCTTCCCCGCGAGCTTGAGCGCCAGGTCAACGTTCTCGCTGGCTGTCAGCCACGGCAGGAGGTTGGCATCCTGGAACATGAATGCCGCGCCGTCTTCAGGTACTTCAAGCCAGCCGGAGCTTGGCGCCAGTAGCCCAGCAATCATGTTGAGCAAGGACGACTTGCCGCAGCCTGAGGCCCCCAAGACAGCGATAAACTCTCCGTCTTCAATTTCTGCACTGAGGCGATCTATGACCAAGCCAGTGCCTGGATAGCTCAGGGAAACTTCATTCAGCCGTACTCCCATTACTTCTCCTGCTGTTCAAGAAAACGCGTATCCACGAGTCCGTCTGCGTTACCGCCAGACCCCACTCCTACGGCTAATGCGTGGTCCACGAGTGACTGGTAGGTTTCAGGCAGGGGGTCCTCGCTGAAGTACACCTGCTTCAAGGCTTCAGCGATCACTGATTCGTCAAAGGAACTTCCGTTGGCTTCGACCAAAGCTTTCTGCACAGCCGCCAACTTCTGTTTTCCGTCCGCATGATTGAGCCAATCGATGGCTTGGGTATTTGCATCGACCAGCTTCTGCACGGTTTGCGGATGGCTAGCCATGAATTCCTTGGAGACCACCAGAACCGTTGTCGGGAACTTGCCGTCGGGCCAGAGCTCGGCTTCATTCACCAAGCGGTGTCCCCCGTTCTTCTCGACTAGCAATGAAGCGTAGGGCTCCGGAAGCCAAGCACCGTCAATTTCACCGCGGCCGAAAAGCTGTGCGACGGTTCCATTGGAGCTCGGGGTCACTGTGGCGTCCTGTTTCAAGCCCAGGCCCTTCAGGTAGCTGCGCAAGGCAACATCCTGGGTTCCGCCGAATTGCGGGCTGGCCAGATTGCTGCCGGCCAGTTCCTCGGGCTCAGTGATCTTCTTGTCCACGACCAGGCTGGCTCCGCCGTAGGCGACGCCGGACACCACGTTCAAAGACTCGCCATCGCTGGACAGGTAGCTGTTCAACGCTGGGTTTGGCCCCAGATACGCGGCGTCGATGGCCCCCGAGTTCAAGGCTTCTACGGCTGCCGGTCCCGCGTTGAATATCTGGCTTTGGACACTGGTACCGTCTTCTTCAAGGTGATCTTGGAGAAGACCTTCGGACTGGGCGATCAAGGCCGGAGCATGGGTGAGGTTGGCGAAATAGCCAATCTTCAGCTCATCTGCCGGTCCGTGATGTGCCGCCTGCGCTGGTACTTCATTTGGTCCCGGAAGAAACGTCGTCGCCACAGCAACTGCGCTCAATGCTCCGACCGCCGCCAGCCCGAGGAAGCGTCCTCGGAAGCCGGTCTTCTGCCCATGAGCCGTCAGCCGGACCCGGCCTTGGTTTCCTGCTGGCTGGCCAGCATCAGGCTGCTTCATTATTTTCCTCGAAGATCCCCGCCGCAAGGGTGCGCCCCGTAGCTGGATCGATCAGCAGGAAGCTTCCGCCAGTGCGCGAGGTGGCGTACTGCTCGATGGCCAACGCTGCCTGGCTGCGCAAGGTGATCCGGCCCAGGTCGTTGAGCTCCAAGGAGTGGGCGGGCTGCTGCGAATAGTCGGCCACGTTGATGACGTAGTCGATGGTTGACAGCTTGGCTGCGGCGACCTTGGTACCGTGCTTGATCAACAGCCGTTGGCCGCTAGTGAGCTTCACTGGATCCAATACGCAGATGTTCGCCTGGAACTCCCGGTGCGCGGTTGGCAGTTCGCCGGCGACGATGGTGTCGCCGCGGGCAATATCCAAGTCGGTCTCCAGCTCGACAACGATGGCGTCGCCGGCCTGGGCGCGGTGCGCGGCACCAGCAGGGGTGCTGATGGCCTTGATCCGGCTACTCACCGGCTGGCCGTTGGAGAGCACCTGCACGGACTCCCCCACGGCCAAGCTGCCGTCAACCAGAGTTCCGGCATATCCGCGGTAGTCGCGGTACGCGTCCGGGTCCAGGCCTGGAGCCAAGGCGCCTTGCGGGCGGATCACGTACTGGACATCCAGACGGGCAGTGCCCCCGCCGAGCCGTGGCTCGATGTCCTCGAGCAGCCCGAGCAAGGTCGGGCCGGCATACCAGTGCGCGGAAGCCGAAGGATCGACGATGTTATCTCCCTGAAGCGCGGAGACCGGGATGACGGTGGTTGACTTCAGGCCGAGTTCTCCGGCGAGCGCGAGTACTTCGGCCTCGATCTGGCTGAAGGCCGCTTCGTCCCAGTCGATCAGGTCCATCTTGTTCACGGCGATGACCAGTTGCGGAACCCGCAGCAAGGCGAGCACGCCAAGGTGGCGCCGGGTCTGCTCCAGCACGCCGTGCCTCGCGTCAACCAGCACGATCGCCGCGTCTGCGGTCGACGCGCCGGTGACGGTGTTGCGGGTGTACTGCACGTGTCCGGGGCAATCGGCCAAGATGAAGGACCGCTTGTCGGTGGAGAAGTAGCGGTAGGCCACGTCGATGGTGATGCCCTGCTCGCGTTCGGCGCGCAGCCCGTCGGTGACCAGCGCGAGGTCCAGGGTTCCGGCGCTGCCGCCGAAGCCGCGTTCGGCGCTGGTACGGGCCAGGTCATCGAGCGAGTCGGCGAGGATGGCCTTGGCGTCATGGAGCAGGCGGCCCACGAGAGTGGACTTGCCGTCGTCGACCGAACCGGCGGTAGCGATGCGCAATAGTGTGGTGGTCATCTTAGAAGTACCCTTCGGTCTTGCGGTCTTCCATTCCCGCGGCGGAAATACGGTCGTCGGCGCGGGTGGCTCCGCGTTCGGTGATGGTGGCGACGGCCAATTCATCGAGCACCTTCGCCACGGTGTCGGCGGCGGAGAGCACCGCACCGGTGCAGCTGGCGTCGCCCACGGTGCGGTAGCGCACCTGCTTGACGACGACCGGCTCATCGGCGTTGGGCTGGCTGACGCTGGTCAGTGCCCGCCACATGCCGTCGCGTTCGAAGACCTGGCGGCAGTGCGCGAAGTAGATCGGCGGCAGCTCGATGTTCTCTCGCTGGATGTAGGCCCAGATATCGCGTTCGGTCCAGTTGGAGATCGGGAAGGCGCGCACATGCCAATCCGGCTCGTGCCGCCCGTTGTACAGGCTCCAGATTTCCGGGCGCTGGTTGCGCGGATCCCAGACGCCGAACTCGTCGCGCAGGGACAGGATGCGCTCCTTGGCGCGGGCCTTGTCCTCATCGCGGCGCGCCCCGCCGAAGACCACGTCGAAGCCGTTGGATTCGATGGTGTCCAGCAGGACCCGGGTCTGCAGGCGGTTGCGGGTGCCGTCGGGCAGCTCGGCCAGCTCTCCGCGGTCGATGTACTCCTGCACGGAGCCGACGACGAGGTTCAGCCCGTACTTTTCCACGACCGCGTCGCGGAAGTTGAGCACCTCGGCGAAGTTGTGGCCGGTATCGATGTGCACGACGGGGATGGGCACGCGGCCCGGGGAGACGGCCTTGGCCAGCAGGTGCAGGACGACTACGGAGTCCTTGCCGCCGGAGAACAGCAGTCCGGGCTTGTCGAATTCGGCGAGCACTTCGCGGATGATGTGGATTGATTCGGCTTCCAGGGCGTCCAGGACGCTGCGCTGGGTGCCTGCGGGCGCGTTAGCGGTGATGGTCATGATTCGCTCCTTAGACGTGGATTCCGCATTCGGTTTTATTCAGCCCGGCCCAGCGGCCAGCCCGCGGGTCCTCGCCCTCGGCTACCGGCCGGGTGCAAGGCTGGCATCCGATGGACGGGTAGCCGTTGGACAGCAGCAGGTTCACGGGTACTTGGTGCCCGGTGGCGTAGTCGATCAGCTGATCGAAGCTCCAGGGGGCCACGGGATTGAATTTGACCAGTCCGTGCTTCTCGTCGAAAGCGACCAGGGGCGTGTTGATGCGGGTCTCAGCTTCGTCACGGCGTACCCCGGTGAACCACGCGCTGTATCCGGACAGGGATCTGGCCAGCGGGTCCATCTTGCGCAGCTGGCAGCAGGCGGCCGGATCCCGGGAGAACAGGTCCTTGCCGAACTTCGCATCCTGTTCGGCCACGGTCAAGGCAGGCAGCACGTCGACGATGTTCACGTCCAGCGTGCGAGCCACTTCGTCGCGGGTTCCGTGGGTTTCGGCAAAGTGGTATCCGGTTTCCAGGAACAGCACATCGACCTTGGGCAGCTGCGCGCAGACCAGGTGCGGCAGCACGGCATCGGCCATCGAGCAGGCCACCGCTACCTCGTCGGCGTCGAGGTGCTCAGCTGCGAAAGCGACGACCTGGTCCGCTGTGGCATCCCAGCCCAGCTCGGCGGCGCCCAGCTTGGCGATGCGCCGCAGTTCAGCCTCGCTGCGGGTACGTACTGGGGTCGGCTTGCTCATTTCAGCTCATCCTCTTCAGCTCGGTGGGCCCAGGCAGCGAAGGATTCCCCTTCGGCAGCCGAGGCCGAGTAGTTCTTCACTACCCGCTCCACGTATTCGGGCAATTCATCAGCCGCGACCTTGAGCCCGCGCACCGTGCGCCCCAGGGCGGCTTCGCCATTTTCGAAACCGGCCAGGGTGCCACCGAGGTGAACCTGGAATCCGGAGACCTGTTCTCCCTGGTCGTTGGTAATCAGCTGGCCCTTGAATCCGAGGTCCGCGGTTTGGATGCGGGCGCAGGAGTTCGGGCAGCCGTTGACGTGCAGGGACAGTTGGCGAGGCAGCTTGCCCTCGTGGTCGGCCAGGCGATCCTCGATTTTTGCTACCGCGTCAATCATGGTGTCTTTGGTGTCCACAATGGCCAGCTTGCAGAATTCGATACCGGTGCAGGCAATGGCCGAACGCTTGAACAAGCTGGGGAATGCCTCCAGGCCCAGGACCCGGGCCGAAGCGACGAAATCCTGCACCTGCTCTTCGGCGATGTCCAGGGCGATGATCTTCTGGTGCGGGGTGGTGCGCAGCCGGGTGGATCCATGGGCTTCGGCCAAATCGGCAAGGCCGGTCAGCGCGGTACCGGATACGCGGCCAGCCGGAGCGGTCAACCCGATGTAGAACTTGCCGTCCTTCTGCTCGTTGACTCCGCTGTGGTCTCCTGCTTCGGTGGGCTGCTCCGGCAACGGGCCGTCGGGCAGCTCATAGCCCAGGTACTCATCTTGCAGCACCTGGCGCATTTTTTCCGTGCCCCATTCGGCCAGCAGGAACTTCAGGCGTGCGCGGTTGCGCAAGCGGCGGTATCCGTAGTCCCGGAAGATGGAAACTACGCCCTCCCAGACATCCGGGGCCTGCTCTTCGGTCACGAAAGCGCCGAGGCGTTCGCCAAGGCGGGGGTTTGCCGACAGCCCGCCGCCGACCCAAAGGTCGTATCCGGGGCCGAGCTGCGGGTGGACGGTGCCGATCAAGGCGATGTCGTTGATTTCGTGGACGACATCCTGGCTTGGGTGGCCGGTGATGGCGGTCTTGAACTTGCGCGGGAGGTTCGCGAATTCCGGCTTGCCGATGTAGCGGCGGGAAATTTCGGCGATCACCGGGCTGGGATCGATGATCTCGTCCTTGCTGATGCCTGCCACCGGAGAGCCGAGGATGACACGGGGCACGTCGCCGCAGGCCTCGGTGGTGTGCAGGCCGACGGCTTCCAGCCGCTGCCAGATCTCCGGGACATCGACGACGTCGATCCAGTGCAGCTGGACGTTCTGGCGATCTGTCAGGTCGGCGGTGTCGCGGGCGAAGTCGGTGGAGATCTGGCCGATGACGCGCAGTTGCTCGGTGGTCAGGGCGCCGCCGTCGATGCGCACGCGCAGCATGAAGTAGCGGTCTTCAAGTTCTTCTGGGCTCAGCGTCGCCGTCTTGCCGCCGGGGATCCCCTGGGCACGCTGGGTGTAGAGGCCCCACCAGCGGAAGCGGCCGTGCAGATCCTCGGGTTCAATGGAATCGAAGCCCTGCTTCGAGTAGATTTCCTCGATGCGCTGGCGCACGTTCAGGCCGTTGTCGGCGGCCTTCATCTCTTCGTTGGCATTCAACGGGGCAGGGCCGTCGATTTTCCATTGGCCGTTGGGTTTTGCCGCTCTTGTGGAGCGAACTGGTGTGGTTGTCTGCGTCATGTCCACCAGCGTAGGAACTGCCCCCAGGGGGTCGGCAACCTGCCGGTGTCACATGGCTACGCGTTGCCTAACGAGTTAGGACTTCGTCATCTGGAGACATGAAAAGCTCCTCTTCGAGCGCCTTTTGCAGTCGCACAAGGAAACATTGAGCAATCATTACGTCAGGAAGCAGGGGGCTTGTCACCACGCCTGCCCCCGTGCTAGCCAGCTTCTGCTGGAAGAATCCGTCGGCGAGCAGCGAGCTGAGCACGAGCACTGGACGCGCGGCAGCATTTCCCACGACGTCAGCGATCCGCGGCTGGGCCCCTGCGCAGTAGCCCACCTGCACTTCGCGCTCCAATAGGACAGCGAGCTGCTCGGCGAGATTCTTGACCTGGTTTTGGCCGACTTCCAATCTCGTGCCCGCCGTCGCCAAGACAACGAGCGGGTCGTTGGCCAGGTGCCCTGCGGCGCGTTGCGCCAGGACTTGGGCCAGCTCCGGCAGCGGACCCAATGGCAGGGCGGCGGAGGTTCCCGCGCGCGAGGAGACCGCCTGCGCAATGTCGTGCGTCGTATGAACGCCGTCGGAGACCAGCAGCGGCAAGACCACTGCCGGCTCGCCTTCAGGCAAACCGGCGATAACCGTTTCAAGCCGGGGCTCTTGGACATCCACATAGGCTTCGTGCCAGACAAGCTGCACCGGGAATCGCTCTTCGCTCCGCCGTTCCAGGTCGGCACGCAGATCATGGATTAGTTGCTGCCCGTTGGCGTTGTCCGTGCCATGGGATGTTGCGACAACATGTATCTTCTGCTGGGTCGCTTGACTCATGAATTGATCCTCACCGATGTTGTTGGGCGCCTAGTTGGCGCTGCGCACTAGCTTGTGGTTGGCGGCCTGCGCCTGCGGGCGGATGACAATTTCATCCAGATTCACGTGGGCCGGGGCGCTGACCGCATAGCGGATGACTTCGGCAACGTCTTCACCGGTCAAGGGATTCTCCACACCGGCGTAGACGTTGTCGGCGGCGCTCTGGCTTCCCAGACGACGGAGCGCGAACTCTTCTGTCTGCACCAGGCCGGGCAGGATCTCGATTACCCGCAGCCCGTTCTCGACTTCTTCAAGACGAAGCGCCTGGGTCATGGCACGTTCAGCGGCCTTTGCCGCGTTGTAGCCGCTGCCGCCTTCGTAGCTGGCCAGTGCGGCGGTGGAGGTAACGTTCAAGACGGTGCCTCGCGCCTCGCGAAGCTGGGGCAGCAGTGCACGGGTCAAGCGCATGGTTCCCATGACATTGGCTTGCCACATGAAGTCCCAGTTTTCATCGACCGCGTCGGCCCAGGTTTCGGTTCCACGCGCACCGCCGGCGCAATTGACCAGCGTATCTGCGCCGCCTTGCGCGGTGACCGTTTCTACCAGTGCGTCGACATCTGCCTGCACGCTGACATCTGCTGGCACCGCGATCGCACCGCATTCAGCGGCGAGCTTTTCCAAGCGGTCGGCCCGGCGGGCTACTGCGAAGACGGTCCATCCTTGTGCGCGCAACGCACGGACTGTTGCCTGGCCGATTCCGCTGGAAGCTCCGGTAACAACGGCCGAACGGGAAGAAGTCTTATCTGTAATTGTCATACGTCAACTGTAGAACCAGATCATTACCAGTTGGTAAGGCATGAATTTCTCTTACATTTCATGCGGCAAGATTTTCTTCCGGGCCAGGGCCTGGAATCCAGGGCGGCGTGCGTCGGCGGTGCCGCCAGGGCCATGGCCGATGCTGTCCCGTCTGCGCCTACTGCGCGGCGGCAACGTGCAGCTGGCGCGGCTGCCGGAGGGATGCAATCGGAGGGAATATCTTGCGTAAGCGGAGCCATGCAGGAATGCGCCAACGCCAGACGGCGCTGCTATGCCCGGGTGCACCGTGCCGCTGGTGCGGGCGACAAGGTGATTCGGCGTTCGCGGCAGGACGGCTGAGCCAAGGGCCGCCGGTCCGGCACAGGCTTTTGATCCAGCTGGTCCCGGCTGGACAGCGGCGTGGTGCAAGCCATGGGCAACAATGACTGTGCGCCGGGCAAAACATGGAAGAATAGACGCATGGCAGAAGAAAACTTGGGCACAGACACGCCCGCAACGGTTTCCGTTCCTGACAAGCCCGCTTTGGAAGGCTTGGAAGAACGTCTTTCGTCCCGGTGGCGCACCGAGGGCACCTATCACTTCAATGAGGACACGACTCGCGAAGCCGTGTACTCCATCGACACTCCCCCGCCAACCGCTTCGGGTTCGCTGCACGTAGGACACATGTTCTCGTACACGCAGACCGACGTGTTGGCTCGCTACCAGCGCATGATCGGCAAGAACGTGTTCTACCCACTTGGTTGGGATGACAACGGCTTGCCTACCGAGCGCCGCGTGCAGAACTACTTCGGCGTCCGTTGCGACCCGACCAAGCCTTACATCGAGGGCTACCGTCCACCGGAAAAGCCTGCGAAGAACCAGCGCGACTGGGATGTCATCAGCCGCAAGAACTTCATCGAGATCTGTGAAGAGCTGGCGGTCGAAGACGAAAAGGTCTTCGAGCAGCTGTTCACCACCCTGGGCCTTTCGGTGGACTGGCGCATGACCTACCGCACGATCGACGACAATTCGCGTGCAACTTCGCAGCGCGCCTTCCTGGACAACCTGGCAAAGAGCGACGCCTACATGGCTGAAGCTCCAACCCTGTGGGACGTGACCTTCCGTACCGCAGTGGCCCAGGCCGAACTCGAAGACCGGGAAATGCCCGGCGCCTACTACCGTTATGCATTCGACGCTGAAAACGGCGAGCAGGTCTTCATCGAGACCACCCGCCCGGAACTGCTCGCTGCTTGCGCCGCGCTAGTGGCCCACCCGGATGACGAGCGCTACCAGCACTTGTTCGGCAAGACCGTGACCTCGCCGATCTTCGGAGTTCCCGTCACCGTCCACCCGCACCCATTGGCCCAGGCCGACAAGGGTTCTGGCATTGCCATGGTGTGCACGTTTGGCGACTTGACCGACGTGACCTGGTGGCGCGAACTGCAGCTGCCAACCCGTCCGATCATTGGACGCGACGGCCGCATCCTTGCAGACACCCCCGAGTGGATCACCACCGAGGCCGGCAAGGAAGCGTACGCCCAGATTTCGGCAAAGACCGTGTTCTCCGCCAAGGAAACCGTCGTCGAGATGCTTTCCGACGCGGGCCTGCTTGATGGCGAGCCGAAGAAGATTTCCCGTCCGGTGAACTTCTTCGAAAAGGGCGACAAGCCGCTGGAAATCGTGACCTCGCGCCAGTGGTACATCCGCAACGGCGGCCGTGATGAAGAACGCCGCAACCAGATGATCGCACGCGGCCAGGCAATTGATTTCCACCCGTCGTTCATGCGCTCGCGCTACGAAAACTGGGTTTCGGGCCTGAACGGCGACTGGCTCGTTTCCCGCCAGCGCTTCTTCGGCGTACCAGTGCCAGTGTGGTACCAGGTCAACGAGCACGGCGAACCGAACTACGATGCGCCGCTGTTGCCGACCATCGACCAGCTTCCGGTTGACCCGGCAGCAGACGCGCCGACCGGCTATACCGAGGACCAACGCGGCTCCGCTAACGGCTTCATTGGCGATGCCGATGTCCTGGACACCTGGGCAACCAGCTCGCTGACCCCGCAAATCGCTGGCCGTTGGGGCCGTGACGACGAGTTCTTCTCGAAGGTCTACCCCTTCGACCTGCGCCCGCAGGGCCACGACATCATCCGTACTTGGCTGTTCTCCACCGCGGTTCGCGCAGATTCCCTGCACGGCAACGCTCCGTGGAAGCACGCTGCGATTTCGGGCTGGATCCTGGATCCGGACCGCAAGAAGATGTCCAAGTCCAAGGGCAACGTGGTTGTACCTAACGAAGTCCTGGATAAGTTCGGCGCGGACGCCGTACGCTACTGGGCGGCCAGTGCCAAGCTGGGTGCCGATACCGCGTATGAAATCAACCAGATGAAGATCGGCCGCCGCCTGGCCATCAAGATCCTCAACGCCTCGAAGTTCGTGCTGAACTTGGGCGCGACCGACGCCAACGTCTTGACCGATGACGCTTCGGTAGTCACCAACGGGCTGGATCGTTCGCTGCTCGCTCGCCTGTCGACCGTTATCGAAGACGCCCAGCGCGCTTTCGACAACTACGACTATGCTCGCGCGCTGGATATCACCGAGTCGTTCTTCTGGTCGTTCACCGACGACTACGTCGAATTGGTCAAGGACCGCGCCTACGGCGGCCACGGCGAAGCCGAGCAGGCATCGGTTCTGGCTACCCTGGCCACCACCCTTGATTCCGTGCTGCGGCTGTTCGCGCCATTCCTGCCATTCGCTACCGAAGAGGTTTGGGGTTGGTGGCGCACCGGGTCGGTGCACCTGACCCAGTGGCCAAGCACCGGGCACTTGTCCGCTGCAGTGGAGGGCTCCGACCCGGCGGTACTGCCACTGGTTGGCGTCGCTCTCTCGGGCATCCGCAAGGCCAAGTCCGATGCGAAGGTCAAGCAGCGTACCGAAGTGCTCTCGGGCGAGATCCACGCTCCAGCGTCTCAGGTTGCGCAGCTCAAGGCAGGATTCGAGGACTTGAAGTCCGCGGCGAACGCCCGTGAGCTGACCCTGGTTGAAGCCGACGGTGAAATGACTGTCACCAACGTTGAATTGGCTCCGGCTGAAGAAACCGAATAGCAGTTGAACCAGAAAAACCGGTTGCCATCCCGTCATCGGGATGGCAACCGGTTTTGCTATTTCTGCCCTTGCTCCTCCCCCTCATCAGGGTCATCCGTCTCGGGTGGAGACTGGACGGTTTTCTCCATGGGCCGAGCCGCGCGTCGACGTTCGCCGGTGAAGTGTTCCAGTTGGTCTTCCGCGCTGGACTCAAGACGATGCTTCTGGACCGAGTCTTCTGACCCGGCAGCTGGCGAATTTCCGTCGGTCATCTTCTCTTCCCATCTACTTGCAGCCAGCAGCTGGATCCCCATCGATGTCCAGCTGCTGGGTTATTAGTGCTTAGTTCTGCGCGCTCTGGTATGCCTGCTGGATCACCGAGCCCCAGTACGGTCCGAACATGGTGTCGCGCACCGAGCTGTAGCCGAAGCTGTTCACAGAGTTCTGGTAGCCGTTAGATCCACTCCCCAGGAACCATGGGCCACCGGACGAGCCGCCGGTCATGTTGCATGGAATGCCTTGGGACTGGGACTGGCCAAACGGATCGTCGCTGGAGTATCCGCTGCACGATTGCAAGGTCTCGCCGTTGAATGGCGAAGCAGCTGGGTAGCCGTAAGCAGTGTAGTACTGTCCGCGCGCCTGGTTGAAGGCGACCCCCGAAGCGCCAACGGCATCAGTCAAGGACGCACCACCGCTGGAGCTGACCACGGCGAAGCCTGTGTCATAGGTGATGTCCCCGCCATTTGACCATTCAGTTGGTGCCACCAGCTCGGTCGCTGCGTAGGAACCGTAGGGTGCTTTGCCGTTTTCATAGGCTGGAACGAAGACCCAACGGGTTGCGAATGAACCGGGTCCTTCATTCAGGCAGTGGCCAGCGGTGGAGACCGTCGACTCGTTGGCGGAGACGACAGCGTTGCCAGAGCACACATAGTCTGATCCGCCGAGAGTGAAGAACACCTTGCCGATGTGCGAAACCGGTGTTTCCTGGGTAGCGCGAGTCTTGCCACCCTTCGTTTGGGCCTGCTTTCCGGCTGCCGCCTGCGCGCCATGACCGGCGACCTTGGCCGGCTTGCCGGCTTCAACCTTGGCAGCCGAACCCGACTTGCCAGCTACGAGTGAATCTGCGTTCTTTGCGGCTTTCATCCGATCCGCGGTCCAGTAGGATACCGCTGCGTCAGCCTTCTGTTCCGAGATCGTGATTGACTCGACGCTGCCACCAGTGGTCGTCGGCGCTGCCGAGGCCATCGGTGCCACGCCGAGCATCAGCGCGCCTGCAAGAACCGCGGCGCTTGCCAGCTTGCGTCGCCCCTTGCCCTTGGATGAATCCGTAATTAGAGAACGAATCTGCACGATTTAACTCCTTGTCCAGTGGCTTCTTTGCCACTATCGATGGGGGTGCTGTTGCACTCGTGGGAAACAGTCAAACACACACTTCAAGCATTTTCTACAGGAATATTTTCCTCCGCCCGCCGCGTCACCGACCTGCAACGGCCACCAAGTTATGAAGCGAAATAGTTTTGAAACAGATACTTTCAATCGATTCCCCGGCGCCACGACTCCCCTTCGAATGAGCCCGTGCATTTCTGGTGATTTCAAACCAGCCCCTAAATACCAGTGAGCCGAATCACACGCCCAGAGTCCGGCCTTGCCGCGCGAGACCAGAACAGCGTGTCTGAATATATGAAATAGAAGCTTCGGTAACAGATACTTTCCCGGCTTCGCGATGTCTGCCCCGTACGAAAAAATATGCATTAATTAGGCTTTAAAATTGGACTTATTCGACACCCGATATTGCCGGTTGCCGACGTCGATGGCCTACCTCCACGACTTGCCTTGCGATCCGATGACGCTCCTGCGCACTCTGCGAAGGCAGCATGAACTGTCCGCCCACCGCGCGCCGTTGCCCTGGACTCATGAGTCATCATCCGAGCCTAAGAAACGGAGGTTCGAACGACGCACCAATTGGACTGTGGAACCGTCCCTGGCCAATATGAACCGCGTGCTCCGCGATCCGACGAGAAGGTGAAGCACCGATGCAACGATGCAACGAATGGCGGATGCACAAAATACTGGTCCGGCCCATGCGGATCGGCGCCTTGATGGCGCGCCTTCCTCCGTCGGCGGATAGCCAATCGTTCCGTGGATTAGTGGCATCGGAGGGCGAACACCCGGCCCTCCTTGCCAAGCGCCTTCACTGATTAAAAACCAAGGGCGCTGCCTCGCAATGAGACAACGTCCTTGGAACAGAAAATTCCCGCTTAGTCGAAAACCGGGCTTTCGGTACGAGTGCGCTTCATTTCGAAGAAGTACGGGAAGGATGCGAGCTGCGCCGCAGCGTCAAACATCTTTCCTGCATCTTCCCCAGTTGGAATACGGGTAATGACCGGACCGAAGAAAGCAACGCCATCAACGGCGACGATTGGCGTGCCTACATCCTGCCCCACCAAGTTGATGCCTGCCTCGTGGCTCGAGCGCAGCATGTCATCGTTGGCATCGGTATGCGCAGCTTCAGCGAGTTCCGCCGGCAATCCCGCCTTCTGCAGCGCCTTGGCGATGACTTCATCACGATCTTCGATCTTCTCGTAATGGAACAGTTCACCCATGGCGGTGTACAAGCTGTCCTTGACTCCCTCGCCGTGTTCCTGGGCAGCACGCGTGACCACCCGCACCGGCCCCCATGAGATGTCCATCTTGGCGCGGTAGTCAGCTGGAAGGTCGCGGCCTTCGTTAAGCATCGAGAGGCTCATGACGTTCCAGTTCACGTCGATGTCGCGGACCTTCTCCACTTCCTTGATCCAGCGGCTCGTCGCCCAAGCGAACGGGCAGATAGGATCGAACCAAAAATCAACTTGCTGACGTTCAGCCATGAACTACCAACTTTCTTCCGAAGAGAATTTTTGAATACGGCTAGGCGGACTTCATATCGCGCTTGGCCACCATCGCGTGAGAGAGCAACGTGGGATCTTCACGGTCGATGACGGTTGCCCGAGTAATGACCACTTCGGCAACGTCGTCGCGGCTTGGAAGGTCGAACATTACGCCGCCGAGGGTTTCTTCAAGAATCGACCGCAAACCACGCGCGCCGGTCTCGCGTGCAATAGCCTGTTCTGCGATTGCTTCCAGTGCCGACTGGTCGAAGCTCAAAGCCACGCCATCCATCTGGAACATCTTCTGGTACTGCTTGAGAAGTGCGTTCTTTGGTTCGGTCAGTACGCGCACTAGCGCGTCCTTATCCAGATGCTCCACCGTGGTGATCACCGGCAGGCGACCAATGAATTCTGGAATCAGGCCGAACTTGAGCAAGTCTTCCGGCCGAACATCCGAGTAGGAAGCGGTCTCCGACTTCAGCGCTTTCAGCGGAGCACCGAAACCGATGCCCTTCTGCCCGGCCCGTGAAGAAATAATTTCTTCCAGTCCGGCAAAGGCGCCGGCAACGATGAACAGGATATTGGTGGTGTCGAGCTGAATGAAATCCTGATGAGGGTGCTTGCGGCCACCCTGGGGCGGCACCGCAGCGACTGTGCCTTCAAGGATCTTCAGAAGCGCCTGCTGGACGCCTTCACCGGAAACGTCCCGGGTGATCGAAGGGTTCTCGCTCTTGCGGGAAATCTTGTCGATCTCGTCGATATAGATGATGCCGGTCTCGGCCTTCTTGACGTCATAGTCGGCAGACTGAAGCAGCTTGAGGAGAATATTTTCCACATCTTCACCCACGTAGCCTGCTTCAGTCAGGCTTGTAGCGTCGGCGACAGCGAAAGGAACATTCAGCTTCTTCGCCAGCGACTGCGCCAGGTACGTCTTACCGCATCCGGTAGGACCAATAAGCATGATGTTGGACTTCGAGACTTCCACATCATCCAGCGGGTCATCGTTAGTCAGCGCCGCAACAGGACCGTGGTCCTGGTTGCCGTGAATACGCTTGTAGTGGTTGTAGACAGCGACCGAGAGAGCACGCTTGGCGTTCTCCTGGCCGATGACGTATTCCTGCAGCGAGTTGAAGATCTCGCGTGGCTTAGCCAAGGAGAACTCTTCGTGCACCTGCTCTTCGGCGAACTCTTCAGCGATGATTTCGTTGCAGAGTTCGATGCATTCAGTACAAATGTAGACACCATGGCCTGCAATTAGCTTCTTAACCTGCTTCTGGCTCTTCCCGCAGAAAGAGCATTTCAACAGATCCGAGCCTTCACCCATGCGTCCCATCGCACCATTCTCCCGTTTACTTGAGTAGCTGTGGACTTACTCAATTCTAGGCTAGTAGTCCCCCAAATTAGATGAATATGGCGGTTTACCTGTGTTGTGCCGTCTGCCTTTGGACAGACCAACAACTAGGTAAACCGCCATTCATCATGGATTATTCCAAGTATGCGCTAGCTTCCCAGCTGAGCACGGTTCAGCTTACGAGGAGTCAATACCTCGTCTACGATGCCGTACACCTTGGCTTCGCTAGCAGTCATGAACAAGTCACGCTCCACGTCGCCGCGCACCTTCTCAACGTCCTGGCCGGAGTGGGAGGCAATGGTCTCTTCCAGCCAGCTGCGCATGCGCATAACTTCCTCGGCCTGGATCTGCAGGTCAGTCGCGGTGCCGCGTTCGCCGCCACCCATTGCTGGCTGGTGGATCAATACGCGCGCGTTAGGCAGGGCCAAACGCTTGCCCGGGGTACCAGCTGCGAGCAGTACTGCTGCTGCGGACGCCGCCTGGCCAAGGCACACGGTCTGGACCTCTGGGCGGATGAACTGAATCGTGTCGTAGATTGCAGTCATCGCGGTGAAGGAACCACCTGGCGAATTGATGTACAGGGTAACGTCGCGCTCAGGGTCCATGGATTCCAGGACCAGCAGCTGGGCCATCACGTCATCGGCCGATGCATCATCAACCTGGGCGCCGAGGAAGATGATGCGATCTTCGAATAGCTTTGCGTATGGGTCCTGGCGCTTGAAGCCGTATGGGGTGCGCTCTTCGAACTGTGGCAGGATGTAGCGGGCCGACGGCATCTGACCGCTGACGGCTTCCGGATTGAAGTTCATGGTTTTCTCCTAGGACAAATCTTTGGGTATCAAGCGATGCGGTGCGACTATTTGTTGTCGTCGCCTACGAAACCGTTGACCGAGCCTGCGTGGGTTGCGATCTGATCGAAGAAGCCGTACTTCAAGCCATCTTCTGCGGTGAACCACTTATCACGCTGGTTGTCGATGAGGATCTGCTCCACGGTCTGACCGGTCTGTTCTGCAGTCAACTCGCTCATGACCTTCTTCATGTGCATGATCAGTTCAGCCTGGATCTTGATATCCGAGGCGGTACCGCCGATGCCGCCCGATGGCTGGTGCATCAGGATGCGGGCGTTCGGCGTAGCGAAACGCTTGCCCGGGGTGCCCGAGGAAAGCAGGAACTGGCCCATCGATGCGGCCAGACCGGTTGCTACGGTCACGACGTCATTCGGGATGAAGTTCATGGTGTCGTAGATGGCCATGCCAGCGGTGATCGATCCACCTGGCGAGTTGATGTACAGGTAGATGTCCTTCTCAGGATCCTCTGCCGAGAGCAGCAGCAACTGCGAGCAAATGGCATTCGCATTGTCGTCGCGGACGTCGGAGCCCAGCCAGATGATGCGCTCCTTGAGCAGGCGGTTGTAGATGTAGTCATCACGGCCGGCCGGCTCTGCGGCTGCCATAGTGGGAGTGCGCGAATCATTTGACATGTTCTCTACCTCTTCCAAACGTGTAGATCAGTTTCTGGAATCTCTGTTTCTAATCCCATAGCTACAACTGGTTACTTTGAGATTACTTACTTCAAGCCATTCTTGGGCCGTTTCATGCCCCTGTTTCGCTCACGGCGCATGATGCACGCCCGCAGCGAACAAAAATGGCCATCGGCGGCTTGTTTTGAACAAGCGGCCGATGGCCATCAGAGTTTAGTGAAGACTACTTGGCCTCTTCGGCCTCAACCTCAGCAGCTTCTTCTTCACCGGCTGGCTTGACGAAGGAGGTCAGGTCAACTGCGGCACCGTTGGAATCGGTAACCTTAGCGAACTCGAGAACCTTTGCAAGTGCCTTGCGGCGGCGAACTTCGCCCATGAGCATTGGAACCTGGCCTGCGCCGTCCAGCATCTGTGCAAACTGGTTTGGCTCCATGCCGTACTGGCCTGCGGTCTGAACGATGTAGTCGATCAGCTCGGACTGCTCGACGCCAACTTCTTCAGCATCTGCAACAGCGTCGAGGATGATCTCGTTCTTGAAAGCACGCTCGGTGTTCTCGCGAACCTCTGCGCGGTGCTCTTCGGTGTCGTGGTCTGCTTCAGCGTCTGGTGCGTTGAAGTGCTGCTCGATCTGCTCATCGATAACCGATGCAGGAACAGGAACCTCAACCAGTTCAACCAGCTTGTCCAGAACCAGCTCGCGAGCCTCTACGCCCTGCTCGACAACCTTGCCCTCTGCAGCGTCCTTCGATAGGTTCTCGCGCAGTTCGGCGATGGTGTCGAATTCCGAAGCCAGCTGAGCGAAGTCATCGTTAGCTTCTGGCAGTTCGCGCTGCTTCACAGCGTTGACGACAACCTTGACGGTTGCGGTCTTGCCGGCGTGCTCGCCGCCAGCCAGGGTGGTCTCGAAGGTTGCGTCTTCGCCAGCGGACAGGCCGGTAACAGCCTCGTCCATGCCCTCAAGCATGTTGCCGGAACCGATCTGGTAGGACAGGCCCTGTGCGGAGTCGACTTCTTCGCCTTCTACAGCAGCGGTCAGGTCGATGGTCACGAAGGAGTCTGCAGCTGCTGGAGCTTCAACTTCCTTCAGGGTGCCGAAGCGGCCGCGCAGATCGTCGAGAGCCTTCTCGATGTCCTCGTCAGCAACTTCCTTGGCCTCAACAGAAACTTCGATGCCTTTGTAGTCCGGAAGTTCAACCTTCGGACGTACGTCTACCTCGAGGGTGAAGACCAGCTGGCCTTCGCCTTCCTTTTCGAGGGATGGCAATTCGGTGATGTCTACCTCTGGGCGGGACAGCGGGGTGAGTTCGTTCTCAACCATTGCCTTCTGGTAGTACTCGTTCAGACCTTCGTTGACGGCAGTCTCGATGACATGGCCGCGACCGACGCGCTGGTCGATCATCTTTGCAGGAACTTTGCCCTTGCGGAAGCCTGGGATCTGAATCTGCTGAGCGATGGTCTTGTACGCCTCATCGACGCGGGGCTTCAGTTCCTCGTAAGGAACTTCAACGGTCAGCTTAACCCGGGTCGGGTTGACGTTTTCGACGGCGCTCTTCACAGCGTTGTACTCCTGAGTTGTCTAATATTAGGTCTAATCTGCAAAAAACCCCGCAACATGGTGGCGTTGCGGGGTTGTTCGACAGAGTCGGGGTGACAGGATTCGAACCTGCGACCTCACGCTCCCAAAGCGCGCGCTCTAGCCAAGCTGAGCTACACCCCGATTAGCAGTGAACAGTCTAACCCGAGTTATCCTGTATCCACTAATCGTTTGTGATGCTTACTAGTTACTTTTTACGGTTCTTAGTGATCACAAGATCTAAATTATATTTAGCTCTCAAATTTCACGAGCTGAATCCGAAGATTTTCACTCGTAAAGTCGGGGTGACAGGATTCGAACCTACGACCTCACGCTCCCAAAGCGCGCGCTCTAGCCAAGCTGAGCTACACCCCGATTAGCCAGGAAGCCGCATCAAGCGATGCTTTGCTCCAACTAACCGTTTTGCTTGAATACCGAGAATTTTTCAATTTCCGCCACTCACGAGGACTGATCTCTCAGTTCTCAATTCTACGGCTGAATTGCTTCAGCCATAAAGTCGGGGTGACAGGATTCGAACCTGCGACCTCACGCTCCCAAAGCGCGCGCTCTAGCCAAGCTGAGCTACACCCCGGTAAAGTTCAGAAGAAAGCTTGTTTCATCTGGACTAACCGTTTTGCAATCGGTCCGGGAATGTTTTGTTTCCCGTGCTGATCACAAGAAACTAAGTTACACGGGTTCGAACCAAAAGCAAAATCGAGGATTTTGCATGTTGCAGAAAGACATCCGCATGATTTAGCGGTTTTCCTCGTTTCACAAGACAGAATTTAGCCAAAACTCGCTTTTTCGTGAGTTGAATTACAGGTAGATTTTCGAGCGACCGCAACACCAGTGCCGCCGGCCGACTGGAAGACAGGATCCACCCATTCTCCTTTGAAGCATTGACTGGGACCCAGATGCGGCCGATTATTTTTCCAGGTGTTCACGCAGCAACTGTTGCTTTGCTCGGCGACCCGGCACATAATCCGTGGCTGCTGGACTGAACCCCGGTCGAAACCAAGCGTCACGCTTGCAAACCTGACGCCATGCCAACAGCTCCCAGGCAGGCGTTAGGAGGGCGCCAGTTTGGCAAATTTGAAAGCGGGAAACCGCCATTTCCCGAAGCTGCACCCCGGAACCCGAGGCTCATCGAATCAATTAGCGACGTTCGGCGACGACTCTTCTCCGCCGCTGACGAAGTGAACGGGCCTGGGAAAAACGCTCCCCACCGATGCACAAGAATGCGATTTGACGTCCAGGAGCAGAAAAATGGAAGCCGCAAACATTCTCGTAGCCTCATTTCTGCAGTGACCCGAAATGGCTGCACTACGCAGAGGAGGCCAGGAAAAGAGCGGCCTTCGTCCAGATACGCGAAAAGGCCCCGCACGGCGAGGCCTTTTCATTTGGAGGGGATGACGGGAATCGAACCCGCATCATTAGTTTGGAAGACTAAGGCTTTACCACTAAGCTACATCCCCATTTCGAAGCTTCTGCTCTTCGAACAAGATTCAGTCTAGACCATAAAACTCTTGCTTTGCAAATCGGGGATTCCATGTCTCACTTGGCACCTCTCCCTTATCACTGCCGTACGGTGATGGGTAGCAAAACACGCCGACGAGCCTGAACGAAAAGAACTCCGCTCGTCCCATCGACGAATCTGCAGCTTATGCCTTCACATGTTTGCGCGGAAGCTTCTGGCAACGAGGGCACCAGTACAGCTTGCGAGCCGCGATTTCGGCCAGGGAAATCTGCGCCGAACATTTCCGGCACCCCATTCCCTGCCGCTGATAAACGTAGTACGCGTTATCGGGCCAAACCACGCCCTGTGGGTCGCGGTCTTCGGGCAAGGTAGTGATGATCTTGCCATCGCGAACGCCGTCTTCCATTACCGATACGATGTCCCACCAAAGTGATTTGGCCTTTTGAGCACTGAGTTCATTCGCCGGCAATTCCGGAGCGATTCGATTCCGGAATAGGGCTTCCGCTCGGTAGATATTGCCGACACCAGAAATGAGCGCCTGGTTCATGAGCACGATGCCAATGGCTGTCTTGGTCTTCATCAGGTTCGCCCGGAATTCCTTGAAGCCCGCTTCAAGCCGAATATCTGCGTCCGCTAAATCAGCCTGGCCTTTGGCTGCCCTGAAAAGCACTGCGGACCCAATCAATGGATCCGGGCCGAGCTTATCCAGATGAATCTGGACCTGTTCGTACTCCAGAACCTCGCATGCAGTTGGCCCGCGCAAATCAGCCCAGCCGTGTTCGGAAACGATCCGCGCTCTAACTGCTCCTACCGGTGCGGGCGGGCCGGTGTACTTCTCAGCATCCGTACTGGCACTGGCTTCGATTTCACCAATCTTCCGAGGGGCGCCAATAGAGGAAGCACCCGTAAAGTAGCTGTCTCCCCCGAAATTGAACGCGCCATAGAGCCCCAGATGCACTCGCAGATAGAGATCGTTGGAAAAGCGGCAGAAGAGCTGCTTGCCTTTGGCAAAGGCCTGTTCCAGCTGATGGCCGTCGATGCGCGCGGCATCGGAGCTGAAACGGCCCTGCGGAGAAGTAACCAGGACCGTTTGCCCGCCAAAGACATCGTCGAACTGGCGGGCAAGACGGTGAAGGGAATGACCTTCAGGCACGACTAGTCGATGACCTCGCCGGTCGTTTCATACGTGGCGATTTTGCCGATGCGGCGTACGTGGCGCTCCGCTTCGCTAAATGGTTCATTGAGGAAGGCCTCGATAAGTTCCGCAGCTTCTTCTACTGAGTGCTGGCGCCCGCCAACGGCTATGACGTTGGCGTTGTTGTGCTCACGGGCCAATTTCGCGGTATCCATGTTCCACGCCAGTGCGGCGCGAATCCCTTCGACCTTGTTGGCAGCAATTTGTTCGCCGTTGCCGGAGCCGCCCAAGACGATACCCAGTGCGTCCACGCCCGCGCGCTGGTCATCAACAACAGCTTGTGCCGCGTTGATGCAGAATGCCGGGTAATCATCCTCCGGATCGTAGGACTTCGGGCCGTGGTTGACCATTTCGTAGCCCTTGGCGGTCAGGTGCTTTACCAGGTATTCGCTGAGCTCAAGTCCTGCATGGTCAGTAGCGATATGCACGCGCATAGTCGATTGCCTCATTTACTAGGGAGGGTTCTTTTACTGTCCTATCTAGGATAGCGACCGCTGCACGCGCTCCGGCTACTTCTCAGCTGCGCATCACGGAGTATGAACCGAATAAGTCTCCGAGGCGTCCCAAAGCGTGCAATTTCGGGACGCTATTGGAAAATTGAGTAAATTGTTCGGCCCGATGACTTGCGCAATGCCCGGTCAAAGGTGACACAATAGACAGATATTCAATATTCATTTCACAACTTCCACCGGTGGATAGCCATCACCAAGAATTGGAGAACCCATGCCAGGAATGAACCTCACTCGCGCCGAGGCCAGCGAACGCGCAAATCTGCTCAACGTTGACAGCTATGAGGTAAGCCTGGATCTTACTCGCGGTGCGCGCGTCTTCACTTCCAAGACTACGGTGCGGTTCTCCGCCACCGCCGGCGCTTCGACATTCATTGATGCAGTCACCGACTCGGTACGCTCCATCAATCTCAATGGCGTCGAGCTGGACCCAGCGCAGCATTCAGATGGCATCCGTATCCAGTTGCCGAACCTCGCCGCAGAAAACCTACTCGTGATCGACGCGGACGCGCTGTACATGAACACCGGCGAAGGCCTGCATCGATTCGTGGACCCAGTGGACCAGGAAGTCTACTTGTACACCCAGTTCGAGGTCGCGGACTGCCGGCGCATGTTCGCCGTCTTCGAGCAGCCTGATTTGAAGGCCACCTTCCAGTTCTCGGTCACCGCGCCAAAATACTGGAACGTTGTTTCCAACGCCCCGACTCCTGCGCCAGAGGAAAACGGCGATTCAGCAACTTGGGCCTTTGCCCCAACCCAGCGCATCTCGTGCTACATCACTGCCCTGATCGCAGGCCCCTACCAGGTCGCCCGCGATTCGCTGGTTTCCTCCAGCGGCCGCACCATCGAGCTGGGTGTCTTCGCCCGCGCATCCATGATGCAGTACCTGGACGTCGAGAACATCGTCACCGTGACCCGTCAGGGTTTCGAATTCTACGAGAAGAACTTCGGCACCCCATACCCATTCGAGAAGTACGATCAGTTGTTCGTTCCCGAATTCAACGCAGGCGCCATGGAAAACGCTGGAGCGGTGACCTTCCTCGAGGAATACATCTTCCGTTCCCGTCCAACCGGTGCCATGATTGAGCGCCGCGCGATCACCATCCTGCATGAGCTGGCACACATGTGGTTCGGTGACCTGGTCACCATGAAGTGGTGGAACGATCTGTGGCTCAATGAGTCCTTCGCAGAATTCATGTCCACTCTGGCGGCCGCGCAGAACACCGAGTTCACAAGCGCTTGGACCACCTTCAATACGTTGGAGAAGAACTGGGCCTACCGCCAGGACCAGTTGCCTTCCACCCACCCCATTGTCGCGGAGATCAATGACCTTGAAGACGTAGAGGTCAACTTCGATGGAATCACCTATGCCAAGGGGGCCAGCGTTCTGCGCCAGCTGGTAGCTTTCGTAGGCCAGGAAGAATTCATGGCTGGCGTACGCGAGTACTTCGCCAAGCATGCCTGGAAGAACACCGAGCTGCCAGACCTGCTCAAGGAACTGGAAGCCGCCAGCGGCCGCGATCTCAGCGGCTGGGGCGCATCCTGGCTGGAAACCGCTGGTGTGAACACCCTCAAGGCCGAAATTGAAACCGGCAATGACGGTGCTATTACGTCCTTTGCCATTCGCCAGTCCGCCGTTGCCCAGTTCCCGACTTTGCGCCAGCACCGACTTGCTGTCGGCTTCTACTCGCTCAATGAGGCCGGAACGCTGCAGCGCGTGCACCGCGAAGAACTTGATATCGATGGCGAGCTCACCTTCGTTCCCGCGCTGGCCGGCATGAAGCGCCCGGATTTGGTTCTGCTCAATGACGATGACCTGACCTACGCGAAGATCCGCCTGGATGAAGTTTCCTTGGCGACTGCCACCGAGCATCTGAAGGACTTCCAGGAGTCGCTGCCGCGCACTCTTGTTTGGTCAGCCGCGTGGGACTCTGTACGTGATGCCGAAGCCCCTGCAAGCACCTACGTCCAGTTGCTGCTGAACAATATTGGCCACGAGGTGGATTCCACGGTGATCATGGTGCTGTTGCGCCAGCTGAACACCTCGCTGGATCTTTATGTTGCTGCAGAACGCAGCGAAGAACTTTCGGTGCAGGCTGCCGACCAGCTGTGGCAGCTGGCTTCCAATGCTGAAGCAGGCTCCGACGCGCAGCTGCAGTTCGTCAAGGCCTTCGCGCACCGCTCGCGCGCCGCCGCCCAGTTGGATCGCGTCAGGAACTTGTTCGACGGCTCGGCGAGCTTGCCAGGCCTGGCCGTTGACACCGATTTGCGCTGGTCCTTCGCAATTGCGCTGAGTGCCGGCGGCTACCTGAGCGATGCTGATCTCGACGCAGTTCTGGCCAGCGACGACACGGCCAAGGGCAAGGCCTCGTGGTACACCGCGCGAGCTTCCCGCCCAACTGCAGAAGCAAAGGCAGAGGCATTCGGGGCGGCAACCGCTGCTACCTTGTCCAACGATCAGCAAAGCGCGGTCATTTCCGGTTTCAACAACGTGCACCAGAACGCGTTGATCTCCGGATACGCCGAGGACTACTTCGGGCTGCTGGTCAACGCGTGGGAATCCTACTCGCATGAGATGGCCAAGCAGATTGTGATCGGCTTCTACCCCAGCTCCAACGTCTCGCATGAAACTTTGGACCAGACGGATGCATTCCTGGAATCCCTGGGATCCAAGCACGCGGCGATGCGCCGTCTGCTGGTGGAATCGCGTGCCGACGTGGTCCGGGCTCTCGCTGCGCGTCGGGCGGACGCCGAGACACTAGAAATCTAGGGTCGCTCGGATGGTGGCGGCGGCTTCTGCTCAATGCGGAAGCCGCCGCCACCTTTCGGTTAAAAGTGGGAGAATAGACCTATGGACCTCTCGCAACATGAATATCGGGTAGGGCTCGAATGGACAGGCAATCGTGGAACCGGAACGGAAAGCTACCGCAGCTACGGCCGGGACCATGTATTGCGCGCATCGGGCTTGCCAGATTTGCCGGGCACCGCGGATCCAACATTCCATGGGGATCGCGATCGCTGGAATCCAGAACAACTCCTGCTTGCTGCCCTGAGCCAATGCCACATGCTCTCGTATCTGCATGTAGCGGTTACCCACGGCGTGAATATCACTGGCTATACGGACGATGCTTCTGGAACACTGCGTCTCAATAGGGATAACAGCGGTGAATTCACCCAAGCCATCTTGCGGCCCGTCGTTTACCTTGCCGATGAATCCCAACGAGAACTTGCCGATTCGCTCCACTCCCAAGCGAACAAGGTTTGCTTCATCGCCCGGTCCGTCAACTTCCCGGTTCTCCACGAGCCGGTATCCCCTAGCTCCTCCTGAGGATTTTTACGAATGACTGAAAACCTGCCACTTGCACATGACCCGAAAAAAGATCCCTTCAGCAATCCCCTGGTTCTAGGCCGATCCAGCCAAGAATTCTTGGATGCCGCCGAAACGCCGATCGACGTTGCCAACTATCCCGGTACCTTCTACGCAGAGGTTGGCGGTCGCGAAATCTTCGCGCAGCTGACCAAGAATTTCTACAGTTCCGTTGCCGAAGACGAGGATTTCCGACGGATGTACCCAGAGAAGGAGCTTCGGGCTGCCCAAGTTCGCCTCCAGCTGTTCCTGGAACAATACTGGGGTGGTCCGACAACATTCTCCGAGCATCGTGGCCACCCTCGGCTCCGCATGCGTCATGCAAATTACCCGGTGAACGGCCACTACCGTGATGTCTGGCTGGGCCATATGAACAAGGCTATAGACCAGCTAGAGCTGCCAATGCTGCAGGCCGAAACCCTTCGGGACTACTTTGAGCGTGCAGCCCACTCGCTGCTGAACACTCCGGATGAACACCGGAATCTGCTCTAAGAATTTATGGACTAGAACCGCCACGGGCGCGTTCTAGTCCATATCCTTATTACTGCTTAGCCGAGCAAAGAGGCTTTGCGGACAAGGACATGCCCTCGCTCGTTGCTCAGTCGAGTCCAACTGCCATTGCGGAATACTCGGCTTTGCCCGCCAGACGCCAAGAAACCCAAGGCATGCATGGCAAATGCGGAGCCCATAGGAATCTTCAAATCTTCTCCTGGCACATCCGCAGCCCAAATTCGCTGCCGTATCTGCACAAGCACAGGCAATCCCGGGTTTACCGGCAATGCTTGGGCGACGGCGTCGATGCCGTTTTGAGCTGAGGAAGATAGCATGTCGTTCGCTACGGCTCCTGCATCTTCCCAGCCTGAGACCGGCACGGAGATCCCAGCCCATTTAGGGTTCTCTTCAACCGGTGGGAGCGCGAAGTCGACGGTTGACTCCCCCATGCGAGCAAGGCGATCCTGGATCGATGCCAAGGAATAGCTGGCCTTGAGATCTGCAGGCTGCGCCAAGCGATGAACTCGCATTCCGAGGATGGTATAGCCGCCTTGACCGAGGTCGGAAGGGACCAAAACAGGTACATAGACAGCCAAGGCCGTATTTCGAGCGACGAATTGGGCCGCATCATCTTCAATTGTTTTCGCCCGGCTAATAAAGTTCGCTAAGTCGCTTACTGAATTACTGTCGTCGAAAATCACCGCATCACTAGCCATATATTTATCGTCTCACGGAGCGGCAACTACGCGTGGCGACTTTGCTCATGGCGTGATGCTGCTCCGTGAAACGTATAGTTTTCCTATGAGCCCGAATCTCAACTGAAAATATTACTTTCGAGTAGCATTAAATTTGGTTTTGTTCCGCTATCGCATTCCAAGGAGCCCGCACAGTGACTGAAGACCTAGGCACCACCCAGATCCTGCTGGATCTGTTGAATCTGGATGGAGAAGACCAGGCGCGCACGGATGAGGATATCTTCATCGGCCATACCCCTGGGCAGACTCGACCTCGCGTCTTTGGCGGGCAGGTTCTGGCCCAATCGATCATGGCCGCCACGCGTACAGTTGAAGCGACCCGTGCGATCCATTCCCTGCACGGTTATTTCCTGCGTCCGGGAGACCCGAACCAGAACATCACTTTCGGCGTACAGCGCCTGCGCGATGGCCGCTCATTTTCCGCACGTCGAGTGCACGCCTACCAAAATGGCGAACCGATCCTATCAATGATCACCTCATTCCAGGAACCGGCAAACGGCCTCGAACACCATGATCCAATGCCTGCCGGAATCCCGGATCCCGAGTCGCTTCCGACTACCGCAGATCTCGTGGGGCACCTGGACCATCCAGTGGCAAAGGAATGGGCTTTCGAACGGCCTTTCGACGTCCGGCATGTTTCGGAACCGATCTACCTTCCAGGAAATTCGGCCAAGCTTGCCGATAGTGCGGTTTGGTTGCGCACCACCTCGGCAATGCCCAATGAGCCCGCCCTGCACCGAGCTGCCTTGGCTTACGCGAGCGACTACATGCTACTTGAGCCTGCCCTGCGAGCCCATGGAGTGCCATGGGTACATCGCGGCTTGAGCATCGCCAGCCTCGATCACGCAATGTGGTGGCACCGGGATTTCCGAGTCGATGAATGGCTGCTCTACGTACTTCATTCGCCATCGGCCTCGTCGGCCCGCGGACTTGGTGCGGGAAAGTTCTACAACAAGGCAGGCGAGCTCGTCGTGACCGTCGCCCAGGAAGGCATGATCCGCCTGCCTGAGTTCGCAGAGGGGCACTAGTCCTGAATCGATAGCGCACCGCCCGCGTGGTTCATGCGTCCAGTTCAATATCGCCTGCTGGTACGGCCATACAGGCGAGGATCTGGCCCGGTGCTACGCGGGCGCTCGACTCCAACGGGTAGGAAATCCTGCCCCTGAGCAGGCTAACGGCGCATTCGCCGCAAGAACCCGAGCGGCAAAGACTAGCCGGTTCAAGCCCTTGCTCTTCCAGCGCATCAAGCAACACTCCATTCTCCGCACTCCAGGTGAAATTCTTTTCGCTCCCGCGACAAGAGACTTCTGCGGGCGGATAGTTCTCAAAAAGGCGTTCCAGATCGGTCGCCGGTGATGCGAAGGTTTCGCTGTAAATCTGCGAAGCAGAAATTCCCGCTTGCTCGCACGCCTCGAATACCATCTTGGTGAACTCTTCAGGCCCGCACACCACCACCCTGCTGCAACCGCGTAGTCGTGCTGCGATCGCAGCAGCCGCTGGCCGCCCCTCGGAGGTGTCGATGCGATCCAAGCTGATTGGCGCCTTCAGCCCGGCAGCCATCTGTTCCAGCCGGCAGTACAAGGCACTGGCTCCGCCACGTTCGACATGGATGAACCTCAGATCTTGGCTGCCATTCACCGCTGCAGCATCCCCGAGCAGCCCCAAAGCAGGAGTGATGCCAATTCCAGCGCTGACGATGGCAGTGCTGGAGCCCAGTACATTAGCCGAGGTCAGCACACCGTACGGCCCTGAGACAAGAAGTTGCTCGTCCTCCTGCAGCTGTGCTATTTTCGCTGAAGCTTCACCTTGGATGCGAACGGCGATACTAATGCCCCGGTCGCTCGCCGAGGTGATGGTGTAATTTCTCCACAGCGGATCTGGCAAGTGAACCCTTAGATGCATGCCCGGTTCATACTCAGACTTAATCCATCCGTAAGGATCGTGAAGCAGCAGTTCGACTACTCCTGAGCCCAAGTCCTCGTTTCGAAGTATGGTCATGAACCGTGGAGAGATCTTCACTGGAACCAGTTCTTCGGCCTCTGTTGCTTCGTTTTCTATTTCAATTGAGGCGCCAGTCTCCAAGACCCCGGATTCCAGAACGGTTCCATAAATGCCACAGTGAACGTGGCCAAAGTGCGTTGCCAGCAAACGGGGTCCGTTGGTATCGACTTCGGTAGTATCCGGATTTACCGAGGTTGCTGAGCAACGGGCGATTGATTTGGTAATGGCAATACGGGTTTCGCCTATGCGCAGCACTTTGCCAATAAGCCCATATTCCGAGTATGCGGGCAGGCCTTCCACCACAAGGTTGCCTCGATACCGCCGGGGATCCAAGTGCACCCCGGATACTCGCGACAGCTCCGCAACCGTATTGGGGTTAATAATCGAAATGCCCGACAGTCGCGAATCGAACATTCCTTGCGGTGCAGACACCAATCTTCGCGGTTTTGGCCCCTGCGCCGGCAAGTGATTCGACAGATAGGTGCTGGCGGCATCCCTGCCATGCTGGCTACTGGCATCAAAGGTCAATGGTGCCGCACCTGTAGATGCTGGCGCGGTCATGGTGATAAGTGGAAAACTGGATTCAACTTGCCACTTTTGCAGGCTCTTGTTGTTCTTGAGAATAGTGAAGCTTAGGCAGCTCTGCCACTGTCCGTCTTGGTGCTCAATTGTGCCGTTTCCGAAGGCGACACAGCGATCGCCCTCTAGCCCGCTTCCCTTTTTGGCTGCGACCGAACTGACTGCTTCGCCTGGTAGCCCTTTAACAGGAAAGCGATATATTTGAGCAATTTTCATGATTACATTCTAGTAAGTGCCGAGTTCAGTACGGGAGTTCGAGGCGGCGCCAACCGAAGGCGCCAGAGGATATCGGAATTTCAAAACAGGTAATGTTCTGCCCCTCCGGCTACATGGACTGCTCCCCGGCATCTGCGGGTGCTTCCAATCGCCGCGCGCCCACACCTTCACGCGCCAATTGGTCTTCCGGATTCAGGAGGCTGCAGGCCTGCATCGACAGGCAGCCGCATCCAATGCATCCCATAAGCCGATCTTCTAATTCCTCGATGGCACGCCGCCTCGCTTCGAGTACTTTCTTCCATTCCTCTGTCGCGCGAAGCCAGTCTCTTTCCTCGGGGATTTTTCCCATCGGCACTGGTGCCAAAGCACGCTTGATGTCGCTGAGTGGGATGCCCAACTTACTGCCGACACTGATCAACGAGATACGACGCAGCAAGTGGCGAGGATAGCGTCGCTGATTCCCCGCTGTCCGCATGGAAACGATCAGCCCAATATCTTCGTAATAATGCAGTGCAGATCTGGCCACACCAGTGCGTTCGCTAACCTGCCCGATGCTTAGCAGTTCACGCCCGGGAAAATCTTTTTCGCAATCCCCAGATTCCGCTGTGTGAAGCATCACCACCCCTTTCCTTGACCTCAAGTTTACTTGAGGTCTTAGGGTGGAAGTATTCAAAGTTGTTGGCAAAAGCTCGGGCTTTTGCATCAGTTACTGGAGTTTTATTCCAACTCCAGGCAAAGGAGCGGCTCAGTGAGCGAATTATCAGATGGATTCCGTACAGCCTTCCGTCACCATCCTGCTGGAGTAGCAGTGATTACTGCAGCGGTCGACGGGGCATTCTACGGTTTAACTATCTCTTCCCTCGCTTCACTTTCCATTGATCCCGTTGCCGTTTCGTTCTCGCTGGCCAAAGAATCCGGCGCTGCCGGCGCTGTGCTAGCAGCATCGAGTTTCGTGATCCATATGCTCGGCGAAGACCAGCACGAGCTGGCAAATAATTTCGCGCGCCCGGGTGCCCCACGATTTACCAGCGATCAACATTTCCGGGTCTTGCCCACCGGCGAGCCACATTTCATCGAGGCTCCCGTTGCTTTCCGCGCCAGTATCCACTCCTCCATCAGCGTTGGAGGCTCCCGCCTGATTGCTGCTGAAGTCCATGCGGTACTCTTCGGGCATGCGCAACAGCAACACCTGCTTTACCAGGATCGCGAGTATCTGAAATTGTCCGGATTGCGTGCCGATTCGACGACGAGCTAATTGAACGATGCCTCCTGCGGCATAAAAATAGCCGCCACAAATGTGGCGGCTATTTTCATGCCCGTGGATTAGTCGCGGGTCAGGCGACGGTGGGTAACACGGTGCGGCTTAGCCGCGTCGGCACCCAATCGTTCAACCTTGTTGCTCTCGTAAGAGTCGAAGTTGCCTTCGAACCAGTACCAGTTCGATGGGTTCTCCTCAGTGCCCTCGTACGACAAGATGTGGGTCGCGACTCGGTCCAGGAACCAACGGTCGTGGGAGACCACTACAGCGCAACCCGGGAACTCAAGCAGCGCGTTTTCCAACGACGACAGGGTTTCAACGTCCAAGTCGTTAGTAGGCTCATCGAGCAGCAACAGGTTGCCACCCTGCTTGAGGGTCAGCGCCAGGTTCAGACGGTTGCGCTCACCACCGGAGAGAACACCTGCCTTCTTCTGCTGGTCTGGGCCCTTGAACCCGAACGCCGAAACGTAGGCACGCGATGGCATCTCAACTTGACCGACGTTGATGTAATCGAGGCCGTCAGAAACGACCTCCCACAACGACTTCTCTGGGTCGATATTTTCGCGATTCTGGTCGACATAGGAAATCTTGACCGTGTCGCCGACCTTCAGGGTGCCACCGTCAAGCTCTTCCATGCCAACGATGGTCTTGAACAGGGTCGACTTGCCGACGCCGTTGGGACCAATGACACCCACGATGCCGTTGCGCGGTAGCGAGAAGGACAGACCATCGATCAATACACGATCGCCGAATCCCTTCTTCAAGTTTTCGGCTTCGATTACCAGCTGGCCCAGGCGCGGGCCTGGCGGAATCTGGATTTCTTCGAAGTCCAGCTTGCGGGTGCGCTCGGCTTCCGCAGCCATTTCCTCGTAGCGCGCCAGACGAGCCTTCGACTTAGTCTGACGGCCCTTGGCGTTCGAACGAACCCACTCGAGTTCTTCTGCCAGACGCTTAGCAAGCTTCTGGTCTTTCTTGCCCTGAACTTCCATGCGCTCGCGCTTCTTCTCCAGGTAAGTGGAGTAGTTGCCCTCGTATGGGTGCAGGCGACCGCGGTCAACTTCACAGATCCATTCGGCGACATGGTCCAGGAAGTAGCGGTCGTGGGTTACGGCCAGCACGGCGCCCGGGTAAGATGCCAGGTGCTGTTCCAGCCACAGTACGGACTCTGCGTCCAAGTGGTTAGTAGGCTCATCGAGCAACAGCAAGTCCGGCTTCTGCAGGAGAAGCTTGCACAGTGCTACACGTCGACGTTCACCACCGGAGAGGTGGGTAACTTTCTCGTCGCCTGGTGGGCAGCGCAGCGCGTCCATTGCCTGTTCGAGCTGATTGTCAATGTCCCAAGCGTCGGCAGCGTCAATCGCTTCCTGCAGCTTGCCCATTTCTTCCAGGAGCGTGTCGAAGTCGGCACCGTCCTGTGCCATCTCTTCCGAGATTTCGTTGAAGCGAGTGATCTTTTCATAGATCTCGCCAACACCTTCCTGGACGTTGCCCAGGACGGTCTTTTCTTCATTCAGTGGGGGTTCCTGCAGCAGGATGCCTACCGAGTAGCCCGGTGAAAGACGCGCTTCACCGTTGGAGGGAGTATCGATCCCCGCCATGATCTTTAGGATCGTTGACTTACCAGCACCGTTGGGTCCCACGACGCCAATTTTGGCACCGGGGAAGAACGACATGCTGACATTGTCAAGGATGACTTTGTCGCCAACGGCCTTGCGAGCCTTGGTCATCGTGTAAATGAATTCCGCCATGTTCTTAAGGCTAGTCTGTTGCGGGGGTCATTTCCGAATCCACACACCACTATTTTGGGTTGGTGGTGCCCGGATTCACACGAAACCCTCAAACACCACCAGAACACGCGTCTTCAGGCCGCTTCCCCATCCTCGCTTTGCCAGCTCGCTTCAGTGTCGGACGAACGTGACGGGTGCTGCACACGCTCCATTTCGCCGGTATCTGTCCGTACACGGTTGAAGGAACTCGTTCCAAAACGCAGATCGTGACCAATTGAATAAGCCTCGATATCTGCGCTATTCCCTCGCGAGCCATCTGCTCGTTCGTATTCTCGGATCTGCAACTTTCCGAAAATCATTACATGGTCGCCTTGCCCCAGGGATTCCATGGAATTCTCTCCCAGGGCACGGAACGCCGAAACCGCATACCAATTGGTCGGCCCGTCGACCCACTGCCCTGTTTCAAGATCGCGTTTTCGCTCATGCGTCGCTACTCGGAATTTCAAGATGGAAACGCCCTTGGGCGTAATGCTGAGTTGAGGTTCCGTTCCGACAATTCCGCGGATTGTCACAAGATCGCTCATTGGACTGCCTCCTATTGGATACAAATGGCAGAAGCCTTTTCTGCCATTGAATCCGATGATGGCGCACCGCAAGATCCGGTCGGACGCAAAGTCAACGGCCTGTGGATAAATCTTTAGCCCATTGAGGTTTGAATGCGCCTTTCAATAGCATGGCGGCTATGACGGTTCCTGGCAAGATCCAGCCGGACCAACCCATGATTGATGCTTTTGTTGCGTCCAAAGGAACTCCCATCACCATAAACAGTGAAACCAATCCCACGCTGGCGTTGAAGGCTCCATGCGCCAAAGCCGCTGGCCATACGGAATCACTGTAGGTACGCAACCAGCCAAGGAAGGCGCCAAATACGGTACACATGCCGCACATAGCCATGACTCCCCACGCGCCCGTAGCCATCGGATAGTTGTAGCCCAGAAGCACCAATGGTGCATGCCAGATCCCCCAGACGACGCCGGATACAAGAATTGATACAAGCTGCCCATAAGGCTGCAGGCGAATCCAAAGCCATCCCCGCCAACCAATCTCCTCTCCTAAAGCAAACAAGGAATTCATGAGGCCAGCGACAACTATCAACCCCACCTGTCCGAGAAGGTAGATTGTCGGGCCTTCCTGGCCGGAGACAACGCGCAGTACGGTGAAATTCTGCAGATCACCAGGGAAGACCCCTAGCCATGTTCCGATGAAGGGCGCTTGAAGTATGAGCCCGAGCGGAATCCCATAGGACAGCACCAGTGCGATGGCAAACTTCCCCGGACGCTTGATTGGCCAGAGCCCAACCTCGGAGCTGAAGCTCGTTAGCCGGCGTTCGACAATGGCAATCACTAGAGCAGCGATGGTCGGGGTAAACATCATTGCCATGGCGATTCCTGGAAGCTTGGCATCATTTATGCCTTCTCCCATCCAAAGCGGCAACGCTACGGCCCAAGCTAAAACCACGCTTAGCAGACAGAAGCACACGATGCTCAACACGCTACCGATTCTCAATTTCGGCAACTTAACTACTCCTAATCAGATGATGATCTACATTCGCTTCTCCAGCCTATCGGCCTCAAGTCGTATTTTTGGTGATCAATGAGCTAAACTATTTTCGGTTATGCCTCCGTAGCTCAGCTGGATAGAGCAAGAGCCTTCTAATCTCTAGGTCGCCGGTTCGAATCCGGCCGGGGGTACAAAATACAAAACCGCCGTTCACTTGGCAAAACAAGTGAACGGCGGTTCTTTTTTTGTGACTAAAATTGAGGCAACTCGGGCTCTTCCACCACAACACCACCACAATTTTGGTTTCAGGTGCCCCCGCCCAGTCGCCTCTTGCGCATATCCGCAAGCGAGATGATATTGCTTTCCGGCTCCGGATCCGGAGTCCAGTGATTCGTGAGCTTCTTCGCCACATCATCGTGCATCTCGTCCAGCACGTGCTGATACCTGGTCAGCATGGAGACCTGCGACCAACCAAGGATTTCCATCACCACTCGAGGGTCGATGCCCAATAGCAGCAGCGTGGTTGCAGCCGTGTGCCGGCCGTCGTGCACACGCCCATTAGGAACTTCCGCTGCAGCCAAGAAGTCCTTCCAGGCCTGCCAATCGGCTCGATGGTCGACAGGCTGCCCGTTCGTCCGACTGAACACCAGATCATGTTCGGCCCCTACTTGGTCGACGTAGGGCCCCCAATCTTTTGAACGTTGCAGCGACTGCACCTCGCGGTGCTCCTTCAAGGCAGCAACCAGCTGCGCGGGGATCGGCAGACTACGGTTACCGGCATCGCTCTTCGGCGGGCCAGTGAAGAAGCCGCCACCGTGACGTGACGGACAGTTCGAACCATACCGCCGGCCGCAGGAATCTCCGCACCCATGCTTCCACGGCAACGAATACACCTCGCGCACCAACTTAATCCGCGCCGATTCCAGATCCACGTCAGACCAGGACAAACCCAGCGCTTCCCCCTGCCTAGGGCCAAGGGTCAGATTCAGAATCCACCGCGCCCCATCATCCATACCCGTAGCCAAGGCAAGCATCCGACGCACTTCCTCCGTCGTGTAAACCTGAGGCTCAAAATTAGACTTCCCAGATACTTCAACACGCAACACCGGATTCTTCGCCATTACACCGCGATTTACTGCCACATTCAGCGCTCGCCGGAGGACTCGGTGCAGTCCGTGGATGGTGCTCGGTGAGAGCGGGTCGGACTTGGAGCCGCGGCTGGTCGTGCGCTGGCGACTCCCCCGTGCGTCCCGGTACAAAAGGTCGACGTCGGTGGGCGTAAGCTTATCCAGGCGTTTGCCAGCGATCCTGTGGCGTCGCACGTAGTTATCAACTTTGGAGCGATGGGCGTTGATTGTTCGCTCCTTTATGGTGCTCGGAGCTATGACATCGAGATAGTGATCCAGCCATTCGATTAGCCTCGGAGATCGGCTCAGGACTACGGATCCATCAGACACTTCAAGCAGCGCGGTTTTGAGTTTGGCCGCGCATTGAGCCTTCGTGGATCCATAAACGGATTTCCGGATGGGTTTTCCACTTGGAAGATAGCCGGCGACATAGTTGGCCTGCCACGAGCCGTCTTTGCGAAGCCGTGGTGCAGTGCCTTCGTTATTACTCCGCTTCGACCTGATTGGCTTATCTGAGGTGCTCATATTTCTTCCCTCCTTGGGGAAATTTTGCGCGCCAATTAGTGCCCATTGGCGCGATTGGTTACGAGATGTGGATTTGTGGTTAGGCGATGTACTCGCCGGGTGGCCAGAGGGCCTGGATCTGGTCTCCATCCAGGGTGGCCAGTCGGTCCAAGATGACTTGTTCTGTTACTCCGAGTTCCTCGGCCATTTCGACCGGGCATCGTGACCAGCCTGCAACTTCCTGCAGGCTCTCAAAGCTGACAAGGAAGCGTGCTACTTCCAGACAGACTTGCCGTTCGACGGCCGGCGACTGGCAACCGTCGTGGCCGTGCTGGATATGGATTGCCTCGTGCGCCAGGAAGCACTTACGCTCCACTGTTGTGAGTTTCGGGTCAATCCAAATGCGCCGGCCGTCAGTGGCCGCGACTATGTCCGGGTACGGACGATTCCAAATAATAATGACGTGCGCGAAGGAGCGCAGCATGCCCCATACTTTCTGCATACCAAGAACTTTAGTTCGAATATATATTCGATATGGAACTGGTGGCTAATGTGTCGGAGTGACGCCACGACTCCCCTAGTGCAGATCATGTGCAATCATTCACACCAGTCAACCCGGATTGTGAACAATCGACAATTCGATGACACAGGTTGAGAATGGTAGGGTGGATAAGTTGCTTTCTAGGGCTAGGGAATTATTGTGACGATCATTACCAAGCGCGAGATGGGTGCCAGTCCACTTCGCTACCCTGGGGGAAAGTCTGCATTGACCGGGTTTATTCAGCAGACAATTGACGCACTTTGCCTAGATGATGCAACCTATGTCGAGCCCTATGCTGGCGGAGCTGGCGCCGCCTTAGCATTATTGGAACGTAACGCAGTGGCGAAGATTGTAATCAATGATCTCGATCCTGCAATTTTCGCGTTCTGGGATTCCGCGATCAATCGCACTCAAGAATTTTTGGAAATTTTTGATTCTACAGATCTCACCATTGAAGAGTGGGATAGGCAAAAAGCGATTTATAAGTCAGCGGATATTTCAGAGTCGACGCGTCTCGGTTTCGCCACCTTTTTCCTTAACCGCACCAATCGATCTGGCGTTTTGAATGCTGGTGTTATCGGAGGGCGTAGTCAAGAGGCTAAAGACAAAATTGGCGCTCGATTCAACAGGGAAAAGTTACGGGCCAAAATAGAATGGCTCGGACAGGAACGCGGCAGGATTTCGGTGACTAACACCGATGGGTTGGAGTGCATTGGGCAGTACCTTTCTGACCCTGACGCATTTATCTATGCAGATCCTCCTTACTTTGAAAAGGGAAGCTACCTATACCTCAACGCTTTTGGCGAAGAGGATCATGAAGATTTAGCGAACCTGCTGTGTGCGAATCCCAAAGGAATGTGGATGCTCAGCTATGACATGGTTCCACAAATTACCGAACTATATAAAGACCTACCTCAGCGGGCATTGTCGCTAAATTATTCAGCGCATCGCACCGGAACCATGGACGAACTCCTCGTAGTTTCAAAGGCCGTCGCGCCCATGGTTGCCGAATTCGGTTTTGTTATTCCCTAGCTTGCTTTATGGCTTTTACTGACCATTCGACTATTTTGCGAATACAGTACTGGATATCTTTGTATTCATAGCTTGCTGATCGCCCGAACTGGCCAGTAAGTTCTGTTAGTCGGAGCCTATCTACGATCAAGCCGAGTTCCCCGTCCAAGCTGGAAATACTTGCCGAGACACGATCTTCGTACGAATATACGTTGTCCTCCCCTATGCCGTCGTTGGCAACCCTTGGGATGAAAATTGCGATCAGTGGATGGGCCGCTGGTGCGCTCTTAAAGAAGGCTTTGAATTTCCCAATGTTTCCGTTGACAGATTTTTCTTGCCAATCATCGCCACTCGCAACTTGACCGTATAGAACAATTCCAGAAGGTCGCCCATCCTTGAATGTTCTCCATGCGATCAAATCGATCCCGCCGTCTTTAACTGAATTCGTGCTACCTACGCTCGGCGGACGTTGATCAACTGGAATCCCCAGGCCCATTTGGTCAGACAAGTTGCGTACTGCATCCAACATGTTTGAACGATCAGGGCGAGGGAAACCCATCCAGAACGCTTTTCCGCCAAGCAGCTCGGCCGCGCTGATATATGCCAATGCTTGAAAGGCATTGCCGATCCCTTGCACTACCGAAGAAGTCCTATCGAAATTTAGAAGTTCGCTTCGCGCGCAAGTCATTAGTAGACACGCAAGGTAGCATTTGTGTGCACCGGAGATCTCAGGAGAGATTCGTTCCTTCATTTCTAGTGACCAACCAGAGTTTTTCGAAACTATCGAAAATGGATAAAGATCACCTAATAATTGCGAACGGCTCTCCAGCTCCTCAAGGATGAGTTGGCACTTTTCCTCAGAGACGTTGTCGGAAACACTGGGGTCGTTATCAAAATCGATGCCTATGCCATCATCCAGATCATCTTGATCAATAATTTCAAGATCATCTCCCGGTTCAGACAGAATGCGCTGAGCAGAAATAATCCGCCCGTTCGTCATAGGGCGACCTTCAATCAAGACGGAAAGCTCGACCCAGTCGGCACCCCGCGCGCGGGTTGCGCGGGGGCTGAACACACTAACCATCGATACCGCCGTCAGAAGCTTCATTCAAAGCTCTTCGGTATCGTCTGCTCACCTGCGCGCCGAGCACGTCGATAGTGTCCGCAATATCCTGCATATTCTGGTAAGAATCCGAACTACCGTCGTAGCCAGGGACGGCATCGAGTGCTTCTTTTGCAGACTTTCGGAGTCGAAGGATAGATTTTGAAAACACGTCCGAGCGATCAATGACCATGGTGAACGCGTATGACAAGTCGTTCTCCTGATTCAGAGCACTAGTTGCTCGGGAATCTCCGAGAATTTTGACCAGCTTGCCCAAGTCTGGATTCTGTGTCCTGACAACGGCAGCCTGGCGTCCCTGTCCGTAAAGCCATGTCATCAATTGAACTAGATTCTCAGTGTGATCCGCAGGTATGGGAGCCTCTGTTAGCACTTCCTTGGCACTCACTTCATCGATACCTAGGAACTTTCGAACACTGGGCGCTGGAAGTGCTGTATAGAGGTGTGAAAAATGAAGGTTCTTCTTTTCAATCTCATGGCGGTCAAACCCTGAGTGTTCAGCTTGATGCAAAACCGAATAGGCATTTATCAAACGTGAAACGGTACTGTGACTGTCACCGAGTTTCTTGCTGATCATGTTGAGATCGGGTGAAGCCGTGTACCATTCGTGCGCAAACTTCGCCTTCGCGTAAGAATCCCACCTAAAAGCTCCATTGATATGCTTGAACCCGATAAACTCACGCGCAGCTTCGCGGGAAGCTACTAAGTTCACATGCAATTTTTCGGGTTGAGCCTCGGCGTGAATCTGTTTAGGTGGATAAACTCCTACCAATTCCTGAAGCCGACGATCACGGATGATCTTCAATGCAGCTAGTCGGCGGTTACCCTCAATAACGACATTTTCGCCACCCTCAATAGTCACGATCAACGGTTCGAAATTGATCCAACCCGCATTTGAGATCGAATCTACGAGCTCACCCAAATCAGCGTTCTGAGCCAAAGTCTCAAGCGCGGTATCTTGATCGGGCATGTCCACGTCCGGTAAACGTGGATTCCTGCGGTCGAGAACTAGCTCGTCCAAAGGGATCTCTTGGAGAATCATTTCCATAAGTTAGCTCCTTTCATTGTCATCGTAGAGGTCTTCGTAATCTTCGTTGCTCTGACCGGTTTCTTCGTCGAGCTGCTCGCGCTTGGTCTTCACTTTTGGGTGAGCGGCAAGCTTATCGCGTGGTGGTACTGGGATACTCCTGGCTTCGTCGCCATGGCGTTCCGTGATGCCGTAACCAGCGGACTCGTCCGCTTCGATGGCCTGCTTTAGGCGAAGCTTCGCGATTGCTACTTCGGGCGAATCTGGCAGCTTCATCTTCTGTCCAGGGCGAGGGTCACCCTCGGGCGCCACCGCTCGCAGTGCTGGAGTTTCGCTTGCTTGAGATTGGCTTCGTTGTCCATCAGTGCCACTTTCCGCGTCACGCATCGCGGATACCAGAGACAAAACTAATCGCTGGTCCCGGACGCTTAGATCCGTTGAATAGCGAAGCGAATTTTCCAGAGAAGCATCCTGGGCGTCCATTTGGACTCCCATACTGGCGACAGCTGCATAAGCAACCGCCTGCTCCGAGACACCAAGCACCGACGCGAGTACTTGAATTTGACTCGCTTTGATTGCAACCACGGGTTCAATCTTCAAGCGGGAAAAATTCGAGTGCTTCATCGAGTAGCCGTTTCGCTCAGCCACCCTCTCCATGTCGCGGGTTGACCAACCTTCACGGTCTTGCGCTGCCTGGATGAGGCGGCCGAGTGGGTGTAATTCGTTCACAGCCATAGTCTTTCCGGATCGCATGGACACGCGCAAACAGTGCGGACACTTCTTGTAAGCATGTCGTGGACACTAAGAACTCTAGCTATAAATTGCGAAGAATGCCCGAATCCACGCGGTTCTAGGTAAATCCGTAAAAAAAGAGTGGACACTAGGGGGTGGTTAATGTAATGATTATCTGGACACTTGGAAGAAAGGATAGTACAGTGAAGGTCGTAAAGTTCCCGATCCAGTTAGGAGATATCTGGATGAAACTCAAGGACAGGAAGAAGCTCCTGACCATCATGGAGATTCAGGAGGTGTCTCGTCGCGAACTCGCCAGCATTGCGGGATGGAAGTCGCATAGCTATATGAACCGCCTCTGCAATGGCGAGGTCGACACTTTACAGCCAGAGCCAGCATTGCGAATTGCGAAATTCCTAGGCGTGGCCGTAGATGATCTCTTTTTGACCAAAGTGGAAGAAAAGAGTGGCCAGTTGGAAAACAAGTCGGGAAGGGTGCGTGCGGCATGAGCAATCCCCAGGAAAAGGAAATGCCCCCAGCAGGTGCAACTGCTGAGGGCAAGTCCAGGAACTTACATGGACAGATCGGAAGCGGTGAAAGCGTCCCAATCATGGAAGCTAATCCCGATGCCACGGCTGATGGCCAGCGTGTTCAAGTCCCCGTCGGGGTCCTTGATGGTGATGGTCGTGAATTGGTCGTTCTTCAACGCATCGAAAACACGTTGGCGGACATCCGCAAACTCATCCTCGGGCAAGTTGTAGATATCCCCGGCGTAGCGAATGTGTCCCATGAAGTTTCCCTCTCAGTAGGTGGTGCACCGTCTGGTGCGGGTGTTGGAACCTCTGAGTCTACCGAGAGGGTCTATCAGTCTTACGGGACAAATCTAGAAAAGCCCCCAGCAGGTGCAACTGCTGAGGGCGACGAAACCAAAACTAACCGCTAAGAAAGGCGTGATTTCAATGACCAGTGTAGTCAAGTTTCCACAGACTCGCAGGGGCGAGCGTGTGGTGGATGTTGAACCAGGGGTGCCGACTGAGACCAGACCGGTCCGGTTGCTCTACTCGGTCGTCGAGGCTGGTGAGCTGCTCTCGGTGAGCAAGCAGACCATTTACGACCTGATCGATCTAGGTGAACTGCCCAAGGTGATGATCGGCCGGACAGGCAAGACGATCCGTGTCGCTGCCAAGGATTTGCAGGCGTACATCGATAACCAGCGTGTGGAGGTGCAGCACTCGTGGGCATTGTAGCTACTCGCATTCGGCCGGAAGCCGCTGCCCGACTGTGCGGGTTCTGCGGTATCGAGCTGAAGGAAAACAAGAGGGCTCGCGGTTCGGAGCGCGACAAGTACTGTGCCGAGCATCGCGGTGAAGCTGCACGCTTCGGATGGTGCGAAGGACGCAAGCCAAGGAGCAAGAAGTGAACGCCATCATGTGGATCTTGTTCGGCGCTGCCTACCTGGTATTCCTCGGAGTCCTTGGCTCGGGAATGTACTTCTTCATCACCGGGGCGAAGGCCAACGAGAAGTCCGCTGAGCTGAAGCAGACGCAGGTCGAGGCAGGCCGGGCAATGCTCCGGACGCAGGAAGTCGCTAATCGGGTCGCCGACGAGGTCGGTAGGAAGCTCGCCTCGGCAAGCGGACTCGAAGGTATCGATATCGGGTTCACCCCCAACGAAGACGGACCGTGCCAGTGCGGCAAGTGCAAAGCAAGAAGAGGAGAGGGCGATGTCTAAGTCTTGGTTCCGGAAGAATCACCAGTCGGAGAACCCGGCGCGTATCGCTGAGGCGCATAACGTCGTTGCTCGCCAGGATGCTTACGACCGTGCGAAGGAAGCCACCGTTCACTTGCTGATTGCTTTGAAGCAGTGGCCAGGGTTCGACTCCACAGGCAACATCAATGGGGTCATTGACCACACGCTGGTGAATATTGACCGCTTGGACGATGCCCTCGACGAGCTGCGAGACCAGATTGACAAGCTTCGTGGCCAGCAGGTGGCGGAGATGGTACAGCGCTCAGGGCATCCGTCCATGCGATCGCCTGAAAACATGATGGTCCAGCCCAGTGGGCAGACTATCCGCGTAACGCTGGGCGGCTCGATGGTGGCCACGCCGAAGTCTGTCGCCGATCAGGTCACCAAGAAACTCGACGAGGTCTTGAACCAGAAAGGCATAGTGCTGTGAGCCGGGTCGAGGGCCGCGTGGTGATCAATCCGAAGGGCTCCGGCCGGCCGTCTGCATCATTGCATGCCTCCTGGCTGGAATCGCCAAAGACTGATCGCGCCAAGGCCGCTAAGGCAACGGTGAGCGCGTGGGCGAAGAACAAGTACCGAGGGTGCAACGTCTACGTCGAGGTCGGCACCGTCGCGGACGGCGACAACGGCATTGGCCACTTGCACGTGAACGGTTTGGAGATCGCTGATTTCTCCGCGGTGCTCCTTCCTCCCCCGGTGCCGGCTCAGTCCTTGTTTGAGGGGTGATTCCCATGAGTCCTGCAGACGTTCTTCGTTTCGCGGTCCGCCGCATGTTCTGGGTCCATATGCCGACCATCGGGTTGCTCTTGCTGCTCTGCATGCTGACCGCGCAGATGCCTTCCGGTTTCAGTGGCTTGTGCGCTATCGCAGCGTTCGGCTGGGTAGTCCTGGCTGTTGGCGACTGGGTGGCATCTGACCTTCGCGCTTTCCGCGCCGCATAACTGTTTTCTTTCCAATCTTTTGACGCACTAGAGGTGTATTTTCTTGGCTAAATTCAACGGCAGACTTGAAGTTCTTGCCCTTTCCGCTGTTCACCAGCACCCCGATAACATCCGCGAGGACTTGGGCGATCTGACCCAGCTGTCCGGCGAGATCAAGTCGCTGGGCTTGCTGAACCCGTTGCTCGTTTACCCGCACCCGGACCGTGAAGGCGACTACGTGGTGCAGGACGGCAACCGCCGTCGTGCTGCTGCCGCGCAGGCCGGCCTGACCGAGGTTCCGTGCGTGGTTCTTCCAGAGCCCACCGAGGAGCGTGGCGCTCGCGCTGACATCGAGACGATGTTGACCACTGGCCGGAACCACCGGCCGCTGTCCGAGGCCGAAGTATCCAAGGGCATCCAGGGTTTGCTGGATCTTGGCATGGACATCACGACCGTGGGCAAGAAGTTCAAGATGTCGCGCAAGGAGGTGCAGGCTCGCGCAAAGGTCGCCCAGAAGAACGACGGCGTTTCCAAGGCTTACTCGGCCGGCCGCCTGAGCTTGGACGCGGTACAGCGCTTGCAGGAGCTGGAAGAGAAGTCCGATATCCCGAACCTGTACGAACGCGCCGTGGAACGCATCGAGGACATGCCTAACGGCGCCAGCGTTGAGACCGTTGAGCGCGTCATTACAGAGACTGAGATGTCGATCAAGAAGTCACAGCGCGTGGCGGAGCTGAAAGAATTGGACGCCAAAGAAGGCGACTACGAGATTTCCTACAGCAGTGGTTGGTCAGCCGTTGAGGACGAGATGACCGACGAGGAGCATGTTGCCGCCGGCCACAAGTACCGCTTCAACTACCGGGACCCGGAGCCGGTTTGGTACGCGAAGCAGAAAAAGGCGAAGCCCGAGCTGACCGAGCAGGAGAAGCGCGACAGGGAGACGCAGAACAAGCTCAAGAGCATGCTCAAGATCGTGCAGCGCTCCCGAATCGCCTTCATCAAGAACGCCTTCGAGACCGTGAAGCCTTCGGAGTCGTTGGCGAAGGACGCTATCGCAAAGCAGATCAACTCCGTAGTCCGTTACTCCGAAGAGGGTCGCACCATTCTTGGCGACGTGGTGGGCATCAAGCCCCCAGAGTTTGACGGCACGCCCGCTTCCAGCGAGCTCTTGGATCGCTGGAATGACGAAATGCACAAGCATCTGGTGCGCCAGTCGCTGGCTTATCTGGGCATGCTGCTCGCGTTTGCCGATCAGGTCAGCGTCGAGGAATCGCTGGGTAAGCTGTCGGGCTTCGAACGCTCGGGATTTGAAAACCACCGGCACGGCTCTCGCTGGAAGAGCGCTCACGATTACTACAACTTCCTCACTGAGCATCTCGGCTACGAACTCGACATCGACGAGAAGCTGGCCATGGAGTACTCGGCCATGAACGAGCCCCATCGCAATCGTGAACTGGACTTGGTCCCCCTCCCTGACGAGGTCACCGCGACTTGTGGTGGCTGCAATCAGGAAGTAGTAGCGGATTCCGAGTGGTCGGGCCTGTGTGTCGACTGCGATGGCGAGAACGAGTAGCCATGGCCACCAGAAGCATGGCGAGCATTACCCGCCAAGCCCCCAAACTGACCGATGACATTGCTTCGTGGCAGGACAAGGCAGCTTGCTATCCCTGGGATTTCAAGAAGAACGGTGATCCGTTCTTCCCATCGAGCATCGCCGCATCGGAAGCGCATAAAGCTCAGAGCATTTGCGCTACCTGCCCAGTCCGGTATGCCTGCCGGGAAACGGCGTTCGCTGATAAGGACACGTTCAAGTACGGCATCTTCGGCGGCACCACTCCCGAAGACCGGGCTAAGGCCGCACGCAAACGCGCCTCGGCAAACACCAGAAGACCCCGCCCAGCTTTGAAGGAGAAGCCATGATCCTCACCGTAAACACCGCGGACTTGCGCCACGCACTGATCGCTGTACAGCCGCATGTTCACAACGATGCTGATACCGGCCTGGACGTCGTGCATTTCATGGCCGATGACCAGAATGTCTACGTCCAAGCAACCAACACCGCGTCGGCTGCACTGGCAATCGTGAGCGTCTGGGATTCCGAAGGGCTCACCGGAGACCCCGAAGAAGACTCCTTCGACCTAGACCCGACCGTGGTCAAGGAACTGCTCCAAGTCTTCAAAGCTTCGAAGAACCAGCCAGAGGATGAAATCGGCGATTCCTTGCAGATCAAGGTCTCTACCAAGGAACTGATCTTCACCGACATTTCTGGCTTGTTCCCTGGGAAGACGTACATCGTGCCCAACGGAAACACCTCTGGGGTCTTCCCTAACTTGCCACGACTCTTCGAAGAAGCCGTCACCGCTGCCAAGCAGGTGCCCTCCCGGATCCTGGCCAACGGGAAGCTGCTACAGCTATTCGCTCATGCGGCCGCGGCCTACAAGGAGCCCTTGGCTATCGAGCCAACTGCTACCCGCACCCGGATGATGATCACCTGCGGAGACTCCTTCATCGGCCTGCTGATGCCCATCCGCGCCGAAGAAGGCTCCGACCTTGACGTGAAACTCATTGAAGCTCGCGACGGCTGGAACCGTCGGCTTCCATCCCTGGCCTATGCACTGCGCCAACGGAGTACTGGCCGGCCAGAAAACGAAGCAGAGCGTGCTGAAGCAGCAGCCATGGAAGCGCTCAAGACTGCCAAAGGCGTCATCGTCTTCAGCAGCGGAAACACCAGCATGACGGCCGCGGCCAAGCCAATGCCCAAAGACGATGAACAGCTGTTCCGTTCAGCCTTGCGCTTGGTGATCACGACCCAGTTCGGATCAACTTCAATGCTTCAGCGCAAGCTCAGGATCGGCTTCGCGAAAGCCGTCCAGCTCATGGAACAGCTGGAAGCCCTTGGCATTGTCGGCCCAGCCAGCGGAAGTAAAGCCAGAGAAGTACTGGTACCCGCCGACCAGCTGGACCAGGTGCTGGAAGACCAATCTAAGTACAGCTCAGCAACAACCTGACCAGCAGCTGAAACCTTGTCAAAAAATTAACAAATCAACCACCTTGTACAGGAGGAACAGAAATTGAGCATCACGCCAGACTCAAGTTGACCACTCGTCGTACATGGCGAACGGGGCCTCACCTCGAAAGGTAAGACCCCGTTCTGTCGCGCAAACTACGCCTTCTTGCGTGTGATCAATCCCCAGATAACGAGGACGATCAGCGAGCCGCCGATGGCCAGCAACCAAGTCGAAAGCGACCAGAACTCGTCCACTCCGACACCGAATGCCGCGGAACCAATCCAGCCGCCAATGACGGCACCAACAACACCAAGCACCAGGGTAGCGAGCCAGCCGCCACCCTGCTCACCAGGCTTGATCGCCTTAGCGATCGCACCAGCAATAAGGCCTAAAACAATCCAACCAATGAAACCCATAACTTCCTCCTGTTGGGATCGAGTGACTTCGTTCAGCATCAGGACTGAGATGCACAAGGGAAAACACTACAGGTCGGAGCACAGGAATTACTAATCAAAAACATAGGAGATGGTTCCCATGGGCGCCAATGACAAACATGAAGCCACTTACTACGGCGGGGAATTCACGCCGGACACTGCGACCATACGGACGTTCTATACAAGCGACACTGACGGAAACCCTATTCCGGGTCGCGCCGCCCAGTTCAACCGCTGGCTTGAAACCGTCCGCGCCGAAGCGAAAGCAGAAGCGCTCAACGAGGTAGCCGACGCTTTTCAGTACAAGGCATGGAACGAACTGATCCAGGGCAGCCTGCAAGACCGGTTGCGCGTTGCCCAGCCAATCACCGCATGGCTCCGTGCCCGCGCTAACCAGTACCAGGAGGAAAAGTGACTGAACCAGCAACCCCGAAACGCCCCAGGAGCGACGGACCAGTCCCACGTCTCGACCCGCTCCGGGACATGGACGAGATCCAAACCGGCCGCCTCAACAACCTCGACCACTTGGGGCTCCACGCCTGCATCAACATTCCGGGAGAGCCACGAATCTACGGGCGTATCACCTACCTCACCCACCAACTGCACGCCACCGTCGTGGAACTCACCTGGAACGGTGTCCAAATCAAGCACCGAAGCGACCCCGAACAAGTAATAAGAATCGAGGCCCACCAATGATGCTAATCAGAGCACTCACCGACGACTCGGAAAAAATCTACGTCTGCCGAAACCCGAACACCCGCCGCTGGATCACTCTCCAACGCGGCAACGCCCTCGCAGACACCAAACACCCCAAAGAAGCGCTCGCCGTAGCCAGGGCGCAAGCCCGGAAGCCGCCGAAGCCTAAGAACATGAACAGGAACGCCAATGTCGTGGTTGAAGCAGTCGGACGTATCGGCCAATCATCCACTGATCTTGCGCGTCCTGGAAGTGAACTGGGTCGATGAGCGCCTGCTGAACGAGGTCTATGGGTGGGTGAATCGGTGCGCCACGCAATCGGCTGCATTCGATAAGGACTACATCGTGGAGGTCGGCACAGCCAGGATGCTGGCCGGCCTGAGCCGGTACGCCGAGCTGCTGAAGACGACGCTGTATTGCGGGATCTTCGAGGAGAAGGATATTGAGGAGAACGGCAAGAAGCGTCGGGTCCTCAAGCTGGTGGAAGAGGAAGACCTCTTCCACATGATCCTCAAGTCGGATAAGGACCGCGAGAAGAACCGTCGCGCGGATACCTACGACATGGCCAAGAAGGGCGCCATCATCAAACGCGATGGCGCCGAGTGCCGGTGGTGTGGCCGCATTGTCACCTTTGGCAATGACCGCAAATCGATCAAAGCCCACACCATCGACCACCTTGACCCGACCGATCTGGACACCAGCGACCCCACGCCCATTGACCGGCTCGTGGTGGCCTGCCTGGATTGCAATTCAACGAGAAAGGAAGGTGACTTCTGGGATAAAGAACTCAGACCGGCACCAAGAACCCCGTACTTCACCGTCGCCGCGGCCGCATGGCTGCGCGACAAGGCGGGAATCCTGGTCAAGGTCTCGACTGAACGTGTAGAGCTCCACGCTCCTAAGCCAGCTCCGGCATCGACCCCAGTGAATGGTCCGGCCTCCACCGAGGTAACGGCAAGCGACGAAGCAACGGATACCACCGGCTCGGCCACCACCACCGGCAAGAATACGACGGCAGCCAGCAAGGTCGAGCGCTCCGAGGCAACGGATAACCCGGCCCGGAAAGAACGCCTGTCCACTTCGGACATGGCCACCGAGCTCCACGACATCGAATACTCGGAAATGATCGCAGCACTTGAACGCGAAGCCGTAGAGACTCCCCGCCAGGGTGAGACTCCGGCCGGCGACGAAGCAACGGATACCACCGGCTCGTCCCCCGCGCAGTCACCGATCAACTCCGAATCAAAAAATAATCAGTTGATCATCAAGAAACCTGAGGGTGTCGGATCTGGATCTGTCGGGACGGGTCGGGACGGGTCGGGCCGGGAAGGGTCGGGTAGGGCTGGGTGGCGCGATCACTCACCTGCTGATTCCCCTCCTACAGCTAAGCCTTCGAACAATACTCAGCCCCGTTCAAGACGTAGAAGACCTCGTAGGAGGAAGAGCTAATGAAGTACAACCAGAAGTCGTTCAAGAACCCTGTCCTCTTGTGGAGTGAATCAGAGTTCCAGTCGCATGTGCAGAACCTTGCGAAGTCGTTGGGTTACACGCAGCAGTACCACACCCATGATTCTCGGCGTTCGAATCCGGGATTCCCTGACCTGGTGTTGATCCATGGGCGGACGAAGATGTTGATGTTTGCCGAGTTGAAAGCCCAGGACGGCCGGGTGAGTCCAGCGCAGGAGTCGTGGCTGAATGATCTTCGCTTGGGTGGCCAGGTTGCTGAGGTGTGGCGCCCATCGGATTGGGTGTCTGGCCGGATTCTTAAGGTGTTGCGAGGAGGTGCGACAGTTGCCAGAGCATAAGAATACTGTGGAGTGCGGTTGCTGGGGTTGCCAGTCGATCGCGCGTGAAGGTGCTGGGGTGTGCGTGGTTCATCTGGTGGCGGAGCAGGACAAGGTTCCTCCTGCCGCGTCGACTGATCTGAATCTCTGCCCTACTTGTGATGACCGGATGCGTGCCGATCTTCACCTGGTGGCTGATCGTTGGGATGAAGCCCAGGACGCGTTGCATCCGTCGCGAGGTGGTGACAGTGAGCGTCACGCCCAGCGCACTGAAGCACCGTTGCCGTTGAATGTTTCGGTATCGGATGCGTTGATGATCGTGCGCGATAACATCTGGTCGGTAGCGCTCAGGCTGATCGATGATAATCCTGGTCTCTCGTTGCCGGCTGATCAGACCACGCCGAGTTTGGCCGAGTGGCTGGCCCGGTGGCAGATGGTGAAGATCGCAGGAGCAACTGACAAGAGCTTCACCCGCCAGGCGTATTGGTGGGTTGCCGAGGCAGCTGATCAGATCGCGGCCAAGACGTACGGTGTGGAGACTACGGCCAAGCTTCCGGATCAGTACTGCAAGCGCCCAGGGTGCAAAGGCCAGCTGTTCATTGCCGAGAGGTCTGATGGTGTGAAGACTGTCCGGTGTGCAGCTGATGCCCATCACGCGGTGCAGTGGGATATCTGGTCGAAGATGTTGAAGGCGTCGCGGCCTCAGCGTCGAGGTGCTCGGCCGCCCCGTCTGGGTCGGGTTTGACGGACTTGACTTAGTGGCGTAAATTTACTGATTGAATGGCATTACTGGCTCAAGCGATAGCCCCGAATCACATCAGTGGTTCGGGGCTTCGTCGTACCCGGACGCAGTGAGGTGATCAGGTTGCCCGTTGCACCGAAGAAACCATGCACTCAGCCTGGTTGCACCGAGCTGGTCCAAGCCTTCGGCAGTCGTGGTCGATGCGACGAGCATGAGAAGGCAGCCGAAGAACACCGGGGCTCGTCTCGATGGCGCGGGTACACAGGCCGTGGCCACCGCCGGTTCCGTGAAGAAGTTCTCGCTCGTGATCCGATATGCGTCTTGTGCATGAAGAGACCATCTAGAGATGCCGACCACTACCCCACCTCCCGAAAGGGATTGATTTCCAAGGGTTTGAACCCTGACGATCCCAAATACGGTCGGGGTTTGTGCTCGCCTTGCCACAAGACCGAAACCGCCGAGCATCAGCCCGGAGGGTGGAATGCGAAGCAATGACACGCCTCGAATGCCTTGACTTGATGCCGATCGATGCCCCTCAAAGGGGGTGGGGGTGCCCCCCTCCCGGGCTTTCAAACTAGCCGCCGGGCAGGCGAACTCGTAGTCCCGCAGGTTAGAGCTTTTTGATCAGGGGGTGTCGCCGTTATGCCTGGTCCAATGCCAAAACCAGCGCTCGCCGTGGTGCGCGAGGGCAACCCGGGGCACCGTCCGGAGCCAGAATCGGTAGTCTTGCCGCCGGCCGACTTCATCGAGCCGGACTGGTCTCGCGAACTTCCAGAAGCTCAGGCTCCGAAGAAGCCGAAAGAGCCGGAGCGCGAAGACGAAGAGTCGATTGAGCACTTCCAGCAGCGCGTCTACCGATATGAGAAGCAATTGGTCTCGTATCAACTCAAGAGACAGGCCATCAACGGCACTCGCTTCGTGAAGAGACGCGCGAAAGAGGAGTGGGACCGGGTGGTGCCGGTGCTTGAGAAGAGCGTCGGCCTCGCTGCGGTGGACTTCTCACTGGTCGTGGACATGTGCATCTGTGTGGCTCGCCTCGAATGGACTGAGCACGAGCTGTCACGTGAGGGTCTGATCACCATGGGCCAGCGCGGCCCGGGCAAGAACCCGCACACCACGATTGCCGGCCAGTACCGGACACAGCTCAAGAACTACGTCCGTGAGCTTGGGCTGTCGCCTGCAGCTCGAACCGGCTTGCCTGGTCGCGAAGACACCTCCGTAGACGACGATCCGTTCGATTAGACGTTGGGGAGGGTGATTGCACCTCTAGGAATGGAGGTGGGACATGCTCGACTACGACTTCGACCGGCTTCCAGTTCCATACGAGGCGCTGATCGAACTGGGCGTAGAACATGACCAGATCATCGAGGCACTCAAGCGCGAACCGCTCACCGTAGCCAACCAGGCCGACCAGCAACCCGGCGCGTGGTTCGACGTAGGACGGGCGCGCAAGGCACTGATGGCACTTGGCTCCTTCCGGCACACGAAAGGCCGCTGGGCAGGCGTGCGCATGCGTCTGGGCGAAGGTCTGGACTCTTGGCAGGTCGTCTGGGTGCTCGCTCCGGTCTTCGGTTGGGTGTACCACGACGAAGAGATTGACCGCGTGGTCCGTGTGATCCGCTCGGTGTGGGTGGAGATTCCACGTAAGAACGGGAAATCGACCTTCGCCGCGGGCTTCTCCGGCATCCTGCTCCTGGCAGACGGCGAGGCCGGCGCCGAGGTTTACAACGCGGCCGGTTCCAAAGACCAGGCACGCCGCGTATTCGACGACTCTAAAGCCATGCTCATGTCCTCACCGGCTGCGCGTAAGCGTATCGAGCCATTGACCGACGTAGTCCGCGTTCCTCGCACACTGGGCATCCTGCGCGTTCTGTCCAAGGTTGCAGAGACCGCCCACGGCCTCAACGTCTCCGGCGCTTCCATTGACGAGATCCACACCCTGCGCAACCAGGGCAAGCTGATCGAAGCAATAGAAACCGGCACCGGCGCACGAGACCAACCACTGATCCTGTTCATCACCACCGCAGACGAAGCCGAAGACGGCACACCGTACGACGAAAAGCACACGTACACCCTCAACATCTCCAACGGCATCATCAAGGATCCGCGTTTCTACGGAGTCATCTGGGCCGCCGAAGAAAAAGACGACCCATACGCCGAGAAAACTTGGTACAAAGCCAACCCCGGCCTAGGAAAATCGCCCACCCTCGCTTACATGCGAGACCAAGCAACCAAGGCCCAGGGATCCCCGGCCGCGCTCAAGACGTTCCTGCAGCTCGCTCTGAACCTGCGCTCGCCGGGTTCTGCCCGCTGGGTGGACTTGAAACGCTGGGACGAGCTGGGCGGCGCTAAACGCACTCCCCTGCGGGGTCGGCGCGCCTGGGGCGGCTTGGACTTGTCTGCAACGAGCGACTTCACTGCTTGGACGGTCTGGTCGCAGTCGAACCGGCCGGGTATGAAGTTCGATCTGTTCACCCGCTTCTGGGTGCCGGAGGAACGAATCGATGATTTGGAGAAGCAATTGTTGATTCCGCTGCGTGACTGGGTGGATCGCGGATATGTGACTGCGTCCGAAGGCGACGTGATCGACTACAGCGCCGTGAAGTCGGCGGTGATTGGCGATTGCAAGCACTTCGACATGCAGCGCGTCTCCTATGACCGCATGTTCGCTGGCCAGCTGGTGCAGGAACTTGATTCGGAGCTCTCAGGAATCGATATTGTGCCCGTCGCTCAAACCTTCTACGGCTTGTCTCCTGCTTCCAAGGAAATGGAGCGCATGTGGAAGGCCAAGGAGATGCGCCACGACGATAACCCCGTCATGCGGTGGATCGCCTCCCGCGTTGAAGTCAAAACCGATGACGCGGACAACATACGCCCCGTGAAGCCGAATCGTCGCACCTCGACCGCTCGAATCGACGGGTTCCAGGCAGCTGTAACCGGCTTCGACGGAATTGTCCGTACCTCGCTGGAAGAGAAGCGCAATCTGGTGGCAACAGGCTCTAGTACACGAAGGAGGGCACAATGACGGTTGACGTTTTTGACCAGGATTCAGTGGCCCGTCGTGTAGACGAACTGGCACGGGAGCTGGAGCACCGCGGACCGACCATCGAGAAGTACGTGAACCGATACCAGGGCGAGGGTGAAACCTTGCGCTGGGCATCGAAGAAGTTCGACGAGTACTTCAAGAAGCAGTTCGCTGGATTCGGCGACAACTGGTGCATGCCGGTGGTCGACGCAGCTGCTGAGCGCATGCAGGTCCTCGGGTTCCGTGCCCACGGTGAAGACTTGAAGATCGACGAGCAGCTGCAGCGCGACTGGCTCGGCTCCAACTCGGATCTAGGCAGTTCCGAAGCGTTCACCATGCAAATGGCCGGCGGCCGGGCCTTCTCGCTCGTGCACCCGGCCGACTCTCCAGACAAGGCGCCAAGCGTCACCTGGGAGCATCCGCAGTCGGCCATCGTCAATACTGATCCTGTGACCGGCATCGACCGCGACGGGCTGGTCATGTGGCAGGACGATAAGTACGACTTCGCTACCTACTACACCCAGACCCACTTCGTGAAGATGAAGCGGGAGAACGGCAAGCAGCGATACGAGAACACCGAACGGATCTCCCCCACTGGCGGCTGGAAACCTCGCGACGATGAGCACCAGCCAGCCGAGCACCACCTCGGCGAGATGCCTCTGACCGAGATACGCAACAAAACGTTGCTGGACGACAACCCGATGTCTGACATCGCCGGTGTCGCCGCCCTGCAGGACGCGGTCAACCTCGTCTGGGCTTACTTGATGAACGCACTCGATCAGGCTTCCATGCCTGCCCGAGTCGCCGTGAACGCGGACGTTCCCCAAGTGCCAATCTTGGACAAGGACGGCCAAGTGGCCGGTTACCAGGATGTCGAACTGGACGAGCTGCTCAAGGAGAAGATCATCTTCCTTCCGGGCCAGGACGCTCGCATTGAAGAATGGACCGCCGCGAACCTCGAAGCCTTCTCCAAGGTCATCTCGCAGCTGGTCGAGCACATTGCAGCCCAGACCCGCACACCACCGCATTATCTGGTGGCGAAGATGATCAACACCGCGGCCGAATCGCTGAACATCGCTGAAGCCGGCCTGGTCTCCAAGGTCAAGGAACGCATTCTCTATGCTTCCAAGGGCGTGAAGAAGACATTCCGGCTCATGGCTGCAGCACGCGGTGCCACCAACGATCGAATCGAATCTCTCCGTGCGGGAACGATCATCTGGGACAACATCCAGTACCGGTCCGAATCGCAGATGGCAGACGTCGGAACCAAGTACAAGGCTGCTGGATTCCCGACCGAGTACGTCTACGAGAAGCTCCTCACCGACCCAGTCCAGGTTGCAAGGGTGATGGCCATGCGCCAGAAGGAACTCCAGATGGATCCGTTCCTGGCAGCAGAAGACAGGATGCGTCAAGGGGGCTTCTAAATGGCTCAGACCATCATCGAGGCAGCAGCCACCCACTACGCCTACGGCAAGCAGGTTCAAACACGAGCCTTGCGAGACCTCACGCGCCTGTGGGTGGCTGTCGACCGAAACAACATCCTGGACTCATGGCAAACGAAACTGGGCGCAGCAACACTCATTGTGGCCCAAGCCCAGCAGGCCGTCGCAGAAGACTCAATAGAGTACTCGGCGGCAGTCTTGGAAGCCCAAGATGCACCCGCACCAGAGCATCAGGTACTCGCTGCTGGGTTCGCCGGAATCGCCTACCCCTTAGGCGACCAGCTGCGCCGGCCGATCGGCCTGGAAGACTCGATCGCATCTCCGGCCTACAAAACCCTCCGGGCCATCGGGCACGGATACACCGTGGACCGATCCATGGGCATAGGCCTGGACAACCTGCTCTTGCGCTCGCAAATGCAGATCGCCGACGCATCCAGGCAAGCCGAGGGCGTGGCCATGGCAACCCCGCCGGTACGCATGCACTACGTCCGCATGCTCAACCCGCCATCCTGCTCGCGCTGCGCAATCCTCGCCGGCCGAACCTACCGAGCCCAAGAAGCATTCCGGCGCCACCCAGGCTGCGACTGCAGGCATATCCCGGTCAGTGAAGCGCTCGCCGGTGAAATGACCACTGATCCGTATCGGTACTTCAACTCGTTGAGTCCCGAAGTCCAGGACAAGTACTTCAAGCCAACGGACGCTCAGGCGATCCGTGACGGCGCAGATATCTTCCAGGTCGTCAACGCCCAGTCGGAGACCTATACGACCGAGGGCGGGGCCCTGGCGACCTATTACGGCACCACCAAGCGTGGCTACTGGGGTTCCTCTGAGCTGCTTGAGAAGAAAACCGAGGGTAGCCGGTACCGGCGTGCCAAGCGGGTGCGTCTGATGCCTGAAGAAATTTACAAACGTTCCAACGGCAACCGTGAGCAGTCGCTCCGGCTGCTTGAGGACTACGGATACATCACCGGTCTGGGGCAAAACCCAGAAGGTGTTGTCCGTGGGCCCGGTGTCGGCTACCTCGGTGGCCAGAAGCCGAGCTACTCACTCGACCCTGCAACGGGGTCGTGGACCGCCGCGTCGCGCAATGTGACCGACTGAAAGGAAACATCCCATGCCTAAGACCGTTCACGGTATCGACCTCACTGCACCAGGTGGGGTCGAGGCACTGCTGGCCTTCCACTTCAAAACTTTCGGCACTGCTGTTATGAAGGTTGATGAAGAGGACGGCGACGATCCTGACCCGGACGAAGACGAAGGCGGAGACGATCCTGACGGAGACGATCCGGACGGAGACCCTGATGGCGACGAGGAAGACCCGGAAGGGTCTGAAGACCTCGGCGACAAGGGAAAGAACGCCCTTCGAGCTATGAAGGATCGGGTCAAGGCTTCCAAGAAGGCCGAACGCGAAGCCAAGGCCGAGCTGGACCGCATGAAGAGTTCCGCGGGTAAATCCGAGGAGCAGGTGGAAGAGCAGCGCCAGCGGGAACAGCGCGAGGCGGCGATCCTCAACAAAGCCAACGATCGCATTGTGCGTTCGGAGATCAAGTCGGCTGCTGCAGGCAAGCTGCAGAACCCGGCATTAGCTGTCCGTCTGCTCGATCTATCTGATTTCGAGGTAGACGAGGACGGCAACGTAGACGAAGACGATATCGCCCAGGCGATTGACGAGCTTCTGGAAAAGGAACCGTACTTAGCCGTGCAAAGCGGCGCCGGTCCTAAATTCGACTCAGCTCGCGGCAAACGCAAGGTGGCGAAGAAACTCACCGCAAAAGACTTGGAAGGCATGAGCCCGGCAGAAATTGCCAAGGCTTATGACGAAGGCCGGGTCAAAACCTCTTAAGGAAGGAGATTGCAATGGCAATCACCAACGCAATTCCTGCGCTGTGGTCGGCAAAAATTCTGACTCAGTTCCAGGAAGCAACCATCTTCGCCGGTCTCGCTAACCGCGAGTACGAAGGCGAAGCCAAGGGCGGTAACACCGTCAATATCACCGGCATCGAGCCGATCGCGATCAAGGACTACAAGGCAGCCGGTCGTACGACCACCGCCGACGAAGTCACCGATACCGGCATTGATCTGCTGATCGACCAGGAGAAGTCCTTCGACTTCTTCGTAGATGACATCGATGCAGCTCAGGCCAAGCCGAATCTCATGTCGGCTTACACCAAGTCGGCCGCAGATGGCTTGGCCGAGGACACGGACAAGTTCTTGTCTTCGCTCCTGATTGCCGAAGGAACCGCTGTGACTGCTGGTGCACCTGCAACTGATGGAGCCACCGCTTGGAACGTCATCCGGGACCTGAAGAAGGCCATGATGAAGTCGTCCATCCCTGCTGACCAGCGCGTGTTCGTGGCCAATGCAGAATTCGCCGCCCTGCTGGACGAGAACGATTCCAAGCTGATGAAGGCGAACGAGTCCGCCACCACCGCAGGCCTGCGCAACGCGTCCTACGGCAAGCTGCTGACCTTCGACTCGTACTCTTCGGAGAACTTGCCGGAGACCACCAAGCCACAGATCGTGGCCTGGCATCGCTCCGCCCTGGCGTATGCCTCGCAGATCGAGAAGACCGAGGCGATGCGCGCTCAGAACAAGTTCGCTGACCGCCTGCGCGGCCTGCACGTTTACGGCGGCAAGGTCATCCGTCCGAACGCCGTTTTCCACTGGACGGCTGCCTAGCCATGACGCCATTCGTAGGACGCTCCGGCGTCGTCTTGAATCTGGCGCCGTTGACTTCCGCTGGCCTTGTCCGCAACGGCACCCTGGTGGAAATCGACGAGGGCCTAAGCGCCAAGGACGTGGCCAGCATCGTTGCGGAACGCTTCGGCAAGAAGCGAGCCGAGGAAACCACACCCGTAGTTTCTTCTGCGGTTGCCGCCGGCGAGGTTGAAGAACCCCGCGGGAACGCCTCTCGTGAGGACTGGGTGGAATACGCAATCGCCCAGGGCAAGACCGAGGACGATCTGGCCGGCCTGAAGCAGACCGAAATTCGCGCCCTGCTCAAGCAGGAATCGGAAGAAGCCGAACTCCAGGGCAAGTCTGAAGAAGGCAGCAAATCCAAGGAAGAAGAAAAGACCGAGAACACCGTCCCCGCGGGTACCTCGGACGCTTCGGACTCCGACAACGAGTAGGAGGTGAGCCTGTTGGCTTTGATCACCACAGAGGACTTAGACCAGTACCCCCTTCCCCCAGAGGTAGTGCTGGATGATCCCATCGTGACCGTGCTCATCGAATCGGCTTCGGCCGAAGTGGTCGACGCGGCAGGCTCACCCATCATCCAGAAGCGCAGCACGGTCGAGCTTCTTGCCGGCCGTGCTCGCATCCTGCGGCTGCCAGGCTTGCCGGTAACGGAGATCCACACGGTCACTGTTGACGGCCAGCCGGTAGCCGATTGGAAGAAAGCCAACGGCGGCATCTACCGGCCTTCCGGCTGGGCTGAGGACGGCGCGGAGACTGTCACGGTGGACTACACCCACGGCCTGCCGAACCTGCCGGCAGACATCAAGGACTTGGTCTGCCGAATGGTCATCTCCGGGCTGCTCAACGCCGCAGACAACGCCGCGGACGGATTCGCACTGAACAACGGCCGCTTGTCTTCGATCAAGATCGACGACTATGCCGAGGGATACGCCACCGGCGACACCGTTGACGCGATCACTGAAATGTCACTTCCGAAAAGCACCAGGGACCGCCTCGCAAAGAGGTTCGGCAACTACGGCGCCAAGGTGGTGGGAAGCCTGTGAGCATGCAACGCAGAGCAATCTACGCAGCACGCCGAGGACGTGAACGAGCCAAGATGCTGATGATCGCCGAGTGCATCGTCAAGCGTCCTACCGGCAACACCTACGACCCTGCACTGGAGCACGAGGTAGCCACGTACGACATCATCTACACCGGCAAGTGCGGCTACGAAGTGGACTCCACCCAACCAGCCGAATTCGTTCTGGCCAACACGGAATTCACCATCACCAACGCGCTGGTGAAACTCCCTATCGGCTCCGGCGCAATGCAAGGAGACCTCGTGGAGATCACCAGCTCCCGGCTGGACCTGCCACGGCCGGGGACCAAAGCCAAGCTCATTGAGCTGGCCGAAGGAACTCACCGTACGGCAGAGCGATGGAGGGCGGTGAGCGTGTGAGTCTCGATGATTCCCAGCTGCGCCTGCTATCCCAAGACCTCGGACTCGTACCTGACGGCATCATCCCGAAGGTTCGCGGCGTGGTCAGGAAAGGCGCGCTCAACGTCAAGAACGCCATGCAAGACGACTTCCGAGCATCATCATCGTTCCGCCATGCAGCCCGATCAGTCGACTTCGAAGAAGTCAGCTCCGGCGCATTTGGGCAAACCAATATCGCCGCGGAAATCGGACCCAACAAATCCCGAGCCAACACAGCCGGTCTGGCAGGCTTCGCCTACTTCGGCGGCTCTCTCGGCGGTGGCGGAACAGTCCGCGACCCATCCGAAGCGCTCGCTGATGAAGCACCGAACTTCGAGAAGTACCTGCTGGATGTCATGGAGGGGCTGATATGAGCCTGGAAGTGTTCCGTGGCATCGAGGCGATGTTCCCTCCTGGCACGCGGGTGCATATCCACGAAGCGAAGTTGTCCAGCCCTCCGAAGCTCTCCGACTTCCCGTACGTGGTGCTGCACGGAGGGTGGGGCGAGGAGACCTCGGGCGAACGCGGCGACCGTTCTAGCGACGACATTCCGGACCAGACGGCGTTCACGTTGCGTTGCACGGTCGTGGCGTTGTCGCTGGAGGGTCTGAACGCGTTGGCCCGCACTTCACGCACATCCTTGAACCGTCAGCGTCCGGTGGTTGCCGGCTGGCGGTTCTCTCGTCTTCGCCAAGTCGAAGTACTCACGGCTGAACCGGATAACCGGATCTCCGTGGAAACCACTAACCCCGTGTACCTCGTGGACGAATACCCGTTCATGGGCTCTCGGGTCTGACCGAAAGGACACATCACCATGGCTAAGCCTGGCTTTGTGGAAGCCCGACCCAAAGGGGGCGGGGACGTCCGGCTAGTTCCGGAGCACTACCTGACCAATCCGGCACTCGGCTTCGTCGAAGTGTCATCCATTCGTAACACCGGCGTGAAGGCGAAAGCTAAGCCGGCGAGCAACGCTGAGGAGGACGCCAAGTGAAGTTTTCCGCTGATGGCAAGAAGAAGTGGGCACTTTCGCTCACCAAGCCAGCTGGACCGATCCCTACCGAAACCGAGTTGAATGCAATGATCGATCCGTCGTGCATGATCTTGGATTCGGACGTGACATGGTCCCCTACCGCGTCGGATCGGTTCAACGAGAAGACCTCCTGCCAGAAGGGCAACTCCCAAGCTCTCGGCGCGTCGAACTACGAGACCGCGTTGACCTTCATCCGCGAATGGCTCACCACCGGTACCGGTGCGGATATTGAGGGTCTGGACGCTGCCTACCAGGCAGTCAAGGTCAAGGACACCACCTTGTGGATCTACCTCCGCGAGACCGACAAGGACTCGACTGAACCATGGGCCGCCGGGGACGAGATCTTCCTTGGCGGAGAGGTTAAGACGGACACTCCAACCCGCCCGGGCAACGATGGCAACATCAAGCGCCGCGTGGAGTTCCTGCCTCAGAACATGATCAGCGAAGTGCTGGTGCCTGGCGTTTAGCCGGCACCCCTTTTACTAGCCCGGTGACGTGGATGGGCTCCTGCGTCGCCGGGCTTTCCCATACCCATAAGAGCCCGCACACCTGAAATGGAGCCCACCATGACTGAACTGAACCCTGCTGAATTCGACTTCGAAGCGTGGATGGATGATGCACGCCTTCCCGAGGATTCGGAGACCGTGTTCAAGCGCGGCGACCTGGTCGCGAAGATCAACCACCTGGCCCGGAAGATCCGCGTGGAGTCCGAAGCGATCGGCGGCGAGACGGTCAGTGGCGGATCCCCGCTGATGAAGAATCTAAGGAAGGAACGCGAAGAGCTGATGAAGGCCTTCGCCCGGTCCGAGGTCACCTTCTACCTGCGTGCACTCCCCCAGTCCAAGATCAAGGAACTGGTCGATCAGCACCCGCTCGCTGACGATGCATCCCGCGAGGACCAGATGGCACAGCGAGTCACGCTGAATCGCGCCCTGCTGGCTGAGTCCATCGTCGCGTTGGAGTCCCCGACCTTGGAGAAGCGCGACATCAAGATGACGATCCCGCTGATCGCCACCCTCGAAGCGAAACTCGGTGCAGCCCAGCTCTCCAAGCTCTTGGCCAAGCGCCAGCAGGTGCAGTCCGAAGCGCCAGCCCCGGACGCAGATTTTTTGCCCGATGCCTCTGGCACCAGCCAAGACTCCGGCCAGTAGTCAACGTCCTGCGCACAGCCCGAGCCGTCCAGAAGCCGCCAATGCACTGGTTCACCAGCCAGCGCGGCGACTGGACGGACAAGGACTACCTCCTGTCCTTGGTCCTCACCATCTACGAGGACGGCCTGTGCTCCTGTGGCCAGCCCACCGAGCTGGCCCACCACCCGGACAACGACGGCTGGTACACGGCACACAAGAAGGTCTGCCAGTCCTGCGCGGCCCGTGAGCGTTCCACCCAGGGAATCGGCAAAGAGCAGTACAAGCCCGACCCCGGCGAACGGGTCTACACCAGCTACGACAGGCCAGCGGATAAGCCAATCCGCGACCTGCCGGGATAACCCGAAGGAGGGCACATGGCCGAACGCCGAGTAGTCGCCAGGCTTGAAGCCGTGGTGTCGAACTTCATCAACGGGTTCAAGGACGCGAAGAAGTCCACCGAAGAACTGACCCAGTCCACCCAGAACGCCAACAAGGCGATCCAGGAGAACTCGCGCTTCTCCGAAGAAGCGGCGAAGAAGATCAAGCTCGTTGCCGACGCTGACCAGAAGGCAGCCAAGGCCGCAGGCCTGCTCTACAACGCCAACGGCCAGCTGGTGAACGCCAACGGGAAGATCGTTTCTTCATCCCAGGCCGCGGCGCACGGCGTCGATGCGTTCTCCGATGCCGTGTACCTGGCCAACGTCGAAGCGCAGGATGCAGCTGCCGCCACCAAAGCGGCCGTGGACAAGCAGGCCGAGGCCTACAAGACCCTCGCACCTGCCGTCACGATCGCCGGCGGCGCGCTCACCCTCGCCTTCGGCAAGATGCTCACCACCTACGCCGACTTCGACAAGTCCATGTCCGAAGTCCAGGCAGCCACGCACGAGACCGCCGGCAACATGAACCTGCTCCGCGAAGCAGCCGTGGGTGCAGGCGCAGACACCGCCTTCAGCGCATCCGAAGCTGCCGGAGGCATCAAGGAACTCGCCAAGGCAGGCGTGGAAACCCAAGCCATCATCAACGGCGGGCTGACCGGTGCACTGGCGCTGGCAGCAACCGACAACATCGAAGTGGCCAAGGCCGCCGAAATCGCCGCCTCGGCGATGACCCAGTTCAACCTCGCAGGCGAAGAAGTACCCCACGTCGCCGACCTGCTCGCAGCAGGTGCCGGCAAGGCCCAGGGCGGCGTCGAAGACCTCGGCATGGCCCTGAACCAATCCGGGCTCGTCGCCAACGGCGTGGGCCTCACCATCGAGGAGACCACCGGAGCGCTCACCGCCTTCGCCGCTGCCGGCCTCACCGGTTCCGACTCGGGCACCAGCTTCAAAACCATGCTGCAGTCCCTGACACCGAACTCCAAGCAGGCTGCAGACCTCATGGGCGAACTCGGCATCAGTGCCTACGACGCCCAAGGCAGCTTCGTGGGCATGTCCGAATACGCCGGCATCCTCCAAAATGCACTCAAGGACATGTCCGACGAACAACGCCAAGCCACCCTCAAGACCATCTTCGGATCCGACGCAGTACGCGCAGCCAACGTCCTCTACGAACAAGGCGCCGAAGGCATCCAGAACTGGGAAGACGCAGTCAACGACGCAGGATACGCCGCGGAAACCGCAGCCGCCATGCAGAACAACCTCGCAGGCGACCTCGAAAAACTCGGCGGTTCCTTCGACACCGTCTTCCTCCAATCCGGCTCCGCAGCCAACGACGTACTCCGAGGCCTAGTCCAAACAGCCGAAGGCTTCGTCGACATCATCGGCAGCCTCCCTCAACCAGTACTCGCAGCAGGCGGCATCATCACCGGCATCGCCGGCGGCGCAGCGCTCGCCGGTGGAGCCTTGGTCACGTTCATCCCTCGGATCCGCGACACCCGTGCAGCACTGCAGGATCTGGCTCCGGATGGCACACGTGCAGGCCGGGCGCTCGACGGCGTATCCAGAGGCATGCGCGGCGCAGCGCGGGCCGCAGGCGCGGCCGGAACCATCATGGCCGCAGGCGTGGGCATCGCGAAACTCGCGGAGCTCTCCTACACCGGCGACCTGATTGAAGGCACCGGACACGTCGCAGACAGCATCCAGCGCATCGTCAACGAAGCGCCAGGTGCAGGCGTAGCACTGGACAGCGTATTCAAGAACCGCAACGGCGAAGGCATCACCGGGGAAATCGACGGCATCAACTCTGCCATCGACTACCTGTTCGCCGACGACCCCGGCCAGAAATTCAACCGCTGGGGCCAGGACGTCGTCAACTCGCTGACCGGCATCCGTGGCGGCAAGCAGATCGCCGAAGAGACCTTCGGAGGAATCGACGCAGAGCTGGCCAGCCTCGTCTCATCGGGTAGCGCCGAAGACGCGGCCGAAGTATTCGGCCAAGTCCAGGACCGCTTGAAAGATGCCGGCGTCTCCGCGGAGCAAGCAGCCTATCTCTTCCCTGCATACTCGGATGCACTCAACCGGGCCTCAGCCGAGACCCAAGGAGCTGCAGACGGCAGCGCGGAACTCACGGGAGCTCTAGAAGAAGTCGGAGTCTCAGCCGAAGGCGTAGTTGAGGACATGGAAGAATTCCTCGACATCCTCTTCCAAGCAGGCGTCATCACCCGCGACGAACGCGCAGCCTTCCGCGAGTACCAGGCAGCGATCGACGAAATTGGCGCCTCCATCGAGACCAACGGCAAGTCACTGGACGCGCACACGGAGAAAGGACGCGCCAACCAGGCCGCCCTCGATGCCCTCGCCGAGAGCGGTGAAGGTTACGTCCGGGCGCTCGCCGCCGGCGGCGCCACAGAGGAAGAGCTGCAGGCAGCGATGTCTTCGACTTATGAGTCGTTGATCGTTGCTGCCGGCCAGTTCGATATCACTGGTGATAAGGCCGACGCGATGGCGCGCGAGATCATGGGCATCCCCGAGGATGTCAAGGTCGAGTCGTGGATGTCCGAGGCGGCGAAGAAGACCGCTGAGGAAACCAAGGCCGCGGTTGATGCAGTGGATGGGAAGACGGCTAACGTCTGGATCACCACGCATGAGAAATCCATCTACTCGGAGACTCATGTTTCCACCGGTCGTGGTGGCGGTGGTGGCCAGACTAAGGCGACCGGCGGTGCGATCTTCGGCCCTGGGTCCGGAACTTCGGATGATGTGCCGATCATGGCTTCAAACGGCGAGCATATGCTCACCGCCAAGGAAGTCGATCTCATGGGCGGCCACGATGCGGTCTACCAGTTCCGTGCAGCGCTGAGTGCTGGATCCATCCCTGGCCACGCTACGGGCGGCGAGATTGGAGGCGTATCGGTGGGTATTCCTACGGCTTCGGTCATGCAGTCCTCTGCCGCTCCGGCGACAGCAATTGCCTCGCGTCCGATCGAAGTGAATGCTCCTGTGTATGGAGCTACGGACGCTCCAAGGGTTGCGCGTGAGGTCATCGATGAGCTCAAGTTCTGGCTTAGCTCTGAACTTCGAGGATAGGAAGGACCGATGGAGGGACTAGTTAAGCTCGGATCGCAGACGCTCAACGGAACTACGCACGCGCACGAGTGGAAGTCCTTCACTGTGGACGGTTGGTGGGACACTCCAGATGTGAAGCAGAACCGGGAGGATGTGCCTTACGGCCATGGCGGGTATGTCCTCCCCGAGTTTTATGGGGAGCGTCTTATCACGATCAGCGGCCGTTTCATTTCCAAGTCGCATCTGCACCAGCATGAGGCCATGAACGCTTTACGAGGCGCGATTAGACCCGGCGAAGTGAAGACGATGCAGGTTCTCGGTCATGGCCCGGACCAGTGGGCGAACGTCATGCTTGATCGAAAAATTCGTGTCGTTCCCGAAACGGATACGTACGCGAGTTTCCAGATTAGTTTGCGTTCTCCGGATCCTCGGATCTTCGGTATGGCGCGTTCTGTTCCGGCGTCTGCTGGGGTGGCGGTCATGGTGGAGAACCGTGGCTCGGCTCCGGCATGGCCGAAGATCGTTGTGCCTGGGGCTGTGTCTTCCGGCGGGTACACGATTACAGGCCCTGGAGGCGAGCAATACACGGTGACCGCGTCGCCGTCGTCCTCGCAGACCCATTACGTAGATATGTGGGACGGAATGTTGCGGGTGAATTCCTCGATGGCTGCCGGCGCTGGTCTGGTTGGTGCTGCTCAGACGTTCACCATCCCTCCCGGAGGGAAAGTTCCAGTCACCTTGTCCAAGGGCGGACGGATCGAACTGTACGACACCTACATGTAAGGAGTACTCGTGGCTTGGCGTGTATGGAGTGTTGATACCCGGACGGGGCAGAAACAGTCGATTATCCCGGTAACAGGGTTTACATGGACGTGCGCTCTGAATGAAGGCTCTTCCGGCACCGCTACTCTGTCATTGAACGCGGCGGGCACGGAGGGCTTCGACTGGTGGGGATTGCTGGACGTGGTCCGGAGAACGCTGGTCATTGAGTGGGATGGAGGCCCGGTATACGCGGGAGTGATCTGGTCATGGGATTACGACTACAGCACGAAGAAGATCAACGTGAATCACTCTGATTTCTGGTCTCTCATCTCGCGCCGGATGCTTTTCACCACGTACACGGATCTGATGAAGCAGAAGTTCACGCTCGCTTCGAAGAGCCTATGGGATTTGGCGCGAGGCGTAGTCGAAGCAGGCACCACCGGTGCGTACTCGCTGCCAATCTTCTACCAGGGAACAACCGGCGGCAGCCGTTCGCGAACCTGGTACGGGTACGAGCTGCCTCTTGTAGCCGACGAACTGCAAACGATCATCGATACCGATGGCGGTCCTGATGTGGTGTTTGATCCTCGCTGGTCCACGGATGGAACAAAGCTTGAATACCTGATGTGGGATGGAACCGACCCGGGCGGCCTGATCCCGGTCAACTTGTCAGCGAATCATAAAATGCTGCACGGATTGAAGATCAAGCGCGACGCGAACGATGTAGCGACCGTGGTCGTCGGCACGGGTGAAGGATCTGAACAGGATCTTGAATACCAGGTCGCGTCAATTGGTGGTTCGCCGTACCCGCACTTGGTGAAGGATGCGTCGTTTCCTAAGGAGAAGGACGGGAACATGCTTTATGACCGGACGTGGGCTGAGGCAGATGTTGCGTCAGGCCCGGTCGAGCAGTGGTCGGCGAGCATGAACGCTTCGGATGCTTTCCGGGTGACGACGGTGAAGCTCAGCCGCCGGTTCGATTTGTACTCGCATGGCGATCCGATGATTCCAGATGGCCACCATCTGATGCGGATCATTCAGTATTCCGGTGATCTGTCCGAGACGGTGAAGCTTGAATTCCAGGACTTCTAGAGGAGGTTGCTTATGAGTAAGAAGCCGAACCTCGCGAAAAGCAAACTGAAGAATGTCCGCAAGGATATCCGCGGGCAACGGTACGCGACACCGCAGAATGGTTCAGCTATCGGCCGTAAAGGCCTGCGGGTCTATGACGGTGGCTGGATCCGCATCGAGAACGGCGGCCTGCAGGTTACCGGTACCGCGATAATTTCGGGAACATTGCAAGTCACTGGCACTGCAACATTATCGGGAACCAATAACCTGTCAGGTACGAATAACCTGAGCGGCACGAACAAGCTGACCGGCCCGACTACGGTGGCCGGCAACTTCGAGATCATCGCAGGCGGATTGTTCAAAGCTGGGGCAGCAGAGATCTATCCGGACGGTTCAGCCAAATTCGGCACCCTGGGGATCGCGGCGGACGGCACACTACAGTCCGGCCTGTTCGAGCTGCGTCCGGATGGTTCCGCCGATTTCGGGGACCTGAATATCAGCGCGGATGGTGTCCTCACGACCGGTGTGACGAAGATTGAAACGACGGGGCGAGCAGAATTCGGCAGCTTCGTAATTGATCCGTCCTCGAACAGGCTGATACAGGCTCCTGGCGGATGGTTGTTCACGAATGGCCCCGACAGCATAGGTTTGGCCTCCTCTTCCACGTCGTCGGTGAACCTCGAAAGCACGAGAGCAGAGCTAAATTTTGGTGGCCAGTACGTACGTGTCACTACTTCCCGAACGTACATTTCAAACCGGCTCGATGTGCAAGCTGAATTGTATGTAACTGGTGGCGTGAATTTCAGTAGTTCGATTATCAATTTCGCAGGGTTGGGCACTGTGTCTGATCCTCCGAATCTTTTTGTGCATCCGACGAGCGGTCGATTGTATCGATCAACGTGGACCCCAGCATAGGAGTGGCAAGTGAGCAGCAATCAGCAGAACCGGATTACCGAACTCGAAAATCGGTTGTCGGCATCCCAGACGCAGGGCGAAGCAAAGCAAATTGTGATCAACAATCTTCGGCAGTGGCTTTCGGACACACAACTGCAACTCGCGGAAGCGGTTGCCAATTGTCAACTGAAAGACCAGCTAATCCAGCAGCTACAGAACACAGAGGACTCCACCGAATAGGTGGGGTCCTCACTACTTTAGGGGGCACACATGGCAACAGCGACCATCACCGGCAACCTGAGAACCTTCGGGGGCGCGAACTTCAACTACCTCGACCCGGTAATCATCTTCCGGCCAAGCAGCGCACATCTTGGACCGTCCAGTATTTTCTCTGGACCCGACATACGAGCCACACCCGCTGCAGACTCTTCGTTCATTGCGACGCTGGAACGCACCGACACAATGCTCACAGCAGACGCTCACTACAAGGTGATCATCGAATGGCGCAACCCCGGCATTACTGGCAGCACCGGCCCGGGGACGGCTGAGCACGACACCGGCTGGGAGATCACCGTCACCAAGGACGGACCCATCGGAGATAACGCCCGACCCCCTCGCCCAAACCACCAGATGGTCATCGTCGCGCCAACCATGCCACCGAAGCATTTCGGGCCGGGAACAATGTGGCTGCAGATGGACCCGGAAGACCCCAATACGCCAACCAACCCGGCTAACACCGGAGATCTCTACCAGCTTCAGTAAAGGAGGCTTTCATGGCACTCGATTGGGTGAAACTCGGCAACCTCAAAGGCCCTAAAGGCGACGTCGGCACCTGGTGGCAACGCAACCTAGGATCCTCCACCAACATTGACGCGATGACTTCAGCTGACGCTGGCGCATACTCGATACTTAGCGGAACGACTGCCGGCGAGATGGGCCTGCCAAAAGCCAGTCCGTCATCTTTCGAAGTCTTGCCCGTCGGAACAGGGCTGATCCAGATCCAGCGCACTCTCGCCCCAGTTAGCGAAGTCTGGCAACGTGAGCTGTACGCGAACGGTGAAGTTTGGGGTGACTGGCGTCGCACCGACCACCACAAGGAAACGACAGAGTTTGACGGGCTACTGCCTGCCACGCCGGGTTCCTTGGCGCAGACGGCAATCTCAATCACTACAGGCCATGGTGGCGGGCAGACGACCGGGCAAGGGTTCGTTCGTGGATTGCAACGCATCCCTGCTGGCGCCACCCGTGCACGCATTGGCATCCGTAACTGGAACCCGCGCTACAACATGGCTGACAGCCCCGCCGCAGCCCTGAGCAATATCAGTCTCGGACGGCATAACGGTGGTACTTCACAGTCATTGAGCTGGGTCTCGGTGCAGAGCTCCGGCTCAACCGGAACCGAAGGGTTCTTGTCGCGCTGGGTGAACCTTCCTGAAGGCATGGCAGGCACGGACGTGCTCGTAGCGTTCGGCTGGCAGTCCTCCGGCGATGTCCAGAACAACATCGGGTACGGGTTCACTGGTGGCTCTGCGTCGAACGCAATCATCGGCACAGGTGCAGCCGCGAACACATTGCCGTTCTTCATCTACCTAGAAGTGGAGATCCCTGCCGAGGTGCCGCGACTGGCCGTCTTCGGCGACAGTATCAGCTCAGGTGTTTCCGCCTCCAAAGTCATGTACGACTCGTGGCTGGATCAGTACTGCCGCCCGCGTGGGATTGTTCCTCAGCATTGGTCGCACTCTGGCGATCAGGGCGATTCGTGGGCTGACCCGCAGGGCAAAAAGTGGAGCTTGTACGGCAAAGACATTGTCCAAGCTGACGCAGTGCTTTACGCCATGGGTTCGAACATGATCTTCCGTCCAACAACACCGACTTTGCAGGAATGCATCGATGTGACCGTGGACAACATCAAGAACATCCGCAAGCACATCTCACCGAACGTTTACGGTGCGACGATTCTCCCACGAACGGCGGTGACTGGTGCAGGGGAAACTCTGCGCCGCCAGTACAACGCGTGGATGAAGGCTTCCCCGCTGTTCCGTGACGTGTTCGACATGTCAGCTGCGGTGTCATTGGATGATGAGACGCTGAATCCCGCGTATGACGCTGACGGAATCCACCTGAATACGGCAGGGTACGCGGCTATGGCAGCCGCTATTAGCCGACTGCTGGTGGAACCGTTCCAACGGTATGCAGTCAGCGAAACCGCGGGGCGAGTGGTCAAAGTCTGGGATCCGATCAATCAGCGCGAGCAGCTTCTTCGAGGAGATACGGGCATCCGCGATATCGCCTCTTTGATCAAGGCAGATTACACAGTCGGCGGCGAGTGCTTCCTAACACGAGAGGGAAGCATGGTTCATGTTGCTTTCAACTCGCTCTCCCGAGCAGGGGCCGGAACTGGAAATATTCCCGTGATTGTCTTGCCCCCGGGGTTCACGCCGATCACGAATATTTACGGTTCTACCTTTCGAGGGAACCGGTGTGCGTTGCAAAAAAGCGGAAACATCTACATCACAGACCCGACAATATCCGTGGACTACCTGGACTTCACCTTTCGAACAACTGACCCGTGGCCCACTAGCTTGCCTGGCACAGCAGTAGGCATCATTCCCTACCAGTAAGGAGTATCAGCATGGATTTCTCGACCATGACGGATGAACAGCTCGGTGATCATCTGAACGCGGTACTAGCCGAGCAAGAGCGACGCAAAGCTCTAGCGGAGATCCCCGCACAGATTGAAGAGCTCACGGCCAAATATCTGGCAGGTGGCGGGAAAATCGAAGATCTGAGCCCATAGCAAAGCGCTCACAGGGGGCGCATTTTTTATGCCGCCTGTGAGCGCTACTCAACGCTCAATCGTATTACCTGAGTGGAGCTAGTGCAGCGTCAATGTCTGCAAGGCATTCTGCAAGCTCAGATAGATCGCTGCAATCACGAAGTACCTGAGCTTGATCCTGAAGAACTTTGGCCGCGTGATGACGCTGAACATCTGTGAACAATTTTCCCCCATGGAACGCTGTTGTTGAACTCCCAGCTAATCATAAGGTTCAGATACTTCGCGCACCAATCATCCAAACGTTGCAGAAAAGTTATAAATCATGTGACGTTCAACAAAATGTTAAGGAGCTGCCATGCCTGAATGGCTTACCGAGCCGATCCTCCTGTCTATCATCGGCGGGGTCTTCGCTCTGCTGACTGCCATCGTGACAAAGCTTTCCTTCGACATGTCCAGAACACGCAAGGACACCGCCGCGGTGCACCAATCCATCAACAACCGGCCGACTTCATTGTCTGACCGGTTAGATGAAGTGATCGATGCCCTGAAGCGGGTAGAAGCCAAGCAGAAAGGCGACGGCCAGAAACTCGACACGCATACCAAGGACCTGCGAGGTATCGATGATTCCATCGGCATCCTCAGATCTGCTGATCGTGACCTGCAAAAAGGGCTTGCATATACGCAGCGAGAGTTCACTCAGCACGTCAATGAGACTGGGCCGATGCGGGACAAGATCAACAGGCTCGCAGATAAATTCCTCAAGGACTAGCACACGCTAGTCATTTTCTTTTGCCCTGTTCTCAAACGCGGCCTTCAGGCTGGCAAAAGAAATAGTGAGCTGGGATATGCGCGCCCGCGCATTTCGAGTTCTACTTCTTGTTCAAATCGTCGAGGATAGCGCCTAGGTGAACTTGGACGTCGGAAGCGAAATCACAGCTATTCTCGACGATCACTTCGATTGCATGGCTGACGTCCGAAGAAATTTCAATTGCGCTGGCTTTGTAAGTGGAGTAGTTCGTTAGAACCAAATGCAGAATCGCTAGAGCAGCCAGAGACTTGCGTTTGAAACCTTTGACCTTACGGAGGGGTGCGAGCGAAAGCAGATCAAGAATTACATTCCGAATATCGACCGGCGCGTCTCGAGAATTTACTCTCGCAAGAGCAGCTGCTTTGTCAAAAGCTACCCGCACCTCGGGATCACTTGTTTCTGGATCAGCGGCCAATCGCAACGCATCCTGTATCGCGGTTTCGACGGCGTTCAACGCACGAATCGACCATTCAGGTGCTTCGTGAACAATGGTCTGACCTCCAGTGAATGAAAAGGTTCCATCCATCACGCGAGCTGGGAGGCCGCAACCCGGAACTGGGCAGGAATCGACATTTCCGGAGAAACTCACATTGGTTGAATTCTCGACGTGAATACCATGCGATTCGAAGGGCCCATGTACGGGGCAATTAGCAGCGATGACCATGCTCAGATCTGATCATTAACGATTCACAAGTTCAATTGTTACCAAGCCCGAGACCAAACGGTCCGGGCTTTACTCATGCCCGAAATCCGAAAGGAACCACCATGTCTGACCGTAACCCGATGGAAGCCATCGACCAGGACAACTACGAAGACCCGAATCCGGAGGAAGTCACCGACCCGGAGCATCCGGACTACGTGGCGCCGGCCAAGGGCATCAAGCCGCTAGGAGGCAAGTAAGCATGGCGATCTACAACGGCTACATCGGCGCGAAGTCCTGCACCATGGGACCAGCCGAGGGCGCACTCGGCGCCATGGCCTGGTTCCTCGCCAAGTACAAGGAGGTCGGCGGCCGCAACTCCGGAATCTACAACTGCCGGCCGGTGCGAGGCTCCAACAGCACCACCTCGTTGCATGGTGAAGGCCGTGCGATGGACTTCGGCCTGCGCTGGTACGACAAGATCGAGATCTTCGAAGAGTTCGCCGAGCAGCTGCGCCTGAACTCCAAGGAACTGGGCATCCAGTGCATCATCTTCAACCGCAAGATCTTCTCCGGTGGCTACAAGAACAAGGGCTGGTATAACTACACCGGCGTGAACCCGCACACCGATCACCTGCACGTGGAGTTCTCCTGGTCGGCTGCACGCCGCGACAAGGACGACACCATCGAACTGTGGGAACGCGAGCTGGGCGGGAAGCTGACCGGCAAGCCTGTCCCGGTCATGTCGCGTCCGAAGGTGGCCGACCAGTCGCCGGACAACGTTCCGAACGGTTCCACGAACTTCCCGGACAACTACGCCGATCTGAAGATCAACGGCAACTTCCTGTCCTGGGAGGTCGGTGCGCTGCAGATCTTGCTGGAGAACGTCGTGAACGGTCTCAACAAGCAGTGGGATGGCAAGTTCGAGAAGCTGACCATCACCGACACGATGACGCTGATGCAGCGCAACGGGTACTACCTAAAGACCCCGTTCGCTGCCCGTGGTGCCAAGAAGGGCACCGCGCTCAAGAAGGACGGCGACGACGGCTACTGGTTCTGGGTCGAGTTCCAGCGCATGCTGGCCGACGACCTGGGCCACCGGGGCAAGGTCTACTACGACATCCGCAAGTGGCGTCTGGACGGTAAGCCGTTGAAGGAAACCGGCAAGGCCATTCAGCGCTGGCTCAACGACAACAACTAGGAGACACCATGTCCGAAGCATTCTTGGCCCTCTGGGCATCCACCGTCCGAACTATCGTGCCGATCGTCGTCGGATCCGTACTGGGTTGGTTCGCCGGCGCGAACATCCCGCTGGATCCGGAGTTCGAGGGCAAGCTCACCGCTCTGCTCACGCTCCTGTTCACCACGGCCTATTACGTGGCCGTGCGGCTCTTCGAAACCTACATCAGCCCGAAGCTTGGTTGGCTGCTGGGCTACGCAAAGTCGCCAGATTCTTACTCTGCCGAGAAGCCAAACAAGCACATAGCCCAGTAACTACTAAGCCGTCCCACCCTCTATCGAGGGTGGGACGGCTTTTCTGCGCCTAGGAAAAACGGTTCTAATTGTCGAAGTCTCCATATGAATAGAGCATGGAAGTATTGTCACCATTACGACGGTATAACTCATCGGCGTGCATTGCGAACTTTCGGTCCGCCTCAACAGGGCTGAGTTCGCCGGCTTGGATTAAACTGCACGACCGAGCGAGATCGAATTTCAAGTCGCGTAGAAACGAATTGGCCTCGTCTCGGGCGGAGATAAGCTTCAAAAATTCATTCTCAAGTTGGTCAATGCCCACCATGTTGCTCAGAACTCCTCTCATACGGACGAGGTTGGAAACGAAGTCCGTTAGTTCGTGAACTAAATATCTCAGTTTCCCACTCTCGTACAGGTAGGGATAAGTCAACGTCCAACGGTCAACGAGGCGCTGCATGCGGCGATTCCGGGCTGATTCTTCTTTAGAAGATAATCGCTCAGGCGGCGTACAGTGCTCATCCATCCCGTCCAGCAGGTTCAACAATGCGGGGATCCGTTGCTCATTTAGGGCGATAGCCTTTGTCTCTTCTAGTTGCACTTGAGCTGTACGCCAGGCACGCCGGGCATATATGCCCACTGCCGCGGCAACAATAACACCAGCCCACGTACCGGATGCGACCCATACATCTGGGGCGCTCGGAGCCGAGCAGTAAAAATTCTGAGCGCTTGTGGCGTATTCGTTAGCTGCACGGCACAAATATTCTTCGGCATTGATCATGATCGAATCTTATGCTGGGTGTTCACGGATCAACTAGAATTCGCCTTGTGGAAGTAACAGTGAATTACCTGCAAGACGGCGAGACCGGCGCCGTGTCAGTCATCGGAGATGACTACGAAACAGCCCGAGACCAAGCATTCGACCTAGTACCCGAAAGGGCCGTGCGCCTCAGCATCATGGTGGACCGTGATGGGTGAATCTACACCACAATTTGCACCACAGTTTTGCTGGACTCTGGCACAAAATCGGTGGTGCTCCAACAAAGGGAACCCCGGATTCACGAGGAATTTGGTGGGTGCGTAACCGTGCGGAAACCGCTTGGAGGTTCTTCTAATCTCTAGGTCGCCGGTTCGAATCCGGCCGGGGGTACGAAATAAACCGCCGTTCACTTGGTAATGCAAGTGAACGGCGGTTTTCGCATCTATCCAGATCTAGGAATTTGACCAGTGTTAGGCCTCTTTTCTAGCTTGAGGCCCTTTCCGGCCGATCCTGTCAGCCAGCCCTCGTCCTATTTGCCGGCCACTAAATAAGCACCCGCCCAAGAAAGTTCCTTCCAGCGCGTTGTACCCATGCATCCCGCCTCCCCCGAATCCAGATGCTTCACCGGCCGCATAAAGCCCGTCAAGAACTGTTCCGTCGTATTTGAGGACTCGCCCAGATAGATCTGTCTGCAGTCCGCCTAATGACTTTCGTGTCAGAATGTGCAGCTTCACAGCTATCAATGGCCCCGCCGCAGGATCGAGTATGCTGTGCGGAGCAACTGCTCGGGTCAAACGGTCTCCGATGTACTTTCGGGCATTGCGGATAGATTGAATTTGGCGATCTTTGCTAAATGGATTTTCAGTTTGCGAATCACGAACCATTAATTGCTGGTGAAGCCGCATCGGATCAATATGTGCTTCCGGGGCGATTGCATTCATTTTCGTGACGAGCTCCTCGACGGTAGTCGCTGAAACGGAATCCGCACCTTTGTTCAAGAAATCCATGACCGGCCCCGGAGCACCCTTGCCAAAGATCCGGTCCTTGATAACTCCGGCTTTATCCCGATTAGTCAGATCTGGATTTTGCTCCGACCCTGACAGCGCAAACTCCTTCTCGATAATTCGCTGATTCAGCACGAACCATGAATAGTCGTACTTTCGCGCAGTGGGATCGGTGCGCAGGTATTTCAACGTGCCCAAAGTGTCGTGCCCTGGAAGGCAAGGAGGACGAAGGCGGTTCCCTTCAGCATCGAACCACATCGGGCTTGGACCGGGCAAAATTCTAATTCCATGAGCGGGCCAAATTGGGTTCCAATTCTGGATTCCCTCTGTGTAATGCCACATTCGATCGCGGTTAACAAGACGCGCCCCCACCTCCTGCGAGAGTTCAATGCCGCTGCCGTCAACATAATTCGGAACGCCGGTAATCATGCGCCCCGGCGCGATGCCGAGCCTGTCGGGCCAGAATTTCCGAACCAGGTCCTGATTTCCGCCTATTCCCCCGGTTGCAATCACCACGGCTTCAGCCGAAAACTCGAACTCCGAAACCACGTTTCTTGACGACTGTTGCCCGCGTGGAGCGTCATCAGGCGACAAGACCTCACCGCGAACGCCGGTAACTGAACCGTCAGTGGTCACCAATCCAGTAACCCTGTGGCGGTTGAGCAACTCGGCATGTCCCGTTTGCAGTCCGTCGAGCACCCTATTCACAAATGGCATCGATACCCCGGTGCCAGTTCCCCAGGCGATGTGAAATCTGGGTACAGAATTCCCATGCCCATCGGCGCGACCATCGCCGCGCTCTGCCCAGCCCACAACTGGAGTCAGATCTATGCCCTTTTGCTTGATCCAGGACCGTTTTTCAGTAGCTGCGAACTCCACGTAGGCTTTGGCCCAACGTTGCGCCCACAGGTCCTCATCGTCCAACCGGTCAAATTGTGCACTATGCTGCCAATCCGACCAGGCAAGGTCAAAAGAATCACGAACTCCCAAGCGGCGCTGTTCAGGAGTTCCAACGAGAAACAGTCCCCCAAAAGACCAGTAAGCCTGGCCGCCGAGATTACCCCTGTTTTCCTGATCCAGGATTCGGACTCTCAGTCCTTCATCAAGTGCCTTGGACGCTGCAACCAACCCGGCCAATCCAGCACCCACGATGATCACTCCGCATTGTTCGGAACTCAACTTCACGATCCCACCTCTGCACGCAAGAAATTTACGAGTTTTCATCTCGAGCGTACTTCCCGGTAGGCAATGCCACCATACCCGTATTTTCCGCAAAGAAATCTGCTGACTAGCGAGAACTTTCGTTCTTCACCACCGTTTCTTTTCCTGGTCCGGCCGTCGAATCTGTGAATGTCATGATCGTGAGCCGTGCAGCGGCGCATAATCACGCAGAATCCCGACTGAACAGTAACTTATCCCCCTAATTTGAGATAAACTCTAGGAATTGTAGAAATCGAAAGGGACAGTGCCCGATGACCCAACTGGTCGCCCACCTCGCGCGACAGAGAATCACGGAACGCACCAGCATCAATCTAATATTCCTTCTTGCAGGATTATCTTTTGCGACTTGGGCAGGCCGCCTCTCCATTATCGACGCTGTTTTCGATTTCTCTGGTTTGAACCTCGGGTCGTTCTTGATTTGCAGCACCATCGGAACTTTGCTCGGAATCTCCCTTATTCCGTCGGTGAGCAAATTCGTTCCAACACGCCGCCTGTTGTGCTGTTTGCCCATCGGATTAGCAGCATGCTTGGTCGTACTGGGCATAGCTATTTCCATAACCGAGGAAGCCACTCTTGCCTACGTAGCCCTGTTCTTTTACGGGCTTACTTTTGGCTGTTTGGACATCATGATGAACGTCAGCGGCGCACAGGTTGAACGTCGTGTCGGCCGCAGCATCATGCCTTCCCTTCATGGGTTCTTCAGCCTGGGAACCCTAATTGGCGCCGGGGTGGCAACAGCAACCATTTCCTTGAATATCTCGAGCCTTTGGCACTTCTCGTTTGTCGCGGTCATCATTCTTCTTCTCGCTTACGTTGCCCATCGAGGTATTACCTGCTGGGAAAACGAAAATTTGGTTCCAATCAACAAGGATGTCCCCCAGAACCGAACTCAATCAACGCACAAAATGGGACTCTTGCTGCTGCTTGGCATAATGGTCGCCGGTTTAAGTTTCAGCGAGGGTGCGGCCAATGATTGGATTGCCGTTACTTCGGTTGACGGGCACGGTTTCAAGCATCAAATTGGCGCGCTCATGTTCACCTTGTTCGTCGCAGCAATGACGCTGGGACGCTTTGTCGGTGGTCGCCTTGTGGACCGCTTCGGCACGAAAAATACACTCCTGATCATGGGAATTATCGGCCTTCTCGGCGTCGGCTTGTTCATCACCGGCACAAGCCCCTCCCTAGTAGGCCTCGGTGCAGCATTGTGGGGCCTCGGTAGCTCGCTCGGCTTCCCCTTGGGCATGAGCATCGCGGCTTCCCGCGGAGAACGCCTGGGTCCAAAAGCGGTGAGCATCGTCAGTGCGTTTGGATATGGAGCAATGCTTGGCGGTCCGCCATTTATTGGTTTCGTCGTCGATACCTTGAAGTTGCCTCAGGCCTTATGGATTTGCGCGGTAGTTCTGATTATTTCGTTGTCCTTGACGCCGGCGGTAACCCGCAACTGGAAGCCGTCCAACAAGACGTCCTAGACGGGCAGAACCGCCCGCTCCTTGATGTTTCGCATGACTATGGTGCTCGTCAATTTTTCCACGCCCGGTAGGTCAACTAGGACCTCGTCGTATACACGCTGGTAATGCGGCAGATCCTTGGCAAAGACTCGCAATAGGAAGTCTGGCTCGCCGAAAAGGCGCTGCGCATCAACTATTAGCTCTTCGCTCTCTACCGCTAATTCAAAATGCTTAAGCTGCGCTCTGTCTTTCAACGTGACGAAAACCAGGGCCTCGAATCCCAGTCCAACCTTCTCCGGGTCAATCACCGCTTGGTAGCCGCTGATGACTCCCCTGCGCTCAAGATCTTTGATCCGGCGATGGCAGGGAGCCACCGATAGCCCAACTTTTGCAGCTACCGCGGTAGCGCTCATCCGTCCGTCATTCTGCAACTCGGCCAAGATCGCACGGTCTAGTTCATCCATGAAATTAGACTACAGCACAAATAATTTGCGCCATTTAACGCCAGAGCAATTTTTTCTTGCCGTAGGGACGGATATCCCCAAAGAATCGGCAAGCACATTTCACGATTTTTTCCTTACTGTTATCAGAGCACAGGTTTCTAGATTTTGGAGAAGCAATGGATCTCTCGCAGTTCACCGGATTCCTCTTGGTATCGGTGACGTTGGCGTGCACGCCCGGCGCCGACTGGGCGTACATCATTTCCTCTGCACTGGGCAAAACCAGCTATCGCCCAGCCGTATGGGGATTGCTCTCGGGATACCTGGTTCATACTGCATTGCTGGTGTGCGGAATTGCGGCCCTGGTCGCGAGTTCCCCGTCACTTCTCCTCTGGCTCACGGCAGCCGGATCGGTCTATCTGCTGTGGCTAGGCATCGCGACCCTGCGTTCTTGCAGGAACGCCAGGTTCTTTGATGCCGATGCTCCATCTACCTCGGAGATTGAAGCACTCGATGGCGATTACACTCGGAGCAAACCCGAACCTACCGATAGCACCGTCGCGCTATTGGACAAGGTCCGGCATCGATCGCGACGCGGCCAATTCCTCAAGGGCCTGCTCACCAGCGGCACTAACCCCAAGGCACTACTGCTGTATGTGGCCCTCATCCCGCAGTACCTGGATTCGTCCCTGGATCTTCCGCTCTCCCTGCAAACCGGCGCTCTTGGGCTTACTCATTTCGCGGTATCGATCCTCGTGTACTTCTCCGTTGCATTGGCTGCCAGGGTGCTGCTTCGTTCCCGGCCCATGGCGGCACGCATCGTAACCATGTGCTCCGGAACCATAATGATCCTCTTGGCCCTGGGCTTGGTCTACGAACAATTCTTCGTCGCATAAGAATTTATTGAACACTGATCAAGACAATTGAACGGTGATCAAGTATGCTCTTAATCGATGGCTCTTCGGTCATCTGTAACGCAAGCATGAATGGCTGTCCGATCATGGAGCCCGCCGTTCAAGCTACGAACCTTGCGCTGGAGCACTCGTGGAACTACCCCCAATTCGATTTGAGAATGTCACTGTCCGCTTTGAAGAGCGCGATGTCCTCAAAGATGTGCGCTTGACTCTCAACGAACAGCGCATCGGCATTATCGGGGCAAACGGTGCTGGGAAGAGTACGCTCTCCCGGCTCATCAATGGCCTCGTTTTGCCTACTGAAGGATCCGTGCACGTTGGCGACCTGAACACTCGGAATCATGCAAAGCAGATCCGCCGCGATGTGGGTTTTGTCTTCCAGAATCCAGCAAATCAAATCATCATGCCGCTGGTCTATGAAGACATTGCGTTCGGACTGAAGAATTTGCAAATTCCCAAAGCAGAGCGCCAATTGCGCGTGCATGAGACACTGGCAGAGCTCAACATCTCGCATCTGGCAGATCGCGAAAGCCACACTCTTTCCGGCGGCGAGCAGCAAATGGTCGCACTCGCTTCCGTCCTTGCCATGCGGCCACGAACGATTGTGTTCGATGAACCCACTACGATGCTGGATCTGCGCAATCGACTCGCGTTCCAACGCGAAATTGCCAAGCTGGCGCAACGTGCAATTGTGGTGACGCACGATTTGGAAATACTTGAAGATTTCGACCGCGTTCTCGTGGTCACCGACGGAGCTATCGCATTCGATGGCCGACCGGAAGAAGCAATCGCCCATTACCGCCAATGGAGCCACGCATGATCGCGGCCAAGAATACTTCGTATCTAGCGCGTGTTAAGCCGGGATGGAAATTCGGAACATTGCTGGTTCTGAGCATCGGGCTTTACTTGATTAGCTCGTGGCAGGTCTTGCTGCCCCTGTTCATTCTCAGTGCGATACTGCTGCTTTCGGCTAGGGTCGACCTCAAGCAACTGCGCATGCCACTGTTCTCATTGGCCATGATTCTCGGCATCGTCTTCATTCTTCTCGGCCTGCAAACCGATTGGGCCAACGCCGTGGTCTCGGTCCTGCGGCTGCTGACCATGTGCCTGATGGCCTACGCCGTCAGCCTCACCACAAGCTTTGACGCGATGCTCGAGCTCTTCCAACAGGTTGCCTCTCCATTACGATTCCTTGGAGCTAATCCAGCGCAAATCGCATTGGGATTGTCCATGACAATACGGTTCATTCCGGAATTGAAAAAGGTATACCTCGAAGTCCGCGAAGCCCAGCATGCTCGGGGTCTGGGCAACAATCCGTTGGCCGTGAGTGTCCCATTAGTTATCAGATCACTAAAAATCGCTGACGAGACAGCCGAAGCGTTAGACGCCCGCGGCTACGATTCAGCACCTTACCGACGCTAAGCGCGTCATCTACTTCCATCTCGCTCGCACTTCCAAGGAAACACAATGCCAACTCGCACCGACTCAACTTCGCAAACTCGCAATACGGTATACGTCGCAGTCTTTGCCGCCATGATCGCGGCCATGGGGCTCCTTCCCCCTATTACATTGGGGATCATCCCGGTACCCATTACCCTGCAAACCCTGGGTGTCATGCTGGCCGGCGCCTTATTGGGACCTTGGCGAGGTTCATTGACCTCACTGGTTGTCGTAGTCCTGTCTTTGGCAGGGCTGCCCTTGTTGGCTGGTGGGCGTGGTGGGCTTGGAGTCCTGTTCGGGCCGACCGGCGGATATCTCATTGGATGGATTTTCGGCTCACTCGTTATTGGAGCCCTCTTCAAATACTGGGTTCTGCGCAACGAAAACAAGGTCGCCCGATTCATGTCCGGACTGGCCTCGGCTCTCCTTGGCGGAATCGTCGTCATCTATCTGTTTGGCGTTCCGTGGACCGCTGCTGTTACCGGGCTTGATCTGGGCACATCCTTGCTGGGGTCTCTCGGATTCCTGCCCGGGGACGTCCTCAAAGCCGTAGTCGCCACCCTGGTGGCCCTGACCGTGCACCGTAGCTACCGCGGGTTGATGAAGTAGCTCGATGGAACTGTGGCAGGCACTGGCAAGGTGGGCCAATCAACGACCGGATCATCTTGCCCTGCTCACGGTTGAAAGCCGGCTGACTTATGCGCAGTTGGCCAGCAGAAGCGGTGCTCTGGCCAAGCGGCTAGAATCCGTTCCAGGCAATCGGATCGCCGTGCACACCAGCGATCCGATTGAGATGGCCATCGCTTTTTATGCGATCGCGCGCAGTGGCAAGACATTGGTGGTGATTGACCCTGCTTGGCCCGGAAAACTGGCCACTTCCATGGCAACCGCTCTTCAATGCGATTTCGTGCTTGAATGGACGGTTCCGCGGCCTTTGCCCGGCGTCCCAAGATTCGCCTTGCCGCCCGAGCCGCCCGAGCCCGGTGAATACATTGCGCCCGCGACCAAGACTCATTGCGCTGAAGACCTGCTGATCATTTGTACTTCTGGAAGCTCATCGCGTCCCAAGGCTGTGCTCCGGAGTGCTGCATCGTGGGAAGCGTCCCTGAGTGCCGGCGCCACGATCTTGGGCGCTTCGCCAGATGATTCCACTCTTTGCCCGAGTCCCATTTCCCACGGTCTGGGCCTCTACGCGATGGTCGAGTCCCTGCATGCTGGCGGCACCTTCCTGGCTTCCGGAAAATGGGATCAAAAGGGCGTTGCATCATTGCTGGCGCGCGTCAGCTGCACCCGTATCGTCAGCGTACCGACAATTCTAGGCAAGGTGCTGGCCCTGGATGACCCGGCACGGTTCTCCAGCCTGCGATTGGTCATCAGCGGAGGGGAATTCCTGGACCAGGAGACCATGCAAACTCTTCACCAGATGGCTCCCTCGGCGCGCTGCGTTGAATATTTCGGGAGCAGCGAGCACAGCCTCATCGCGTATCGCGAGCGGCTGGCCAACCAGCCGCGAACTCCGTACTTCGACGGCCAGCTGTTTCCCGGGGTGCAGGCTCACACCCATGAGGCAACGCCGGGTTCAGGCTTTGGCTCGCTCTATATCGATAGCCCGTTCAACGCCAAAGGGTACGACCTTAGCTCGGACTCTGTCATCTCTCGGTGCGGCACAGCAATCGGCATTGGTGATCAGGCGAAGCTCCTGGGTTCAAATCGCATCGTCCTGTCCCGTCGCAACGACGGGATGATGAATCTCAACGGAAACAATATCCACCCGGGCGAAGTGGGCGCAGCGCTTAATGCCGAGGGGCTGGCCAATGCCGTAGTGCGGATCGATGCATCGAGCGCACCAGCCAAGTTGCTGGCCTACACGGTTTCGCCACCCCGCAATCCGTCCGCGCTTCTCACCGGCCTGCAGAAGCATTTGCCCCAGTACAAGATCCCGCACCAAATCATCTACTTGCGATCGTGGCCCGAGACCTTCAGCGGAAAATTGAATGCCTCGGCTTTGGACTTCCAGGATCTGGACATTGAACGGAGCGACTGGCTCAGATGAATGACGCCTTCATTATCAATGCAGCACGCACGCCCATCGTCAGAGCAGGCAAGGAGTATTCCCGCATTACCGCAGACCAACTGCTGGCTCAGGTGATCAACGCGCTAATAGATCGAAGCGGCATCTCCCCTGCGGATGTAGACCACGTATTTGCCGGCAATGCGGCGGGACCGGGCGGAAATATAGCGCGAGTGTCTGCTTTGGCGTCGGTGCTGCCCAATACCGTCAGCGCGACCAGCATCGATGCCCAATGCGCCAGTGGACTGGACGCAATTGCCGCCGCTGCGCGGATGATACGTTGCGGTGAAGCGCATGTCGTGGTGGCCGGTGGCGTGGAGTCGGTGAGTACCGCGCCATGGCGGGTTGAAAAGCAAACCTCCGTAATCCAGCCTCCGCGCCTCTACTCGCGTGCCCGATTCACTCCAGTACGAGACCCGGACCCCGAAATGGGCGAAGCTGCGGAGAATATTGCCCAGTCCTACGGCATCGCACAAGAGCGGCAAGATTCTTTCGCTTTGCAGAGCCACCAGCGTGCGCTGCGCGCTCAAGCGGCTGGGCTCTTTGATCGCGAGCTTGTCACCGTGGATACAAGCAACGGGCAAGTAGCGGCCGACACCTGCCCCAAGCCCGGACTGACACTTCGCAAGCTCGCCGCGCTCAAGCAGGCATTCGTACCCGGTGGCACCGTGACTGCGGGAAACTCCTGCCCGATTAACGATGGTGCAGCCGCGGTGATCTTGGTGAGCGAACAAATGCGCCAGAGACTGAACCCAACCTTCGCAATGCGCTACCTTGCTTCTGCTTCAGGTGCTTGCGATCCCGGCATTCTCGGCATGGCGGCGGTACCGGCGTACCGCAAGCTCATCGGCCTGCTGCCATCCGCTGCTGCTTCCAGCACTCCACTGATCGAGTTCAACGAAGCCTTTGCCGTCCAGGCCCTGGCATGCCTCGATGAGCTAGGGATCACCGAGGTGACGGTGAACCAGGGTGGCGGGGCCTTGGCGTTGGGACACCCCTACGGTGCTAGCGGCGCGATTCTTGCGACTCGGCTGTTCTGGCAGGCCAACCAGGCCCGGATACCTGGGCAAAGGGCGATCGCGCTCATGGCCGCCGCGGGTGGCACCGGAAGCGCGGTTGCTTTCGAGTCAGTACCGCATTGAGCCCTTGGGGCATTGGCCTAGATGTTGAACCCCAAGGCCTGCATCTGATTCCGGCCGTCGACAAGGTTCTTCAGCACTTCATCAATCTGCGCTTCGAGTAGATCGGTCAGCGGGCAGGCAGGCGTCGTCAACGTCAGGTCGATTTCCAGGACTGAATCGCCGTCGAAACACCGTCCGTAAAGCAGGCCCAGGCCAACAATGTTGACTCCCAGCGCGAGGTCATTCACGTCCTTGGGTGCTTCGTCGATTTCTGCGATCGGCCACGTTGCGCTCTCATGTGCACCGTTTGCAGCTTCGGACATGCGCTGCTCCCCGATTCTGCCCCGGGTACCCCTTTCGCTTTCGGCTCTTCCACGAGATACCAGAAGGAATGCAGGCCCCTCGGGCGTTAACGAACAGAACCGCTCACCCCCGTAGGGAGCAAGCGGTTCTGCTTGAAACAGTCTAAATTAGATGTTGAAGCCCAGGGCTCGCATCTGATCGCGACCGTCATCGGTGATTCGTTCTGGACCCCAAGGCGGCATCCAGACCCAGTTCAAACGGTGGTCGTCCACAACGCTCTCCAGCGCCTGGCCGACCTGCTCTTCGATAATATCGGTGAGCGGGCAAGCGGCGGTTGTCAGCGTGAGGTCCAGCAAAAGTACGCCGTCATCCGCGTACTTCAGGCCGTACAGCAAACCCAGGTCGACAATATTGACACCCAGTTCAGGGTCAATGACGTCCTTGAGCGCTTCCTCAACGTCTTCCAGAGGAGTCGTAGCGGCTCCCGTGCTCTGTTCGGTCGATTCGCTCATGACTGTAACCTTAGGCCTTGACGTTCAGGTAACGGTCGTAGCCTTCTTCTTCCAGACGGTCAGCCAGTTCCGGGCCGCCCTGTTCTGCAACTCGGCCATCCACGAACACGTGCACGAATTCTGGCTTGATGTAGCGCAGGATGCGGGTGTAGTGGGTGATGAGCAGGGTGCCCATTTCGTTCTCGTCCTGTGCGCGGTTAACGCCCTCGGAGACAACCTTCAGAGCGTCGACGTCCAGGCCGGAGTCGGTCTCGTCCAGTACTGCGAACTTGGGCTTGAACAGTTCCAGCTGCAGGATCTCGACGCGCTTCTTCTCGCCGCCGGAGAAGCCTTCGTTGACGTTACGGCCAGCGAAGTCGGCATCGATCTTCAGCTTGCTCATAGCTTCCTTGACGTCTTTGGTCCAAGTACGCAGCTTTGGAGCTTCGCCGTCGATGGCGGTCTTGGCGGTACGCAGGAAGTTGGTCATGGTTACGCCTGGTACCTCTACCGGGTACTGCATAGCCAGGAACAGGCCAGCCTTGGCGCGCTCGTCGACGCTCATCTCCAGGACATCTTCACCATCGAGGGTGATGGAGCCGGAGGTGACGTTGTAGCGCGGGTGGCCAGCGATGGTCGAAGCCAAGGTCGACTTGCCCGAGCCGTTAGGGCCCATGATTGCGTGGGTTTCGCCGGTCTTGATGGTCAGGGTTACACCCTTGAGAATTTCCTTCTCGCCCTGCTCGGTGTCAATCGAGACGTGCAGGTCCTTGATTTCCAGAGTAGACATACGTCGTTCCGTTTCTTTCTAAAAAGCGCTAAGGCTAAAAAGCTGGTGAAGCGAGCACTACCTAGTTCTCGGTAGCAGCCAATTCTTCTTCGATGGTGTCGGTCAGTCGCTCCTGCAGAGCCTCATCGCCGATCTGCTGAACGATTTCGTTCAGGAATCCGCGAACTACCAAGCGGCGTGCGGTCTTTTCATCGATGCCGCGAGCCATCAGGTAGAAGAGGTGCTCATCGTCGAAGCGGCCGGTGGTCGATGCGTGGCCAGCACCATCGATCAGACCGGTTTCGATTTCCAGGTTCGGAACCGAATCAGCGCGGGCGCCATCGGTCAGAACCAGGTTGCGGTTGGCTTCGTAGGAGTCGGTACCCACAGCAGCCTTCTGGATCAGCACATCGCCAACCCACACGGTGTGTGCGTCCTTGCCCTGCAGCGCACCCTTGTACAGCACGTTCGACTTGCAGTTGGCAACAGCGTGGTCAACGAACAAGCGGTGCTCCAGGTGCTGGCCGGCATCTGCGAAGTACAAGCCGTAGAGCTCGATCTCAGCGCGTTCGCCGGTGAAGCGAGCCGATGGGTTCACGCGAACCAAGTCGCCACCGAAGGAAACTACAATGTGCTTGAACGAAGCGCCAGCAGCTACCAGCGCTTGCTGCGAGGAAGCGTGAACGGCGTCATCTTCCCAAGCCTGCAGGGAGATCACGGTCAGGCGGGCGTTGGCCTGGACGTCGAACTCGACGTTCTGTGCCAGCACTGCCGAACCAACGTGGTCCAGCACAACAGTAGCTTCGGAATTTTCCTCGGCAACAACGATGAGGTGCTGAGCCGCCGCTGCCAGCGACTCGCCGGTGATGCGCAGGGTTGCGTTGGCACCTTCGGCGTTCTTCGGGATCGTCACAACGTGGGTCTCGGAAGCGAACTTCCAAGCGTTGGCCGACACGCGGTCATCCGGGGTATGCGCAACACCGTTCAGCGCGTCGCCAGCCGGAACAACCGACAGCTTGGCGATTCCGTTGCCGGCGAGCTCTATCTTCGGAGCCGCGCCGGTGAGGTCATCGCTGTGCAGGCCCTTCAGGCGCTTGAGCGGGGTGAAGCGCCAGTCCTCTTCACGACCGGTCAGCTTGGCGAAGTCATCTACGTTGGTGCTGGTCAGTCGACCGGCACGCGATGAATCGGGAACTCCAACTCCGCCGCCGTGGCTGTGCGCCTTGGTGGAGGCACCGGCCAGCGGCGAGCTGTCATTGTCGTTGATCGGCGAAAGGTCTTCGCCCTCTTCGGTGAAACCAGGAATCGATGGTGCGCCGATGCGCGCCTTCTCTGCTGGGATATGGGTGGTGGTCTCCGACATTCTTAGCCGACCGATCCTTCCATCTGAAGTTCAATAAGGCGGTTCAGTTCCAGCGCGTACTCCATAGGCAGCTCGCGTGCGATTGGCTCAACGAAGCCACGCACGATCATTGCCATGGCCTCGTCCTCGGCCATGCCGCGGGACATCAGGTAGAACAGCTGCTCTTCGGAAACGCGCGAGACGGTCGCCTCGTGGCCCATGGTTACGTCGTCCTCGCGGACGTCGATGTACGGGTAGGTATCCGAACGCGAGATCTGGTCGACCAGCAACGCGTCGCAGACCACCGAGTTCTTGGTGCCCTTGGCGCCTTCCTGGACCTGGACCAGGCCGCGGTAAGCCGAGCGGCCACCGTTACGAGCCACCGACTTGGCCACAATGGCCGAAGAGGTGTTCGGAGCGATGTGGACCATCTTGGATCCGGTGTCCTGGTGCTGGCCCTCGCCGGCGAAGGCGATGGACAGGGTCTCACCCTTGGCGCGTTCGCCAACGAGGTAAACGGCTGGGTACTTCATGGTGACCTTCGAGCCGATGTTGCCATCGACCCATTCCATGGTGGCGCCTTCTTCGCAGACGGCACGCTTGGTCACCAGGTTGTAGACGTTGTTCGACCAGTTCTGGATCGTGGTGTAGCGAACGCGGGCGTCCTTCTTCACGATGATTTCCACAACGGCAGAGTGCAGCGAATCCGACTGGTAGATCGGTGCGGTGCAACCCTCGATGTAGTGAACGTAGGAGCCCTCATCAGCGATGATCAGGGTGCGTTCAAACTGGCCCATGTTTTCCGTGTTGATGCGGAAGTAAGCCTGCAGCGGGATCTCCACGTGGACGCCCTTCGGGACGTACACGAACGAGCCGCCGGACCACACGGCAGTGTTCAGCGAAGCGAACTTGTTGTCGCCCGCTGGAATGACCGAGCCGAAGTACTCCTGGAAGATCTCCGGGTGCTCCTTCAGTCCAGTGTCGGTGTCAAGGAAGATGACGCCCTGGGCTTCAAGGTCTTCACGCAGCTGGTGGTAAACAACCTCGGACTCGTACTGGGCGGCAACGCCAGACACCAGACGCTGCTTTTCAGCCTCTGGAATACCCAACTTGTCGTAGGTGTTCTTGATGTCTTCTGGAAGTTCTTCCCAGGAGGTCGCCTGCTTCTCGGTGGAACGCACGAAGTACTTGATGTTGTCGAAATCAATACCCGAGAGGTCTGGACCCCAGGTAGGCATTGGCTTGCGATCGAAGTACTTCAGCGCCTTCTGGCGACGCTCCAGCATCCATTCTGGCTCGGACTTCAGGGCGGAGATATTCGCCACTACGTCCTTGTCGACGCCACGGCGCGCATTTGCACCCGCGTCGTTCTTGTCTGACCAGCCGTATTCGTAATTGCCGATTCCGTGGAGTTCGGGGTTCTTCTCCAGAATTTCGGAAATTACACCCGGGTCGGCAGACTCCTGTGCAATCTGATCCGTCATCGCGGCCTCTCCTGCTTCGTGAACTGAATTCGAGTTCTTTTCTCAGCGCGCATTGGCGCCTTTTCACGCCCCACAGGGATGTGGGTCGTGCACACGTGTCCTCCACCGGCCAAGGTCGACAGTCGTCGGACGTCGACGCCCAGCAAGCGGGCGAACATTTCCGTTTCCATGTCGCAAAACACTGGAAACTCTCGTGCCAAGTCTTGTATCGGGCAGTGTCCCTGGCATAGCTGCACGCTATGCATCAGGGCAGTTGCCACTTTGGTATCCACTTTTCGGGTGTATCCCACGAATCCATCTGCACTGAGCAAATTGCCCAGCACCTCGGCTCGTGCTTCCAGCCCTTCAACGCCGACCAGCGCCTTGGCGTATCGGTCTTCCATTGATGCGAAGCGGTTACGCGCAAACTTGCGAATCGCGTCCTCTCCGGCCGCATCGCCGAGCATCTTCAATGCGTCGGAAGCAATCTCCAGGTAATCGTTGCCCAACTTCGTCTGCCCGCGGTGCGAAAGCACGTAGCGACGCGACGGACGTCCAGCACCGGTTTTCTGGTTGGCTACCAGTTTCACCTCTACGAGTCCCGATTTTGAGAGCGCGTCGAGGTGACGGCGGACCGCAGCAGGCGTGAAGCCCAGCTTGCTTCCAAGCTCGGCAGCACTGACCGGCCCGTCCTCGAGTACTGCGTACAGGACGCGGTCGCGCGTACGCTCCTCGGTATCCCCAACTGCGCCAACTGTCGCGGCAGTGGAGCCACTAGCTGATTCTGAATTTGATGAATACACAACACAATCATGCGTAAATTTTTGCTCTAGGTCTAGTAAGGAAGGACTTACTAAGGACATGCTTGCCCGACTAGTGCGTTACTTGAATCGAACCTCTGACACTTCCATTGTCCCGCCCACCTCAACGGAACTCGAGGGTTGGTGACAAAACACTCAGCTCAGCCAGTTCGACATGTCGTAGAATGTTTCAGTGTCTTCTGTAATTCCCAGCCTTGTCATCAACGAGCTGGCTAAAGATTTAGGTCCGGTCCCCGCCTTGGACAATCGCATGTTGCGAGTCCTGGAGTCGGTGTCCCTAAAAGCTTATCCGGGTCAGGTCACCACGCTTTTAGGCGCTAACGGAGCCGGCAAATCCACGACCCTCGCTTGTGCCCAGGGGCTGCTTCAGCCCGAAGGCGGAACCGTCGAACTCCTGGGCCAGAACCCCTTCGGCGACAATCCCGAATTGCGTTCCCGCGTCGGAGTCATGCTCCAGGACGGAGGGTTGCCACCCTCAATGCGCCCGGTTCCGCTCTTGAGGCACGTCGCTTCCCTCTATCAGAAGCCCATTGATATTGATGCGTTGATCACACGGTTGGATCTAGAATCATTTGGCACCCGCACGATCCGCCGTCTCTCTGGTGGCCAGAAGCAGCGCGTCGCCTTGGCCCTGGCGCTGGCCGGAGATCCGGAAGTGCTCTTCCTCGATGAACCAAGTGCTGGTCTGGATCCGCAGTCCCGCCAGGTAGTCTTCGACCTCATTGCCGAACTTCGCGATGCAGGAAAGGCCATCATCCTCACCACCCACCTCATGGATGACGCGCAACGCCTCAGCGACTACGTCTACATCATCGACAAGGGCTGCACCGTGGCGCAAGGCACCGTGGCCGAGCTGACGGCCCGCGCTGCCGAAGACCAGGACACCCGCCCGGTGTCCTTCTGCGCCCCAGCAGGGCTGCGCCTACCTGAACCACCGGCAGGATTGCACCTGGAGGAGACCGGAGCCGGCCAATACCGGCTCGACGGGGTCAACTCCCCCGAACACTTGAACTGGCTAACCCATTGGTGGCTCCAGGAGGGCATTTTGCCAACCGAGCTCAACTTGCAGTCACGAAGCCTCGAAGACGTTTTCCTTGAAATCGCACAAAAGGAGGGAAGGGCATGAGCCAAACACAGGCACGCTCCAATGCTGTCTCGCCACTGCGCCGAATCCTGAACCAGGGCAAATACGAATCCATCCAGATGCTCAGCAATGGCGAACAGCTCATTCTCGCTGTTGTCATGCCGCTCATTGCACTCTTCGTGCTCACCCTGACCGATCTGGTCAAGGATGTCGCAGACCGCAGCATTGATGCCGCCGTTCCTGGCGTCTTGGCCTTGTGCGTCATTTCGACGGCTTTCACCGGGCAGGGAATTGGCACCGGATTTGACCGCCGCTATGGCGTGCTGACCATGTTCTCCACTACGCCGCTGGGGAAAACCGGACTGATTTTCGGCAAGGTCATTGCCGTGCTGTCGGTCCTGCTGATCCAGGTCGTCTTAATCTGCTCTGTCTCCTTGTTGTTCCTGGACTGGCATCCGAACCCCTGGGGCATTGCTCCGGCTATACTCTTCCTGCTCCTGGGCGCAGCCGCGTTTACCGCGCTGGGCCTGCTGATTGCCGGCACCGTCCGCCCTGAAGCGACGTTGGCGATCACCAACCTTGCCTGGATCCTGCTGGCCGGTGCCGGCGGTGTCCTCTACCCCTTGAGCATGGCCCCTGATTGGGCCCAGCCAACCCTGAATGCGCTGCCATCAGCAGCGCTGGGCGATGCCATGCGCGATGCCCTGATCCACGGCCAGTTCAGCATTGCTGGCCTCATCTTCTTGATCCTTTGGTCAGCAGTTGGCTCCTTTGCAGCCATCAAGCTGTTCAAATGGAGCTGACCACCACCCAAATTCCGAAAAGGGAGATTTCAATGTCTTCAGCCCAAGCCACCCAGAGCTGGGCCGATAAACTGCCCACGAAGGTCACTCGCCTCGTGCATGGTCTAGCGATCGCATCCCTGATCTCGCAGATTGGCATTATCGTCACCGGTGGAGCCGTACGCTTGACGAATTCGGGCCTCGGCTGCTCCCACTGGCCCAATTGCGTTCCCGGTTCGATGACCCCTGTCCCGGAAATGGGCATCCATGGAATCATCGAGTTCGGCAACCGCCTGCTGACTTTTGTCCTGCTGGTCATCGCTGTCGCGTTCCTGATCTCCATCTGGAAGATGCGCCCGACCCACCGCACCCTGTTCAAGCTGTCCATCGGCTTGCTCGCCGGCATCGCGTTGCAGGCGCTCATCGGAGCCATCACCGTGTGGACCGGACTGAACGCTTGGGTCGTTTCGGTGCACTTCCTGATTTCCGGCGCACTGGTCATCATGGCAACATTCCAGGTGAACCGCACCGCCAAGGAACTGAAGAACCGCAAGTTCGATCAGAGCAGCAAGTCGATCCGCCAGCTCTCCTTCGCCGCATGGATCTTCTCCCTGCTCGCAGTGGCATTCGGAACTATCGTGACCGGCACCGGACCGCATGCAGGCGATGCCGATGCCCCGCGCCACTTGTTCGATCCGCTGCTGGTAACCCGCATGCATACTGCTCCGGTGTACTTGCTCGTTGCCGCAACCATCGTGGTGCTGATCCTGGCCTACAAGCAGGGCGGAAACACCCAGCTTCGCATCGCCATCTGGTGGCTTGTCGCGGCAATTGCGGTCCAGGCAGCAATTGGCTACATCCAGCATTTCAATGGGTTGCCTGTCGCCCTGGTACTCTCCCACATGCTCGGCGCGAGCTTGCTGCTTGCCGCCTCGGCAAACGTCTGGGATCGGGCTGCCATCCTTCCCGAATACCAGCGCAACGATTACTAGAATCCTGAGTAAATGACTGGGGGTTGCCCTGCACTCGATGTGCAGGGCAACCCCCAGATGCTTAACGCTGTCCCCCGGCCGTTCCACGGCGCGTGAACCACATCAAACCATAAAGTCCAAAGAAGCAATAGACTGTTCCGGCTAGCCAGAATGACGCAAGCAGCAGCCCTTGATCCACGACGGAAACCGCAAGGAGGGCAGCACCGCAAGCGCAGGTAGCCCATAGAGCAATCCGGGAATTGGACAAGAACCCGATGCCGCAGGCCAAGCCCAGGGCAAGGTATGCGTATACGGCGACGTTCGGCTCGATACCCGTGAACGATGCGGCTCCCAGGAACACGACTGGCAATAGCAGAGCAGTGCCACCAATGATGCGGATCAATTTCGAACGCGGTTCTCGATTCACCGATTTGGAAGAACGCCCATTGATTCCGACAAGCATCCATGCTGCAATCATTGACGGGATATAGAAGATTCCACTGCTGGTAATGAATCCGGCAACGAGCACTGTCATGCACAAGGCCGCCGCGTAGCCGTAGATTCGTGCCGCTTTTCCCTTCATGACCGCGGTGGCCGCTACGCCAAGTCCGAATATTGCGAAGATCAGCAGTTGCAATGCGCCTTGCTCATATATCGAGTCGTAGCTACTGCCCTCACCTCCTGGCACAGAAGCGCCAAAAATCAGGTCACCCAGGGTATCTGCCAGAGTCGTATCGATGATGGAGACAAGGACACCGAGGACCAGTGCCACCGCACCGAGCACCAAGCTATTCCTGCGTAGGATGGCCCGCTCTTGCGGAGCCGCGTACTCGGCCACCAGAGGGGCTGCAACAGCTTCAGGACTGCCTAGCGCGGCGAGGATCTGGTCATCATCCCTGCCTAGGGCTCGGCCATCCTCGATATGCTGCGCCACATCCTCCAGAAGCTCTAAGCCCATATCCCTTGGAGCACCGCGCAGGAGCTTCCCCAATTCCCGCAAATACGCTTCCGCGCTGTACTGCTCAGCTGTCGATGCCATGTTGTTCTCCAAGTAGATCGGTGACTTGCATTGAAATTGCTTCCCATACCCCGCGGAACTCGCCAACCATCAGATGCCCGTGCTCGGTAATGGTGTAGTACTTCCGTTTGCGTCCCGACGCGCTTTCTTCCCAGTAGGTTTCTACCAGCCCAGTGGCTTTCATGCGCGCCAGCAACGGATACAGGCTCCCCTCGCCGGCGGTAAGCTTCCGCGCGGTGAGCTCTTCTGCCAGCTCCAACCCGTATTTATCTGCGCTGGCTAACGAAGCCAGCACACAGTACTCAAGGACGCCCTTGCGTATATTCGTGGCGATTTTCTCGCGTTGATCGGACATGCCATAACCATACCTTGCGTAGCAAGACTTGCATAGCAAGGTCCAGTCTTATCTCCCTCGATGAGAGTAATTTCTGCCTAAACGCTTGGTGCGCATGCATTGACCAACGTAAAGGGCAACTACGCCTGAACGCAGAAAAGCGCCCTTCCTGGAATCCAATTTCATTTGGATTCCAGGAAGGGCGCTAACCGACGCTCAGCTGGGGCGTTGAACCTAGCCGAACAGCGGGCTACCCACGAACGGGTCAATGGCCAAGGCCAGGAATACGATCGACAAGTAGGTGATGGAGATATGGAAGACCTTCATGGCCTTGCGGTTGATCTCAGCCGGCTTATGGTCGCTCTGCGCTTCGCGGTAGAGCACGTGCGATTCGTAGACGAACCAGATGCCCGCGCCGCCAGCGATTGCGGTGTAAACGATTCCTGCGCTACCTAGTGGGACCAGCAGCATCGAGCAAACGACAGTGGCCCAAGCGTAGAGCACAACCTGTACCGAAACGCGGCGAGCGTTGGCGATCGCGCCCAGCATAGGCACTGAAGCCGCGTTGTAGTCATCCGCATACTTCATGGACAGCGGCCAGTAATGCGGCGGGGTCCAGAGGAAGATCACCAGGAACAGGATGATCGCTGGCCATTCAATTGTGTTGGTCACTGCGGCCCAAGCGATCAGCACAGGCATGCAGCCGGCGATGCCACCCCAGACAATGTTCTGGGCAGTACGGCGCTTGAGGATCAAAGTGTAGAACACGACGTAGAGGAGGATTGCAGCCAGGCCCAAGGCGGTCGTCAGCGGATTGGTGCCAACCCAGAGAACCACCAGGGAGGCTATGGCCAATACCCAAGAGAAGACCAGTGCCTCCCTCGGGGTGAGGTCCCCAGTGACCAAAGGGCGCCCCTTGGTACGCTTCATCAACTTATCCATATCGCGATCGATATAGCAGTTGAATGCACCAGAAGCACCTGCGGCCATAGCTCCACCAACAAGGGTGGAGATCATGAGCCAGACGGAGGGGAAACCCCGTTCGGCAAAGATCATGGTCGGAAGGGTGCTCACTAGCAGCAACTCGATTACGCGAGGCTTCGTCAACGCCACATAGGCATTGGCCTTGCGCTTCAGAAAATCGCCGGCATTTTCATCAGGCTGACGCGATGCGCGGGGCACTGATGCTGCGGCGACACTTTGAGTCTTCAATTAAACGCACTCAGTTCTTCACGGGTACAAGACAGACACTGTCATTCTACGCTGGATAGAAATTGATTGAAACTCCCCACGGAGAGGATCACAGTTGAAAAATGGTGATTTGGCTCAATTCAAGACGCTACAATCACCTGCCCGGCGGCTAGCCATGCACCTTTGCGGCTTCGCGCTCCCATCGGATTCTGCTCCTCGAACCGATCTTCTGCAGGCGGCCCCCGCCCCAACCAGCGTTTCCCGCGAACCGTTGCAGCACGTCAAAGTCGACGAGCCGGGAGCCTTCGATGGAATAACCCCGCGCGGCGGGAGAACTCATCCGGTCCCAAATGCCCAACAGCATTTCGGCAGATCGCGCGTGGTCCCCCGGACGCTGCTCCCAAATGAACAAAGATAGCAACTGATGTCCGCCAGCTGAACAAATCCTATTCCTTGTAACGTTAGTTGGTTGCCGTGCACCGGCTGGCAGAAGTGCCCGGCCACCCATATCCCCCGGCTGCCACCTGCGCACGGATGCGCAGAATGCCTGAGCAATTCGCTCACGCCGTGGCATGAATAGCCGTATCGAGTCCACCTTCTGCGCAAACCGAATAATTCTGTGTCATCTTGCTAAATCCAACGCCCCAATACGCCTTTTCGCGATAGAGTTGACTCAGATTGCGCCGTCGCGACCTGCATCCCTCTGAATAAAGCACAGCCGGAGGAAGCAGGAGGCGACGGCGTATTGCGTGTCAGCGGGAGATATCTCCCGTCCAAGCCTGAATGGAAGGAACGCCGCTGTGGCGACTGAATCCTTAGTTGAAGAATTCTCACTGACCGAGTTGGACCGTAAGGCCATCGACACCACCCGTGTCCTGGCAGCCGACGCCGTCGAAAAGGTTGGCAATGGCCACCCCGGTACCGCAATGAGCTTGGCTCCGGCCGCCTACTTGATTTTCCAGAAGCACCTGCGCCACGATCCGAAGGATCCGAACTGGATCGGCCGAGACCGTTTCGTGCTTTCCCCGGGCCACACCTCGCTGACCCTGTACCTGCAGCTGTTCCTCTCGGGCTACGGCCTGGAGATGGAAGACATCGAAGCGCTGCGCACCTGGGGCGCCAAGACTCCGGGCCACCCGGAGTTCGGCCACACCGCCGGCGTTGAGATCACCACCGGTCCGCTGGGCCAGGGCCTGGCTTCCGCCGTTGGTTTCGCCTACTCCCAGCGCCGCATGCGCGGCCTGCTGGATCCAGCTGCCGAGGCAGGGACCAGCCCGTTCGACCACACTGTCTACGTCATCGCTTCCGATGGCGACCTGCAGGAAGGCGTCACCTCCGAGGCCTCCTCGCTGGCCGGCCACCAGGAACTGGGCAACCTCGTTGTGATCTACGATGACAACAAGATCTCCATCGAGAACGACACCGACATCGCCTTCACCGAAGACGTGCTGGGCCGCTACGAGTCCTATGGCTGGCACACCCAGCGCGTGGACTGGACCGTCACCGGAGAATACGTCGAGGACATGGCCGCACTGGATGCTGCTGTGCGCGCCGCGAAGGCCGAGACCTCCCGCCCGTCGATCATCAGCCTGCGCACCATCATCGGTTGGCCATCGCCGACCAAGCAGAACACCGGCGGCATCCACGGCTCGAAGCTGGGTACCGACGAAGTTGCCGGCCTGAAGACGATCCTGGGCTTCGACCCCGAGAAGAACTTCCAGATCGAGGACGATGTACTGGCTCACGCCCGCGAGGTCGTAACCCGCGGTGCGCAGCTGCACGCCTCGTGGAACGAGACCTTCGAGGCCTGGAAGTCCGCCAACCCGGAAGAAGCCGCCCTGCTTGAGCGTCTGCAGGCTGGCGAATTGCCAGAGGGCTGGACCGAGAAGATCCCGACCTTCGAGCCAGGCTCCACCATGGCTACCCGCGCCGCGTCGGGCAAGGTCATCAACGCGATCGCCGATGAATTGCCAGAACTCTGGGGCGGCTCTGCCGACCTCGCCGGTTCGAACAACACCACCATCGAGACCGCGAAGTCCTTCGCTCCCGAGCGCCGCTCCACCGATTCCTGGTCCGCCAGCCCGTACGGCCGCGTGCTGCACTTCGGCATCCGCGAGCACGCCGCCGCCTCGATCGTGAACGGCATCGTGCTCTCCAGCCCGACCCGTGCATTCTCCGGCACCTTCCTGATCTTCTCGGACTACCAGCGTCCGGCGATCCGCTTGGCCGCGCTGATGGGTGTCCCGTCGATCTTCGTGTGGACCCACGACTCCATCGGCCTGGGCGAAGACGGCCCGACCCACCAGCCAGTGGAGCAGCTCGCTTCGCTGCGCATCATCCCGAACTTCGATGTGGTCCGCCCAGCGGATGCCAACGAGGTCGCCTACGCATGGCGCGGCATCCTCGAGCTGACCGACACCCCGTCGGGCATCGTCCTCTCCCGCCAGAACCTGCCAATCTACGACCGCGCGGCCACCGGCTTCCGCGGCGCCGAAGGCACGCTGAAGGGCGGCTACATCCTCGCAGAGGCTGTGCGCGATGGCGCGGAGACCACTCCGGATGTCATCTTGCTGGCCACCGGCTCCGAGGTCGAGCTGGCCATCGAGGCCCGCGAAGCCCTGGCTGCCAAGAACGTCGCGGCCCGCGTCGTTTCGCTGCCGTCGCTGGAATGGTTCGCCAAGCAGGACGCGGCCTACCGCGAAGAGGTCCTGCCGGCAGCCATCACCGCCCGCGTTTCGGTTGAAGCCGGCGTGGCCCAGGGCTGGCGCGAGCTGGTCGGCGCGCACGGCGAAATCATTTCGCTGGATCACTTCGGCGCTTCCGCCGATTACAAGAAGCTGTACTCCGAGTTCGGCATCACCACCGAGGCTGTTGTAGCCGCTGCCGAAACCTCCATGCAGAACGCTGCCAAGTAAGGAACCGAAGTAAAGATTATGAGCAACCCGAATACCCAGGCCCTGTCCGATGCCGGCGTCTCCATCTGGCTGGACGACCTTTCGCGTGAACGGCTGACCAGCGGCTCGCTGGCCAAGCTGATCGAAGAGAAGAACGTGGTCGGCGTGACCACCAACCCGGCAATCTTCGCGGCATCGCTGTCCAAGGCAGAGGTGTACGGCGAGGCCATCGCCGAGCAGAAGCACCGCTCGGTGGAAGACGCGATCACCGAGATCACCAGCGACGACGTGGCAGCTGCCTGCGACCTGTTCAAGGGCGTCTACGAGTCCTCCCAGGGCTTCGACGGCCGCGTGTCCATCGAGGTCGATCCCCGCCTGGCTCACGAGACCGCACCGACCATCGCCCAGGCCAAGGCCCTGTACGAACGCGTGAACCGCGAGAACGTGCTGATCAAGATCCCGGCAACCGTCGAGGGCCTGGAAGCCATCACCGAAACCATTGCCGCCGGCATTTCGGTGAACGTCACCCTGATCTTCTCGCTGGAACGCTACCGCGAGGTCATCAACGCCTACCTGCTGGGCTTGGAGAAGGCCCACGCTGCCGGCGTGGACCTGTCCAAGATCCACTCGGTCGCTTCCTTCTTCGTTTCCCGCGTGGATTCGGAAATCGACAAGCGCCTGGACGCCATCGGCACCGATGCCGCGGCCGCCGTGCGCGGCCAGGCCGGCGTGGCCAATGCCCGCCTGGCCTACCAGGTCTTCGAAGAGTCCTTCGCTTCGGCACGCTACGAGGTGCTGGCAGCTGCCGGCGCCAACGTCCAGCGTCCGCTGTGGGCTTCGACCGGCGTGAAGGATCCTGCCTACCCATCGACCCTGTACGTGACCGAACTGGTCGCACCGCAGACCGTGAACACCATGCCGGAGAAGACCCTGGACGCCACCGTGGCTGAAGCCGAGGTGCGCGGCAACGCGATCGCCGGCGGCTACGATGCGGCCAACCGCGTGCTGGACAAGCTCGCTGCACTGGGCATCGACTACAACGAGGTCGTGGACCTGCTCGAGGTCGAAGGCGTTCAGAAGTTCGACGTCGCATGGAACGAGCTGCTTGAGGACATGGCTGTGGCATTGAAGGGAGCCAAGTAGATGGAGCTTGGTCTGGTAACCTCCGGCGAGGCCCTGGCCTCCGTCGATGCGTTGCTCCCGAAGCTGATCGAAGCGAAGATCGGCAGCCGCATCGCCGCCCAGGACCCGACCATTTGGGGTCCTGAAGCAGAAGCTGAATCGGCCATCCGCCTCGGTTGGGTCAACCCCTTCGAGGCAGCTGGCAAACTGATCCCGCAGATCCTGGATCTGCGCGATGAGCTGCAAGAAGAGGGCCTGACCCGCATCGTGCTGTGCGGCATGGGCGGCTCCTCGCTGGCTCCTGAGGTCATCACCGCCCATGACGAGGTGGAACTGGTCATCTGCGACACCACCGATCCGTCGATGGTCAAGCAGATCGTGGAAACCGATCTGCAGCGCACCGTCGTGGTAGTTGCTTCCAAGTCGGGTTCCACCGTGGAAACCGATTCGCAGCGCCGTGCGTTCACCGCTGCGTTCCAGGCTGCCGGCATTGATCCGGCGACCCGCTTGGTGCTGGTCACCGATCCGGGCTCGCCCATGGATAATCCTGATGGCGTGCGCGCGGTATTCACTGCGGATCCGAACGTCGGCGGGCGCTACTCGGCGTTGACCGCTTTCGGCCTGGTCCCTTCGGGCCTGGCCGGCGCGGACATCGAAGCCCTGGTTGAAGAATCCGGGCTGATCAACGATGTGCTGGCCCTGGACGACGAGGACAACCTCGCGCTGCACCTGGGTGCCGCCATGGCTACCGCGGGCCGCGACAAGCTGCTGATTGCCTGTGTGGGCGATGCACTGCCGGGCTTCGGCGACTGGGCCGAGCAGCTGATCGCCGAGTCCACCGGCAAGGAAGGCAAGGGCGTGCTGCCTGTTGCCGCGCATGTGGATGCACCGGAGCTGGCGAACCCGGCCCAGGACGTGCTGCCGCTGTTCGTCTACGACGCGCTGCCTGAGGATTTCGACGAGGACGCCACCGCCGTGCACTTCAGTGCACCGCTGGGCACCGCCTTCATGATCTTCGAGTACGCCACCGCCGTGGCCGGCTACCTGCTGGGCATCAGCCCCTTCGACCAGCCTGATGTCGAGGCCGCGAAGATCGCCGCCCGTTCCATGCTCGATGCTCCGGCGCAGAGCGCACCGGATGCAGTGGACGGACCAGTTGAGCTCTACGGCACCGGGGCCAAGACCTTGGAGGCGGCTGTGGAGCAGCTCGCCGCGCAGCTTCCGGCAGACGGCTACCTTGCCATCCAGGCATACCTGAACCGCAATGCGGACCAGGAGCTTGCCGCACTGCGCGATCTGCTCGCCAAGAAGACCGGCCGTCCAGTCACCTTCGGCTGGGGTCCGCGCTTCTTGCACTCCACCGGCCAGTACCACAAGGGCGGCCCGGCACAGGGCGTGTTCTTGCAGGTCACCGCGAATCACAAGGAAGACCTTGGGATCCCGGAGCGTCCGTACACCTTCGGCGGCCTGATCACCGCCCAGGCGATCGGCGATGGCGCAGTACTGGCTGACGCCGAACATAACCGCCCAGTGCTGCGCGTGAACCTCACGGACCGCGCCGCCGGAATCGCTGCCCTGCTAGAGGCAGCGAAGTAAGGCACTATGAGCAACCCACTACGCGACGCCCGCGACCGGCGGCTTAACCGCATTGCCGGTCCGGGCGCGCTGGTGTTCTTCGGAATCACCGGCGACCTTGCCCGCAAGAAACTCATGCCAGCGGTCTACGACCTGGCTAACCGCGGACTGCTTCCCCCGAATTTTGCGATTGTCGGCTTCGGCCGCCGCGACTGGACGGCACAGGACTTCGCCGACCAGGCCCGCGAATGGATCCTCGCCAGCGCCCGCACCCCCTTCAACGAAACCGTGTTCGCCCAGCTGGCCGCCGGTATGCGCTTCATCTCCGGCGCCTTCGACGATGATGGCGCCTACGAGAAGCTGGCCGCGACCCTGGACGAACTGGCCGAATCCCGGTCCACCGGGCGCAACCACGCCTTCTACCTCTCGATCCCGCCGAGCTGGTTCGAGGTTGTCTGCCAGAAGCTCTCCGAGCACAAGCTGGCCAAGGACAAGAACTCGGGCTGGGAACGCGTGGTCATCGAGAAGCCCTTCGGCCACGACCTGCAGAGCGCCCGCGAACTGAACGAGATCGTGGAGTCCGTGTTCCCGCCGGACGCGGTGTTCCGCATCGACCACTATCTGGGCAAGGAAACCGTGCAGAACCTGCTGGCTTTGCGTTTCGGCAACCAGATGTTCGAGCCGCTGTGGAACAACAAGTACGTGGACCACGTGCAGATCACCATGGCCGAGGACATCGGCATTGGCGGCCGCGCCAGCTACTACGACGGTGTGGGCGCGGCCCGCGACGTCATCCAGAACCACCTGCTCCAGCTGCTGGCGCTGACCGCCATGGAGGAACCCATTTCCTTCGACGCGGACCACTTGCGCAGCGAAAAGGAGAAGGTGCTCACCGCAGTCCAGCTGCCCGAGGACCTGGGAGCGGCCAGTGCCCGAGGCCAGTACACCTCTGGCTGGCAGGGCGCCGAGGAGGTCGTCGGCTTCCTCGACGAGGAGGGCTTCAACCCGAAGTCCAAGACCGAGACCTACGCGGCGGTGCGCCTGAACATCAATACCCGCCGCTGGTCCGGGGTGCCGTTCTACCTGCGTGCCGGCAAGCGCCTGGGCCGCCGCGTCACCGAAATCGCGGTGGTCTTCAAGAAGGCGCCGAACCTGCTGTTCACCGACCACAAGGACGATGAATTCGGCCAGAACGCGTTCGTGATCCGCGTGCAGCCCGATGAAGGCGCGACCATCCGCTTCTCCTCCAAGGTGCCCGGCACCCAGATGGAGATCCGCGATGTGACCATGGACTTCGGCTACGGCAACGCCTTCACCGAATCCTCGCCCGAGGCCTACGAGCGGCTGATCCTCGATGTGCTGCTCGGTGAGCCGCCGCTGTTCCCGCGCCATGAGGAAGTCGAGCAGTCCTGGCGCATCCTGGATCCTTTCGAGGAGTACTGGGCCTCGCAGCCCACCCAGCCCGATCCCTACGCTCCGGGCTCCTGGGGACCCGAAAGCAGCGATGAGCTGATGGCCAAGGATGGAAGGACCTGGAGACGACCATGATGATCGATCTTCCCAACACCACCACCTCCAAGGTGGCCAAGAAGCTGATCTCCTCGCGCCGCACCCACGGCGTGGTGGCGCTCTCCCGCGTGATGACCCTGGTGGTCATCACCCGCGAGGGGTTCGCCGAGAACGCGATCGAGGCGGCCAACCTGGCCAGCCGCGAGCATCCCTGCCGGATCATCGTGGTGGTCCGCGGCAGCAAGTCCGAGGCCAACCGCCTGGACGTGCAAATCCGCGTGGGCGGGGACGCCGGCGCCTCCGAGGTGATCGTGATGCGCACCTACGGCCCGGATGTCGTGGCCGACGAGGCGCTGATCTCCGCACTGCTGCTGCCCGATGCGCCGATCGTGGCCTGGTGGCCGCATGGCGTGCCGCAGGATCCGGCCGGCACCGCGCTGGGCAAGCTGGCGCACCGCCGCATCACCGATTCGGCGGAAACCGAAGACCCCACCGCCGCGCTGTTCAGCCGCATCGAGACCTACCAGGCCGGCGACACCGACCTCGCCTGGACGCGGCTGACCCTGTGGCGTGCCCAGCTGGCGAGCATCATCGACCTGATCGGCACCGAGGGGCTCTCGGGCATCACCGTGAAGGGCTCGGATAATTCCCCGTCCACCACCTTGCTGGCCGCTTGGCTGACCCTGTGCCTGGACGTCCCGGTGACCATCGCCGCGGACAAGTCCAATGGCGGGCTCTCCAGCGTCCGGCTGGCGCGCGAAGCCGGCGACGTGGAGCTTTCGCGGCCTTCCGGCGCGGTAGCCCACCTTTACCTGCCCGGATCGGCCCCGCAGCGCATCTCCCTGCCTCGGCGTTCGGTGGCCGAATGCCTGGCCGAAGAGATGCGCCGCCTGGACGCCGATGACGTCTTCGGCGAGGTCATCACCAAGGGCCTGAACCTGACCAACCTGAGGAGCATCAGATCCAGTGATCGCTAGGCAAATACTGATCCATGAGAACCCGGAAGCTACCGCCCACGCCATTGCGGCCCGGCTGATCACCTCGATCGCCGATGCACTGGCCGCCCGCGGAGTTGCCCACGTGGTGGTGACCGGCGGTTCGCTGGGCATCGCCGCCCTGGAAGCCGTCGCGGCCAACCCCGCCAAGGCCTCGGTCAACTGGTCGCAGGTGCACTTCTGGTGGGGCGACGAGCGCTTTGTCGCCACCGATTCAGCAGATCGCAACGTGCTGCAGGCCGCAGCCCTGTTCGACGCGCTGGATGAATTGGGCCTGGACCGCGCCACCGTGCACGCCATGGGCGCCAGCGACAAGTACGAGTCCGCCGAGCAGGCCGCCGCGGCCTACGCCGAGGAACTGGCCAGGGAAGCCGAAGACGGCTCCTTGAACCCCGCGTTCGATGTGCTGATGCTGGGCATGGGCCCGGACTCGCATGTCGCCTCGCTCTTCCCGAACCACACCCGGTCCGATGAGCCAGGAGTCATCGCGGTCCACGACTCCCCCAAGCCGCCTGCGCACCGCGTCACGCTCACCATGGGCACCATCAACACCGCCAAGGAGGTCTGGCTGATCGTGGCCGGTGCCGACAAGGCGCCGGCGCTGGCCAAGGCCCAGCACGAGGTCAACGAGACCGCTGTCCCGGCCTCGGCCGTGCACGGCACCCAAGCGACCCGCTGGATCATCGACCGCGCCGCGGCCACCTTGCTCTAGCCTGCACCGCATCGCCGGTGCCGCGATCCTGCACTCCAGGATCGCGGCACCGGCCTTTGCTTTCCCCTCGCCACCTGCCCGAAAGGTTCCCATGCATTCCGCCCCGCTGCCCGATGCCGCGCAGCCATCCCGCAAGGTCACGGTGATCGGCGCCGGCGTCATCGGGCTCTCCACCGCCCATGAGCTGGCTGCCGCCGGCCACCAGGTCACCGTCATCGCCGACCAGCTGCCGCTGCAGACGGTCTCCGCGGTGGCCGCAGCCATCTGGTTCCCGTACCACTCGGAGAACTCCGCTGCCGCCGATCTGCTGCTCGCCCGTTCACTGGCACGCTTCGAGGAGCTCTCCGGCATCAAGGAAACCGGCATCGACCTGCGCCGCGGCCTGAATCTGGAAGCGTCCCCGGAGCAAGACCGCTCTTGGGCGCAGATCGTCGCCGACGCCGCCGAAGCCCCGGCAGAAGACATCCCGCGCATTGCCGCCGCCGGCATGCGTGCCACCGTCCCGGTGATCACTATGCCTCTCTACCTGTCCTGGCTGCATGAACAAGCCTTGGCCAAGGGCGTCAAGTTCATCCAGCGCACCATCGAATCCATCGACGAGTTGCAGGAGGAGGCCGACGCCGTCGTATTGGCCACGGGCCTGCGTGGCGGCGAACTCACCGGGGATGACGGCACTGTCTACCCCATCCGAGGCCAGGTGATCCGCCTGGCAAACACCGCAGGGTTGGTCCACTGGCTCTGCTATGACGAGCATCCCCAGGGCGTTACCTACATCATTCCGCGCCGCGATGACATCATTGTTGGCGGTACCGACGTGGCCAACGACTTCAACGCCGAGGTCGACCCGCAGACCGCCACCGACATGCTGCGCCGTGCCATCGGCCTGGTCCCCCAGCTGGCCGGCTGCGAGATCCTGGAGCACAAGGTGGGGCTGCGCCCGGCACGCGAGACGATCCGCCTGGAGCGCGTCGACGGGCACGCGGTGCCTGTCATTGCGGCCTACGGCCACGGCGGGGCTGGGGTCACCCTTTCCTGGGGTACCGCACAGCGGGTCGTGGAATTGCTCGAAACCTAGCAGTACCAGCGTCCAACCGGCAGCCACGCGTTTTCCGCGTGGCTGCCGGTCTGCTTTAACCGGCGGCGCGGCTGTGGCAGATCCGCCCAATCGCTCCCGCAGGCGCGCTATTAACACCGGGCCAGGTGACGGGAATCACCATTGACACCGGCTTTTCCGAGCGTATTATTTCATTCGTACTACTCGTCCCACGGTTTCGCGAGACGTTATTTCGACCATTGCGATCTCCATGAATCTTCCCAATGCGCGGTCCGCCGCGCAGCACAGCGTGCTGGCCAAACCCGCACGCGCAGTGGCCTTCGCCTTTGCCGGCGCAATCCTCATAGGCGGGTTGCTCCTGTCTTCACCGGCGGCCAGCACGCAAGGCACCTTCACATCCTTGGTGGACGGGATCTTCACCGCGACGTCAGCGGTGTGCGTCACCGGCCTGACTGTCTTGGATACGGCAACCCACTACACCCTCTTCGGCAAGATCGTCATCCTGGTCCTGATCCAGGTCGGCGGCCTGGGACTGATGCTCGTCGCATCATTGCTGAGCATGCTGGTCATGGGCCGCATCGGCTACCTGACCCGGCTCTCCACCCAGCGCGAAAGCTCCGCCGTTTCCGGCACCGACGTGCGCACCTCGGCATTGATGATCATCAAGCTGTCGCTGGCCATCGAATCCGCAGTGGCCCTCGTCTTGGCCCTCCGCTTCTGGCTGGCCTACGACTACGAACCCGCCAGGGCGATCTGGCATGGCCTGTTCCATGCTGTCTCTTCCTTCAATAACGCGGGATTCGCCCTCTACACGAATAACCTGATGGATTTCGTGGCGGATCCATGGCTATGCATCCCCATCAGCATCGCCATCATCCTCGGCGGCTTGGGCTTCCCGGTTCTGGTCCAGCTCAGGCATCATTGGCGGAATTCGCTGAAGTGGACGATGAACACTCGCCTGGTCCTGCTCATGACCGCATTGCTGCTGCTTGGCGGCACCATCTTCATCACCGCCATGGAATGGTCCAATCCGAAGACGCTGGGCGAGCTTGAACCTGCCCAGCGGATCCTGGCTGGATTCTTCCAATCGGTGCAGACGCGTACCGCTGGCTTCAATTCCATCGATATCGGCGCGATGCATCCAGCCTCCTGGCTGGGCATGGATGTGCTGATGTTCATCGGCGGAGGGCCGGCCGGCACCGCCGGCGGCATCAAGATCACCACGGCTGCGATCCTGCTGTTCATCATCATGACCGAACTTCGCGGCGAGACCGCCGTCAATGTCCTGGGCAAGCGCCTGTCCCGCTCGGTGCACCGGCAGGCCATCACGGTGGCGCTGATGGGCGTAGCTGCCGTATTCGTCGGCACCATGGGCCTGCTGCTGCTGACCGGCTATTCCCTGGACCGCTGCCTCTTTGAAGCCACCTCCGCATTTGGCACCGTCGGGCTGTCCACCGGCATTACCCCGGATTTGCCGGACCCTGCCAAGGGCATCCTCATTGCATTGATGTACCTGGGCCGCGTCGGGGTCCTCTCGCTGGGCTCCGCGCTGGCCCTGCGCGATCGAAAAGCGCTCTACGAACTCCCCAAGGAAAGGCCTTCAATTGGCTAAGCTACTGAATTTTCGAAATGACGCCAAGGGGCTGTCAAAAGCGAACTCCGTTGCCGTGATCGGGCTCGGACGATTTGGCGAATCCCTGGCCCTGGAACTGATGAAGTCCGGTACCCATGTCCTGGGCATTGACGTGCACGAGAACATCGTCCAGTCCCTGAACGGGGAATTGACTCAGGTGGTTCGCGCCGACGCCTCAAGCCGGGAAATCCTTGAACAGCTCGCGATCCACGAGTTCGACCGCGTCGTGGTTGCCGTAGGCAGCCACCTGCAGTCATCCATCCTGTGCTGCTCGCTCTTGGTCAGCATGGGGATCCCGCAGATCTGGGCCAAGGCGCAGGACGATCGGCACGGGCTGATCCTGGAGCAGCTCGGAATCCACCACATCGTCTACCCGGAGAAGGACATGGGCAAGCGAGTCGCCCACCTGGTGCGCGGATCCATGATGGACTACCTGGAAGTCGATCCAGGCTATGCCATGGTGAAAATGAGCGCACCAGCCACATTGCACGGTGTGAAACTCAGTGATGCCGCGGTACGCAATAAATACCGGGTGACCATCGCTGCCACGACCAATGCGGCCGGCGAATGGAAGAACACGGACGGAAACACCGTCCTGCAGACCGGAGACAAGATCCTCGTGCTGGGATCGATTGCCGATACCGAGAAGTTCGGGCAACTGGCCTGAGACGCGCAATAGGCGCCTTCCACATAATGTGGAAGGCGCCTATTGACTGCTACGGAACGGTACTGCCTAGACTTCGATGCTGAATCGCAGGACCAGAGCGAGGCCGATAATCACGGCACCCCAGATCAGACCAAGAATAATGGTGATGCGGTTCAGGTTGCGCTCGGCTACACCCGAAGATCCCATTGAGCTGGTCATGCCGCCGCCGAACATGTCGGACATACCGCCACCACGGCCCTTGTGCAAAAGGATCAGCAGGGTCAGCAGGACGCTTGTAATGCCCAGCAATACCTGCAAAATGATCTTGATAATATCCAAGTCGACGGTTCCTTAGTTAGATTCAGTCGGTGACGAGATGATGCTCGAACCTGACAATATTAGCAAATTCCTCGGCATCCAGGCTGGCACCGCCAACCAACACGCCATCAACATCGCGTTCGCGCATGATCGATGCGGCATTTGCTGCCTTAACACTACCGCCATAGAGCAGTTGAGTCTTCTCGGCAATCTCTGCACCGAAGCGTTCAGCCAGCGCACCGCGAATTGCGGCGCACATTTCCTGCGCGTCAGCTGGTCCGGCAACTTCACCCGTACCGATGGCCCAGACTGGTTCGTAGGCGATGACCAGGCTTGCGGCCTGCTCAACGGTTACGCCTTCCAGCGACTGAGCCAACTGGTCCAGGGTGAATGCCACATGCTCGCCGGCCTTGCGTACTTCCAGGCCTTCGCCGACGCAGAGCATCGGGGTCAGGTCGTGGCGGTAGGCAGCAGCCAGCTTGGCGGCAATCACCTGGTTGGTTTCATTGTGGTACTCGCGACGCTCGGAGTGGCCTACCAATACGTAGGTGCAGCCGAGCTTCTTGAGGAACTGCCCCGAAATTTCACCAGTGTACGCACCTGAGTCCTGTGCGGACAGATCCTGGGCACCGTAAACAATATCCAGTTTGTCGCCCAGGGTCAGCGTCTGCACGCCGCGGATGTCGGTGAAGGGAGGGAACACTGCGACCTCGGCACGATCGTAATCGTGCTCGTGGTCCTTCAAGGTCCACGCCAGCTTCTGCACCAGGGTGATGCCCTGGACGTGGTCCATGTTCATCTTCCAGTTGCCGGCAATCAGCGGCTGGCGCACAAAGGCGCCGTTCTGCGAAATGGTCATTATTAGCCTTCCAATGCGGCAACACCCGGCAGGGTCTTGCCTTCGAGGTACTCCAGCGAAGCGCCGCCACCGGTGGAGATATGGCCGAAGTCATCCTCCGAGAAGCCCAGTGCGCGCACGGCTGCAGCGGAATCGCCGCCGCCTACGACGCTGAACGCTTCCGAGTCCGCCAGAGCCTGCGCGACGGTACGGGTACCTTCTGCGAAAGCAGGGATCTCGAAGACGCCCATCGGGCCATTCCAGAACACGGTATTTGCGCTGGTGATGTAGCTTGCGAACAGTTCAGCGGACTTTGGTCCGATGTCCAGGCCAAGGCCGTTGGAGCCGAAGCTGGCTTCTTCGATCTTGTCTGCGGCCAGCACCTCGTGCTCTGCGTCGGCACCGAACTTGCTTGCCACTACGACGTCGCTAGGCACGATGATGTCGCAGCCGAGCTTCTCGGCCCGCTGCAGGTATTCCTGGCAGGTCGCGATCTGGTCTTCTTCAAGCAGCGAGCTGCCAATGGCGAAGCCCTGCGCCTTGAGGAAAGTGAAGGCCATGCCGCCACCGATCAGCAGCTGATCGGCCTTGCCCAGTAGGTTGTCGATGACAGCGAGCTTGTCCGATACCTTGGACCCTCCGAGCACCACAACGTATGGGCGCTTCGGGGCCTCGGTCAGGGTCTTGAGGACCTTGACCTCGGTAGCAACCAGGTCGCCCTGGTAGCTAGGGAGCAGACTGGCGATGTCGTAGACCGAAGCGTGCTTCCGGTGCACAGCACCGAAAGCGTCGTTCACGTAAGCGCCGTTCTGACCGGTCAGCGCAGCCAATTCCTTGGCTAACTCTTCGCGCTGCGCATCATCCTTGGAGGTTTCGCGAGCATCGAAGCGGACGTTCTCCAGAACCAGCACGGAGCCCTCTTCGAGGTTTGCCGCCAACTGGCGAGCGGAGTCGCCCACCACGTCTTCGGCAACAGCTACGTCGAAGTCAGCCAGTTCGTCCAGGCGGTTAGCCGCAGGAGCGATGGAGTACTTGGCATCGACCTGGCCCTTGGGGCGTCCCAAGTGGGCCATTACGATGACCTTTGCGCCAGCTTCAGCCAGCTTGCCGATGACTGGCAGCGACGCGCGGACGCGGCCATCATCGGTCACAGTTGCACCGTCGAGCGGTACGTTCAGGTCACTGCGGACCAGAACGTACCGTCCGCGGACGCCGTTGTCAGCGATCAATTCGTCAATGGTGTGAGAAGACATGTCTCTAGGTTATCGACTAGAGGCTGGATCCCACGAATTCAACGAGGTCAACAAGTCGCGAGGAGTAGCCCCACTCGTTGTCGTACCACGCGACGACCTTCACGCTGTTGCCCATCACGGTGGTCAGACCGGAGTCGAAAACTGCCGAGTGGGGGTTGGTCACGATGTCCGAAGAAACCAGTGGATCGGTGGAGTACTCAAGGTATCCGCTCAATGCACCCTCGGCAGCTGCCTTCTCGAATGCTGCGTTGATTTCTTCCACAGTTGCGGTGCGGGCCAGGTTCACGGTCAGGTCGGTGGCCGAACCGGTTGGAACTGGTACGCGCATAGCGTAACCGTGCAGCTTGCCCTTCAGCTCTGGGAGCACCACGCCGATGGCCTTTGCGGCACCGGTCGAGGTCGGGATGACGTTCAGCGCCGCGGCGCGGGCACGGCGTGGGTCGCTGTGCGGTGCATCCTGCAGGCGCTGGTCTGCGGTGTAAGCGTGGATGGTGGTCATCAGGCCATCAACAATGCCGAACTCTTCGTTCAGCACCTTGGCTACTGGAGCCAGGCAGTTGGTGGTGCATGACGCGTTCGAAATGATGGCGTGGTTTGCAGGATCGTACTTGTCCTGGTTAACGCCCATCACGATGGTGATGTCTTCATTCTTGGCAGGAGCCGAGATGATGACCTTCTTTGCGCCAGCAGCTACGTGCTTCTTGGCGTCTTCTGCGTTGGTGAAGAATCCGGTCGATTCAATGACGACATCGACGTTCAATTCGCCCCATGGAAGGTTGGCTGGCTCGCGCTCAGACAGAACCTTGATACGGCGTTCTCCGACGACGATGGTATCGCCGTCCACGGATACCGGCTCGCCCACTGGGCCGAGCACGGAATCGAACTTCACCAGGTGAGCAAGGGAATCGATTGAACCAAGGTCATTGACGGCGACGATTTCAATGTCTGCCTTATGGGCCAGAACTGCACGCAGGAAGTTGCGTCCGATACGACCGAAACCATTGATTCCAACACGGGTTGTCACGTGACTATCTCCTCTAAATGGGATGATGATGCCACGACCGCACGCGAGCGGAGGTGGCCTTCTTTAAGAGGACACTCCGTTGTGCCGTGCTTGCGGATCCCAACGAATTGCCGGGATCCGCAACACACTTGAAACATACTACGCTACATTAGCGCAGAATGTGAGCTAACTTACCAGATAAGTCTTACTTACCTGGAAGGATCAGCGCTGCTGCGCCGTTGCGGGCAGCTTCGAAACGAGCCTGGACATCTGCCCAGTTCACGATGTTCCAGAATGCCTTGACGTAGTCAGCCTTGACGTTGACGTAGTCCAGGTAGAAGGCGTGCTCCCACATGTCCAGCATCAGCAGCGGGGTGGTTGCCACTGGGATGTTGCCCTGCTGGTCGTACAGCTGCTCGATGACCAGCTGGCCGCCCAGTGCGTCGTAAGCCAGCACTGCCCAGCCCGAGCCCTGCAGGCTCATGGCCGAAGCGGTGAAGTGGCCACGGAAAGCGTCGAACGAACCGAAGAAGTCGTCGATGGCCGCTGCCAGCTCGCCCTCAGGCTTGTCGCCACCCTCTGGGGACAGGTTGTTCCAGAAGATCGAGTGGTTGGTGTGGCCACCCAGGTGGAACGCCAGGTCCTTGGACAGCTTAGGGATATTGCCGAATTCGCCCTTTTCGCGAGCTTCAGCCAACTGCTCCAGTGCCGAGTTTGCGCCAGCAACGTAAGTTGCATGGTGCTTGGAGTGGTGCAGTTCCATGATGCGAGCCGAGATGTTCGGCTCCAGTGCGGCGTAGTCGTACTGCAGTTCTGGCAGTGAATAAACAGCCATGATTCTCCTCAATCTTCTCAATTGGTTGAATCTCCGCGGGAGGGCTCCCGCGGGGACATTTTAATGTTCCAGTTCATCTCCTGGAACGCTGGACTCCGTACCTGGTATTCCCAGATCGCTCGCCTTTTTATCCGCCATAGCCAAAAGGCGGCGGATTCGGCCAGCGATGGCGTCCTTGGTCATTGGCGGTTCGGCCATGCGGCCGAGCTCATCCAAGGAGGCTTGCTTGTGCTCAAGGCGCAGCAGTCCCGCATAGCGCAAGTGCTCGGGAACCTCGTCGCCCAAGATGCCCAGTGCACGCTCAACGCGGGCACCGGCAGCTACCGCTGCCTGGGCGCTGCGCCGCAGGTTGGCGTCGTCGAAGTTCGCCAAGCGGTTCGCCGTCGCGCGCACTTCCTTGCGCATGCGCCGTTCTTCCCAGACCATGAGCGCATCGTGAGCGCCCATGCGGGTCAGCAGTTGGGCGATGGCATCGCCATCACGGATCACAACGCGGTCCACACCGCGCACTTCACGCGCCTTGACCGTCAGTCCCAGGCGGCGAGCTGCACCGACCAGCGCCAAAGCGGCTTCTGGCCCAGGGCAGGTGATTTCCAAAGCGGAGCTGCGTCCCGGTTCGGTCAACGATCCGTGGGACAGGAATGCGCCGCGCCATACAGCTTCAGCGTCGGCGGTAGAACCGTTGACGATCACCGAGGGCAGGCCGCGTACCGGCCGGCCGCGCTGGTCAAGCAGGCCAGTTTGGCGTGCAAGCACTTCGCCGTCCTTGGAAACACGCACAATGTAGCGGCTCCCCTTGCGGATGCCCGATCCGGAAACCATGACGATTTCGGCATCGTGGCCGTACAGCTCGCCGATAGCAATCTTCAACCGCCGGGCCGTCGCCGCGAGGTCCACTTCTGCTTCGATGACAATTCGTCCGGAGACGATGTGCAGCCCGCCGCTGAAGCGGAGCATGGTCGAAACCTCGGCCTTGCGGACCGATGGCTTGCGAATCTCTACCCGCGACAGCTCGTCTTTGACGGAAGCCGTCAATGCCATGAATCAAACTCCCTTACTTGGATCTTCCTAAGACCCGATCGCGGTAAACACCTCGTGATAGGCCGCCGCTAGTCGCAACGGGTCGTGCACAGCACGACCGTCAGATACTCCTACTGTACTAAAAAAGACACGCGCACCGAGTTTTTGCGCTGCCAGCTCAAATCGATCCCTGTTAAGAATCTTTGATTCGTCGGCAATAATTGCATCGAATTTGACCTCGGGTGCGTAACGTCCCAGCACCTCCAAGTGCGCCGCGGCGTCCATCCCGGAAGTCTCTGCCGTATCAAAGGCCAGGTTCATGGTCAGCAGCTTCTTGGCCGTGGTCGATGCCAGGGCCTGGCGCATATCCGGCAGCAGCAGATGCGGGAGCACCGAGGTGTACCAGGATCCGGGACCGAGAATCACCCAGTCCGCCAGATCGATGGATTCCAGCGCTTCGGAGCAGGCCGGCGCATCGGACGGTTCCAGGTACACGTGGGTAACCAGGCCGCCGGAACCGGCACGAGCCAGCTTGGCCTGCCCATCGATTCGGCGACGCACCAAGGTGTCGTTCACCGGGTCGGATTCAAGAACCTCGCCATGGATGGACAGCGGAACCGTGCTCATTGGCAGGACCTGCCCGCGCGCGCCAAGCAGGGCACCTGCCCAACGCAGGCCAGCTACCGGGTTATCGAGCAACTCCCACAGCGCCAGGATCAGCAAATTGCCAACGGCATGGCCGTTCAATGGCTCGTCGGCGTTTTCGGTCGATTCAAAGCGGTACTGCATGACATCGCGCCAGGTACGGCCCCAGTCATTGTCGTCGCACAGCGCAGCCAGCGCCATGCGCAAGTCTCCCGGGGGCAGCACATCGAAGGATCCCCGAAGCCGCCCGGAACTGCCGCCGTCATCGGCCACCGTTACGACGGCAGTGAGGTCGGTAGTCAGACGGCGCAGGGCAGAGAGCGACGAGGACAGCCCGTGTCCCCCGCCCAAGGCAACCACCGATGGGTTGCGGTAATCATCACTTCGAGTCAGTCCCTGGATCGGGATCGGACCTGTAGCAAAGGCCATGGCGGCTACTCACGCCCCAGATCACGGTGGCTGATGTTCACCCTGACGTTCGGGAACTGCGCCAGGCGCCGGCCCAGCTCGATGGTGGTTGCTACCGAGCGGTGCTTGCCGCCGGTGCAGCCCACGGCAATGGTCGCGTAGTGCTTATTCTCGCGGCGGTAGCCTTCAAAGACCGGTTCCAATGCCTTGAGGTAGTTCTCGATGAACTCGCTCGTGCCTTCCTGGCTCAGCACATAGTCCGACACTTCCTTGTCCTTGCCGGTCTGCGGGCGCAGTTCAGGTACCCAATGGGGGTTGGGGATGAAACGGACATCTGCCACGTAGTTGGCATCGGCGGGCAGGCCGTACTTGAACCCGAAGCTCATCACGTTGATGCGCAGGATGATCGGCCCGGATTCGCTGAACAGTTCGTTGACTGCACGTGCCAGGTCGTGCACCGACATGGTCGTGGAATCCAAGATGATTTCGGCAGCTTCACGCAATTGATCGGTGATCCCGCGTTCGCGCTTGATGCCGTCGACAATGCGGCCGTCATCCTGCAGCGGATGCGGCCGGCGACCCTGCTCGAAGCGGCGGATCAGCACCTCGTCGCTGGCGTCGAGGTAGACCAGGCGGAACTTCACCCCGCTGGCTGTCAGGTTCGCCAAGGCATCGCGGATTTCCGGGAACATTTCCTTGGAGCGCACGTCCATCACGACAGCCATCTTCGGGATGGAGCCCTGCGAACGGCTCATCATCTCCGTCAAGGGTCCAAGCATGGCCGGTGGAAGGTTCTCCACTACGTACCAGCCCTGGTCTTCCAGAGCATGCGCGACTGTGGTGCGACCGGCACCTGACATGCCGGTTACGATCACGAGTTCGGACTCAGGGGGTTTTACTGCTTCATACTCAGCGGTCATATCACAAGGCTAGTCGACAATTTCGCCTGTAGTCATATTCACACCGGTTAATGAAGCGTCTTCTAGGGACTCTTTGATGGAAGTCGCAAGTTTTTCACCGACTCCTGGCACGTCCATCAGCTCCTCGATGCTCGCCGCACGGATCTTCTTCATCGACCCGAAGTGCTTGCGCAGGGCAGCCTGCTTGGACTTGCCCAGCCCCGGGATCGCGTCCAAATCCGAGGCGATCATGGATTTGGCACGCTTGGCGCGGTGGAAGTTGATCGCAAAACGGTGCGCCTCGTCGCGTAGCCGCTGCACCAAATACAGGGCAGCTGAGGCACGCGGCAGGATCACCGGGAACGGATCGTCGGGCAGCCACAGTTCTTCCAAGCGCTTAGCCAGGCCGACCACTGGAATGTCATCGATTCCCAGGTCGTCCATGGCCTTCTGCGCCGCGGCCACCTGGGGCGGTCCGCCGTCAACGATCACCAGAGATGGCGGGTAGGAGAATCGCTTCTTTTCCTGCTCACCGGTTTCTTCATTCATTTCCCCGGTTGCAAAGCTCTTGGGGTCGATCTTCTCCTTCAGATAGCGGCTGAAGCGACGGTAGATCACGTCGTACATGCTGGCGGTATCATCGCGTGCTGCATCACCGGTGATGGAGAACTTTCGATATTCGCTCTTCTTGGGCAATCCATCTTCAAAGACCACCATGGAAGCAACCACGTTGGTGCCTTGGGTATGCGACGCGTCATAGCATTCGATGCGAAGCAGTGCTTGTTCGGCTCCCAGTGCATCCTGAAGTTCCTGCATCGCCAGCGAACGCGTGGTGATATCACCTGCTCGCTTCGATTTGTGCAGGCGCAGCGCTTGTTCGGCGTTCTCCACGACGGTGGATGCCAGTGCCGCCTTGTCGCCGCGTTGGGCGACGCGCAAGGAGACTTTGGAACCGCGCAGCTCAGTGAGCCAGGTCGTGACATCCTCAATGTCTTCGGGCAGAGTCGGAACCAGGATTTCCTTGGGAATCCGGTCCGCGTGATCTGCGTAGACCTGGGTGAGAAGCTGCTCGACGAATTCAGCGCCGGTGGTATCCGCAACCTTTTCGACGACCCAGCCTCGTTGCGAACGGATACGGCCGTCGCGGACATGGAATACCTGCACGGCGGCTTCCAATTCATCGCCATGAATGCCGAAGATATCAGCTTCGGTACGGTCATCAAGGACCACGGCGTTGCGTTCAAAAACTCTGTTCAGTGCGGCAATGTCATCGCGATAGCGGGCGGCCTTCTCGTATTCGAGTTCTGCCACCGCCTCTTGCATCTTGGCTGTCAGGGCCTTGGTGAACTTAGTAGCCTCACCGCTCATGAAGGTGCATAGGTCATCAGCCAGTTGACGGTGGTCTTCTTCGCTGATGCGCCCCACGCAGGGCGCCGAGCATTTGTCTATGTACCCCAAGAGGCAAGGGCGACCCGATGCTTCGGCACGCTTGAACACGCCCGGCGCACAGCTGCGCACAGGAAAGACCCGCAACAGCGTATCGAGGGTTTCCCGGATGGCCTTGGCCGGATAGAACGGCCCGAAATACTTCACGCCCTTGCGCTTGTCCCCGCGCATGACCAGGGCGCGCGGGTACTTTTCGTTCAATGTGACAGCAAGGTACGGGTAGGTCTTGTCATCACGGAAAACAATATTGAACCGGGGATTGTATTCCTTGATCCAGGAGTACTCCAGCTGCAGCGCTTCCAATTCGGAACCCACCACGGTCCACTCCACGCTGCCGGCGGTGAATACCATGGCCCGGGTTTTGGGCGTGAGCCGGTCAGGATTGGCGAAGTAGGAGGTCAAGCGGTTGCGCAGGACCTTGGCCTTGCCAACGTAGATGACACGGCCGTGTTCATCGCGGAAACGGTACACGCCCGGTTTCGTGGGAATGTCCGAAGTTCTCGGACGGTAACTTGCCGGATCAGCCATGGTCTATTTCGCGTCCGGTGGCAGTTGGTTGTAGGAATCGACGCGTTCCTGGCCGGAAAGCTCGGCAATCGCATCAACGATCCGGTCCGTGGCCTGGCGGCGCTGCGGCAACGGGTGCTTGCGTCCGAGCTGGTCGAAGTACAGCGGCTCGCCATAGTGGATATGGAATTTGGCAGGACGGAAACCCTTTGAACCAGCAGGCTGCAGCTTCTCCGTGCCGATCAAGCCCACCGGTACCACTGGTACACCGGTGGTCAGCGCCAGCCAGCCCACGCCGGTGCGTCCGCGGTACAACTTGCCATCGCGCGAGCGAGTGCCCTCGGGGTAGATGCCGATGCCCTTGCCGCCTTCGACGATTTCCACCAGGGAATCGAGGGCGGCAACCGAAGCTGCCTGTTCGCCACGCTGCACCGGAATGGATCCCACGGATTCGAAGAAGGTCTTCATCACCTTGCCCTTCAGTCCCGGGGTGGTGAAGTATTCCGCCTTGGCGAAGAACGCCACGTCGCGCGGGGTCAGCGCCTGAATGATCAAGGAGTCGAAGAATGACAGGTGGTTGGAGGCGACAATGAAGCCGCCTTCCTTGGGAACGTTCTCAAGCCCGGTCACTTCCGCACGGCAGACACCGTGGATGACGCCCCGAATCGACGAACGGGTCATGGTGTAGATGCTCATCTACTTTGCACCTTCCTGCATGAGGTCATCGTCGAGGTTCAGCGTGTTTGCCAGCTGTGCTCCGAGCAGGAGCTCAGCAAGGTCCCGGGTTGTCGCCACAGTTGCGCCTGCCTGCTGCAGTTCATCGTCCTGGGCAAAGCCCCACGCGACACCGACCGAAGCCACCGAATTCTCGCGGGCGGCATCCCAATCGTAGTACCGGTCCCCCACAACGACGCTGCTCGCCGGGTCCAGCTGCCCGTGCTCCAAAGCCTCAGCGACAATGTGCGTCTTGCTCGAACCCATGCTCCCGTGCTCATCCGCGTTGCCGTGAATCGCATCGAGATGCTCATCCAGCCCCTTGCGTGCAATGAGCTGGCGCGCAATGTTGATGGGCTTGGCCGTGGTCACTGCGACGTAGATCCCGGCCGCGCGCAACGCGTCCAGGAGCGCCACAATGCCCGGGTAGATCACGGATTCTGCCATGCCCACCTCGGCATAGCGGGCGCGGTAGGCCGCGATGATGGAGTCGATGTTCTCGTCGGTGACGCCGTCAAGCGTACGCAGCCCGATTTGGAGGGGCGGGCCTACCAGCGCTTCAACTCGTGCTTCGCCCGGATCGGCCAAACCATGGGAGGTGACCGCGTGGCGGATACCCGAAGTTATGGCACCGGCAGGGTCCACGAGGGTCCCATCCAGATCGAAGAGCACACTTGTTACCGACATATTCACCTAGCCATCTTCCCATGAAGCGGACGCGGGTTAGCAATCCATAACTGAAATCGCATATGTCGAACATTCTCCGCCAGGCATTACAGGATCTCGGAGAGGAACTTCCCGGTGTGCGATTCGCTCACCTTGGCCACCTTTTCCGGGGTGCCAGCAGCCAGGATCGTGCCGCCGCCTGAGCCGCCTTCCGGGCCGAGGTCGATGACCCAGTCAGCCGACTTGATGACATCCAGGTTGTGCTCGATGGTCAACACGGTGTTGCCCTTGTCGACCAATCCCTGCAGCACCTTGAGCAGCTTGCGGATATCTTCGAAGTGCAGACCGGTGGTCGGCTCGTCCAGGACGTAGATGGAGCGGCCATTGGAACGCTTCTGCAGTTCCGCAGCCAGCTTCACGCGCTGGGCCTCGCCGCCGGAGAGGGTGGTTGCCGGCTGACCCAGGCGCACGTAGCCCAACCCCACGTCCACCAGCGTGCGCAGGTGGCGGGCGATCGGGGTGAAGGCACTGAAGAACTCGGCGCCTTCGGCAATCGGCATATCCAGCACATCGGCAATGTTCTTGCCCTTGTACAGCACCTGCAGGGTTTCGCGGTTGTAGCGGGCGCCATGGCAGACCTCGCAGGGCACGTAGACGTCCGGCAGGAAGTTCATCTCGATCTTCAGCGTGCCGTCACCCGAGCAGGATTCGCAGCGTCCGCCCTTGACGTTGAAGGAGAAACGGCCCGGCTGGTAGCCGCGCAGCTTCGCCTCATTGGTCTCCGCAAACAGCTTGCGGATGTGGTCGAACACGCCGGTATAGGTCGCAGGGTTCGAACGCGGGGTCCGGCCGATCGGCGACTGGTCAACGTGGACCACCTTGTCCAGGTGTTCCAGGCCCTGCACGCGGGTGTGGCGGCCGGGCACCTGCTTGGCGCCGTTGAGCTTGTTGGCCAGCACCTTGTACAGGATGTCGTTGACCAGGGTGGACTTGCCCGAGCCGGACACGCCGGTCACCGCGGTCAGCACGCCCAGCGGGAACTCCACCGACACGTTCTGCAGGTTGTTCTCGTTGGCACCGACCACCTTGAGCTTGCGCTCCTTGTCGATCTTGCGGCGCTTGGACGGGATGTCGATCTGCTTGCGGCCCGAAAGGTAGTCTCCGGTCAGCGACTTGGTGTTCTGCTTCAGGCCCTCCAGGGATCCGGAGTGCACCACTTCGCCGCCGTGCTCGCCGGCGCCCGGGCCGATGTCCACGATCCAGTCAGCTTCGGCAATGGTGTCTTCGTCGTGCTCCACCACGATCAGGGTGTTGCCCAGCGATCGCAGGTGCAGCAGGGTGTCGATCAGGCGGCGGTTATCGCGCTGGTGCAGGCCGATGGACGGCTCGTCCAGAACGTAGAGCACGCCGACCAGGCCCGAACCAATCTGCGTAGCCAGGCGAATGCGCTGCGCCTCGCCGCCGGACAGGGTGCCAGCAGCGCGTTCCAGGGTCAGGTACTCCAGCCCGACGTCCAGCAGGAACTTCATGCGCGCGTCGATTTCCTTGAGCACTTGCGCGGCGATCTGCGCCTCGCGTGCGGTGAGCACGATCGTGGAGAGGAATTCCGCGGCGCTACGCAGGTCCATGGCGGCAACTTCAGCGATGGAACGCCCGCCCACCAAGACCGAGAGCGACGCCGGGTTCAGGCGCGCGCCGCCGCAGGTAGGGCACGGAATCTGGCGCATGTACTGCTCGTAGCGGTCGCGGGCGTGATCCGATTCGGTTTCCTGGTGCTTGCGGTGCACGTAGGAGATGACGCCCTCGAAGCCGGTGGAGTACTTGCGCTCGCGGCCGAAGCGGTTCTTGTACTGCACGACCACCTTGTGGTCCTTGCCGTTCAGGATCGCTTCGCGGGCAGCAGCCGGCAGGTCCTGCCATTGGGTGTCCATGGTGAAGCCCAGCTCATGGCCCAGGCCTTCGATCAGGCGGTTCCAGTATTCGGTGGTGGCCTTGCCCAATGACCATGGGGCGATCGCACCCTCGGCCAGGGTGACCTCGGTATCCGGGACGATCAGGTGCTCATCGACTTCCAGCTTGGTGCCGATGCCGGAACAGGCCGAGCAGGCACCGAACGGGTTATTGAAGGAGAAAGTACGCGGCTCGATCTCATCGATGGCCAGCGGATGCTCATTGGGGCAGGCCAGGTTCTCGGAGAACGCGCGCACGCGCTGGGGATCATCCTCGTCCAGGTCCACGAAGTCGGCCAGCACGCGTCCTTCGGCGATGCCCAGGGCCGTTTCGATGGAGTCAGTCAAGCGCTGGCGGGCATCTTCCTTGATGGCCAGGCGGTCGACGACCACCTCAATGGTGTGCTTGACCTGCTTGGCCAGCTTCGGCGGATCGTTCAGCTGGATGGTGGTGCCGTCAACGCGGGCACGGGCGAAGCCCTTGGAAGAGAGCTCCGCGAACAAGTCGACAAATTCGCCCTTGCGCGAGCGCACTACCGGGGCGAGGATCTGGAAGCGGGTTTTCTCCGGTAGCTCCATCAGCTGGTCGACGATCTGCTGCGGAGTCTGCTTGGAGATCGGTTCGTGGCAGATCGGGCAATGCGGACGGCCCACGCGGGCCCACAGCAGGCGCATGTAGTCGTACACTTCGGTAATCGTGCCCACGGTGGAACGCGGGTTGCGGCTGGTCGACTTCTGGTCGATGGACACCGCTGGCGACAGGCCCTCGATGAAATCCACATCGGGCTTGTCCACCTGGCCGAGGAACATGCGGGCGTAGGCAGAGAGAGATTCGACGTAGCGGCGCTGGCCTTCGGCAAAAATGGTGTCGAAGGCCAAGGAGGACTTGCCCGAACCGGAAAGGCCGGTAAAGACAATCATTGCGTCACGCGGGAGATCAATGTCCACGTTTTTCAGGTTGTGCTCGCGTGCACCCTTGACGACCAGGCGAGTCAGATCAGTTCTTTTACTCTGCGATGAAATAGCCACGAGGCCATACTAATCGAAAACTACTTCGAATACGTGTACGAATGGACGCAACTCACAGTTAATTCTCCAAACCCCTGATCCTGCGCACGGCGAGCGCAATGCGTGCTCGTCCATCCACCCGGAATGTCGACCGGTGAGCCGGCGTCCCCATGAATCCAGATCGGACCACGACGTCCCATTCGAGGTACCGGGCCCTTGGATTCCCGCTTGTGCCTGTCACGTGTGCGTCCCCTCCCCAAGTTCGCAGCTATCTCGCAGATGCCAATGAGCGGCGAGCGCATGCTCTGTGTTGCACGAGCGGGAAAACGGATAAAATTCGACGTTCGGTTCACGCCGCCAACCAGGGGCACCGCAACCGCTGATCCGCAATGCAACAACATAGCGAACCTGGCCAAATGTTCCGCGCAATGGCATCGTCCGCGGTGCATGCCATCCGACAGCAATTGTTTTCTGTGCAAGCATTCGACATCATGAGGCAGCGCCACACCGTTCCGTTTCGCGCCCCCCTCACCGGTCACTACACGGACGGGGCATACGGAACAGCCGGTGTTCCTGTAAATCCATGAAACTTCTGCGATGCGAGTCAGCACGTGGCGCGATCCTATTTGTGACCGGCTTTCGGGACACTTTCGTCGAAAGCAAGCTGAGCCTACTCAACACGTCAAAAGTATTGGAAAATTTTCTGTAGACCACTGATTTTTTGGATGCTAGATTCAAGTCATGTTCCATTCATGAAGTTTTCTCTCAATCAGTTCAGAAGACCTACGAATGGATTTGCCATGCCCTCTGATGTTTTGCAAGCTGTTCTTCAGAACGCAGATTTCGCTCCCGCTGTTTCTTCGTACGCAGAAATTTGCCATGCAGAATCTTCATCCGCGACGGAGCTAGCTGATCCGTATTTCGCAGCGTACCCACCCGGAATTGCGGCCGGGACTCTTGAAGAAGCTCAATCCGAGATGGAAGAAACTTTTGCCAACGAGTTTGGTCAGTTCCTCGAAAATGCTTCTTTTGTCGCGTTGCGACAGGGAAGGCCGATTGGGGCGATCTTTGTTGTCGAGAAATCGATCTGGGATGAGGATCTATTCGGCCCATTCATCATCGATCTTTTCGTTGATCCCCTTCATCAAGGGCATGGCCTGGGCCACACCTTGATTGCCGCTGCCGTGTCTGCGTGCAAGAAGCATGGGGCGGACACCCTGAGTTTGCGGATCGGAGATGGAACTTCCGGTGCTGCACTAAATCTATATAAGCGACTTGGGTTCCGCGAATTGGCCTAACCGAACAACGCTGGTGTCATGCTTCGGATAAGTGAAGCATGACATCTCCGCACGCCTCCCCTATAGTACTTTCCTCTACGTGCCGGTACGGGTTCCGGTTACTGACGTCGCGTTGGACGTTTCACTGTGTAACTGGCGCTATCGGGAAGCAGAATCTGTCGATGCAGACGGTGATGCAGACGGTGATGCAGGGTGCTCCGGAACCTCGGGATACAGCTCTGGCGGCAGGCCCACCGTGAATCCGTCGTCGCGGACGACCGTGCCGCTGATGTCGATCGCGCGGGAAGCGTTATTGCTGCCGTCTGTCAATTGGACGGCCACACCACTTCCCATCTGTTCTCCAGTTACCACAGTGACGTTCTGTGGGGTGATGCCCCGTTCGGCCAGGATTTCCCGAGTCATGGCGACCATTGAATCGTCCAGAACTCCGCCTGGGAAAGGTGCGGTCACTCGGCATACACCGTCCCGATCGGCGGCGTAGGCGGCAGCCACTAGGTCCCTGCCGGCTTGCTCCAGAGAGCCAACCGGTTTACGTCCATCGCAGGTATCACCCGAATAATCCGGGACTACGGAGCATCCCGCCAAGAGGCCTGCGCACATCACCGCACTGACGATGCCCCAACCAGCTGACTGGTACTTATTCGGGAATCGCATGCTCCACCGTTCACGTTCGATCATGCAGACCATTATTGCCGAGGTGTCTCCAGTCACTGGGCAACCGCTCCGTGTCGCTAGGCGCGGATGGCAACTAGTCCAGTGTGCTCCCGCTTCATTCTGCAAACATCTGGTCCTTGGCGTCTCGATGAAGGTTCCTGAACAGGACAGCAATCTGGGCATCTCACGGTTTATCGAATTACACCGTGATCCAGTTGATTCCACAATTGGTCGCGCTCGGTACCGATGACTCTGGTGGCACTAAAGCTGGTCTCTTGACCATTCCTGGGGTCATCGGTGACGAAATGCCCGTACCGCAGTTCTTCGACTGTGTACCACCCTGGCGCGTAGTCCTCCTCCGGTAATTCATGCTCGCCCTCTAACCAGTGCACTTGGAACCACATGTTCTCTTGCTTGTCCCAGAAAAACGGGAACGATCGCATAATAGTGATCGAGGTGGTCAGCCACCCTCTGGTCTCTCCGGCGAGCGTGAGCTCCCAAACTGAATCGCGGAATTCATCCAGGAGAGGGTCCCTCGGCCAGTCAGTTTCGTCGAACCATTTCGCAAGCCATCGCATGCATCCGTTCTACCAGAGTGAATACTAGGTCTAGCGGTCGCTAGCAATCCTAAGTCCCGTTGGTCGTTCCACTTGCGGGCGCTCCTCAAGTTGTTCTTCTCACGAGAATCTGAGAAATATCGATGCGGAGTCGATGCCAAGGCGAACCTGGAAATCGTGTCGCTACGGATGCAAGTGGAAAATGAATTGGTCATCAGGAAACCAACGCTGCGGGCCTTCGCAACAGTAGCCTCAAACCCGGAGCTGCCCATTCACTGCACGGAGGTAGAAACCTCTTGGATACTCATCGTCGTCGCCAAGCGTCGGAGCAGCCACTGTGAAAGAACGTTCAGGTGCATGCCGTCGACGCATCACGAAGTGTGTGGACGATTTTGTCCATAGCTAGACGGGGACATGGGCCAGCGGTCGGAGGGCAAAGCTTCGATCGGCGCATTAGAGCCGCGTCGAATACTTGCTTAAGTGTTCCGCCATCTGGCAAGCCTAAGTTACTCACACCGCGTTCAACCAGGCTAATAACGTGTTGCTTGTTGGCATCTCCAAACACCGCAGCGCCGAGCAAATGCTCTGCGTGGGCGTTGAGCTGTATCTATTGCGAGTTGAGCACGGCGATAAGGTCATACCGGGAAAACCCGCCAACCGTAACTCCAAGTGAATCGCCATCGGGAAAGTGGGTAATTCGCACTTACCCTATCGCTTGCGGAAGGTGCAGTGTCGAGGGCTACGGGCAGCAGTGCTGGCGACTTCGGAAACTGACAAACTAGGCAACGCGACACACCGTATAGAGATACTCAAGAACCATTACGGTTCACCAACCCGACAGCATTCGGTGGAGTCCCGCTGAAGGCACGGCGAGCGGCGGCACCCTGGCGGTCGTAAAGTTGGCGATGCGACAAATCGATCACCCGTTACCTTGCTGGCAGCTAATCAACCCCGGGAAATACTGGAGCTGTCCACAGCAAAACGTACCACTATGCCATTTCGCATTCACCAGGCTCCATCCCCCCGCCGGGATTCGGGGCCGACTCCAGGACCGCGTCGGGCTACCTTGGCAGGGAGCTGAACGCAGCGCGCAGGTACTTTACCGCGGTTGCTTCGTCGACCGACCACAGTTGGGCGATGCGGGCCAGATCGGCGGCCGCATCGCTGACTTCCTGCTCTGCACGATTCTCCGCGGCTTGGACCACGGTTCCATGGCGGCCGCGGGTGACCACTGCACCCTGCAGCTCAAGTTCCTTGTAGACCTTGGCGACGGTATTCACCGCGAGGTTCAAGGTGCCCGAGAGCGCACGAACCGACGGCAATTTGGTGCCCGGAGCTAGTTTGCCCTTGGCAATTGCTGAGAGGATCTGCTCACGGACCTGCTGATACGGCGCCACGCCCGAGTTCGGCTCGATCTTGATGAATTCCAGTTCGGTCATCCTGCACTCCATCCTTTGGACTGTGTTTGGCATTTATCCGAGCCTATCGCGTCAGCCGGGATCTGCACCGTAGTCTGGTTGCATGAACGAACTATTGCTGAACGATGTGACCGTCCGTTGGGTCTCAGTATCCGACATGGCAAACAACGTGTACCTGGTAACTAATCGGAAGACCGGCGAACAGCTGCTGGTAGATGCGGCGGATGACATGCCGGCCATCGAGCGGCTCATCCAGGCGGCCAGTGAAGACGCGAGCGACCCGCGCATTATCGGCATCGCCACGACGCATCAGCACAGGGACCACGTGCGCGCGTTGGCCGAAGCCGTGGAGAAGTACCCGGTGCAAACCTACGCCGGTGCAGACGACGTGGCCGGCATCGCTGGAGAATGCGGGGTCAAGATCGACCATGCGCTGAACCACGGCGACCAGCTGAAGCTGGGCGATGTGATCATCGAGGCGATCCACCTGCGAGGGCATACGCCGGGTTCGATCGGCTATGCGCTGGTTGATTCCTCCGGCCAGCCGGCGGTGCTCAGCGGCGACAGCTTGTTCCCCGGAGGCGTGGGCAACACATGGAAGGACCCGCAGCGGTTCCTCTCTTTGCTCACAGACGTCACCGAACGCATCTTCGACCGCTTCCCGGACGAAACCAAGGTTTTACCCGGGCACGGAGATTCGACGACACTGGGGGCAGAACGCCCGAATTTGGAGCAGTGGCGCGAACGCGGGTGGTAGCCCTTTGACTGCAATGCCAGCGGCATCCGTGCCGCTGGCAGCAGCGTTTAATGGTGCGGGACCTCTTCCAGCTGATGCCTGCCGCCGGATCAGATCCGTATAATCACCACTTGTGAACTCACGGTCCTCCGCACCAATTTCCGTCGTCCCCTCGCGGCCAGCCATCATCGTCGCGGTTCTCGCCGTGCTGGCGATGGCCTCCTATCCGTTGCGTGATGCCTTGTACCTGGGGATTTCAGGACCTGTTGCCAAGTCGGCACCGCTCTCCGCAGCGGCTGCGTTCTTTTCCGAGACCTTGCTCTTGCTGCTGATGGCCGGGGCATGCACGCTCGCCGTCCTGTGCTGCTTCCGTAATCGAGTTGCGTTTTGGCGCCTGGTTTCAGGCGCGATTGGCGCCGTAGCGGCCTATGGCCTGAGCGAACTGGCCAAGATCCTGGCCGCCGAGGAACGCCCCTGCCGCGCCCTGGATGCTCTCACCGCAGTGGCATGCCCGGAAGCAGGCGACTGGTCCTGGCCCTCCAAGCATTCGGTCGTCGCCGCCGGCGTCGCCGCAGCCTGCACGCTGGCCCTTCCGAAGCTGGCCAAGTACGCGATACCGGCCGTCTTGCTCATTGCCCTGTCCCGCGTGGGCGTAGGCGCCCACTTCGTCCACGATGTCTTCTCCGGGGTGGCGTTGGGCATCCTGGTTGTCCTGGTTTGCGTCCGTGTGCTGCCCGGCATCGTGCAAAGGTGCCTGGCGGGAAGCAATCGCTGAGCCAGCTCACCTTCCAAGCGCTCTGACGATGCCGAGCCTGGAGCAAATCAGCCGAGCTTGTGCCCGATCATGAAAATCCTGCGGAACGGGAAGTTCGTCAGGACGGTACCGTCCTGCGAAGCAAATGACGGGTAGTGCGTGGAGACTTCGGCCCGGTAGTCGTTTTCGAACTCCAGATTGTCTTCGTCGCTGAGCGTGTGGCGAATGGGCAGCAGCGCCGTCCCGCGAACCCAGTTCAGGATCGGGTCCTCCCCCGCGAGCAGCTGATGGTAGGTGGTTTCCCAGACATTAGCCTGGAACCCCGCGTCCAGGAAGATCCGCTGGTATTCGCCGGGCTCGCCCACCACGTCGTCATGGCGCAGCACCCCTGCCAGCTGGCCGGACCACTTCGGGCTGTCGGCAACTGCGCGCATCACCGCGTGCGACGGAGAGCCGAAATTGCCCGGGACCTGGATGGCCACGTTCGCTCCGGGCTTCAGGTGCTCCAGCCAACCGGCCAGCAACTCGCGGTGCCCCGGAAGCCATTGCAGCATCGCATTGGAGAACAGCAGGTCCGTGTCGGAGTCAGGGGTCCAGGCCGTGGCATCGGCCAGCGCGAAGCCCAGGTTTTCCTCGTGCTCGCTCTGCGTGGCCCTGGCGATCATCTCCGGTGAGGAATCAAGTCCGGTGACCTGCGCTTGCGGCCAGCGCTGGGCCAGCAGCCGGGTCATGTTTCCCGGCCCGCACCCCAGATCGATGACCTTCGACGCGTCAACTGCGGCCAGCTGCCCCAGCAAATCCAGGTACGGGCGGCCCCGGTAATCGGAGAATTCGGTGTATTTCGTCGGATCCCATTTCATGTTCCCGAGCCTAAACGAGAGGCGCACGCAACAACTAGCCCCCAGTCATAGTTCTCAACCGATAGGCTAGGAACATCATGTTGCTCACCGATTATCTGCCAGCAGACGCCAAGAACGTATCCGACGACGAAATCTACGAGGCTTTCGGCCAATGGGTCGCAACCCGTGGCATCAACCTCTACCCCGCACAGGACGAAGCGTCGATGGCGCTGGCCGGCGGCAACAACGTCATCCTGGCCACCCCCACCGGCTCGGGCAAGTCCATGGTTGCCATCGCAGCCCACTTCTACGCCATGGCCCGAGACCAGATCAGCTTCTACACCGCGCCGATCAAGGCGCTGGTCTCCGAGAAGTTCTTCGACCTGTGCAAGATCTTCGGCGCAGAGAACGTCGGCATGGTCACCGGTGATTCCTCGGTGAACGCCGACGCCCCGATCATCTGCTGCACCGCTGAGATCCTGGCGAACATCGCCCTGCGTGAAGGCTCCAAGGCGGACGTGGGCTGCGTGATCATGGACGAGTTCCACTTCTACGCCGATCCGCAGCGCGGCTGGGCCTGGCAGGTGCCGCTGATCGAGCTGCCGCAGGCGCAGTTCCTGCTGATGAGCGCCACCCTGGGCGATGTCACCCGCTTCGAGCAGGAACTCGAAGAGCGCACCGGCACCCCGACGGTGACCGTCGCGCACACCGAGCGCCCAATCCCGCTGCACTTCTACTACTCCATGGAGCCGGTGCAGGAGGCCGTGGAGGAACTGATCAAGACCAAGCAGGTGCCGATCTACATCGTGCACTTCTCCCAGCTCGATGCCATCGACCGCGCCACCGGGTTGATGAGCGTGAATGTGGCCACGCGCGAGGAGAAGGAAAAGATCTCCGAGATGATCGGCGGATTCCGCTTTGCCGCCGGGTTCGGCAAGACGCTGAACCGCCTGGTGCGCCACGGCATCGGCATCCACCACGCCGGCATGCTGCCCAAGTACCGCCGCCTGGTCGAGCAGCTGGCGCAGGCCGGCCTGCTCAAGGTCATTTGCGGCACCGACACCCTGGGGGTGGGCATCAATGTGCCGATCCGCACCGTGGTGATCACCGCGCTGTCCAAGTTCGACGGCACCCGTACGCGCATCGTGAACGCCCGCGAATTCCACCAGATTGCCGGGCGCGCGGGCCGCGCAGGTTTCGATACCGCAGGCACCGTGCTGGTGCAGGCTCCGGAGCATGCGATCGAGAACCACAAGGCCATGGAAAAGGCGCTGAAGAAGCACGGCGAGGGCTCTTCCAAGCTCAAGCAGATCCCGAAGAAGAAGCCGCCGCAGAACTTCGTGACCTGGGGCGAGAAGACCTTCGAGAAGATCGTCGAGGCCGCCCCCGAGACGCTGAAGTCCTCATTCCAGGTCTCGCACTCGATGTTGCTGAACCTGCTGGAGCGCGAGGACAATTCGTTCGAGGCCGCCCAGCGCCTGCTCAGCGAAAACCACGAGACCCCGGCGTCCCAGCGCAAGCTGAAGCTGCGCGCCCTGGGAATCCTGCGCGAACTGATCGCCACCGAGGTGGTCGTGCGCCGCAATGAGCCAGACGAATACGGCAACTACTATGAGCTGACCGTGCACCTGCAGCAGAACTTCGCGCTGAACCAGCCGCTCTCGCCCTTCGCGCTGGCCGCCCTGGACCTGCTGGATCCGGATTCGGCCAGCTATGCGCTGGATGTCGTTTCGGTGATCGAGGCGACCTTGGAAAAGCCGCGCCAGGTGCTCTCCGGCCAGGAGAAGAAGGCCCGCGGCGAGGCCATCGCCGCGATGAAGGCCGAAGGCATGGACTACAACGACCGCATGAACGCACTGGATGAAATCACCTATGCGATGCCGCTGGCCGAGAAGCTGGAAAGCGCCTTCGAGCAGTACCGCTCCGGCGCGCCGTGGCTCTCGGACTTCGAACTGGCGCCGAAGTCGATCGTGCGCGACATGTACGAACGCGCCATGGGCTTCTCCGATTTCGTCCAGTACTACCAGCTGGCCCGCTCCGAGGGCGTGCTGCTGCGCTACCTCACCGATGCCTACAAGGCCCTGCGACAGACCGTTCCCCAGGACGCGCTGCGCGAGGACCTCGAAGACCTGATCGAATGGCTCGGCGAGATGATCCGCCAGATCGACTCCTCGCTGCTGGACGAATGGGAAGAGCTCTCCCGCGGCGAGCTGAGCGAGGCAACCGAAACCGCACCGCCTCCGGCACCGGAAAAGCTGACCAGCAATGTGCGCGCCTTCCGCGTAATGGTCCGCAACGAGATGTTCCGCCGCGTGAAGCTGTTCGCCGACGAGCAGGACAAGGCCCTAGGCGAGCTCGACGGGCATAGCGGCTTCGACGCGGACACCTGGGCCGATGCCATGGACGACTACTTCGACGAGCACGAGGACATCGACGACGGTCCCGCCGGACGCGGCTCGAAGCTGTTCATCATCAAGGACATGCCCCAGCGCACCTGGGAGGTGCGCCAGATCTTCGCCGACCCATCCGAGCACCACGACTGGGGCATCACCGCCACCATCTCCCTGGATGACTCGGACGAGGCCGGCGAACCTGTGGTCAAGGTGACTTCGGTGGGCCGCCTGGACTCCTGATGCCCGCCATCAGCTACGCCATCTTGCGGCGCGCCGACGAAGTCCTGCTTCAACTGAGGTCGGGAACCGGCTACATGGACGGGTTCTGGAGCACGGCGGCCGCCGGGCACGTTGAGCCCGGCGAGGCTGCCGTTGCCGCCGCCGTTCGCGAAGCCCGCGAGGAACTGGGCATCCGGATCGCGGCAGACCAGCTCCAGCCGCTGTGCACGGTGCACCGCTACCTGCAAGCGGGCAGCGGCGCCCAATCCCCTGTGGATTTCTTCTTCCTGGCGCGCCAGTGGGACGGTACTCCACGCCTCATGGAACCGGAGAAAGCCTGCGAGCTTCGCTGGTTCCCGCTCGATGCCCTGCCGCAGAACCTCGTTGCGCAGGAACAGCTGGTACTTTCCCGGCTGGATTCCGGCTTGCCGCCAATTATCTGCATGGGATCCGGCACGGCGCTGGACCAACCCCGGCATCTGGGCTAGTCGCGCACTCGATGCCCGAGGCATCTTCCCGGAGTCCGGTGGCAATGCCGCGGACAGTGCCGTAGGGTATGGCCATGAACGGGTACAAGCTTCGCCTGCTCGGGGCAGGCCTCCTGCTGCTGGTCCTGGTCGGGCTGCTCAGCGGCTGGTCCGAGCTCTTTGCTTCCGGCGCGTGGCTGGCGACCTTGGTCCAGCTCGGTTCGCTGGTCCTGGGCCTGGCCCTGGTCTACCGCGGGGAAAATGCCACGCCGGCCCGGTTCAGCTAGCCCCTGCAATAGCCAGCTAGGCCAGCCGCGCCTTGAGCCACCCAACGGTGGCGGCCGCCTGCTTCGCGTGATAGCTGCGCAGCGTGGGCAGCCGGGGAACCTCGGGCCTGCGCGCCGCGTCCACATAGTAGGCTGCCAGTCCAGCTAAGACCGCGCTGACCGCGTCAGCGCCCACCGATTCGAAGATCGGGTGGGAGGCGGCAATGGCATCCGCATCCAGCGCCGGGTCGAAGATCCGCGCTTCAACCAGCACCGTCAACGCGTCATACCATGCGGCGCCCCGCGAAGCCCAGGGCCAATCCACCAGCAGCACTTCTCCGCCGTCTCCCAGCAGGATGTTGTCCGAGCGCAGATCCGAATGCACCAGCTGGTCTCCGGCCAGCGCCCCGATACCGTCCATGGCCAGCCCATGGAGTTCTTCCAGGTTCTGTGCCACCCAGGGATCAGCTGGAAGCCAGCCGTCCTGCATGATCCGCCCAAAACCGGCTACGTCCTCGCGCAGTTCCTCCTCCAGCGGCGGCAGCAGCTCAATCAGGGAATCGGGGGCCTGATGAGCCAGCTGCGCCAGCGTGTCCAGTACCCGTTCCAGCTGTCCGGCCGGCCAGGGAAGCTGCGGGCTGGCCCCTGGGCCTTCAGCGAAGACCAAGGCCTCCCAGCCTTGCCAGCTGATGCGCCCCAGGAACTGCGGAACCGGCAAGGCCGCCGGGAGCTTGGCCGCTATTGCCGCTTCGCGGGCGTGCAATGCCGTGGCCGGGGCGCTGAGGCCCGGATGCACCGCCTTGGCGAAGACCCGCTGGCCATCGGCGGTGAGCAGCCGATCGGCGCTGCCCGGGGAAAACCCCGAGGCTTGGCTTAGCGCCCGGATCACCCGGGATCCAAGGTGCGATTCGATCCGCGCGCGCAGTTCGCCGGGAAGCTGATCCCAGGTGATGCGCCGGGTGAATTGAAACTGCATGGTTCGGATCATGCCAGATCACCGGCTGCCAGCCAAAGCGCGTTGCACTGCGGCGAGCCGGCAGCGGGCCGGGGGCCGTCAGGCGACGATCAGCGCGATGCCCACATAGGTAGTGAGCAGCGTCGCGAGCAGCCATTCTGCGGTGGAGCCCGTCTCGGCCAGAATCGGCAATGCCACCCGCCCATTGGACTTCCAGCAGCCGCCAATCAGCGGCAGCCGGCGGAACCAGCGCGGCGAGCCGATCTTGATCGGCCACAGCAGATTGCAGCCGCCGATGGTCAGCATGTCGCCCAGCACGTGCACGATCGCGCCCAGGGAGACTGCCATCAGGAACCAGAGGTTCTGCTCCGGCGCATTCATCCCGACGAAAGTCCCGGCGGCCAAGGCGATAATCCAGCACAGCAGCGGCGGCATGAATTTCATGGTCTTCACCGCGAAGGAAATCAGCAGGATCGCGAACAGCGCCGCGGCCGGGTAGACCGTGCCCAACGCCGCGGTCTGCACATCCCAGCCGTTGGCCAGCCAGGCCAGGAAGATGAAGAAGGCGATGCCGATCAGCGAATGGGTGCCGTTGCGGTGCCCGCCCGAAACCGAACCGACAATCCGCGTGAAAATGCTGGAGAACGGGGGCAGCGAGCGGGCGATCGTGGCCCCATGGTGATCCGCGTCGGGCAGCAGGGCCGCGCCAGCGCAGACGATCGCGCCGGCCAGGGTTTCCCAGCGGTCCATCTGGAAAGTTCCCAGCCCCAGGTTCACCGAACCCACGGTGACGTCAGTTGTAATTGCCAACCATGCGGCTGCGCCGCTCACCGCGTGGTGTCCACCCATCATGCATTCAACCTTAGGTCTGGTCACCGACGTTTTAGCGGTGCGACGGAGGTAAGCTGGAACACATGAGTATTGTGCGTGAAGCTGTTCCGGGCGACTGCCCGCAGATCTTGGCGATGATCCAGGAATTGGCCGACTATGAAAGGGAACCTGATGCGGTGCTCAACACCGCAGCAGACCTCCAATCCCATCTGTTCGGCCCCAATCCCCAGGTCTTCGCCCATGTTGCCGAGGATGAAACCGGGACGCTCAAGGGCATGGCCCTGTGGTATCTGACCTACTCCACTTGGGAAGGCCGGCACGGCATCCATCTGGAGGATCTGTATGTGCGCGAATCCCAGCGCGGTTCAGGCACCGGCACCGCGTTGCTGCGCACGCTGGCGCAGATCTGCGTCGAACGCGGCTACAAGCGCCTGGAATGGTCAGTGCTGGATTGGAACGAGCCGGCCATCAGGTTCTACGACGCCATCGGTTCCAGCTCCATGGACGGCTGGAGCACCCGGCGCCTGGACGGCGAAGCACTGCAACAACTTGGCATGCAAGGAGCGAACTAATGCGCCACTACCGCGGTATGGATGTCACCGACCATCGCATCGAGGTTCCACTGGATCACGCCGATCCGCAGGGCGAAAAGATCTCGGTCTTCGCCCGCGAGATCAGCACCGGCACGGCCAAGCCCTGGCTGCTGTTCCTGCAGGGCGGTCCAGGGGGCAAATCCCCGCGCCCCGGTTCCTTGTCGGGATGGTTGGCCGAAGCCACCAAGCACTTCCGCGTGCTGCTGCTGGACCAGCGCGGCACCGGATTGTCCACCCCGGCTAACCGCAAGTCCTTGCCGCTGCGCGGGGACTCGGCCGCCCAGGCCCGCTACCTCTCGCATTTCCGCGCCGACTCGATTGTGCGCGACGCCGAAGCCCTGCGCGAGCACCTGGGCATCGAGCAGTGGAGCACCCTGGGGCAGAGCTACGGCGGGTTCTGCACCCTGACCTATCTCTCGCTCTTCCCGCAGTCGCTCACCCGCTGCCTGGTCACCGGCGGGCTGGCCTCGCTGGATGCCGATGCGAAGACCGTCTACCGCGCCACCTACCAGCGGATGGCAGAACGCAACCGCGAGTACTTCTCCTGGTACCCCGAGGACTTCCAGACCCTGCACAGGATCTACGAGCATGTGCGCACCAATGACGATGAGCTGCTGCCCAACGGCCAGCGCGTCACCGTGCCGCTGGTGCAGATGCTGGGCATGTACCTGGGCGGAAACACCCGGGTGCACCTGCTGCATCACATCTTCGAGGAGGCCTTCAGCCACACCCCGGGCGGCGACCGCCTCTCGGATAACTTCCTCGAAGCGCTCTTGGCCCAGAGCTCTTTCGCCTCGAACCCGCTCTATGCGCTGATGCATGAAACCATCTACGCCCAAGGCGCGCCGACCAATTTCGCGGCCGAACAAGTCCTGCCGGAATTCGCCGACTTCACCCGCCACGCGGCGACCCCGCTGCTGACCGGCGAGATGATCTACAGCTGGCACTTCGCCGAAGATCCTGCCCTGCGCCCCCTGGAGGACGTGGCCCGCATCCTGGCCGAGCACGAAGGCTTCGGCCCGCTCTACGATCTGGACGTCCTGGCCAAGAACACCGTGCCGGTGGCCGCCGCGGTCTACCATGACGACGTCTACGTGGACCGCGAGCTCTCGCTGCGCACCGCCTCGCAGGTGGCCGGGTTGCAGACCTGGGTGACCGATCAATTCCACCATGACGGCATCGGCGACGACGGCCCGGCGATCTTCCGCCGGCTGCTGGCCATGGCCAACGGCGAAGACCCGGACGCCGCGGCCCAGGACAGCTAGCCCGCGCACCGGCTAGGTTAACGCGCAGGGCGCTTGAATCCCCCGGGGATTCAAGCGCCCTGCGCGTTAAGCCTTCTGCTGCTAATGGTCCAGCTTCGCGGCAACCTGGTCATTCAACCGCTGCAGCAGCGGCACAGCCTGCGCCAGAATCCGCCGTTCCTCGGCGCTGAAGGAATCGATGCCGCCGGCCAGCGAGGAAATCGCGCGTTGCCGGTAGGCTTCAATGGCCTCCTTGCCGTCGCCGGTCAGGCTCACCAGGCTGGCGCGCCCGTCTCCAGGGTCCGGTTGGCGCTGGACCAACTGGTCGTTTTCCATGCGGATGACCAGACCGGTCATGGTCGGCTGGGCCACGCGCTGCTCGATGGCCAAGTCGCCCACGCGCTGGGGGCCCAACCGGTCCAGGGTGGAAAGCACCCGCCAAGCGGTCACCGATCGGCCTTGCCCGGCCGCGCGTCCAAGCAGCCGGGACATGGTGCCCGACGCTAGTGCTACGCCGGTGGCAATGCCACTGGCTTCTGTCGATAGGTCGCTCATGGAAAATACCTTAGCAGAACAGCATAGGCACACTATGCGGGTACGGAAAACCCGCCGAGGCCAGTTGGAAGCAACTGGTCCCGGCGGGTAATTGTGCGGATTACTTGGCGGCGTCCTGCTCTGCAGCTTCCGCTGCGCCGGCGAGCTCCGCGGCTTCAGCCGAAGCAGCGGCGCGCTTGCCCCATGGGCTCCACAGCGACAGCACGGTTGCGATAACGATCGCGCCCAGGATGACCAGCAGCGAAACACCCACGGAAATGTCCAGCCACGCGTAATGCAGCGGCTCGCCGCCGTTGATGAACGGCAGGCTGTTCTCGTGCAGGGCGTGGAAGACCAGCTTCACGCCGATGAAAGCGAGGATGAAGCTCAGTGCGTGCTTCAGGAAGACCAGGCGGTTCATCAGGCCACCGAGCAGGAAGTAGAGCTGGCGCAAGCCCATCAGCGCGAAGATGTTCGCGGTGAACACGATGAACGCGGACTTGGTCAGGCCGAAGATGGCCGGGATCGAGTCGAAGGCGAACAGCAGGTCGGTCATGCCGATGGTCACGAAGACCAGCACCATCGGGGTGAACAGCTTCTTGCCGTCGACCACGGTGCGCAGCTTGGCGCCATCGAAGTCCTTGGAAATCGGCAGCTTGGAGGTCAGCTTCTTAACCAAGCCGCTTTCCTCGTCCTCATCGTCGTCCTTGAGCTGGTTCCATGCGGTCCACAGCAGGAAGGCGCCGAAGATGTAGAAGACCCACGACCACTGCTCGATGATCGCGGCGCCGAGCACAATGAAGATTGCGCGCAGGACCAACGCGATGATGATGCCGAACATCAGCACTTCCTGCTGGTACTTGCGCGGTACCGAGAAGCGCGCCATGATGATGATGAAGACGAACAGGTTGTCCACCGACAACGCGTATTCGGTGACCCAGCCGGCGTAGAATTCCTGGCCAAGCTGGGGTCCAGCCTGCGTCCAGATCACGGCACCGAAGATCAATGCCAAGGAGATGTAGATGCCGACAAAAATGCCTGCTTCCTTCATGGAAGGAATGTGCGGACGCTTGGTGACGTACAGCAGGTCTGCGATGAGCACCGCGCACAGAACAATCAGCGCGATGATCTCGAATTGAATAGTTAACCCATTAGTGCCCACGGACGAGCGACCTTTCGTTGGAGGGTATGGAAAATCGCCGCAAGTCTCTCCGCCGCCACACCAGAATTCGAAACACTTCGATAGCTGGCTCAGTGATCGGCTGCTGTGCCCGGCGAAACATCATTGGTTCGCGTGTTGACGTCCACAGCATTGGGATACTCCCCTACGTCCAGTGATCAAGTGTAGCGCACAGGAACTGCACAGGCTTGGCGCATGTCCCAAAACTGCGCTGGACAGCAGCAGGGCTACGCGTGCCCGGCAGCCTTCATCTGGCGCAATTCCTTCTTCAACTCGGACACTTCATCACGGATCCGGGCGGCCAGCTCGAACTGCAACTCAGCGGCCGCGGCGTGCATCTGCTCGGTCATTTCCCCGATCTGGGCCAGCAGGTCCTCGGCCGGGGCGGCGGCCAGCCCGTCCTTGCGCACGGTGGACGAGGCCTTGGTGCGCTTGGCATTTTTCGCCAACCGGTTGTTGTTCAGCAGTTCCTGGGTGTCGGCATCCTCACGCGCCAGCTGGTCGGTGATGTCAGCGATCTTCTTGCGCAGCGGCGTGGGGTCGATCCCGTGCTCCTTGTTGTGCGCTTCCTGGATTGCCCGTCGGCGATTGGTCTCCTCGATCGCCTGGTCCATCGCATCGGTGATCTTGTCGGCATACATGATCACCTGGCCCGAGACGTTACGCGCGGCACGGCCGATGGTCTGGATCAGGCTGGTGGCCGAACGCAGGAAGCCCTGCTTGTCGGCATCCAGGATCGCGACCAGCGAAACCTCGGGCAAATCCAGGCCCTCGCGCAGCAGGTTAATGCCCACCAGCACGTCGAAGGAACCCATGCGCAGCTCGCGCAGCAGCTCCACGCGGCGGATCGTGTCCACATCGGAGTGCAGGTACTGCACCCGCACCTGGTGCTCGGTGAGGTAGTCGGTCAGGTCCTCGGCCATGCGCTTGGTCAGCGTGGTGACCAGCACGCGCTCATCGCGATCCACACGGGTACGGATCTCATCGAGCAGGTCATCGATCTGGCCCTTGGTGGGCTTGACGATGATCTCGGGGTCGATCAGCCCGGTGGGGCGGATGATCTGCTCCACGAACCCGTCGGACTTGCCCAGCTCGTACTTGCCCGGGGTGGCCGAAAGGTACACGGTCTGCCCGATGCGCTCAAGGAACTCATCCCATTTCAGCGGGCGGTTGTCCATGGCACTTGGCAGGCGGAAGCCGTGTTCCACCAGCGTGCGCTTGCGGGACATGTCGCCCTCGTACATGGCGCCGATCTGCGGCACGGTGACATGCGACTCGTCGATCACCAGCAGGAAGTCATCGGGGAAATAGTCGATCAGGCAGTGCGGGGCGCTGCCGGCATCGCGGCCGTCGATATGGCGCGAGTAGTTCTCGATGCCGTTGCAGAAACCCATCTGCTCCATCATTTCCAGGTCGTAGGTGGTGCGCATGCGCAGCCGCTGGGCCTCGACGAGCTTGTTCTGCGATTCCAGCTCCTTCAGGCGCACCGCCAGCTCGTCCTCGATCCGCTTGATCGCCTTGTGCATCCGCTCGGCACCGGCCACATAGTGGCTGGCCGGGAAGATGTACATCTCGGTCTCCTCGCGGATCACCTCGCCGGTGACCGGGTGCAGGGTGTGGATCGCTTCCACCTCGTCGCCGAAGAACTCGATGCGCACGGCCTGCTCTTCGTACATCGGGATGATCTCCACCGTGTCCCCGCGCACGCGGAAGGTGCCGCGGTGGAAGTCCATGTCGTTGCGGGTGTACTGCATGGCCACGAACTGGCGCAGCATCGCGTCGCGGTTCAGTTCCTCGCCGGTGCGCACGGTGACCATCCCGGCCACGTATTCCTCGGGAGTGCCCAGGCCGTAGATGCACGAGACGGTGGCGACCACAATGGTGTCGCGGCGGGTGAGCAGGGAGTTGGTGGCCGAGTGCCGCAGGCGCTCGACTTCCTCGTTGATCGAGGAGTCCTTCTCGATGAAGGTATCGGTCTGCGGGACGTAGGCCTCGGGCTGGTAGTAGTCGTAGTAGGAGACAAAGTACTCCACCGCGTTATTGGGCATCAGCTCGCGGAACTCGTTGGCCAGCTGGGCGGCCAGGGTCTTGTTCTGCACCAGCACGAGGGTGGGGCGCTGCACCTGCTCCACCAGCCAGGCGGTGGTCGCGGACTTGCCGGTACCGGTGGCACCGAGCAGCACGATGTCCTTCTCGCCGGCGTTGATCCGCTCGGTCAGCTGCTTGATGGCCTGCGGCTGGTCGCCGGCAGGCTGGTACTCGCTGATGACTTCGAAGGGGGCGACCACGCGCTTGATCGGCTGTGCAAGACTCATGCTTCCAGCATATCCACTTGCCCCGACCGTTGGGGCTGCGCCCTAGCCAGCTTTCAGCTTAAATCCGGGGTGCTATTTGCGCATCCCGTAGCGGATCGCATTGCGCTTGACGGTGCGCTGGATGCTGCTGCCGAAGAATCCCACGGTCATGATGGTGGCGGCAATCAGCCCCAGCAGGGCCAGGCAGCCGGAAATGTAGACCACGGGCGAATACGGCCCGGATTCGCTGGCAACGAATTCGGTGCGGCCGCCAAATCCGAGCCACAGCACCAAGGCGACGGCGAAAGCGATCAGGGTGCTCCACTTGCAGATCTTGTACATTCCTACTCCTGTGCTGGCGCCAATTGGCGGTAGAGGGCAGAAACCTGCGCCTCCAGTTCTTCCAAGGTACCGGAATTATCCAGCAGGTAGTCGGCTACGGCCGCCCGCTGGTCATCCGTGGCCTGCGCGGCCATCCGGGCCTCGGCATCTTCCCGGGTCCAGCCGCGGTCCTGGACCATGCGGCGGATGCGTTCGGCGTGCGGGGCGGCCACGACGACCACCGCGTCGAAGCTGTCCAGCTGGCCGGTCTCGACCAGCAGCGGGATGTCCTCGACCACCAGCGAGCCGGCTGGCGCTCCTTGGCGCAACTTCGCCGCTTGCTCCCGCACCAGCGGGTGCACGATCGCGTTGAGCTTGGCCCGCGCCGCCTCGTCGGCGAAGACTATCGCGCCCAATGCGGGACGGTTCAGCGACCCGTCGGCCAGCAAAACGGCTTCGCCAAACGTGTCCTTGATCGCAGCTAGCCCGGGCGTGCCGGGTTCGACCACCTTGCGCGCCAACGCGTCGGCATCGATGACTACGGCTCCCAGGGCGGCCAATTTGGCCGCGACCGCAGATTTTCCGGAGGCCACTCCCCCGGTCAGTCCCACATGCATCATGTTCCCACCCTATAAACTAAGAGGGATGAACACCAACGACTCGGCCGCGACACGGTACACGACCTTGACCAGCGATTGCGTGCACGAGCTGGAAATCAAGCGTTCGCGATTCATCACCTACCTCTACCGGGTCGAAACCGAGGCCGCCGCCCGCGCGCAGATCGCGGCCCTGCGCAAGACCCACTTCGATGCCCGCCACCACTGCAGCGCGTTCATCCTGGGCCCCGATCGCATGGCCCAACGCTCCAACGACGACGGCGAGCCCTCGGGCACCGCCGGCATCCCGATGCTCGATGCCCTGGCCAAGCGCGAAATCGCCGACGGCAGCGTGCTCTCGGACGTGCTGGCCGTGGTGGTCCGCTACTTCGGCGGGATCAAGCTTGGCGCCGGCGGACTGGTCCGCGCATATTCCGAGGCGGTATCTTCCGGGCTGGACAATGCGCAGCTGCACCTGCGCCAGCGCATGCGAATCTTCACCTTCGCCGCCGCCCACGCCGACGCGGCCCGCTACGAGAACGAGCTGCGCGCCGCCGGCTACCAGGTCGAACCGACCCTCTGGCAGGCCGATGCCGCAATCGTGCAGATCGGCATCCCGGACACTCCCGAAGCAGCCACGCAGCTGCGCACCGGCATCGCCGCACTCACCTCCGGCGCCGGGGAACTGGCCGCCGCCAACACGCAATGGGTTGATCTGATTTGAACTCCGCCGCCAATCCCGAAGGCACGCCCGCTGCCGCCAGCAGCCTCCAGGCCCTGCTCCCCGCCCTGCGCCGCTGGCCCGATGTCGAAGCCGCCAACCTCTACGCCGCCGACGCCTGCGACCGGCTCATCCTGGACACCTGCGCCGCCGCGGCCGGACCCTCGGACCGCTGGCCGGATGCCATTGCGGTCATCGGCGACCACTACGGCGCGCTGGCCCTGGGCGCGCTGGCACTAGGCAGCACGAGCGTGCGCGTGCACACCGATTCGCTCACCGCCCGCCGGGCCATCGAGGCCAACCTCGCCCGGCTCATGCCCGAGCGGGCCGGAGACCTCGAATTCTGCACCCTGGAACAGGTCGCCCAGGGCGCCAGTTCGATCCTGCTGGCCCTGCCTCGCGGACTGGACGTGCTGGGAGAACAGGCCGCCGCGGCAGCTGCTGTCGCCGATCCCGGCGCGAAGCTTTTCGCCGGTGGCCGCATCAAGCACATGAGCCGTTCCATGAACGAGGTGCTCGCGGCGCATTTCACCCGCGTCGATGTCTCGCTGGCCCGGCAGAAATCCCGGGTGCTCACAGCCAGCACCCCGCGTGACGAACAGCCCGCCAGCAGCTTCCCGGCCACTGCCACCCACCAGGTGCGCGGCACCAGCTTCACGCTGCATGCCGGTGCCGGGACCTTCGGCGCCGCCCGGCTGGATCCGGGCACCCGGCTCCTGCTGGAAAACCTTCCGGACCTCTCCGGGCACGCCACGCTGGTCGATCTGGCCTGCGGCAACGGCGCGATCGGCATCTGCGCAGCACTGGAAAACCCGCAGCTGCGCGTGGACGCCTCGGACCATTCGGCCTCCGCGGTTGCCTCCACCCTGGCCGCCGCGCAACGCAACAACTTGGCCGGTCGCCTCACCGCCGTGCAGGATGACGCCCTGGGCCGCCTGCCCGACGCCAGCGCCACCCTGGTCACGCTGAACCCGCCTTTCCACATCGGCAACACCGTCACCGCCGACATCGCGTTCAAGCTGATCGACGACGCCGCCCGCGTGCTCGCTCCCGGAGGCACCCTGCTGTGCGTGTTCAATTCGCACCTGCGCTACCGCAGCGAATTGGCCCGCCGCGTTGGCCCCACCGAACAGCTGGCCCGCGACAGGACCTTCACCGTGGCTGCATCAACCCGCGCGCACTAGGCTTTTCCACAGGCCGTATTGCCGGCCGGCACGCCGCGCACCGCCTGGCGCATGCTGGGGCCATGAACAGAACTGTCAGCCAGGCGCTAGCCGGGCTTGCCCAAGCGATCAAGGATGCGCCGGCCCTCGCGGTGGACGATGCCCTGGCCGTCGCCGCGTTCATCCCCGTCCTGCACCAGACCTTGCTCTGCGCCGATCCAGCCACCGGCCCCGAGTCCCACTACCTGCACGATCCGCGCTACGCCTTGGCCCTGGCCACCGCGGCAGAAGCTTCGGCCCACCAGGCCCTTCGCACCCAGATCTACGCAGCCCACCTGGTCGATGACACCGCGGCGCACACCCTGGCCCAGGTTGAACTCGCCGCGGCCCGCCAGGGCACCACCGATTTCTCCGTCCCTGCCCAGCGCACCGGAAAGCGGCCCAGCTTCACCGGCCCTGCGGCACTGCTGGCATCCTGGCTGCGCACCGACCATTTCGAGGCCAAGCGCCGCATCCAGTCCGCCAGCCATGTCTTCGCGCAATACGACTACCAGCATCAGCGGCACCAGGCACAGTTCCCGCTGCTGGCGCGGCGCTTCACCGATCTGCGCCAGCCACCAGCCGAAGTGCTCAGCGCGGCCCGCCGCCTGGGCGCTCTGGAACCCCAACGCGACGAATACGCCGCACCGGCCACCGCCTCGGCGCTCACCGAAGATGGCGAGCTGCTTGAATCCATCGTCAACCAGCAGTTGGACGAACCCGACCCCGGCACCCGCAGGCAGTTGGTCAACAGCTTCCTGAAATCCCAGAAGGAACGCTTGGGCAAGAAGCGGCCCGAAGCCCAGGAAGGCCTGTACCGGCGGGGCGAACGCGGCGGCCTGGTCCACTACGACCTCGCCCTGCGCCCTACGCGCGCAGAACTCTTCGAATCGGGCATTTCGCGAAGCGACAATCCCCGCTCCGGTTCCGGCCAAGCCGCACGGGAGGCTTTTGCCCAGTCTCCGGGACAGCGTACAGGGCAGGATGCTGCCCCTGGCACTTCCTACCAGGCCGACGCCGGAGGCCATCCGGATTTCTTGACCGATGAGGAAGCTGCCGCCAGCGAAGATCCTGTTTCCCCACCGCTTTCTCCCGCGGCACGCCGCCTCAACGGCCTGATGAATCTGCTGGAGATCAACACGAAGCTTCTCCAGGAGCTGCTGGATGCCGCGCGCAATGGCGGGACCCCCAAGGGCGCCGATGGGAATGATGCAGGCACCGTGGATGTCCCCACCATCACCCCGCAGGTCGTGGTCATGCTGACCTTGGACGAGTTGGAAGGCCGCGCGAGAACCCATGGCATCACCCAGCACGGTTTCAAGCTCGATGCAACTGACCTGCGCCAGACCCTGGCCAGGGCACGCATCATCCCGATGGTGCTCGGCGGCAGGGGCGAGCTCCTTGATATCGGGCGCAGCCAGCGCAAGCATCCGAACTACATGCGCCTGGGTGTTGCGGTGCGCGATCGCGGCTGCATAGTTCCCGGGTGCACCATGGATCCCGAACGCTGCAACATCCACCACATCTGGTTCTGGTCCGAGGGCGGTGTCACTGCGGTCTACTGGAGCGCGATGCTCTGCGACACGCATCATCATGACGTTCATGCCGGGTTGATCAAGGTCATTGCCGACGATGGCGTACCCAAGGTCATCCTGCCCAGCTTCGTCGATCCCACCCAGACCCCGGTGCGCAACAGCTACCACATGGCCAAGGCCGCCTAGTTCGCGGCAATGCGCCGGGGCCATCCGGCTAGATCAAGAAAGGGCGTCCACCGTGCACGCGGACGGCTTGGGCGTTGATCCCCAATGGACGAAGGTTGATCCGGTCGATCTCGCCCCGCTCATTATTCTCGAAAGTATCAGCCGTAACCGAATCACCGGCAGGGGTCTGGACCGCCAGGCGGCGCTTGGTTCTGGCCAGAGGCTCGCGTGCCGATGCCGGGACGTAGTAGGCGCTGGCCTGCTTCCCTCCGCCGTAGAGCCATGAAGCGCGCACCGCGACCGGGCGTGAGCCCCAGCCGCTGAGCCCTGCAATGACCAAGCGCTGGCCGGTTGCCTCTAGCAGTTTCCCATTCAGGTTCTCCCCATAGACCCAGGGCTGGGACGCGATGCCCAGGAACTCTTCGGCAGAGCGCTGGTTGACCGCATGCACCCCGTGCACCGGGCACACCTCTGAGCAGAAAATGAATCGCGGATCCTCAAATTTCTGCTTGGACCCGTTCTTGTCGTCGTTGCGGCACAGGCAGGCCCCGGTTTCTTCCGTTTCGATGAGGATCGCGTTGCCATAGGCCCGCAATGACGTTGGACCAATTCGGTGGTCCGCTGGAACTTCGAGTGCGAAAAGTCCCATCGATTTCAAGCGCATCCAGCGCAGCATGCTCAGCAGCAGGCTGATGCCCAGCAGGACGGCCGCGGCGTACACGTCAAGGCGGTAGCCTTCATCCAAGTCATGCAGCGAATGAACTTCCGTGCTGACCAGTTCCCAGCCCAGCCGGAGCAGCGGGTAGATCAGTGCTCCCACCGCAAGCTTCCATACCATGGGCGACATTTGCTTGGTGATTTCAAAATCGCTCTCTTGCCCCGGCGCCAAGGCGATGCCTCCTGAGGCTTCACGCTTCCAGGTTCTCAGCAGGCGTCGAAACCGTGCGTCCATGAGACCTACGGACAGTGCGAGCAGCAGGAAATAGCCCAGCGCCAGCATCAGGATCCTTTGCAGGTCCCCGGCCGGAGCCAGCAGGAAATAGATTCCGGCGGCTACGCCCAAGCCCATCCAGGGTGATTGCCGTCCGCCGCCAAAGATCATGGCCAGGACGGTAGCGACCATGGAGAAGGAGAGGATGTCCATGAAGCCCTTGTCCAGGTACGGGGAATGCAGAAGATCCGAACGGACGAGGACCACCAGTGCAACCAGCGGAAGCCAGGTCGCTGCGGCAACCCAGAAATTGGGAATAGTGCGCGGTACAGTCTCCCACTCCTCGTGGCTGACCTGGCGCACCGGGATCTGCTGCCCGGCAGTTGCGCCTGCCGCATAGTCTGCCGGCGAATTTCCTGTCGTTGCCATGTGCTACTACCTGCCGTTAGTGAGTCCACCTGATCGGTGCACTTTTAGTCTAACCTCAGCAAGTATTAAGAGCAGTGCTCCTTCGGAGCTATTCCTGCCCGGCGGATGTCAGCAGAAATAATGACGCGCCAGCCATGCCGGCAAGCAAAAAACCAGTTAAACAAACGAAGGTCCAACCCTTGCAGGGTTGGACCTTCGTGAATCAGCTAAAGCTAATCACGATCTCTGCACGAGGCAGAAGCCGGAATTAGTTGCCGGTCAGCTTCTCGCGCAGTGCAGCCAGTGCTTCGTCCGAAGCCAGGGTGCCTGCATCGGTGGCTGGCGCCTCCGAGGAGTACGAAGCTGGAGCTGGCTCGGAACCACCGGCAGCAGCAGGCTCTGCTTCTGCGTCGGCAGCGATAGCGGCAACAACCTGCTTCTTGTGTGCTTCCCAACGCTCCTGGGCAGCAGCGTACTGTGCTTCCCATGCAGCGCGCTGGGTGTCGAAGCCCTCGAGCCATTCGTTCGACTCTGGGTCGAAGCCCTCTGGGTACTTGTAGTTGCCGGCCTCGTCGTACTCTGCAGCCATGCCGTAGAGTGCTGGGTCGAACTCGGTGCCCTCTGGGTCAACACCTTCGTTAGCCTGCTTGAGCGACAGCGAGATGCGGCGGCGCTCCAGGTCGATGTCGATGACCTTGACGAACAGTTCGTCGCCAACGGAGACAACCTGCTCAGCCAGTTCAACGTGGCGAACTGCAAGCTCGGAGATGTGAACCAGGCCTTCGATGCCGTCTTCGACGCGTACGAACGCACCGAATGGAACCAGCTTGGTAACCTTGCCCGGTACAACCTGACCCAGTGCGTGGGTGCGGGCGAAGGTCTGCCAAGGATCTTCCTGGGTAGCCTTCAGCGACAGGGAAACGCGCTCGCGGTCCAGATCGACTTCCAGAACCTCTACGGTTACTTCCTGGCCAACCTCGACAACCTCGGATGGGTGGTCGATGTGCTTCCAGGACAGCTCGGAAACGTGTACCAGGCCGTCTACGCCGCCCAGGTCCACGAATGCACCGAAGTTGACGATGGAGGAAACAACGCCCGGACGAACCTGGCCCTTTTCCAGCTTGTTGAGGAAGGTCGAGCGAACCTCGGACTGGGTCTGCTCGAGCCATGCACGGCGGGAAAGCACAACGTTGTTGCGGTTCTTGTCCAGCTCGATGATCTTGGCTTCGATTTCCTGGCCGATGTATGGAGCCAGGTCGCGCACACGGCGCATCTCGACGAGCGATGCTGGCAGGAAGCCACGCAGGCCGATGTCCAGGATGAGGCCACCCTTGACAACCTCGATGACGGTACCGGTAACGACGCCGTCCTCTTCCTTGATCTTTTCGATGTCGCCCCAAGCGCGCTCGTACTGCGCACGCTTCTTGGACAGGATCAGGCGGCCTTCCTTGTCTTCCTTGGTCAGGACCAAGGCTTCGACGCTGTCGCCAACGGTGACAACTTCACCTGGGTCAACGTCGTGCTTGATGGAAAGCTCGCGGGAAGGGATGACACCTTCGGTCTTGTAACCGATGTCGAGCAGAACTTCGTCGTGGTCAACCTTGACGACGGTGCCTTCGACGAGGTCACCATCGTTGAAGTACTTGATGGTGGCGTCGACTGCGGCCAAGAAGTCCTCAGCAGATCCAATGTCGTTGATTGCGACGACTGGTGCGCTGTTGTTCTCGTTCGAGGTGATGGTCATGTAGTAGGGACTCCGATGTGGATAGGTTTGATCAGTCGAAACCCCGGAAGTCCCGGAATTTCGAAGGGGGTAGAACATGAATGCGGACATGACGAAGCCATGGCACGCTGTTTAAGTCTACGCGCCTAGCACACCGCGGGTCAAAGCGTAACCCGCTAACATCCTCGCCAGCATTTTGTGAACTTCGTCATATCAACCGGATAATGTGACCCGTCCCACTAGAAACCGTGCGGCGTGAAACCCTCGCGAGCCACGCTGAACAAGTGCACCCAGTCCCCCTCTGTTCCCCCGCCGACCAGTTCGGCGCGTCCCGAATCCAGCAATTGGTCCAGCTGCACGGTGCCCAGGTACAGTCCCGCCAGCTCCCGCTCCGAAAGCGCCACCCTCGGCAGCCCGGATTCGGCCTGCCCGTCCTCGATCCGGCTCACCGCGGCTCGGGAATCGGACACCTCGAAGAGGTAGGTTCCGGAGATCAGCTCCAGCCGGTCGCTCACGCTCAATAGCAGCCGGGCATCGCGCTGGTAGCCGCGCGCTTGGAAGGCGGCAACAACATCGAGCACGCGCAGCCACAGTACATCGTCAATGGAACGCACGTGGTAGTCCCGCACGTTCTCCAGCACCTGGCGCAGTGGATCGGCCACCGGGCCTTGGCCATGCACTTCTTCCACCAGATCATGGTTGCCCAGGTACTCGAAGAGCTTGATGCGCGCGGCGTCGCTGGTGGCCACCAGCTTGTGCACCACCAGCTTCGCCTTGAGCTCGTCCCAGCCGCCGAACTTGTAGGTGGCGAATCCGCCGAGCTGGCCAGCGTCATCGTAGTAGGCGGCAAAACGCAGGTTCTTCGGCTTCTCCAGGGTCTCCCAGGTGTCCCAGCGGCCCAGGGCAAAGCCATTGTCGAACTCGGTGCTGTCCACGGATCCGAAGGTCTGCTCGAGCGCGCGCACGGCCAGCGCGGCATAACCGGGCCCGAAATGCTGCGGATCGGCGTCCACCACCCGGCCGGGTACCTGCACGCGCAGCTTCACCCCGTGGGCGCACTTGAGCGTGAATCGGCTTTGGTAGGTCGCTGGCTCGAAGCCGTACCGCCCGTAGATCGTCGCTTCCGACGCGGTCAAAGCCGCAATAGGGAAACCCGCCTGCTGGGCATAGGCCAGGTCTGCGGTGATTTGCCTGGACAGGATGCCGCGGCGCCGATAGCTCGGCGCGACGGTGACCGCGGAGATCTTGTGCGTTGCCACCGGCGCCTCGCCGCCGGCATTGAGCAGCCCGGGGAATGCTCCATAGGTGTGCACCGGGTAGGTTGCATGGCGCGAGTGCGGTTCGGCCTGCTGATCGAACACCAGGGAGAAGCGCATTTTCTGCGCATAAGTCAGGTCCAGGTAGTGCGTCCAATTGGGCTCTTCGGGCAGCTGCTCGTAGAAGCCGATCCCGGTGGCCTGATGGAACAACTTGATCGATTCGTCGAGTTCAGGACTGCGGATCGCAGCCTGGCAGGTCCGGGTTTCCAGCTGCGGCTGGGTCTCTGGTCTCATCGTGCTCCTTGGCGAGGAAATCGGCTGATCACAGTCTATGCGCCTGTCCGCCTGGCGCAAGGGGTGCATTCACCAGGCTTCGGAGAGCGTGGTGAACCGCAGGCCGGAATCCAGCGCCTGCCCCAGCCCGAGCGCCACGCCCTTGGCAGTACCCGAGGCGGGCTGGTTGAAGTGCCCGATGCCGACGTCCCCGGCGGCCAGCTGGCGGACCTGGGCGGCCACGGCCTGCGCGCCAAAGGTCGCCCCGGCGTCCAGGTTGACGGTGAAGTTCATCGGCACCACGCCCAGGTCCCGGCACATTGCCGCGCCGGCTTCGTCCATATGGGCGGTGCCGGAGCGGAAGAATTTCGCGGTGATGCCGAACTGGTCGGCCAGATACCGCTGGTTGCCCATCACCTCGTCATAGGCCTGGCCGATCGACTCCGTGCCCCCGATGCCGTAGGCTGCCTGCCCGGAAGTGGCCAGCGGGGCGTGGCTGGTTCCGTGGTTGGCGATCTCGAACAGCTCGTCGCTGGCCAGCTCGTCCATCAGCCGCGCATTGGCGCGTGCCCAGCGTTGGTTCACGAAGAGGGTCGCGGGCACCTGCTTGGCGCGCAACGCGTCCAGCAGGGCCCCATCCACCCCCGAGCCCCGGGGTCCCCCGCAGGCATCGAAGGTCAACGCCGCGGCGGCATTGCCCTTGGGCAGGCCCAGCTCGATGCCCGGGACTTCCAGCCCGAACTGCCCTGCAGGAACATTCTTGAACTTTTCCATGACCTGGCTCCGGCTCGGATACACCGTCTGGAGGCTGGCGGTAGGCCGGGGCGAAGCAGTGGCGGTGGGCGAAGGACTCGCCGTTGCCGAAGCCGCCGCGGACCCGGCTCGTTCCGCCGGTCCGCCGGTACTGCAACCGGAGACCAGCGCGGCGGCCAGCGCCCCCAGCCCCAGGCTGCCGGTTTTCAGCGCCCAACGGCGCGAGTAGTGCTCCAAGTTCGTCTCTTTCCCCAAGCCCATTCGATCCTGCCGAAAGGGGCAGGAACACCCGCGGTGCCCCTGCCCCTTTCGATTGCCGCCCCTAGTGCGCGGCGTCGTGCCAGGTCCGGCCGATGCCCGGCTGGACGTCCAGCGGCACCAGCAGATCTGCGGCCTGTCCCATTTCGCGGGTCACCAGCTCCTGCACTGCTTCCAGCTCCCCCTCGGCGATCTCCAGGATGAGTTCGTCATGGACCTGCAGCAGCATCCGGGACTTGTACTGCCCGGCGCGCAGTCCCTCGTCGATGCGCAGCATGGCCACCTTCACCAGGTCGGCGGCCGAACCCTGGATCGGGGCGTTCAACGCGGCACGCTCGGCGATGTCGCGCAGCCGGCGATCCGAGCTGTTCAGCTCCGGCAGGTAGCGGCGGCGTCCGAAAATGGTTTCGGTGTAGCCATCCTTGCGGGCCTGGTCGACGACCGAACGCAGGTAGGTGCGCACGGCACCGAAGCGGTCGAAGTAGTCCTTCATCAGCTTGCGGGCCTCGTCCACGCCGATCTTCAGCTGCTTGGACAGCCCGAAGCTGCTCAGCCCATAGGCCAGGCCGTAGCTCATCGCCTTGACCTTCGAGCGCATCTCCGAGGTGACCTCTTCCGGCTCGACGTTGAACACGCGCGAACCGACATAGCGGTGCAGGTCCTCGCCGTTCTGGTAGGCCTCGATCAGCCCCTCGTCTTCGGAGAGGTGCGCCATGATGCGCATTTCGATCTGCGAGTAGTCCACTGTCAGCAGGCTCTGGTAACCGGCCCCGACCATGAAGACGTCGCGGATGCGCCGGCCCTCTTCCGAACGCACCGGGATGTTCTGCAGGTTCGGGTTCAGGCTGGAGAGGCGCCCGGTCGCGGCCACGGTCTGCGCATAGGTGGTGTGGATCCGGCCATCATCGTGGGTGGCCTTGAGCAGGCCGTCCACGGTCTGGCGCAGCTTGATCGCGTCGCGGTAGGCCATCAGCGCGACCAGGAACGGGTGCCCGGTCTTGATCAGCAGATCCTGCAGCGACTCGGCATCGGTGGTGAAACCGGTCTTGATCTTCTTGGTGCGCGGCAGATCCAGCTCTTCGAACAACACCACCTGCAGCTGCTTCGGGCTGGAGAGGTTGACTTCGTGGCCGATCGCGGCGAACGCGTCGTTGGTGGCCTGGTCCACCTGCTCGGTGAAGTGGGCACGCAGTTCGTTCAGGCGATCCACGTCCACTGCCACGCCGGCGCGTTCCATCTCGAAGAGCACCGGAATCAGCGGCAGCTCCATCTCGGCAGCCAGTTTGTCCGCGTGCTTCTCGGCCAGCTTGGTAGCCAGGTAGGCGGAGAGGTCGTGGATGGCCTGCGCCTGGGACAACGTTGGCTCGGCAAGATCCGAAGTGAGCCCCAGATCCAGTTCGCCCTTCTTGGCCTCATGCACCGGCACGGCGTACTTCAGGTGGTACTGCACCACGTCCACCAGGTCGTGGCTGCGGCGATCGGGCTGGATCAGGTAGGCGCTGATCAAGGTGTCGTCCTTGATGCCGGCGATCTGCAGCCCGCGCTCGATGAGCAGGTGCATGGCGGCCTTGGCATCGTGGAAGAGCTTCGGCGCGTTCTCATCGGCCAGGAACTGCGCAAGCACGCCTTCGGTGGCTTCATCGAGTTCGGCCAGTTCCAGCCAGAGGGCTTCCGACCCGCGGAAAAGGGCCAGACCCACGGCTTCGCCGTCAACCGCAGCAGGCTGGATTGCGATCGGCGCGCCCTTCCCGGCCCCGATGAATCCGTCCAGTGCGTCGGCATCGGCGCCGAGCACCCGGGAGAATTCGGCAACTTCGGGTGCCGCTTCCTCTTCCTGGGCTGCAAACAGGTCGAACAGGCGCTTGCGCAGGGTGTTGAATTCCAGCGCGTCGAACAGGTTCTCGATCTCTTCGCGGTTCGGGGCTTCGAGTTCCATCTGATCGAGCGTGACCGGGAGTTCCAGGTCGTGCCTGAGCTGGTTCAACCGGCGGTTGCGGGTCACGTTGTCCACGTGCTCGCGCAGCGACTCGCCGACCTTGCCCTTGATGTTCTCCACATTCTCCAGGATGCCAGCCAGGTCCCCGTAGAGGTTGATCCATTTGGCGGCGGTCTTCGGCCCCACACCTGGCACACCGGGCAAGTTATCCGCGGTTTCGCCGACCAGAGCCGCCAAATCCGAGTAGCGCTCGGGACGCACGAAGTACTTGGCTTCCACCGTTGCGGCATCCATCGGCGGGATATCGCTGATGCCCTTCTTCGGGTACAGCACCAGGGTCTTGTCGGTGATCAGCTGGAAGGCGTCGCGGTCGCCGGACACCACCAGCACGTTGAAACCGGCCGCTTCGCCCTGGGTGGCCAGCGTGGCCAGGATGTCATCGGCCTCGAAGCTCTCCAGGGTGATCGAAGGGATGTTCATCGCCTTCATGACTTCCTGGATCAGATCGATCTGCCCGTAGAACTCTTCGGGCGTCTTATTGCGTCCGCCCTTGTACTCGGTGTACTCCAGCGAGCGGAAAGTCGGGGTGTCCAAGTCGAAGGCCACCGCAACGTGGGTGGGCTTTTGCTGGCGGATCATCGTCAGCAGCATCGATACGAATCCGTGCACGGCATTGGTGTGCTGGCCGGTGCTTGTTGCGAAGTTCTCTGCAGGCAGCGCATAGAACGCGCGGAAGGCCATGGAGTGTCCGTCAATAATCAGCAGTCTCTTGTCCGACGAGGCAGTCGGTTTGGTAGTTTCGCTCACACCTGAAAGCCTAGTTGCCATGAGCGACAATTTCACTTCTCGAACCACGCAATCTTCGGCACATCCGTTTGCCGCGCAGCTGGCCCGCCACGGTATTCCCGAATCCATGTGGCCCTACCTGCTGCACAATGGCGTGGGCGAACTCGTGGAGAAACTGGAAATCATCTTCACCGGGTTCGAACCCCAGCGCGTTGCCGCCACCATGCCGGTGGCGGGCAACACCCAGGTCTACGGCATCCTGCATGGCGGCGCTTCGGCGGCACTTGCCGAAACCCTCGGTTCGATGGCCGCTGCGCTGCACGGTGCCGGCCGGGCCAACCCGGTCGGCGTGGATTTGAACATCACCCACCACAAGGCCGGGCGCACCGGGCTGGTCACCGGGGTATGCACGCCGGTGCATCTGGGCCGCAGCAGCACCTGCCATGAGATCGTGATCAGCAATGAGCAGGGCCAGCGTGTCGCGACCGCGCGCATCACCAATATGCTGCTGCCGGTCGAAAACTGATCCCCGCAGGCGCCGTTCGCGCCAAGCGCGGCGGATCGGGCTTTTCCGGAACGCTGGCCCTGGCCAGCAGGTCCCCCTGGCCGTTTAGCCGATCGCGTAGCGCGAGAGGAAGATATCCGCGCCGAGCTCGGTGATCCCCAGGGCCGAGAGCTGCGTGCTGATCCCGCGGCCAAAGATATTGGCCCCGTCGCCCAGCACCTCCGGAACGGTGACCAGAAGCAGCTCATCGAGCGCATCGGCTTCGACGAACGCCCCAGCCAGGTCGGCACCGCCAACCACCCACACGTCCCCGGCCCCCGCGCTCTGGGCGATGTCCCGGCTCCAGAAGCCCACCTCGCCGCGGATGAAGGTCAGGTCCGCTCCGGGCAGTGTCGGCAGTTCATGGTGTGTGAAGACCCACACCGGCTTCTCGCCGAACACCCACGGCACGGTTCCCTCGGCAGCATCGCGGACGATGTTCTCGTAGGTCTTGCCTCCGATCACTACGGCGCCGACGCTCCCGAAGAACTCGTCGAAATGCTTTTTCACTCCCGGCTGCGTGGCATAGGGGATGAACCATTGGACGCTTCCGCTGCGATCGGCGATAAAACCATCGATGGAGGCACCCACGTAGTACTTGAAGCTAGTCATGGCTCCAGTCTAGGGGTGCCTCCATCGAAGGCAATATCAAGTTGTCGAGGGACCCGAAAATCGTGTCGGATCCGCCCGCAGCCGCGAGCAGTTCCTAGTGGCTCGAGGAGAAGCCCAGGATCGCTTCGCTCAGCTGCGGCACGATCAGCACCACGCCGAAGAGGACGATCAGGCCGCAAATCGCGAAGCAGGCGTAGGCTCCGGCATTGCTCAGGCTCTGGTTGCGGCCCTCGTCCTTGGCAACTGCCAGCAGGCGGACGCCGAAGGAGTAGGCCGCCACGATCGCCATCGCGGAAAACCAGGTGATGGCGGCGACGATGAGAAAGGCTGTCCAGTCAATCATGAATTATCGGCTTCCTTCTGCGCTGCGGCAGCCTTGGCCAGCTTGGCTTCCGCCTTGGCCTTGGCGCGGCGCTCCTTCTTGGTCAGGATGTTCACCGCTGCACCCGAGTTATCGATGTCGGAAATGTTCGACTCGTGGTCATGCGGCTGCTTGCGCGAGAGGAACCAGATGGTCAGCATGGCGCCGGTGCCGGCGATCGCGACGATCACGATGCCGATGGTGCCCAGGTGGGTGATCGCTGCGGCCACGCCGCCGACGGCCGCGGCTGCTGGCAGGGTGAACAGCCAGCCCAACGCGATGCGTCCCGCGGTGCCCCAGCGGACTTCGCCGCCCTTGCGGCCCATGCCCGAACCGATCACGGAGCCGGAAGCTACCTGGGTGGTGGACAGCGCGAAGCCCAGGTGCGAGGAGGTCAGGATCGCCGAAGCGGTGGACATCTCGGCTGCGAAGCCCTGCGCGGGCTTCACGTCGGTCAGGCCCGAACCCATGGTGGCGATGATGCGCCAGCCGCCGGTGTAGGTACCCAGCGCGATGGCGAAGGCACAGGTGGCAACAACCCAGAACTGCACGCCGGAGTCGGAATCCTGCAGGCCAGAAGCCACCAGGGTCAGGGTGATGATGCCCATGGTCTTCTGCGCATCGTTAGTGCCGTGGGACAGCGCGACCAGCGAGGAAGAGAAGATCTGCCCGTAGCGGAAGCCGCCGCGCTTGGGCGCCGCGCCATTCTCGCGCTTGGTGATCGCGTAGGCCAGCTTGGTGCACAGGTACGCGGAGATGCCGGCGATCACCGGCGCGCACAGGGCCGGAAGCAGCACCTTGGAGAGCAGCACGCTGTAGTTCACCGAGGCGAAGCCTGCACCGACGATCGCGGCGCCTACCAGGCCGCCGAACAATGCGTGGGAGGAGCTCGAAGGCAGTCCCAGCAACCAGGTGAACAGGTTCCAGATCACGGCGCCCATCAGGCCGGCGAAAATCATCGCCGGCCCAATAGCCACGCCCGAGGTCGGGTCTTCGTTGATGATGCCACCTGAAATGGTCTTCGCTACCTCGGTGGAGAGGAATGCGCCAACCAGGTTCAGAATTGCGGCGAGGGCAACTGCCTTCTTAGGGGAAATTGCTCCGGTTGCGATTGGGGTGGCCATCGCATTGGCCGTGTCATGGAAACCATTGGTGAAGTCGAAAAACAACGCCAAGGCAATGACCAGGACGACGATAAGCGTCAAATCCATTGAATACCAGCCTGAGGGGTCGAACGGCAAGGAAAAAGAGAACGGGCCAGAAATAGGATCCTGCGAAAGGCATTGGCGTGCAGGACTTCGTTCTAAGCGCAATTTCCATCTTAGGCGTACGGCGCAGTACGTCAATCCGGAACTTCAACCCCATCCGGGGAAAACTCGGATGAACAACTGGTTACCAGAGGGTTAACTAGCCTCCAAGCGCGGTATCGGCGCATCGCAGGCATAAAAAATGTGCGCCAAACCATAAGTGGCTTGGCGCACAATCCAGTGCTTGGCGGTCCCTACTTGACCTGGTCGACGACCGTCTCGGCTACCTGGCGCATGCTCAGGCGGCGATCCATGGAGGTCTTCTGGATCCAGCGGAACGCTTCCGGCTCGGTCAAGCCCATCTTGGTGATGAGCAGCGACTTGGCGCGATCAACCAGCTTGCGGGTTTCGAACTGCTCGGCCAGGTTGCTGACTTCTTCCTCCAGCGCGCGCAGCTCGTCATTGCGGGAAATCGCGATTTCGATGGCCGGGGTGAGGTCTGCCGGGGTGAACGGCTTGACCACGTAGGCCATGGCACCGGCTTCGCGGGCACGCTCCACCAGTTCCTTCTGGCTGAAGGCGGTCAGCAAGACGACCGGGGCGATGCGTTCCTTGACGATGGCTTCGGCGGCGGTGATGCCATCCATGACCGGCATCTTCACGTCCATGAGCACCAGATCGGGCTTCAATTCGCGCGCCTTCTCCAGGGCGGTCTGGCCGTTGTCGGCTTCGGCGACGACGTCGTACCCTTCGGAACGGAGAATTTCGACGATATCCAAGCGGATCAGGGTTTCATCCTCGGCAACGACCACTCGACGCGGAGTGGATTGCACCTCGGATGGGATGCGGGTGATTTCAGGTAGTTCGCTCATTGGCGCCTTCCTCCATGGTCAGAAATCCTGCCCGCTGAATGGGCAGTATCTAGATGGTTTCAGTTCAGCGAAGCCACGTTGCCTCGGTTTCACATCTAAGCCTACTGGCATGTACTCTTGTTGAGGCGAAGACGCGAGGTTCCTGATTAGGAAATCTGGAAAACCTCTAGTAAAGTAGTCAAAGTGCCAGCCCAAGTGGCGGAATCGGTAGACGCGCCGCACTCAAAATGCGGTATCGAAAGATGTGTGGGTTCGAGTCCCACCTTGGGCACCAGCATGAAGGCCGTTGGATCGGAAATTTTCCGGTTCAACGGCCTTTTTTGCGCGCGCAACCACAGGGCACGTGCTCGAGTTCACAATCGCGCTTTGCGGGCGCCAAGGCAAAAAATCCGCCCTGCTCCAGAATTCTGGAGCAGGGCAGATTTTCTTGCTTCAGCTAGTGCGCGAAAGAGCGTCTACAGGTTTTTCGGCGTGGAGACGTTTTCCGGTGCCCACGGACCGACCTTCTCGCGAGCAGGCATCGGCTTGCCATTGACCAGCTGGCCGGCATCGGCGAGGTCGCCGACCTTGTGCACGCGCAGCGAGTTGGTGGACCCTGCCTGTCCCGGAGGGGACCCGGCGGCGATGCACACGATATCGTTGAGCTCCGCCAGGCCTTCGGAGAGCAGCGCCTCGTCCACCTGGGCGGTCATCTTGTCAGTGTGGTCGGCGTAGGCCACCAGGCGTGCCTGCACACCCCACATCAGGGTCATGATGTTGTAGGTCTGCTGCAGCGGGGTGAAAGCCAGGACCGGCTTCTTCGGGCGCAGGCGCGAGAGGCGCCGTGCCGAGTCGCCGGACTGGGTGAAGGCGACGATGTACTTCGCGTCGAGCTGATCGGCGATCTCCACCGCGGCACGGGTGATCGCGCCGCCGCGGGTCTTCGGCTGGGAACCCAAGCGGGGAATGCGATCCAGGCCGTGCTGCTCGGTCGAGGAGATGATGCGCGACATGGTCTCCACGGTTTCCACCGGGTACGCGCCCACGGAGGTCTCACCCGAGAGCATGACCGCGTCGGCGCCGTCGAGCACCGCATTGGCGCAGTCCGAAGCCTCGGCGCGGGTCGGGGTCGGCGATTCGATCATCGATTCGAGCACCTGGGTGGCGACGATGACCGGCTTGGCCCAGCGGCGTGCCAGCTCCACGGCACGCTTCTGCACGACCGGAACTTCTTCCAGCGGCAGCTCCACGCCCAAGTCCCCGCGGGCGACCATGATGGCGTCGAATGCATTGATGATTTCTTCCAGCGCGGCCACGGCCTGCGGCTTCTCGATCTTGGCGATCACCGGCACGCGTCGGCCTTCTTCGTCCATGATCTCGTGCACGCGCTCGATGTCCTCGGCGTTGCGCACGAAGGACAGTGCGACCATGTCGATGCCGGCACGCAGTGCCCAGCGCAGGTCGTCCTCGTCCTTTTCGCTCAATGCGGGAACGTTCACCGCGACGCCTGGCAGGTTGATGCCCTTGTTATTGGACACCTCGCCTCCGACGACGACCTCGGAACGCACCGAGGTCTGGTCAACTGCCAGCGCCTTGAGCTTGACCTTGCCGTCGTTGATCAGCAGGAAATCGCCCGGCTGGACATCGGTGGGGAGGCCCTTGAAGGTGGTGGAGCACAGGTTGCGGGTACCTTCGATGTCCTCGATGGTGATGGTGAATTCCTCACCAGCCTCGAGGATGTACTTGGCGTTGTCCTTGAAGCGGCCAAGGCGGATCTTCGGACCCTGCAGGTCGGCGAAGATGCCAACCGCGCGGCCGATCTCCGCGGCCGCATTGCGCACATTCGCCAGGGATTGTGCGTGCATGGAGTGGTCTCCATGGCTCATGTTCAGGCGGGCTACGTCTACGCCCGCCTTCAGTACCGCTACAGTATTTTCATAACTTGCCAGGGCCGGGCCCCAGGTTGCCACAATCTTTGCGCGTCTCATTCCGTCAGCCAAATGCCTTTCATGTTCACATAGGCAAAATGCGGCCCACCCGGCATCCGGGTGCGCCGCATTCAAGCCTATGTCACTCAAATGATGCTGATGGCCCTATCGGTTGGAGCAACCGGTGCAGGAAGGGTAGTCGAACCCATGAGGAACTTGTCGACCGCGGCCGCGCAAGCGCGTCCTTCGGCGATAGCCCACACGATCAGCGACTGTCCCCGACCGGCGTCTCCGGCGACGAATACCGATTCGGTGTTCGTCATGTAGTAGCCATCTCGGGCGACGTTGCCCCGGTTGTCGAATTCGATACTGACCTGTTCGTCCAATCCGGAAACTTCCGGACCGGTGAACCCGAGGGCAAGCAGAACCAGATCCGCTTTGATTACGCGTTCGGTTCCAGGCTTCGGGAGGCGCTTGCCAGCAACAAATTCTGTCTCTGCAACTGTAACACCGATCACCTTGTTTTGCTCAGTTCCCTCGCCGGAGATGAAGTTCACGGTCGAAGCCAGGTAGGTTCGCTCGCCGCCTTCCTCATGGGAGGTCTGCACCTCGAAAAGCACCGGCATCATCGGCCACGGCTGGTCTTCGCGGCGCTCGGTGCCCGGCTGCTGGCCGATGGCAAGCGTCGTGACGCTCGCCGCTCCCTGGCGCAGGGCGGTGCCGATGCAGTCCGAGCCGGTGTCTCCGCCGCCCAGCACGATCACGTGCTTGCCCGCCGCATCGATGCGCGGGGCATCGAGCTGGCCGGCGACCACGCGGTTGCTCTCGGTGAGGAACTCCATGGCATGGTGCACGCCCTCGAGCTTGTTGCCCGGTACCGGCAGCTCGCGCGGCACCGTGGCACCGGTGGCCACGATGACCGCGTCGTAGTCGCGGCGCAGCTGCTTCCAGGAGATGTCCTTGCCGATCTCGATGCCGGTGCGGAAGATCGTTCCTTCGGCTTCCATCTGGGCCAGGCGCAGGTCGATGACCTGCTTCTCGAGCTTGAAGTCCGGGATGCCGAAGCGCAGCAGGCCGCCGATGGCTTTGTCGCGCTCGTAGACGGCCACGGTGTGCCCGGCACGGGTCAGCTGCTGGGCGGCGGCCAATCCGGCCGGCCCCGAACCGACGATCGCCACGCGGTGCTCGGTGTGGCGGGCAGGCGGCTGCGGCACGAAGTCGCCGGCGTCCATCAGGTGGCCAGCCAGTTCGGCTTCGACCTGCTTGATGGTCACCGCGGGCTGGTTGATGCCCAGCACGCAGGAGGACTCGCACGGGGCCGGGCACAGCTTGCCGGTGAGCTCCGGGAAATTGTTGGTGCTCAGCAGCCGGGCGGCCGCATCATCCATCCGGCCCCTGTAGGCCAGGTCGTTGAACTCCGGGATCAGGTTGCCCAGCGGGCATCCCGAATGGCAGAACGGGACGCCGCAGTCCATGCAACGGCCGGCCTGCTCCTCCAGGATGCCGGACTTCTGGCGCTCGACGACCTCCTTGTAGTCCATCAGGCGCACCGGCACCGGGCGCTTGGGCTGGGTGACGCGTTCGGTCACCTTCAGGAATCCACGTGGATCAGCCACGGGTCACCTCCAAAATCTTGTTCCATACCTGCGGCGAATCCGGGTTCTGCCCGTTGGCTACTGCGTCGCTGCGCAGCTGCTGCACGGCGGCGAAGTCGCGCGGGGTGATGCTGGTCAGCCGGCTGCGGGTTCGTTCCCAGTCCAGCAGCAGGCGGGAGGCCAGCGGGGATGCGGTCAATGCGATGTGCTCGGTGAGCAGCTCGTGGATGCGTTCGGCTTCGGCATCGGTAATCGGCGCTACCAGCAGGTCCGACTGCCCGGCAGCCAGCGGGTTCAGCTTGGCTGCATCGAAGTCCAGCACCCAGGCCACGCCGCCGGAGAACCCGGCGCCGAAGTTGCGGCCGGTGGCTCCTAGGATCAGCACCTGTCCCCCGGTCATGTACTCGCAGCCGTGCTCGCCGATGCCTTCGGTGACAATCGTGGCCCCGGAGTTGCGCACCGCGAAGCGTTCGCCGACCATGCCGTTGATGAACAGCTCCCCGCTGGTGGCGCCGTAGCCGACCACGTTGCCGGCGATGACCTGCTCCTCGGGCTTGGACAGGGTGGTGTGCGGCGGGTGGATCGCGATCCGGCCGCCGGACAATCCCTTCCCGACGTAGTCATTCGCGTCGCCCGAGAGCTTGAGTGTAATGCCCTCGGGAAGGAAGGCGCCCAGCGACTGGCCGGCGCGGCCCGAGAGGTTCACCTTGATGGTGTCCCGCTCCAGGGTCTGCAGCCCGAAGGTCTTGGTCACATGGTGGCCCAGCAGCGTGCCGGTGGAGCGGTCGGTATTCACGATCGCCGCGTCGATGCTGACCGGCAGGCGGTCAGCCAGCGCCGGTCCGGCCGCGGCGAGCAGCTGCTGGTCCAGGTGCGTGTCCAGCCCGTGGTCCTGGCCGATGCGGCGGCGGCGCGCCGCCAGCTCGGTATCCGGCACGTGGGTGATCGCATCCAGCGCCAGCCCGGAGACCTTGTCGTGCGCGGCGAACTGGGCGGGATCGGCCTGGAGCAGTTCGACCTTGCCGATCACCTCGTCCAGGGTGCGCGCCCCCAGCGAGGCGAGCAGCTCGCGCACCTCCTGGGCGATGAACTCGAAGAAGTTCACCACGAACTCGGCCTTGCCGGTGAAGCGTTCGCGCAGCGCAGGATTCTGCGTGGCCACGCCCACCGGGCAGGTGTCCAGGTGGCATACGCGCATCATGATGCAGCCCGAGACCACCAGCGGCGCGGTGGCGAAGCCGAATTCCTCGGCACCCAGCAGGGCGCCGATCAGCACGTCGCGCCCGGTTTTCAGCTGGCCGTCGACCTGCACGGTGACGCGGTCGCGCAACCCGTTGAGGATCAGCGTCTGCTGCGCTTCGGCCAAGCCGATTTCCCACGGGGTGCCGGCATGCTTCAGCGAATTCATCGGCGAGGCGCCGGTGCCGCCATCGTGCCCGGAAATCAGCACGACGTCGGCCTTGGCCTTGGCCACGCCGGCCGCGACGGTGCCGATGCCGGACTCGGAGACCAGCTTCACGTGCACGCGGGCGGAAGGGTTGGCGCACTTCGCGTCGTGGATCAGCTGGGCCAGGTCCTCGATCGAGTAGATGTCGTGGTGCGGCGGCGGGGAGATCAGCCCGACACCCGGGGTGGAGTGGCGGGTCTTGGCGATCCAGGGGTAGAGCTTGGCGCTCATCAGCTGGCCGCCTTCGCCGGGCTTGGCGCCCTGGGCCATCTTGATCTGGATGTCATCGGCGTTGGCCAGGTACAAGCTGGTCACGCCGAAGCGGCCCGAGGCGATCTGCTTGACCGCGCTGCGGCGCACCGGATCGAGCAGCCGCTCCGGATCCTCGCCGCCTTCGCCGGTGTTGGACTTCGCGCCCAGCTGGTTCATCGCGATGGCCAGGGTTTCGTGGGCCTCGGCCGAAATCGAGCCGTAGCTCATCGCGCCGGTGGCGAAGCGCTTCACGATGGAGCTGACCGGCTCCACCTCGTCGATGGCGATCGGGGTGATCCCCTCGGTCTTGAACTTCAGCAGCCCGCGCAGGGTCTTGAGCTGTGCGGCCTGGTCGTCGACGGCCTTGGTGTACTCCTTGAACACGTCGTAGCGGCGGGTGCGGGTGGAGTGCTGCAGGCGGAAGACGGTTTCCGGGTTGAACAGGTGCGGCGGGCCTTCGCGGCGCCACTGGTACTCTCCCCCGGTTTCCAGTTCCAGCGGCTGGGCGCCGCCGTCGATCTCCGGGTAGGCGCGGGCATGGCGGGCGGCGGCCTCGGCGGCCACCACATCCAGCTCGATGCCCGAGAGCTTGGTGGCGGTGCCGGTGAAGTACTGGTCGACCACGCGCTGGGACAGGCCCACGGCCTCGAAGGTCTGCGCGCCGCAGTAGCTGGAGACCGTGGAGATGCCCATCTTGGACATGATCTTCAGCACTCCCTTGCCCAGCGCCTTGATCAGGTTGCTGCTGGCCTGGTGCCCGTCAACTCCGGGCAGCTCGCCGTTCTCGGCCATCTGCTCGACCGATTCCAGGGCGAGGTAGGGGTTGATGGCGCTGGCGCCGTAGCCGATGAGCAGGGCGATGTGGTGCACTTCGCGGGCGTCGCCGGACTCGATGATCAGCGAAACGCGGGTGCGGTTGGAGCTCTTGAGCAGGTGGTGGTGCACCGCGGAGGTCAGCAGCAGCGACGGGATCGGCGCCCAGGCCGCGGAGGAATCGCGGTCCGAGAGCACGATGTAGCGCACCCCGCGGTTCACCGCGGCGGAAACCTTCTCGCAGATTTCCTGCAGGCGGGCGCGCAGCTCGGATTCGCCGCCGGCCGGGCGGTACAGGCCGCGCACCTTCAGCGAGTACTTGGACCCGGATTCGTCGCGCAGGTGCACGATCTTGGCCAGCTGGTCGTTGGTCAGCACCGGGTAGTCCAGCGCGATCTGGGTTTGCTGGACACGGTCCAGGGACAGCAGGTTGCCGTCGGGGCCGATCGCGGTGCCCATCGAGGTGACCAGCTCTTCGCGGATTGCATCCAGCGGCGGGTTGGTGACCTGGGCGAAGGACTGGGTGAAGTAGTCGAACAGCAGGCGCGCCCGGTCAGCCAGGGCGGCAATCGGGGTGTCGGTGCCCATGGCGGCCAGCGGTTCGGCGCCGGTGGCGGCCATGGGAGCGAGCAGCACGCGCAGCTCCTCGGTGGTGTAGCCGAAGGTCAGCTGGCGCAGGGCCACGGAGGCGGAGTTGTGGCGCACGTGCTCCAGGTCCGGGAAGTCGGCCAGCGTCTTCAGGTTCTGCGAAACCCATTCGCGCCATGGCTTGGCGGCGGCCACTTCGGCCTTGATCTCGGCGTCCTCGACAATACGCTGGGCGTCCAGGTCCACGGCGAACATCTTGCCCGGGGCAACACGGCCCTTCTTCACGATGTGCTCTTCGTCGACGTCGATCACGCCGACCTCGCTGGCCAGGACCACCAGGCCGTCGTCGGTGACCCACCAGCGGGCTGGGCGCAGGCCATTGCGGTCCAGCACCGCGCCGGCCATCGCGCCATCGGTGAAGCAGACGGCGGCGGGGCCATCCCATGGCTCGATGAGCATGGACTGGTACTGGTAGAAGGCGCGCAGGTCCGCGTCCATCTGATCGTCGTTTTCCCACGGCTGCGGGATCATCATCATGATGGTCTCGGTCACGTTGCGGCCCGAGAGCATGAGCATTTCGGCGACCTCGTCGAAGGAAGCCGAGTCCGAGGCGCCGGCGGTGCAGATCGGGAACAGTTCCTCGGGCACCTCGCCGAGCAGCTCGGATTCCAGGGTCGACTGCCGGGCGCGCATCCAGTTGCGGTTGCCCTTGACGGTGTTGATCTCGCCGTTGTGCGCGATGGTGCGGAAAGGCTGGGCCAGCGGCCACGACGGGAAGGTGTTGGTGGAGAAGCGCGAGTGCACGATCGCGCAGCGGCTGGTGAAGCGGGCGTCGGACAGGTCCGGGTAGAACGGCTCGAGCTGCGCGGTGGAGACCATGCCCTTGTAGACGATGGACTGCGAGGAGAACGAGGCGAAGTACACGCCCATCTTGTTATGCGCGCGGCGGCGGATGCGCCAGGCGGCGGCGTCCAGCTCGCGGCGGGTGGCGGCCGGGGCGCCAGCGTGGGCGCCGATGAAGATCTGGGTGATGTACGGCATCACCTTGCGGGCCGAGGCGCCGAGCACGTCGGAATCAACCGGTACCTCGCGCCAGCCGAGCACCGCCAGGTTCTCCTCGGCGGCCATGGTTTCCAGTTCTTCCTGGGCGAAGGCACGTTCGCCGGCGTCGGCCGGGAGGAAGCCCATGCCCACGGCGTAGGAGCCGGCGGCGGGAAGATCGAATGCGGTGACGCTGCGCAGGAAGGCATCGGGCAGATGCAGCAGGATGCCGGCGCCGTCGCCGGTGCCTTCATCGGCGCCGATGGCGCCGCGGTGCTCAAGCCGGCGCAGGGCGGTCAGCGCGTGGGCGACGATCTCGTGGCTGGCATCGTTCTTCAGGGACGCGATCATCGCCAGGCCGCAGGCATCCTTTTCGGCCGCTGGGTCATACAGACCCTGCGCGCCAGGCAGCGCGGAAAAACGGGTGTAGGGCGAGGGGACCTCCTCGCCAAAACCTGGCGAGGCGTTCATCTGGACTCCGGTCATGCTCATGAGCGTGCCTTTCTGTGGTTCATGCAGGATAGGCGCGCGGCAGCCCCCGGTAAAGGGCTTATTCTTGGCAAGGGCTTCCGGCCGCCTGGATGTTTCATCTAGCTGAAACTTTTCGACAGTGCTAAGCGGGGTCTGCTTGCGCATCGAGGTTTCGGGGACGAACATTTCCCACCTCGTTGTGGTGCTGCACCAGCTGGCCTTTCCAGGGGTCGATCGACCAGCGTGGCGCGTGGATCACACGTTACGCAGGTTTTGTTTCTCGCATGCGCGTGCTTGTGTTTCAGGAATGTTAAAAACTTCTGCCGCTACCGGCGCGGAAAAAGCAGTTTTTTGCGGGCGGGGATCGCGAAAACCGGTTTTGCCAGCCGGTTCTGATAGCCGCCCAATGTTTCGGGCATGTTGCGCCCGAGGGGCGGAGAACTGCCCAGATTTTCCGGATATTTCGCCATATTGGGGCCAGGGCGCGTCATGAAAGCGGATCCGGGCAGCTGCTGGCGCGGCTTAAACCACCGGTGGCCGGCAAGCGTGGATGCTTGCCGGCCACCGGAATGGGGCTATGGAATTATTGCTGCCGCTCTGTGGCGTCGCTGCCCGGATCGGAGCTGGACTCCGCCGGTGAGTGCGCGGCGGGCTTGGCGCGATCTGCTTCGACCGGCTGCGCCGGGGCCCTGCCTGGCAGGTGGAACGGATCGACCTGCTGCTTGCGCAGCTTGCCCAGGACCACGATCAGCGCGAGGATGCCGGCGATGGCGATGCCGATCGCCAGCCACTGGTGCACGCGCAGGGCCAGCGGCCCGATGGCGATGATTTCGGCCGGGTCCAGGCGCAGCGATTCGGTGAAGGTGCGGCCGATGCCGTACCAGATCATGTAGCAGCAGAACAGTGCGCCGCGGCGCAGCTTGAACTTCCGGTCCAGCGCGATCAGCACCAAGGCGCCCAGCACATTCCACAGCGACTCGTACAGGAAGGTCGGGTGGAAGAGCGTGTCCGCGGGCAGCCCGGCCGGGAAGTTGTAGTTGTCCGCATCGATCTCCAGGCCCCACGGCAAGTCGGTCGGCGCGCCGAACAGCTCCTGGTTGAACCAGTTGCCCCAGCGCCCGGCCGCCTGCGCCAGCAGCAGGCCGGGCACGGCCGCGTCGACGAAGGCCGAGAGCCGGATGCCGGCTTTCCGGCAACCGATCCACGCTCCGAGTGCGCCGAGCGACACCGCGCCCATGATGCCCAGCCCGCCAAGCCAGATCTGCGGGATCTCGGCCAGGTGGGCGGTTTGCCCGCCGAGTCCGAAGTAGTACATCGGGTCGGTGATCAGCACATGGTAGAGGCGTCCGCCGATGATGCCGAAGGGGATCGTCCAGATGGCGATGTCCCAGAGCATGTCGGAGTTGCCGCCGCGGGCGCCGAGGCGCTTGTTGGTCAGCCACAGCGCGATCAGGATGCCCGCGAGGATGCACAGCGCGTAGGCGTGGATGGTCAGCGGGCCGATCGAGATCCTGGCGAATTCCGGCGGCGGCGAAGGGATGGAGGCGGGCAAGGCAAGCGCCAGCTGCGCGGCAAAAGCCATCAGGCCCGTCCGCTCAGTTCGGCGGCCAGGGCGCCCACGGCCGGCACTCCCCCGTCACGCAGGGCGGCGACCAGCGCGGTGCCGACGATCACGCCGTCGGCGTAGGCGCCGATTTCTTCCACGTGCTCGCGGCGCGAGACGCCCAGGCCCACGCAGGCATTTTCGGCGCCGGCGTTGTGGGCGGCGGCGACCACTGCCTGCGCGGCGGAGGACACCTCGGTACGGGCGCCGGTGACGCCCATCAGCGACACGCAGTAGACGAAGCCGGAGGACGCATCCACGGTGCGCTGCACCCTCGCTTCGGTGGACGAAGGGGCAATGAGGAACACGCGCTCCAGGCCGTGCTTCTCGCTGGCCTGGATCCATTCGGCGGCCTCGTCGGGCACCAGATCCGGGGTGATCAGGCCGGCGCCGCCGGCTTCGGCGAAGCGCCGGGAGAACTCGTCCACGCCCAGGCGCAAGACCGGGTTCCAGTAGGTCATGACCATTACTGCCACGTCGGTGCGTTCGGTGATTCCGCGCACGATGTCGAAGATCTGCGGGACCTTGAAGCCGTTGGCCAGCGCCTGCACGGTTGCTTCCTGGATCACCGAACCGTCCATCACCGGGTCGGAGTACGGGATGCCGATCTCGATGACATCCACGCCGTTCTCGGCCAGCGCCACGGCGGCCTCGATGCTGGTGGCGACGTCTGGGAAGCCGGCAGGCAGGTAGCCGATGAGGGCCGGGCGGCCCTCGGCGCGGGCTGCGGCGATCTTCTGGGCGCTGGTCACGCGGGTCATCTACTTCTCCTCGGATTTCTGCGAGCCGGAGTTCTGCGCAGTGGCCGCGTTGATTTCGGCCTCGGCGTCTTTTTCGTCGATCATGTTGAACCAGGCGGCAGCGGTGCCCACGTCCTTGTCCCCGCGGCCCGAGAGGTTCGCGATGATGATGGTCTCTTCGGGGACCGCGCCTTCGGCGATCTTGCGCGCCGCCAGGCGGATGGTGCCGGCCAGGGCGTGCGCGGACTCGATCGCCGGCAGGATGCCCTCGGTGCGGCACAGCGCCTTGAACGCGTCCATCGCCTCGGTGTCGGTGACCGGCTCGTACTTCACGCGGCCGATGTCGGCCAGGTAGGCGTGCTCCGGGCCGACGCCCGGGTAGTCCAGGCCCGCGGAGATGGAGTGCGATTCGACGGTCTGCCCGTCCTCGTCCTGCATCAGGTAGGACTTCGCGCCATGCAGCACGCCCGGGCGGCCCAGGGTGATGGTCGCGGCGTGGCGGTCGGTGTCCACGCCGTCGCCGCCGGCCTCGTAGCCGTAGATCTCCACCTCGGGATCGTCGAGGAAGCCGTGGAAGATGCCGATCGCGTTCGATCCGCCGCCGATGCAGGCGGTCACCGCGTTGGGCAGGCGGCCGGCCTGGGCCAGGATCTGCTCGCGGGCCTCGTCGCCGATGACCTCGTGGAAGTAGCGGACCATGGCCGGGAACGGGGCGCCGCCGGCGGCGGTGCCCAGCAGGTAGTGGGTGTTATCCACGTTGGCCACCCAGTCGCGCAGCGCCTCGTTGATCGCGTCCTTCAGCGTCTGGGAGCCGACGGTGACCGGGATGACGGTGGCGCCGAGCAGGCGCATGCGCGCGACATTCAGCGCCTGCCGGCGGGTGTCCTCCGCGCCCATGTAGACCACGCATTCCAGGCCCATCAGGGCCGCGGCGGTGGCCGAGGCGACGCCGTGCTGGCCGGCACCGGTCTCGGCGATGATGCGGGTCTTGCCCATGCGCTTGGCCAGCAGCGCCTGGCCGAGCACGTTGTTGATCTTGTGGCTGCCGGTGTGGTTCAAGTCCTCGCGCTTGAGGAAGATCCGCACCCCGCCGCAGTACTGCTCGGAAAAGCGCTTGGCTTCGGTGAGCAGGGAGGGGCGTCCGGAGTAGTTCTTGTTCAGGTCCTTGACCTGGGCGATGAACTCGGGGTCGTTCTTGGCCGCTTCGAAGGTCTCGTTCAGCTCATCCATGGCGGCCATGAGGGACTCGGGCATCCATCGCCCGCCGTAGGCACCAAAGTACGGGCCGCTTGCGTGCCTTAGCGACTGTGCATCGATCGACTGGCGGTGCTCGGAGTTTTCCGGAGTGCTCATCGATTCCCTCTTTCCTCGTACGGAGCTTGATTCGTGGTAAGTCTCGTGCCCCGCCGGAAACTCCTGCGGGGCACGAAAAGCAGTTCTGGGTCCTTCGCCGCCGTGCGCGGCTAGCGCTGCGGCTTGGCGCCGGTACCGGCCTTGATGAACGCGGCGACCGAAGCGCGCGGATCGGCATGCTTCACCAGCGCTTCGCCCACCAAGACCGCGTCGGCGCCGGCCGCACCGTATTGGACGACCTGTTCGGTGGATTCCACACCGGACTCGGCGACGATCACCGCCTGGGCCGGCAGCAGCGGAGCGAGCTTGCCGAAGGTGGCTGGATCGACGTCCAGCGTCTTCAGGTTGCGCACGTTCACGCCGATGATCTTCGCTCCGGCCTTGCTGGCGCGGGCGATTTCCTCCTCGGTGTGGGTCTCCACCAGGGCGTTCATTCCCAGCTGGTGAGTCAATTCTAGGAAAGATGCCAGCAATTCATCATTCAGCGCCGCAACAATGAGCAACACGAGGTCAGCGCCGTGGGCGCGGGCTTCGTAGATCTGGTACTCGTCGACCGTGAAATCCTTGCGCAGCACCGGAATCTGCACGGCAGCGCGTACCGCGTCGAGATCCTGCAGCGAACCGCCGAAGCGGCGGGCTTCGGTGAGCACGGAAATCACCGAGGCGCCACCGGCCTCGTATTCTGCGGCCAGTACGGCAGGCTCCGGGATATCTGCCAGCGCACCCTTGGACGGGGACTTGCGCTTGACCTCGGAGATGACACGCAGCGTGGTGTCGCGGGCGGCCTGGTCGGCATGGCCACCGAGCGCGGCGAAAGCATCGCGCGCAGGAGCTGCCGCTGCCGCGGCCTGCTTGATCGCTTCCAGGCTGGTGATTGCGCGACGGGCGCCCAGGTCTTCCCGGACGCCCGCGATGATCTCATCAAGAACAGTCAATTTAGTGCGATGCTCCGCTGCGAGCGCCGCCCACGCCGAAACCGGCTGCCTTCAGGATCCAGCCCAGGAGCAGGCCAACCACCATGATGCCGCAACCGACCCAGACGATGGACCAGGCGAAGTAGGCGAAGGCGATGCCGGCCACGATTGAACCGGCAATCATGGTCAGTACGCAGGCCCACGCTGCGATGGAGTTACCGTGGCCAATCTCTTCGGTGTATACCGGATCGAGCTCGGTGTTCTGCGACATGTTCGATGTCTCCTCATGTTGTGATGCTGCGTCCCGGCAGGGCGTTGCTGCCCGGAACGTTGGTCTTCAGGTTCCATTCTGCCACCTGCGCGCGAGAACCTCCTATTCCGGAAGCCTTCGTTTCGCGCCGGTGGTGCGAATCACGATCCGCTCGGGTTATTTCCGGCCAGCAGTCGGGTCTTCGCCGTCCGAGAGCTGCTCCCAGCTGGCGATGTTGCGCGAGGACTGGTCCTTGGGCTCCGCGCTGGATCTTGCCGCCTGCCGATCGTACTTGCTGGCCTTAGCGGGCCAGCGGCCAGCGAAGACGAACACCAGCACGGCCTGCAGCGCCATCAGCACTCCGGCGAACACCGCGACCGCTGGCCACGCGCTGAGCGTGTACTCGCCGACGTTCTGGGCCAGTCCGGTAGCTTCGGCCACGGTGGTGGAGGCGACGGCCTGCGGATCGCGCAGCGCCCCGAGGCCGGCGGCAACCACGGTGGCACCGGCGAGCAGGCAGATCGCCGCAATGATGTAGCGGGCGATCTTCCCGGCGATCAGCAGCGCCAGCGAACCGGCCAGCACCACCACGGAGACCGCGGTGACCGAGGCGGCCGCGGTGGCGCCGTCGATGACGATCTGCGGGATCTGCACGGAGCTGGAGGCCACATCGACGGTGATCCATGTGCGGGTGGCCGACCAGAGGCCGATCAGTGCGCCGGCCATGCCGAAGAGGGCGAGGGTGCGGGCGCTGGTCAATTTCTTCACTTCGTTTCACCTGATTCGGTGTTGATGTTGTGGGCCGCACGCATCGACTGCGCAGCCCAGACGGCGCGCAGCGGGGCGGCTGCCTTGTTCACGGTTTCCAGGGCTTCGTCGGCGAACTTCGAGTCATTGACGATGCCGCCGCCGGCTTGCACATAGGCGCGTTCCCCCTTGAGCAGGGCGGAGCGGATGGCGATGGCCATGTCCATGTCGCCGGCGAAGTCCAGGTAGCCGACCACGCCGCCGTAGATGCCGCGGCGGTACGGTTCGTACTCGTCCAGCAGCTGCAGGGCGCGGGGCTTCGGTGCGCCGGAGAGCGTGCCGGCCGGGAAGGTCGCGGCCAGCACGTCGTAGGCGTCCACGTCATCGCGGGTCTTGCCCACCACATTGGAGACCAGGTGCATGATGTGGCTGAAGCGCTCGACCTCCATGAACTGGGTGACTTCCACGGTGCCGGCCTTGCAGACCCGCGAGAGGTCGTTGCGCGAAAGGTCAACCAGCATCAGGTGCTCGGCGCGCTCCTTCTCGTCGTTGAGCAGCGACTTCTCGTGCAGCTGGTCGTCCTCGTAGTTCGCCCCGCGCGGGCGGGAACCGGCGATCGGGTGGGTGACCACGTGCGAATCGTTGACGGTGACCAGCGCTTCGGGCGAGGAACCGACGATCTCGAACCGTTCGCCGTGCTCGTTGACGAAGTTGAACAGGTACATGTACGGGCTCGGGTTAGTCGCGCGCAGCACGCGGTAGACATCCAGCGCGTCGGCCTGCGTTTCCAGCTCGAAGCGGCGCGAGACGACGATCTGGAAGACCTCTCCGTCCACGATCGCGGTCTTGGACTTGGCCAGCGCCTTGAGGTACTCGTTCTCATCCCAGGAGTGGGTGACAGCTTCCATCAGGGTTTCGCGCGGCACATCGGTACCGGTGAGCACCGCCGCGGCCGAATCCACCGGCACCGCGAGCTGGTCGAGCATCGCCTGCAGGCGGGTGACGGCACCGTCGTAGGCGTCGTCGACGTTCTCGTCGCTGCCATCGAAATTGATCGCGTTGGCGATCAGCGTGACGGTGCCTTCGGCCGCATCATGGGCAGCCATGTCCGCTACCAGGTTCATGCTCAGCTCAGGCAGGTTCAGATCATCGGCCGGCGGGTTGGGCAGCTTCTCCCAGTGGCGCACGCATTCCCAGCCGATGAAGCCGACCATGCCGCCGGTCAAGGGAGGCATGCCGGGAACGGGTTCGGTCTTCAGCGCGCGCACGGTGTCGCGCAAGACCTCCACGCCCGCACCGCCGGTAGGCAGGCCAGCTGGCGCATGGCCCTGCCAGTAGGCTTCTGAACCACGGGTGCTCAGCGTTGCCGGGGAGTTCACTCCAATGAAGGAATAGCGGCTCCAGACACCGCCCGGGGCAGCCGATTCCATCAGGAAAGTGCCCGGGCGGCCCTGCGCCAGGGTGCGGTAGAGGCCGATGGGCGTGAGCGAGTCAGCCAGCACGGTGATGGTCACGGGGATGACACGACGGTTCGCGGCCATGGCGCGGAAGGACTCGCGGGACGGGGAAATCTTGCCAAGGGTTTTCATCTGTGTTCTTCTTCTACGTATTCTTCGAGCGCGTGCTGCGATGCGCAGCTGGGCGCGGCATTCCCGGCGCTAGCCAACCGCGTGTGCCGGTGCTTCGAAAGTCCTACTCGGGGCGGTGGCCCACGACGGCCGGCAATTCACGATCGGTGAAGCAGGATTCGGTGCCGGTGTGGCAGGCGGCGCCTACCTGGTCGACCTGCACCAGCAGCGCGTCCCCATCGCAATCCAGGGCAACGGACTTCACGAACTGGAAGTGGCCGGAGGTGTCGCCCTTGCGCCAGTATTCCTGGCGGGAACGGGAGTAGAAGGTGACCCGGCCAGTGGTCAACGTGCGGTGCAACGCTTCATCGTCCATCCAGCCGAGCATCAGCACTTTCCCGGAGTCGTACTGCTGCGCGATGGCAGCAAACAGGCCATTGGCATCTCGCTTGAGACGCCGGGCAATAGCCGGGTCGAGGCTGTGGGATTCAGGGCTCGGATTCGAGCCGTCGTTAGAAGTAGACATCACCATTAGCATACTGGTTTTCCGCGGAATCCAGAGACCTGTGACGTACCGCTCGTCGACGCGCCACGCCGTCTTGGCGACACCTCTTTCACCTTGCACAATTAGTCACTTGGAGCGTGCTAGTTTCAGAGGTGATGCACTTAGTTCAGGCTTCCAGACTTGCGTTGGCCGAGACCCTGCTTGCGGCAGGACCTACCGCCGACACCCTTTGCGACGGTTGGCAGACTCGCCATCTCGCCGCTCACCTTGTGTTGCGCGAAAGCTCACTGCTTTCTGCCGGCATGTTCTTCAAACCGCTGTCCAAGAAGCTCGAGGCGAAGCAGAACCAAATGGTGATCGCGGCGCAGACTCCCGAAGGCTATGCCGGGTTGGTCCGCAGCTTCCGATCGGGTCCACCCGCTTTCTCGCCGTTCGCCATCGACAAGGTCAACCAGTCGGCGAACCTCTCCGAGTTCTTCATCCACACCGAAGATGTGCGGCGTGCCCGCGGCCAGTGGGCTCCGCGGGTCCTGGACACCGAGTACACCGAACTGCTCTGGCAGTCGCTGACCCGCATGTCTCGCCTGCTGTTCCGCCATGCGCCAATTGGCATCATCCTGACGCGTCCCGATGGCCAGCGTCATGTCGCCAAGAAGGCTCCGAACGCTGTTTCGATTACCGGCCCGGTCACCGAGCTGATGATGTACTCCTTCGGCCGCATCGACCAGAGCCTGGTCTTGTTCGAAGGCGGGGAAACCGCATTGGAAATCGTCAAGGGCTTCAAGCCAGGGCTATAAAGCTCCCTTGGTTATCCACATTCGTGGGTGTGCCGTCCAAGTTCGCGTCGCACCGGCCTAGGATTTCGAGCAATCGATATCCAACAGGTCTGGAGCTTAGCCATGAACACGCGCAGAGTCCTTGAGCATTACCCCAATGTCGCTATCGCCATCGTGCCCGCGTCCGTCTTGGTTGCCCTGGTATCAGAGCTCTTCGTTTCAGTCGCACCCGCCGATCCGGCGTCCTCGGCTTCATTGCCGACGGCTTCAAGTACCACGCAGGCACCTCCATCAAGCGAACTGGAGCTTCCGGAGTCGGCAGATATCACGTATGAAAAATCGGACTACGGAGTCCAGGACGCCGCAACGTACTTCTTCGACTTGCTCAATTATGAAATCATCTACCAGGACTCCGCCGATTTCACCCCGATAGTTACCGGAACATGCAAAGCGGAACAGTGCTGGAAGACCTTCCGCGAGCAAGAAGACCTCCGAACAGGTCCGGAAGACATGCAAACCGGCGGCTACTACTTCCTGCACACGGACTATATCGTCCGGTTTGACGGTAATTCTGCTTATCTGATGGGCGAGCTGACCTTGTCTGAACGTTCGCTCCTTCGTCCCGATCAGGAAAACATCATTGTCGAAGAACAAAATCTGGGTGAAATCACCATGGGACTTGAATACACCGACAACGGATGGAAAGTTTCTGCCATCGCGCTTGAGAGTCTCCCGAGTAAGGCACCGCTCAGCTAATTGAACGTGCCTGATTTCAGGCTAGGCGATTCCATGAGTCCTGAAATCAAACGTCGCCAGTCGCATCGTTTCACTCCAGACCGTCATCAAACGTGGTTACAGGTAATTGGGATTCGGGATTTAGCTGCCCTGAGTTTTCCACAGATTCCTCAAAGACTCTCCACTTTCTTGAAACACGGGCATAGGATGGCGCACAACCTGGCATTCCCAATGATCATGGAGAGTTCGAATGGACACTCGGAAAATTGCAGTTGTCGCGTCCGTTGCAGCAGTTGCACTCGCACTATCAGGCTGCAACGCAGGGAACGCTAAAGGGCCAAAGAGCTCACCGTCCGCCGCTATCGAGACGTCACCGAATCCGGTTTCGACAGCAGAGAAACCGTCGCCGGCCGAAAACCTCAAGTACAAGCCTGCCTCAGCCGATGGACCCGCAGAAAATGTTCCTGTCCCGGAACGGCCAGCACTTGCGGACGAGTACAGCGTGGACGGAGCAGCCGCCTTCACCAAGTACTACTTTGAATTGCTCAATTACACGATCGAGACGAATGACCCCAAGATAATCAAGAACGTAACTAGTCCTGACTGCACTGTTTGTACAGAATCAATTATTGATTCTGCCACCAGAGCAGAAAAAAGCGGAAAATGGCAAGTTGGTGGAAAACACCATCCGAAAATATTAGATTCCCACATTTCAGGCAAAAATCTCGCTGTGGTTACAGTTCAATACACTGCCGACGCTGCCCAATTTTACCTACTTCCGAATGAAATCGATTCTGAATTCTCAAAGCTTGAGGCCACAGAAGCCGGAATCGGATTGGAATTCGACAAGCAGTGGAAAATTTATACAATCATCGGAGTCGAAGAGAGATGAGGTTCAGGACAGGATTATTGACGAGCCTACTCACAATTTCCGTCGGGGTTTTTCCATACTCTTATACGGTTCTATCCCCCGAGAAGTCTTCCTCGGACCAGGACCGAGTCTTGTTCGATAATAATAAAATCGAAGAAAGACACAAGGAGACAATATACTCTGACCGTATCCCAAAAATTAACATTAGCGACCGGAACGATCGCGAACATAAAAATGAAAATACTCCAAAGGTACTTCCCAAACAGAAGAAATTTAAGTTCCGCGACTTTGACGCTTGCATACCGGGTCGAGAATCAGTGAATATCTGTGACAGTATTCCAGATCAGACGCGCTGTGATGATGGTACTTTTCCGATTACACGCCAGCTTCTAAATGAAAACGGACGTGTCATTAGACAATATCGTTATTGTCTCGGTGATCCCCCGAAAATCACGATCCCCGAGGAACAGGTCATCCCCGAAATCTCAATCGACATTGAACGATTCAGGTCTTATCCAATCAAAGCGTCTTCCATCAACAGTGAGCCGAATGAATTTTCTCTACGCAATGGCCACACGCATCTTTGGGCGACCGCGGAAACTCAAGCGTTCAACTCGGATCTTTCTGGATCCGCTGTTCGAATCAAAGCGATACCGATTCAGTGGAACTGGAACTATGGGGATGGGACGACTCGAAATCTAAGTTTCCCTGGCGAACCGATGCCGCACCATACGCTGAGAGATGAAACCCCCACGAGTCACTCATATGGAGAGACGGGAACTTTCAAGGTCGGGGTGACCACTCTCTACCGCGGAGAATTCAGCGTCGATGGTGGCGCGTGGCAAGCTATACCCGGCCAGGCTGCCGTCGCCAGCGTTCCTATTGAAATTGACGTCTGGCGGACCGAGAAGGAACTGATTGCCAACGATTAGCCGGGTACAGCTAAGGCCCAGCACCATTTGGTGCTGGGCCTTCGGCTTACGTGCCTAGCGAACTGGGTAGCCAGCTTCGCGGATGGCCTGTTTGACCTTGGCGATCATGTCCTTCGGACCGAAGTGGAAAATCGAGGCGGCCAAAACGGCATCGGCACCTGCTTCAATTGCTGGAGGGAAGTCCTCAGGCTTTCCTGCACCACCCGATGCGATCAGCGGGACCGAGACCTCGGCGCGAACTGCACGGATCATTTCCAGATCGAAACCATCCTTGGTGCCATCAGCATCGATCGAGTTCAGCAGGATCTCCCCCACGCCTCGTTCAGCAGCTTCCTTGGCCCAAGCTACGGCGCACATTCCCGTGCCGGTACGACCACCATGAGTAGTAACCTCGTAGCCCGATGCAATCGTCGGGTCATCTGTGCGTCGGGCGTCGAGCGACAGCACGAGTACCTGGGAGCCGAAGCGCTGGGTAATCTCGTTGATGACCTCAGGACGGTTCACCGCCGCGGTATTGATCGAGGCCTTGTCGGCGCCGTTGCGCAGCAGGCGATCGACGTCTTCGGCAGCGCGGACGCCTCCGCCTACGGTCAGCGGGATGAAAACTTCTTCTGCGGTATGGCGAACGACCTCATAAGTAGTTTCACGATCCGCGCTGGATGCGGTGACATCCAAGAAGGTCAACTCGTCGGCACCTGCATCATTGTAGCGACGGGCAAGCTCAACGGGATCGCCAGCATCGCGAAGCCCCGCAAAGTTCACGCCCTTCACAACACGTCCGGCGTCAACGTCGAGGCAAGGAATAACACGAATTGCAACGCTCATCAGCGAATTTTCCTTGTCTACTTAGATGCGGCAGGCGTGGATCTGGCTGACCAAGATGGCGCGGGCGCCAACTTCGTACAGCTCGTCCATGATGTTATTGGTCTGCGACTTCTTGACCATGGCGCGCACGGCCACCCAATCGGAGTTTGCAAGGTCCGACACGGTTGGCGATTCCAGGCCAGGGGTCAGCTCGCAAGCCTGGTCGGCAAGCTCGCGGCGGACGTCGTAGTCGAGCATGACGTACTGGCGGGCAACGAGCACACCGTTCAGGCGGCGGATCAGCACGTCCAAGCCGGATGGCTTGTGGCCGACACGGCCGATCATGACTGCTTCGGAGTTCAGCAGCGGATCGCCGAAGATCTCCATGCCAGCGGCCTTGATGGTATTGCCGGTTTCTACAACGTCAGCGATGGCATCGGCCACGCCCAGCCGGACCGAAGATTCGATGGCACCGTCAAGGCGAACGATCGAAGCCTGGATGCCGGACTTTTCGAGGTAGTGCCGCAGCAGCACGTCATAGCTGGTGGCAATGCGCTTGCCATTGAGCTGCTGTGCATCGTTGAAGGCGCCAACCGGGGCAGCGAAGCGGAAAGCCGATTTCCCGATGCCTAGCGAGAGCTGCTCTTCGACAGCGTCGTCGACATCTGCGTCAAGGTACAGATCGCGACCGGTGATGCCTACGTCCAGGATTCCCCGGCCGACATAGACTGCGATGTCGCGCGGACGCAGGTAGAAGAATTCAACTTGGTTTTCCTCATCGACCAGGACCAGTTCGCGGGAATCGCGGCGCTGGAGGTAGCCGGCTTCCTTGAACATGGTGGAAGCGATTTCGGATAGGGCACCCTTATTGGGTAGGGCTACGCGGAGCATTGTTGACTCATTTCGTCATGAATGGCGCTGCGGCGATTAGCCATAAACAAGCGCCAAGGATTAATTCGTTGGCCGTTGTTTCTGCCGCCGTGCGTTGACTGCGACCTGATCGGCAGTGGATCAGGCCGCAATCGCGCGACGGCTATAGATGCTTGTAAACGTCGGCCAAGGTCATTCCCTTGGCGATCATGAGGACCTGAAGGTGGTACAGCAGCTGGGAGATCTCCTCCGCCGCGGCCTCATCGGTTTCGTACTCCGCAGCCATCCAAACTTCGGCGGCTTCCTCGACGATCTTCTTGCCGATGCCATGGACACCAGAGTCGAGTTCGGTGACGGTACGTGAGCCTTCCGGGCGGGATTGTGCCTTGAGCGATAGTTCGCTGAAGAGCTCGTCAAAAGTTTTCACGGAACTTATCCTAGCTGTTTTCTCTGCAGGGGCTGTATTCTGGTGGCCCTTTGTGACAGGGCCACCCGAATGCTATGGCAGTGCGGCTACCGTCGTGACGGCAGCCGAGTAGGCTTCATAGCCTTTGTCCTCGCTGGAGTTTTCCAAGCCAGCGCGGTCAAGGGCCTGCTCTTCGTTATCGCAGGTGAGCACGCCAAAACCGATTGGTGTTTTGGTGTCCACGCTCACATTGGTTAAGCCATTGGTCGCGGCCAAGCAGACGTAGTCAAAGTGCGGGGTACCGCCACGGATGACCACGCCCAGCGCGATGACCGCGTCGTAGTCGCCGGCAAGGGTGGAGGCAGCGACCGGCAATTCGAAGGTGCCCGGGACGCGGACCAGGGTGGTGCTCGATTCCAGACCGGCATCCTTGGCGGCGCGCTCGGCGCCGTCAATCAGTCCGTTCATGATCACCTCGTGCCAGCTCGCGGCCACGATGGCCACCTTGAGCTGTGAGAACTTCTCCTGAACGGCCAGGGCCTTCAGCTGTTCGCTGACATCGGCAGGTGCGCCATGCTTGCTCATCTTGATGCTCCTTCTATTCTTCTGGATTCGTGGGGTTCAGGCGCCGTGGTAGGCGTCGGCCTGCTGGTCATCTTCGGTATCGGGCAGATCCAGGTGGTGGCCGAAGCGCGTCTGCTTGGTGCGCAGGTAGGCCGAGTTCTGCTCACGCGGTGCAATCTGCAGGCCGATCAGCTCTGCTACCTTGATTCCCGCGTCATTCAGCTGTTCCTGCTTGTCCGGGTTGTTGCTCAGCAATCGGATTTCGTCCATGCCCATGGCCTTGAGGATGGCAGCGACGGCGAAGTACTCGCGTGCGTCGGCAGGGAAGCCCAGATGCAGGTTGGCGTCCAGGGTATCCATGCCGCCTTCCTGCAGGGCGTAGGCGCGCAGCTTGTTGGCCAAGCCGATGCCGCGGCCTTCGTGCCCGCGGATGTAGATGACGTGACCGCCTTCGCGGGCGATGGTTTCCATCGAAGCATGCAGCTGTTCGCCGCAGTCGCACCGGTAGGAACCGAAAATGTCCCCGGTGAGGCACTCCGAATGGATGCGCACCAGGTTGCCGGGCTTAGCGCCGACGGGGCCGGCGTGGCTGAGCACGACGTGCTCGTGGCCTTCTGCGGTAGCAGCGCGGGCGGTGAAGTCCCCGAAGGCGGTGGGCAGCTTGATCGGATCGGTCAGCTCGATCTCGTCGTTGACTCGGCGCCAGCGGGCCAGGTCGTCGATGGAGATCAGCGGCAAGTTGTGTTCAGCTGCGAAGACGCGCAGGTCATCCAGGCGCATCATTTCACCGTCGTCCTTGGTGATTTCGCCGATCACCCCAACCGGTTCCAAGCCGGCGGCCTGGCACAGGTCGACCGCCGCTTCGGTGTGCCCGCGACGTTCCAGCACTCCCCCGGCCGCAGCTCGCAGCGGGAAGATATGGCCCGGGCGGGAGAGCTGGGCCGGTTCGGTGGCCGGGTCGGCCAGCAGTCGGCTGGTCAGCGCACGATCGGCAGCGGAAATACCGGTGGTGATCCCTTCGGCGGCGTCGCAGGTGACGGTGAAGGCAGTGCCCTTGGCATCCTGGTTGATGCCGACCATCGGGGCCAGGCGCAGCGCGTCGGCCCGCTTGGCGCCCAAGGGCACGCAAATCACCCCTGAGGTGTAGCGGATGGTGAAGGCCATCAGCTCGGCCGTAGCGTGCTGGGCGGCGAAGATGATGTCGCCCTCGTTTTCCCGGTCCTCGTCGTCGACGACCACTACGGCTCGGCCGGCGGCCAGGGCTGCCAGCGCGGTAGGGATGGAATCCAAAGTCGAGGTGCCCATTACTGCTGGCCACCGAATTCATTCAGGCGTGCCACGTACTTGGCGAGCACGTCGACCTCGATATTGATCTTCTCGCCCACTTGGCGGGTGCCCATGGTGGTCTCGGCGAGGGTGATCGGGATGATGCCGACCTCGACCCAGTGCCCACCGGAATTCGTTGCCGGGGAGACTGCGGTAATGGTCAGCGAGATGCCGTCCAGCGCAATGGAACCCTTTTCCGCGGTCAGCGGCGCGTAAGCAGCGTCGATTCCAATGCGGAAGGTGGTCCACTGACCGTGGTCTTCGCGGGCCAGCACCTCGCCGACGGTGTCTACGTGGCCCTGCACCACATGCCCATCGAGCCGGCCTCCGGCGGGGGTGCAGCGTTCGAGGTTGACCTGGTCGCCGGTTTTCAAGGCGCCGATGGTGGTGCGGCGCAGGGTTTCGCCCATGACGTCGACGCTGAGCGTGTCGCCTTCCAGCTCGGTGGCGGTCAGGCAGACCCCGTTGACGGCAAGAGAACCGCCAAGGCCCAGGTTTTCGGTGTGGCCCGGGGCACGCAGGGTCAGTACTGCCAGATCCTTGCCGCTGAAGGTCTCGATGCCTTCTATGACTCCCTGGCCGGTGACAATTCCGGTGAACATGATTACTCCTTGAAAAGTTTGGGGTTGCTGGCGCTTAGGCGCGGGGCAACGGTTCTAGATGCAGGGCAATATCATCGCCCAGCCGGGTCAACGATTCGTTGCTGGCCGAATCCAGCCGGAAACGCTGCGCGTCACTGAGTGTGGTGGTGCTTGGCATGTTGACCGATGAGCTGCCTGCGCCGATCAGCACTGGTGCTTGGTAGCAGTAGATTTCGTCGGCCAGATCTGCTGCGATGAAGGCCGAGGCGACCGTGGCGCCACCTTCAATCAGCAGATGGGCCAGGCCCAACTCGTTAGCCCGGGCGATGGCCTCTTGCACGTCGTGGCTGCGGATCTGCGACCAATCGCTTCCCTGGGCGAGTGCCAGATCTGCTGGCAAATCGCGTTCACCCATGACCAGGCGGAAGGGGTGGCGCTCGTGCAGCTGCCCCTCGGGAGTGCGGGCGGTCAGCCGCGGGTTGTCGATGATCGCCGTGTTCGTACCGACCAGGATGCCATCCACGCGGGAGCGCAGGGTGTGCGCGTGGTTGCGCGAGGCCTCGGAGGTGATCCATTGGCTCGTGCCATCCGGTGCGTTGATCCGGCCGTCGAGCGACTGGGCAATTTTCACCGTGATGAACGGTCGACCTTCAGCCTTGGCGATGAACCAGCGGTGGTTCAGCTGCTTCGCCGCGGAGAAATCCTCCAGCTGAGTGGCTTGGGTTCCGTGGCTGCGCAGGTAGTCGGCACCTCCGCTGGCGGCGGTGTTATCCGAGACTGCGTAGTACACCTGCCCGATGCCGGCTTCCACGATGGCTCGGGCACAGGGACCTGTGCGACCGGTGTGGTTGCACGGTTCGAGGGTCACTACCATCGTTAGTTCGCGGGCCTTGGCAGGAGGCATCTTGCCCAGGCGCCGCAGTGCGTCGACCTCGGCGTGCGGATGCCCCGCCCCGATATGAAAACCGGTGGCGATGATATTTCCCTCGGCATCCAGGACGCAGGCGCCGACCAGCGGGTTGGCCCCGCGGTGGCCGCGTCCGGCGGTTTCCAGCGCGGTGCGCAATGCGGCGTCGAGCTGCTGGGTCGTAATCATGGTGCTGCTCCCCTTTCAGCGTTGGCGCGAGATGGTTGGATCGAGCATTTCGGTTTCAATCTGGGGTTTCGCGTCGCGCTTGGACTTGGCCCAGACGAAGAAGCCGACCAGGGTGAATGCCCCGTAGAACAGGTACATGAACGCGCTGGCGTAGTAGCCGGCGGAGAACAGCAGCGGCACGCCTACGGCGTCGACGGCGACCCAGATCAGCCAGAATTCGACCCAGCCCTTGGCCATGCCGTACGTGGCGAGCATCGAGCCAACGAAGGTCCATGCATCAGCCCAGACAGGTTCATAGGAGCCGAGGAGGCGGAAGATCGGTGTCACTGCGAGAGTGCCGAGGATCAGCACGGCGATCAGGCCCAGGCGAGCCTTGTTGGAAGCCCATTCAGGGGTGACGGCGCTACCGGTGCCGTTCTTGGCCTGCTTCCAGCGGTACCAGCCGAAGACCGAGACGGCGATGAACATGATCTGCCGGCCGGCTTGGCCCCAGAGGTTGGCAGTGTATCCGGTATCGAAAATGCTGCCCAGGAACACCGTCAGCAGCAACAGGTTGCCGACGATTCCGATAGGCCAGGCCCAGACTTTGCGGCGCATGCCGCCCACGGCGCTGGCCAGGCCGAAGATATTGCCTACGACTTCGCGCACCAAAAGTGCCGACGAGCCGATCGCAATTTGTGAGTTGAAAGCTTCAATGAGCCACCGCAGGAAATCCATCATTCCACCCTTCTCGAAGCGGCGGCTCCGGGGGTGTGCATTTGATGGGCCTGTGGCTCTGCTTTAGGAGATAGACCCGGTGCGGGCTATCGGCAGTACCAGTAGGCATATCAAATTCGTGCTTCTCCCATCCAGACTTTAACTGTCGGTACCGGAATTTCACCAGTTCAACCGTTCCCTCAGCTTGTGGCTTTGGTTGCGGGTCGCGGACTATCACCGCCGGTTCGGACTTTCACCGACCCCGGAGCACGTATTCGTGTTTACTGAGTTTATTCTGACACACTTTGTGCGCCGCTAGTGACCGCCCAGCGCAAGATTGCGTAATACATCGATTTCCACCGATGGCTCCTGGGCCGAGTACACCGCGGAACCGGCGACGAAGACATCCGCACCGGCTTCGGCGGCGCGCAGGATCGTGTCGCGCGAAATGCCGCCGTCAACCTGCAGCGCAATCGGCTTGCCGCTGCCGTCAATGGCAGCCCGGGCACGCTCGATCTTGGGAAGGACCAGATCCAGGAACTTCTGGCCGCCGAAACCTGGTTCCACGGTCATCAGCAGAACCATGTCCAGCTCGCCGAGCATGTCCAGGTAGGGTTCGATCGGCGTGGCCGGGCGCAAGGCCATGGCGGCCCTGGACCCGGCGGAACGCAATTCACGAGCCAAGCGGACAGGAGCTGCCGAAGCCTCGGCGTGGAAAGTTACCGAATCCACGCCGAGCTGCGCGTATTCCGGGGCCCAGCGATCCGCGTTCTCAATCATCAGGTGCACATCGATCGGCAGCTTGCTGACCTTGTGCAGCGCATCAACCACGGGCAAGCCCAAGGTCAGATTGGGAACGAAATGGTTGTCCATGACATCCACGTGGACCGCGTCGGCAGTGTGGATGCGGTCCAGCTCGCTAGCGAGGTTCGCAAAATCGGCGGACAGGATCGACGGGTTGATCCGCGCATTACGCATGGATGCTCCTTGGAATACTCGGGCTTGGCTAGGCTTTTTTGGTCAGGATTGCCATGAACATGGCGTCGGTGCCGTGCACGTGCGGCCACAGCTGCACGGTGCTCCCATCGCCCAGTGCATGGCCTGCCGATGGCGCGTCCTGATACATCACCGAGGAAACCGCGGCGCTGGTATCCAGCAGTGCCGCGTTTTCGTGGTGCTTCAAGAAGTCTTCCACAACCAGGCGGGTTTCGGCCTGATGCGGCGAACAGGTGACGAAGCCGATGACGCCGCCGACGCGGACCGCGTTGAAGGCTGCAGCGAGCAGCTCGCCTTGCAACTTGGTCAGTTCCGGAATGTCGCGCGGGGCTTTGCGCCAACGCGATTCCGGGCGGCGGCGCAATGCGCCCAAGCCGGAGCAAGGGGCATCGACCATGATGCGGTCGTAGTCCCCTGCATAGTCCAGACCGCCGAAGCTGCGCCCGTCGTCACCGGTGACCATCCAGTAGTCATGCGGCACCGCAGCCAACGAGTTCTCGACCAGGCGAGCGCGGTGCGGTGTTGGCTCGTTGGCAGTCAGGCGGGCGTCGCGCTGCACGGCGATCGCTGCGAGCAGCGCCGCCTTTCCGCCTGGACCTGCGCAAAGATCCAGCCAGTAGCGGTCCTCGCCGGCTTCGGGCAATTCGATAGTAGCCAGGGCGCGGGCCATGACCTGGCTGCCGGCATCCTGGACACGCACGGTGCCTTCCTTGACCCCTGGCACACGCGAGACGTCGCCGTGCTTGTAGGTGGCCGAATCAGCCAGCAAGGTGCCCGGTTCCGCCCCGGATTCCAGGGCGCCGGACAGATCGCCCAGCCCCGGCAGGGACACCAGGTTCACCAGCGGCGCCAGGTTATCCGCTTCCAGCAGGGCTCCAAGTTCGCTGGCGTCGCGGCCATGGGAAATCAGCGCGCCGCGCAAGGCACGGACAATCCAATCCGGGTGCGAGTGCTCGATGGCCAGCCGCTCGGACTCCGAAGCGGCAGCATTGCCCAGCAGCTCAGTCCACTCATCGGCTTCCTTGGCAGAAACGCGCCGCAGTACGGCGTTGATCAGGCCGGAAGGGCCGGCGCCGATCTGCGCACGAGCCAGCGACACGGTTTCATCCAGGGCGGCGTGCTTGGGCACACGCATGGCCAGCAGCTGGTGGGCACCCAGGCGCAGCGCATCGAGGATGGCCGGATCCAGCTCGGCCAGCGGACGGTCAACCAGGGTGGTCAGGATCGCGTCGTAGAACCCCTGGCCGCGCAGTGCCCCGTAGGCCAGTTCGGTGGCGAAGCCCGCGTCGCGGCGGTCAAGCTGGTATTCGCGGATCATCTTCGGCAGCACCAGGTTGGCATAGGCATCCGCGCCGGATACCTCACGCAGGGTCTTGAAAGCTAGCAGGCGTGCCGGGTCGGCCGCGCGCTTTCGCTGGCCGGGTGCGGATGCCGAATACTTCCGCGGGCCGGCCTGGCCGCGGTTGCGGGTACGGCCCTGCTCATTGCGGCGATCATTGTCGCGGTATCCGCCGCGTGGTTCCTGTCCGCTCATGCGAAGCTCACTTTCGTTCCCTGGGTGAGCACTCCACGTGCCCAGTCGCTGGCGTTCATCATTTTCTTGCCCGGAGGCTGGATTTCGGTGGGCTGCAGGGCCCAGGTGGCGGTGCCGATGTATACCTTCGGCTGCTTGCCTGGCTCGATGCGCACTTCGCCTGGCGCAAGGTCGGTGATCTCGCGGTGCTCACGCAGTGGACCGAATTTGAAGCGCTTGTCTTCGGCCTTGACCCAGGCGCCCGGGGACGGGGTGGTTCCGTGGGCGCGCCGACGGATTTCCGTGGCGGTCCGGGTGAAGTCCAGCTCCGCATCCACGTCGGTAATCTTCGGTGCGTAGGTGTGCGATCCGGACTGCGGAATGGCAATGGCCTGCCCGGAATCCAGAGCTTGCAAGGTCTGCACCAGCAGGTTCGAGCCGGACCGGCTGAGCCGTTCGAGCATGATGCCTGCGGTGTCCAGTTCACCAATTCTCTCGGTGACCTGTCCGAATACCGGACCTGTGTCCAGTCCGGTTTCCAGCTGGAAGGTGACTGCACCGGTGATGTCATCGCCGTTGATAATGGAATGCTGCACCGGAGCGGCACCCCGCCAGTGCGGCAGCAAGGAGAAGTGCAGGTTGATCCAGCCATAGGTTGGAACTGCCAATGCCGCCTCCGGCACTAGCCCTCCATAGGCGACGATGGCCGCGGCTTCAAGGTCCAAGGCCGCAAGTTCGGCGGTAGTTTCTTCGGTGATCTTGGCAGCCTTGATGATCGGCAGGCCAAGCTCTGCGGCGCGAGCGGCAACCGGCGATGGGGTCAGCACGCGTTTGCGTCCCAACGGGGCATCGGGACGGGTGAGCACTGCGGCAATTTCAAAACCGGCCTCGTGCAGGTAATCCAGGGAAGTGACGGCGACCTGTGGTGTGCCGGCGAATAAAATACGCATGAGTTAGAACCCCAATCCTGCGCCAAAGCTGGAGCCCAGGGCTCCGGAACGTTTCTTTACGGTGGCGTTAGCGGTCTGCGAGTAGTTGTTGGCCCGCAAGGTGCGCCACGCCGCTTTCTTTTCTTCTGGTGCCAGCCGGTCCAGGAACAAGATGCCGTCCAGGTGATCGGTTTCGTGCTGGAAGCAGCGGGCGAGCATGTCGGCGCCTTCGAGTTCTACCGGGTTGCCGAACTTATCGAAGCCGGTGGCCCTGACATAGCGCCGGCGCCGAACTGGTGCTGCAATGCCCGGGATGGACAGGCAGCCCTCCACCTGGTCTTCCTGGTAATCCTCGCTGAGCTCCAGCACCGGATTCACGATATGTCCGCGTTTTTCGCCAATTTGGTAGGTGAAGACACGCAGGGAAACACCGACCTGCGGTGCGGCAAGTCCTGCACCGGTGACGTTTTCCATCGTCTGATCCATGTCTTCGACGAGCTTCTGGAGCTCCGGGCCAAAGTCGGTCACCTCCTGCGCTGGGGTGCGTAGAACGGGGTCTCCGATGATCCGAATTCCCAAAATCGCCATAATCCGCTGGTACCTTCCCTGCCGTGGACATTGGTATTAGGTTTCGCAATGCCGAAAGCTAACCGTTCCAGTCTACGCGGTGGGCGTGCGACTTTATTGAGCTGGCGGCGTGATTTCGGCCAGTGAGGCACGCGACTGCGCGATCCTGAATGAGGCTTCCCAATTCCGGCGCAAGGCATAGAACTTGGACCAGTAGTCGGGCAAAGCTGGAGGTGGGGCCATGAAGGTGCGTGCCCCGGTCTCGCCCAGGGCTACGGCGAGCAGCATGGCATCGGTCCCGTGCTCCCACCCTTTCCACGTGCCTTGTTCGGCATCGACTACTTGCTCTTCGGCTTTGCATGCGGCCGCGAGCTGCATGATCACCTTGTCGTCAGGACGCTTGACGAAGCCGTCGCGGTCGGTGTTTTTGGTCTTGTAGTCAACGAGACAGGTTCGACCGCCAATCTTGGCGACCAGGTCGATGGTGCCGGCGTAGCCGACGCTGTGATTCCAAACCGTCACCTCGGCGGCAATGGGCTGGACGTTGTAGTCTTCCCACCATTGGTCAAAGTGGCGTGCGAAGCCCAACTCCTTATTCGCTTCGAGCGCGGCTTGAGCTGCGCCCAGGTCATGTTCCAGATCCAGCGCTTGCAGGGCGCGCTGCTCCGCGTAGTTATGCACCCGGTCCCCGCGCATGGCCGCGGAATCCCGATAAGCTTCGGCCGCACCGGCTGCATCTAGCACGAGTGAGCGCAATTGGCGCGGGTCCCCCACCGCTTGCACCAGCCGATGATCATCGGAAAGCGACTTGGCCGCCATGTACCCGGCCCAGCCGGAGAGGTCGAGCTTGTCCATGCCGATGACTGTGGTGATGGATGGGACAATCGCTTCCCCGCCGACTTTTCGGCTGTACATGCGGCCCAGGTCTGTTTGAATAGCCAGTTTTGGTGACGTCATGCACACGATCATGGCATGCACTCGGATTGCTTCGCTCCTAGTCGAGACGGAAAAATCAATTTTCCGCGTAGTTCCGCGGTTTTTAGGCCATGTGAACCAGATCTCAGCGTTTCGATTTGTGGGGATGCGAAAACTCGTATAGAGTTTTTACTCGTTGGAGCGAACGGAAACGTTCAGAAAACAAGACATTTTGCGGACATAGCTCAGCTGGTAGAGCGCAACCTTGCCAAGGTTGAGGTCGCGAGTTCGAACCTCGTTGTCCGCTCGCAAAAAGATTCACCGACTAGGTAAAACTAGTCACTCTGACTTCGGTCAGTATGGTGGGGTGGCCGAGAGGCGAGGCAGCGGCCTGCAAAGCCGTATACGCGGGTTCGAATCCCGTCCCCACCTCGCAATGAAGATTGCTTGATCTTTTTTGCGCGATTGGCGCAGCGGTAGCGCGCTTCCCTGACACGGAAGAGGTCACTGGTTCGATCCCAGTATCGCGCACGGAATCATGGTTCACCAGACCATGGATCTAATAACTAAATATATGCGGTCATAGCTCAGCTGGTAGAGCGCAACCTTGCCAAGGTTGAGGTCGCGAGTTCGAACCTCGTTGACCGCTCTGTGAATTCATAAGGCAATTTTGAATTCTGTCGAGATTCCTTGCGAATCTTCGGCGCGATTGGCGCAGCGGTAGCGCGCTTCCCTGACACGGAAGAGGTCACTGGTTCGATCCCAGTATCGCGCACGGAATCATGGTTCTCCAGACCATGGATCTACTAATTAAATATATGCGGTCATAGCTCAGCTGGTAGAGCGCAACCTTGCCAAGGTTGAGGTCGCGAGTTCGAACCTCGTTGACCGCTCCAAATAATTGAATATAGTTTTGCGGTCATAGCTCAGCTGGTAGAGCGCAACCTTGCCAAGGTTGAGGTCGCGAGTTCGAACCTCGTTGACCGCTCCAAATAAAGATGGGAATCACTTTTCGTGATTCCCATCTTTGCTTTAACCATCGTTCCAGGCGGCCACCACTTCCCTGACTAGTAAATAGCTAACCTGTGTGCAATCTGACAGCCACCAGCAAAACACCTAGGCAACTGGGGAAATGTCCCTAATGCACTTCCATGCGTTGGCCTGAGCCTTTAAGGTGGGTGATAGTTGTGGAGCTACAGGGGTTCCCACAGACGAATGGAGGTGCAGCATGGCAGGATTTGATGATCTGCGTGGCAAGGCAGAGGAATTCGCCAAGGAGAACCCGGAGCAGGTATCCCAGGGTATCGAACAGGCTGGTGATTTTGTCGATGACAAGACCGGCGGCAAGTTCGCCGAGCAGGTAGACGGTGTCCAGCAGGGCGCTGGCGACTACCTCAATGGCCTTGGCGGAGGCGAAGGCGAGAATAACGAGGCCTAATTCCTCGACGCACTCCCCTCGGCTTGCCCGAGCATCCTGGGAAGGTACCGACCGAGGTCGGTGCCTTCCCTGCTTTAACGTCATATCAGGGGAATTAATTCATGCCGATTTTCGGCCAACCGGCGCCACCCTGTAGAAAAAGAGTATGACTCGTCACACGCCCCCAGATGGAGCTGGCCTTTTCCATTCCGTGCTTGCGGGATTGATCACCACCATGGTGGGGTTTGTAGCATCCTTCGCTGTCGTACTGGCCGGATTATTCCAGGTCGGAGCTTCGAGCGAACAGGCGGCCTCAGGCTTATTCGTCCTGTCCCTCTGCGTAGGCCTGAGCACCATTGCGCTTTCGCTGCGATACCGCCAGCCGATCAGCATTGCATGGTCCACTCCCGGTGCCGCGATGCTCGCCTCACTGGCTCCCGGAGTGTTCGCGTTCAATCAGGCAGTGGGGGCATTCATCGTCAGCGGCGCGCTGATCATGTTGACCGGTCTGGTACCGTCCTTGCACCGGCTGCTCACTCGCATTCCGGTCCCAATTGCCCAAGGCATGCTCGCCGGTGTCTTGATTCCGCTGTGCCTGAAACCATTTACAGCCGTGGCCAGCATCCCGTTGCCCGCGTTGGGTATCCTCCTGGTGTTCTTCATCGGGCTCAGGATCCTTCCGAAATTCGCTGTAGCGCTGAGCATGCTGGCGGCGGTGGGTTTCGGCCTATGGCATATTGGCCGCACCGCGACGTGGGATTCGCTCGAAGTTCTTCCGCAGCTGCAGTGGATCGGTCCTGAATTCTCCTGGCAGGCCATTGCCAGCATCAGCGTTCCGTTGTTCGTGGTGACGATGGCATCGCAGAATATTCCGGGCGTGGCCGTGCTCAGCTCCTTCGGGTACACAGCGCCGTGGCGCCCCACCATGCTGGCGACCGGAGTGGGGTCGGCTAGCGGCGCGTTCTTCGGCGGGCATGCCATCAATCTGGCGGCAATCACCGCGGCGCTGGCTGCCGGAGAGCAGGCCGGCCCGGACCCCCGGCTGCGCTGGCGGGCGGCGGCGAGTTCAGGCGTCTTCTACTTGGTCTTCGGTGCCTTGAGCGCGCTGATCGTATCGGTGGCCAGCGCCTCGCCCGAGGGGCTGTTCCAGGCGGCGGCGGGCTTGGCCTTGCTGGCAACACTCGCCAATGCGCTGCTCGGAGCGATGGCCGATTCCTCCTGGCGGTTGAGCGCATTGACCACGGTCCTGGTCGCTGCCGGCAATCTCACGCTCTTCGGGATCGGTGGTGCCTTCTGGGCCTTGGTGGCAGGGCTCTTAACGCACTTCATCGTCGAGCGCAGGGCTCGACGATGAAGTGGCGGGACAGGTGTTTCCGGCTTAGAGGGCTGGTTCTCCAACTTGGCCTTCACGAGCCAAAGCGGTCAGGCGCGAGACGGCACGGAAGTACTTTTTCTGGTAGCCGCCGGACATCATTTCCGGGGTGAACAGTTCGCTGAATGGCTTGCCTGAGGCAACGATTGGCACGTCCTTGTCGTACAGGCGGTCCGCAAGAACCACGAAACGCAGGGCGATGGCCTGATCGGTGATGGTATCCACGTTGTGCAGAACCAGCACATCAGTCTCGGAAAGCAACTGGCGGTAACGCGACGGGTGAACCTTCGAAAGGTGAGCCACCAGATCCTCGAAGTTGTCATCGGCCAAGGTCTTGTCCGGGTAGCGATCCAGGGCGAATGCCTTGATGCTCGCATCGTCCAAGGGCTCGGGGGCATCGGGCAGGCCACGGTGGCGGAAGTCTTCGCCTTCGACGCGGTGCACGTCGAACTGCTCTGACAGGGTCTTGATTTCACGCTGGAAATCCACTGCCGCGAAGCGCCCCTCGCCCAGCGCACCAGGCAGGGTGTTGGAGGTTGCCGCCAGCTTCACGCCAGCATCGGACAGCTCGCGCATCAACCGGGACATCAGCACGGTGTCCCCCGGATCATCCAGTTCGAACTCGTCGATGCAGACCAGCGAGTATTGGCTGAGCACTTCAACGGTCTGGCGGAAAGACAGCGCGCCAACCAGGTTGGTGTACTCAACGAAGGTGCCGAAGGCCTTGCGGCCCGGGGCTGCATGCCACAGGGAGGCGAGCAGGTGGGTCTTGCCTACGCCGAAGCCGCCATCGAGGTAGATGCCGTTCTTGGTTTCCTTCTTCTTGCCGAAAAGCTTGGAGAAGAACGAACCGGAGTTGTTCTTGCCCACGGTTTCTGCGAAAGCCTTGAGCTTATTGACGGCTTCGGTCTGCGAAGGCTGGTTAGGATCCGGGCGATAGGTATTGAAGGACACTTCACCAAAGCGGTAGGACGGGTGGAATCCGGCCAGCAGTTCTTCGATTGAAAGATTCGGCTTGGTCTCGCTCAGGTGGGTGATCGTCGCCATTGGCTGTGGGAGTCCTTCAGTTGATTGCTCAGGAAATGGTCGGGAAGCCGTGGCTTTCCCATCGGCCAGTTTACCTTGAACGCGGCGAATCATTGCCGAAAATGTCGTAGAGCACACTGGGTTCGCAATGGATGAGGACTAGGCTAGAAGTAATGCCCGTGCCCGCTGTTTCCAGCGTGGCAAAAACTGACACCCGCAAGGATCGTGATTAGGAATGTCGTTGCCCGTCGAGTCCAACGAGAAATATGCAGCCTACGCTCACCCAGAACGACTGGTTTCCACCCAGTGGGTGGCAGACAACCTCGGAGCCGAGAATCTCGTAGTACTGGAATCGGATGAGGACATCTTGCTGTATTCCACTGGCCACGTGCCAGGCGCACTGAAGATTGACTGGCACACGGAGCTGAACGACGAAGTCACGCGCGACTACGTTGACGGCGAAGGCTTCGCACAGCTGATGGCCGCCAAGGGCATCACCCGCGAGTCGACCGTGGTCATCTACGGCGACAAGTCCAACTGGTGGGCCGCCTACGCGCTGTGGGTCTTCACACTTTTCGGCCACGAAGATGTACGCCTGATGGACGGCGGCCGCGACAAGTGGATCGCTGAAGGCCGCGAGCTGAGCACCGAGAAGCCGGCCGTGACCGCCACCGAATACCCTGTGATCGAGCGCGTCGACTCCGAGATCCGCGCTTTCCTTCCGGAGGTCCTGAAGCACCTGGGCAACCCGCTGATCGACGTGCGTTCGGCCGAGGAATACACCGGCGAACGTACCCACATGCCGAATTATCCGGAAGAAGGCGCTCTGCGCGGCGGGCACATCCCAACCGCCGCATCGGTGCCATGGGCCAAGGCTGCGGCCGAGGACGGCACCTTCCGCTCGCGCGGAGAATTGGAAGCCATCTACCTCGACGGCGCCGGCCTGAAGCCGGGCGACGATGTGGTGGCCTACTGCCGCATCGGTGAACGTTCGAGCCACACCTGGTTCGTGCTCAAGCACCTGCTGGGCTTCGAAACCGTGCGCAACTACGACGGTTCATGGACCGAATGGGGCAACGCGGTCGGCGTGCCCATCGTTCGCGGCGAAGCCGCCGGCGAGATGCCTGCACAGCGCGGAGCCCGCGCATGAGCCAGCTCCCCGATGCACTGAACGAAATCGTCGAGGAGTTCACCGAGGTGCCCGAGGCCGACCGCCTGGAACTGCTGCTGGAGTACTCGCGCGAGCTGCCCGAGCTTCCAGCACGCCTGGCTGATCATCCTGAACTATTCGAGCAGGTTGTCGAATGCCAGTCGCCGCTGTTCTTGGCCGTCGAGGTCTCGGCCGAAGCGAATAACCCGGTGGGACTGTTCTTCTCCGCTCCCCCGGAGGCTCCAACCACCCGCGGCTTCGCCTCGGTGCTGGCTGCCGGCCTGGACGGCGCGGAGGCCGCAGCGATTCTCGCCGTTCCCGATGACATGCCCCAGCAGCTGGGTCTGACCCGTGCGCTGTCGCCGTTGCGCATGCGCGGCATGACCGCCATGCTCGGCCGCATTAAGCGCCAGATCTCAGAGCAGCTGCCTGCGTAGGTTTTGCCTCGAACGCAGCTAGAAGCCAATAAGCAGTAGTTAAGGATCCCCAAGCACGTGGGCAAGAAGAAACAGGCCGCCTCCACCCCGGCGACCGCCGCACTGGATGCGGCAGGTATCAGCTATGTAGCGCACAGCTATGCGCATAGCGACTTGGCCGAAGGCTACGGCGCCGAAGCAGCCGAGCAATTGGGTGCCAGTGGCGACCGGGTCTTCAAGACCCTGATGGTCTCCACCGGAGCCAACGCCACCCAGGATCTGGCCGTCGCAGTGGTGCCAGTGAATGCGAAGCTGGATCTGAAGGCGATTGGCACCGCGTTGGGCAAGAAGAAGGCGCAGATGGCTGACAAGGCTGCCGCCCAGCGACGCAGCGGCTATGTCCTGGGCGGGATTTCCCCGTTCGGGCAGCGCCAGAAAACCGCTACCGTCATTGACTCCAGTGCGCAGCAGTTCGAGACGGTATTCATTTCTGGCGGGCGCCGCGGTTTCAGCCTGGAGATCGCTCCGCGAGATGCCGCGAAGGCGACCGGAGCCATTTGGGCGCCGATCGCCTCCGGCTAGACAGCGATTGGCCAAAAAAGGGCCCTGCCTGCGGGATCGAGATCTGTTGATCGTTCTCGCGGGCAGGGCCCTTTGCCGCCTTGGACTACTGGACTTGAAGCAGCGACATGCGCTTGCTCAAGAAGTCGGTGATCGCCCGGGCAAAACCCTGTGGATCCACATTCGGCTCACGCGTGTGCCCTGCCTTGGCAAAGGTCTTGAGCGTGACCAAATCCGGGCGCAGCGCCGCCAGTTTCAAGCTCGGGCCATTAGGGACGAACTCGTCATCACGGCTGTGCATTATCAGCGTCGGGAATTTCAATTCGTCCGCGCGGTCCACCCAATTCAACCGGCGCAGATTGACCGGGGCCGCTTGGCCGGTGACCCAGCGCCCTGCCTTATTGGACAGCAGCCACTGGCCAAACAGGCCCACCGATTGCGGGATCTTATTGGCCCGGGCCTGGTGCGAAAGCACATCTACCCAATTGATTACCGGGCCGACCAGCATGAGCGAGTCAATATGGTGGGCCAGCTTGCTCCGATCGGCGGCCTGCAGGCTGATGGCACCTCCCATGGACCAGCCCAGCAAGATGATCTGCTTCGCTCCGCGGTCCAGTGCGAATTGGATACCCGATTCCACGTCATGCCATTCGGTATCGCCCAGACCGTAGCGGCCATCCGGGGCGCTCGGAGCCAAACCGTCATTGCGGTAGCTCATCAGCAAGGTCGTAACCCCGAGTTCGCTCAAGGCAGGCAACGCCCGAATGGTCTCATTACGTCGGGCGCCTCGGCCGTGCACGCCAATCACCCAGACATCTTCGTTCGTGGAGCCACGCACCAGCCAGGCTGGACCGTCGCCGCCATCCAGGGGCACGACTACGTCTTCTGCGTCAAAGCCCAGGTCCGCGGGGTGCTCGTAAATTGCCCCGGATAGGTTGCCGCGGCGTACTCCCTGGAGGGTGCCGTGATAGATCTTCTCGATTTTGCGCGCAACCAGGCGGGATTTGCCCGGAACGGCTTCCGGCGCGGAAAGCCGCAGCGCGCAGGAGTCGAATTCGGTGAGGAAGCTGCACGGACCAGGTTCGCTGGTATCGGCGTCCTTGTTGAAATGCAACCAGAGTTTGCCCTCGGCATCGGTGACGACCTCCCGGATGATGCTGTTGCCGGTGCGGCGTTCTTCCGGGGTCACTACACGTCGGGCGAAGTAACCGGCGAGCGCTGATACGCTGGCGGCCACCAGGGAACCAGCGCCCAGTCCCAGCCCAACCCCAATCAGGGTTGCAGGCACTGCGCTGCGGGGTTGCATGGTATCTACGATGTTCCGAGCCATGTTTTCATCTTTCCATGACCTGGCCCGGGAATCATCTAGCCTGCTCAAGCGTTTTACATTGCATGAATGATGAATCGGTAAACCAATCAGCACAGCCAGCAGACGAAGCAACCGCGCGCAGCGATGTGCAGTGGCAGCAGATCCTCTCTTCCGAGGAATTCCGCGTATTGCGCCAAGCAGGGACCGAGCGTCCATTTACCGGCGAATACTGGGATACCACTACCGAGGGCGTGTACTCCTGCCGAGCCTGCGGTTCGGAACTGTTCGCCAGCACTACGAAGTTCGATGCCGGTTGCGGCTGGCCTTCCTTCTTCGCGCCGTTGGCCGAAGATCGGGTGCGCTATATCAGCGACGAGTCCATGGGCATGAAGCGTGTTGAGGTGCGTTGCGCCAATTGCGATTCGCATATGGGCCACGTTTTCGAGGGTGAAGGTTTCCAAACCCCAACCGATCTGCGTTACTGCATGAACTCTTTGAGCTTGACCCTGCGTCCTGCTCAGGGCTAATGCCTTTGTCGGTGGCAAGGCCTGGATCACATTTAGAGCAAGAGTTGCTTATTCACTGACGACTTAGCATCACCTTTTCTGTTGTTTGAGCGTAGCGTTCAAGGTAAGCACTTGAGCGCTGCCCCAAACATGAAAAGAAGGTGTATGAAATGACTCAGACTTCCTCCAAGCCAGTACCGGCCACCGACGCAGAAGTACTGCAGATCGCAAACTCGGAAGCTTGGCTGACGCTGAAGTCTGCCGCCACCGAGTTCCAGGGCCTCCAGGCACAGGACGGTTCCTTGGCCGACAGCGCATCTGCACCACAGGCTGCCAAGCTCGTTGATTCCATCATCGAGTCGGTGCAGTCCTTGCGCGTGCACTTCGAGCACGACGCAGAGTACCTCGAACAGCTGGTCACGGACCTGCGCCAGTGGGCAGATGCAGGCTTCGGCGTTCCCGACTTCCTCGATTCGCTGATGCAGTTCCAGCCCCAGGCCCAGCGCATTGACGGCCTGCTGCATCTGGTGCTTTTCCCGATGTACACCCAGAACGGTTCAACCAACCGCCACCTCGAAGCCGTGCTGGTGCAGGTCATGTGGCCTGAGTTCATTGCCGACCTGGAGAGCAAGGACTACGCCAACGCCCTGTTCGTGCCGCTGCGCTTCATCGACTTCACCGAAGGCTACAACACCAATTCCGCGGTGCTCTTCCCGGAGTCGGTCGCCATTCGGCAGACTCCGTCATTCACTTGGGGCGCGATCTTCCAGGATCGTGAGGCTGTACGCTTCCGCAAGGTCCTGCAGGAAGCTACACGCATCACCAACCTCGAACTGCCCGATGACGCCGCAGAGCTGCTCAAGGACCAGCACCTGACCGAAGAAACCTTCATCATGTGGGACCTGATTCACGACCGCACCCACATGCGTGGCGATCTGCCATTCGACCCGTTCATGATCAAGCAGCGCATGCCGTTCTTCCTTTACTCGCTCGAAGAACTGCGTTGCGATTTGACCGCGTTCCGCGAATGCATGAAGATCGCCGCCAACCCGGCTTCGGATCAGAAGAGCGCCAAGATGGCCAAGCTGGTGCAATACGCGGTGATCTTCGACCGCATCTTCCGCTTCGCCATCACCGGCTCGCGCGTACGCAACTACGACGGTCTCGGTGGCCAGTTGCTGTTCGCATGGATGCACCAGCACCATGTACTGCACTGGACCGACACCAAGTTGAGCATCGATTGGGATCAGGTACCCGAGGTGGTTGCAGCCTTGGGGGATGCGATCGACGAACTGTATTGGAAGTCCATCGACCGTCCGAAGCTGGCTCACTGGCTTGCTGCCTACGAACTGGTTTCGGCCACCGTCACCCCGAACCCCGCGTCGGTCTGGGCCAAGGGTCCGGATGCCCTGCCGCTGACCGCACCACTACGTGAAATCACCGACCAGGTCATGGACGATGAATTCCCGCTGTCGATGTTCTACGAAGCTCTGAATAAGAAAATGGCCACCGTCATCGAATCGACCAAGGGCATGACCGGGGCAACGAAAATCTAGCCTTTCCTCTAGGCTAGAAAATGTGAGCAAAGAAAGAATCTCCTTGAACGAGACATCCAGACTAGTGCTCCTTGCCGGTGCTACTTCCGCCTCCGGCATTGCCAGCGCCACCGCGCTGGTTGATGCCGGAGCGCGTGTGCTTGCAGTGGGAAGCAACCAAGAGCGCCTCGACGAACGCCTCCCGTTCGTTCATGCCCGCTATGAATGCGATCTGGGCGACTTCGCAGCGGTCAAGCAATTGGCGCTGCGGATTCATGAAGAGCACGGCAGCATCGATGCGCTGATCCACCTGGTAGGTGGCTGGCGTGGCGGTAAGTCGATCACCGGCCAAACCGACGAGGACTGGGATTTCTTGCACAGCAGCGTGCTGACCACCCTGCGCAACACCTCCCGCGCCTTCGTCGATGATCTGGTCGCCTCCCCCGCAGGCCGCTTGGCGATAGTCAGTTCCGAGGCAGTGCTGAATCCGACCCCGTCCAATGCCAACTACGGTGCGGTCAAGGCCGCAGCGGAACACTGGGTCAATGCCATCGCCCGCCTGTTCGCCAAGCAGGCAGAAAATGCCGCCGCGGTGAGTTGGGTCGTCAAGGCATTGAGCGACAAGTCTCCCGAAGAAACGCCTTCCGGGCAGACCCCGGTGCAGTTTCTTGCCCAGGCCGCAGTGGCTTTGCTTGGCCAGGATGCCCGCGAGCTCAACGGCACCCGGGTTGCATTGCCCAAGGCCTGATTACTGGCCGGTGCACACCTCTGGGCGCTGCACTGGCATAGCTTTCGACTTCACCCCTTGAACTACTAAGGACCTCCACAGCATGACTTTTACCCACGACGCTTCGATTCGCGGATTCGCTTCGGATAATTATTCTGGCGTGCACCCGCGCATCATGGATGCGATTGCCCGCGCCAACGGCGGCCACCAGATCTCCTACGGTGAGGACCAGTACACCGAGGAACTAGGCAACGTCGCCCGCAATGCCTTTGGCCCGGAAGCCCAGATCTTCCCGGTTTTCAACGGCACCGGCGCCAACGTCATCGCCTTGCAGTCCTTGCTTCCACGCTGGGGCGCTGTCATCTGCGCATCTTCTGCACATATCAACGTGGATGAGAACGGTGCGCCGGAGCGCATCGGCGGCTTCAAGCTGCTGCAGGTTGACACTCCCGACGGCAAACTGACTCCAGAGCTGATCGACCAGGAAGCATGGGGCTGGGGCGACGAGCACCGCGCGCAGCCGCTGGCCGTGTCGATCACCCAGGCGACCGAGCTGGGCACCCTGTACACCCCTGGGGAAATCAAGGCCATCACCGACCACGCGCACAAGCTGGGCATGAAAGTGCATCTGGATGGCTCGCGCCTGTCCAACGCCGCGGCCTCCCTGGGCGTGCCGTTGCGCGCGCTGACCACTGACGTCGGCGTGGACATTGTTTCCCTCGGCGGCACCAAGAACGGCATCCTGCTCGGTGAGGGCATTCTGACTCTGCGCAGCGAACTGGCCCAGGACCTGAAGTACCTGCGCAAGATGAACATGCAGCTGGGTTCGAAACTGCGCTTCATCTCCGCACAGCTGATCGAGCTTTACGGCACCGATCTGTGGCGCGAATTGGCAAGCCACTCCAACGCCATGGCCGCCAAGCTCTCGCAGGCAGTTGAGGAAATTGACGGAGTCCAGCTGGTCTACCCGACTCAGGCCAACGGCGTCTTCGCCCAGCTGCCTACCGAGGTCAGCGACCAGCTGCGCGAGCACTTCCGCTTCTACGACTGGGATCGCGCGGCCAGCCAAGTGCGCTGGATGTGCTCGTTCGACACCACCGAGGAAGATGTTGCAGCGTTCATTGCCAAGCTGCACGAGCTGCTCGGCGCCTACGCCGCCGCTTAGCATGAACCCGCGGTCGGCGCGCCGTACCCATGCTCGGGTACGGCGCGCTTAGACTCAAATTGTGACCAATGATCGCCCTGCTTCCGCCATTCCGAAGGCCTTTGCCACGGCCCTTGAAGAGTTGTCGCATGCCAAGGTGCGCAAGGAACTGAAATTCACCGAAATTCCGGCCCCTGGCAGGCTGGCGCCGTTCGCGCTGGCACTCAGCGGCGACGTGATGGATGTGGTTGCTCCCGGACACGGCCCCCAGGGCCAGGAGATTGGCCGCACCCCGTTCCTCCAACCAGCCGAGCAGCTGGCCACCGGACGCTTCATCCTCCTCTTCGACCCCGCAGGCCAAGAACTGTGGAATGGCCAATTCCGCATCGTCACCTACATTCGGGCCCGCCTGGATCATGAAATGGGCCAGGATTCCATGCTGGCTTCCGTCGCGTGGTCATGGCTCGAAGAAGCCCTGCGCGATCGCGACGCCGCATACCATTCCGCTGGCGGTACTGCGACCCGGGTAATTTCCGAATCCTTCGGCAATCTCGCCGGGGAACAAGACCATATCGATATTGAGCTGCGTGCTTCCTGGTCCCCGGACTCTGACCATCTGGGAGCGCATCTGAGCGCGTGGGCCGATATGGTTTGCACTTTCGCCGGCCTGCCTCCCCTGCCCGAAGGCGTGCAGCAGCTGCCTCATCGCCGCCTGAGCTAGCGATTATCAATGCGATGGAGCCGAATAGTCCTAGAATGGAAGCACCATGCCGAATTCTGACTCTTCCGCTCCCGCATCATCCACCACTGCCAACGAGGCCGCCGCACCCGTTCTGACGCCACTAAGTGCGCCGCGCGACGGGATCCCCGAAGTCATCGACACCGCACCTGCCTTGCGCCGTGCAGTGCGCGCACTGGAAGCCGGCACCGGCGATCTGGCCGTGGATACCGAAAGAGCCAGCGGGTTCCGCTACGGCCAGCGCGCCTTCTTGCTGCAGATTCGCCGAGAAGGTGCGGGTACTTGGCTGATCGACCCGGAAACCCTGGACGATCTGTCCCCGCTGCGCGAGTTCGTCAACGAGCAGCCCTGGATCCTGCATGCGGCCACCCAGGATTTGCCGTGCCTGCACGAATTGGGCATGTCCCCTACCTCGCTGTTCGATACCGAGATGGCTGGCCGTCTTGCGGGATTCCCCCGCGTCTCGCTGGGTACCATGGTGGGCGAATTGCTCGAGCTGCAGTTGGCCAAAGAACATTCGGCAGTGGACTGGTCCACCCGCCCGTTGCCTGAATCATGGCTGAACTACGCCGCACTGGATGTGGAAGTTCTCGAAGAGCTGCGCCAGGCCATCACCGCGGTGCTGGAAGAGCAGGGCAAGCTGGATTTCGCCTTCCAGGAATTCGAGTACGAACGCAATCTGCCTGACCCTTCCCCGGCACAGGTGCCGTGGCGCAAATTGTCCGGCATCCATAAGCTCAAGAGCCGACGCAACCTGGCGGTAGCTCGCGAACTGTGGCTTTCCCGCGAAGCCCTGGCGCAGAGCCGCGACGTTGCCCCGGGTCGGCTCATTCCCGACCGCGCAATCATGGCCGCCGTGGATCAGCGCGCCACCAGCGTTCCAGCGCTCTTGCAGATCCCCGGGTTCCACACGCGCAATGCCAAACGCGATGCCGCACGCTGGGTCGACGCGATCAAGCGCGGCAATAGCACCAGGGACCTGCCCGACCTGCGCGCCCCCAAGCCGGACTTGCCGCACCCCCGCTCATGGGCCGAAAAGAACCCGGCCGCGGCGAACCGGCTGGACGCGGCCAAGCTGGTCGTCAATGAGGTGAGCGAGCACTGGAATATTCCCGGCGAGAATCTCTTGACCCCGAAGTACCTGCGTGAATTGTGCTGGAATGCGCCGGCTCGCATCAGCGAGGCAAGCGTAGCGGACATGCTGGAAAATCTCGGTGCCCGCCAGTGGCAGCGTGGACTTCTTGCGGACAAGCTGGCCATCGCGTTGAAGCAGGCCTAGGCGGTTTCCAAGAAGGATTCACCGCGGGTTCCCGGATTTGCGAGGTGATGCACTTGCACTTCAAGTTACTACTGAGTAACGTATGGTTCAGGTCACAGTGATGCTGGCCACTGCCCGGTCTTCACGGGCAGCATGAACCAACCCCAAGGAGCCCGACGGTGAGTGCCAACGCTTCGACCGTGCGCAACAATGCGCGCCCTTCGCTCGACGACCGCGATGTCGTCTTCATCGACGGGGTACGCACCCCATTTGGCAAAGCCGGCGAGAAGGGGATCTACCACGGTACCCGCGCCGATGACCTTGCCGTCAAAGCCGTACGCGGCCTGCTGGAACGCAACCCGGAAGTTCCTGCCGAAAAGATCGACGAGATCTCCATGGCCGCAACTACGCAGTCCGGCGACCAGGGCTTGACCTTGGGCCGCACCGTGGGCCTGCTCTCCGGTATCCCCAAGTCCGTTCCGGGCTTCGCCATCGACCGCATGTGCGCCGGAGCGATGACCGCCGTCACCGCGACCGCCGGCGGCATCGCTTTCGGCGCCTACGACGTAGTGGTCGCCGGCGGCGTGGAGCACATGGGCAACCACCCAATGGGCGCCGGAGCGGACCCGAACCCGCGCTTCCTCTCCGAGCGCATCGTCGACCCGCAAGCATTGAACATGGGCAATACCGCGGAGAACCTGCACGACCGCTTCCCTGCGATCACCAAGGAACGCGCCGACCGCTATGCTGTCGCATCGCAGGCCAAGCTGGCCAAGGCCTACGAGAACCAGCAGATCCAGGCCGATCTGATCCCCGTGGCAGCCAAGCGGCCGGGCGAAGGCTGGGCCGTGAACTCGGCTGACGAACCGCCACGGCCAGGCACCACCATGGAATCGCTGGCCGAACTGCGCACCCCCTTCCGCGCCCACGGACGCGTGACCGCAGGCAACGCAGCAGGCTTGAACGACGGAGCCACCGCCGCCCTGCTGGCCAGCGGCGCGGCAGTGCGCGAACTGGGCCTGGAACCGAAGATGCGCATGGTCTCCTTCGCCTTCGCCGGCGTGGACCCGGACGTGATGGGCTACGGGCCGGTGCCGGCCACCGAAAAGGCCCTGGCCAAGGCCGGCCTTGGCATCAACGACATCGGCCTGTTCGAAATCAACGAGGCTTTCGCCGTGCAAGTGCTGTCCTTCCTCGACTACTACGGAATCGACCAGGACGATGACCGCGTGAACCGGTACGGCGGCGCCATCGCGGTGGGGCACCCGCTGGCCTCTTCCGGCGTGCGCCTGATGTCCCAGCTGGCCCGCCAGTTCTCCGAGGAGCATTCGGTGCGCTATGGCATCACCACCATGTGCATCGGCTTGGGCATGGGCGGCACAGTGATCTGGGAGAACCCAAACCACGCGGACTTCGGCAGCAAGGCATAAGGAAGAGACAATGACTGCAATGAGCAAAGATTTCCAGGCTGTCGCGCAGCTGATGCACGATGAGACTGTCACCCACACCTTCGTGAAGGATGTGGCCTTGCCAAGCGGCAAGACACTGGCACTGCTGACCCTGGATAACGGCCTGGACCACAAGAAGCCGACCACCCTCGGGCCCAATGGCCTGCTGGAACTGCGCGCCGCGCTGGAAGTCCAAGCAGAACGCGCCAAGAATGGCGAGATCGATGCCATGGCGATCACCGGCAAGCCGTACTTCCTGATTGCCGGTGCCGACCTGTCGGCCGTCACCCGCCTGAGCGCACCGGATCAAGCAACCGCCATGGCTTCGCTGGGCCACTACACCTATGAGCTGCTTGCCGATTTGGGCGTTCCGACCTTCGCTTTCATCAACGGCCTGGCGCTCGGCGGCGGCTTGGAAATCGCGCTGGCTTGCAACTACCGCACGGTCAGCACCGCCGCGGGCGCTTTGGGCCTGCCAGAAGGTTTCCTCGGCCTGATTCCGGGTTGGGCCGGCGTATACCGCCTGCCCCGCCTAGTCGGCCCCGAGAACGCGCTGAAGGTCATGATCGAGAACCCGCTGAACAGCAACCGCACCCTCTCCGGTCCGGCAGCCGCCAAGATGGGGGTGGCCGACGCCCTGTTCGAACCAGCTGACTTCATCGAGCACTCCATTGCCTTCGCTGACGGTGTCATCTCCGGAACCACAGAGGTCAAGCGCCCCAATGCGGTCGATCCAACCGATCCCGAGGTTGCTCGCCGCTGGCTGGATGCGGCCGACGCTGCCGAAAAGTTCGTCGATGCGAAGCTGTCCGGCGCGGCCCCGGCACCGTACAAGGTGCTTGAGGTCTTCCGCAAGGGCCTGGCCATCTCGCAGCAGGAATCAGCAGTCCTTGAAGTCGAAGCGCTGACTGGGCTGATGAGCACCCCGCAGTTCCAGAACACCGTGTACGCCTTCCTGGACCTGGTCCAGAAGCGCGGCAAGCGCCCCGCCGGCGCACCGGATCCAAAGCTCGCGCGCCCCGTCACCAAAGTGGGTGTCGTTGGCGCAGGGTTGATGGCTGGCCAGCTGGCCCTGCTGTTCGCCCGCCGCCTGAACGTTCCGGTGGTTATCACCGATCTGGATCAATCGCGCGTGGACAAGGGCCTTGCCTACATCCATGGCGAGATCGACAAGCTGCACGCCAAGGGCCGCATGAGCCAGGATGCGGTCAACCGCACCAAGGCTCTGGTTACCGGATCGGTCACCAAGAAGGCGTTCGCGGATGCCGACTTCGTCATCGAGGCCGTCTTCGAAGAGCTGAATGTGAAGAAGCAGGTTTTCGCAGAGGTTGAAGCGGTGGTCTCCCCCGAGTGCATCCTGGCCACCAACACTTCCTCGCTCTCTGTCACCGAGATGGGCCGCGACTTGTCGCATCCAGAGCGCCTGGTCGGTTTCCACTTCTTCAACCCGGTAGCCGTGATGCCGCTGCTGGAAATTGCTGCTACGGAGTGGACCAACGATTCCTCGCTGTCCACTGCATTCGTGCTGGGCAAGAAGCTGAAGAAGACCACGGTGAAAACCAAGGATTCTGCCGCATTCGTGGTCAACCGCGTACTGCTTCGCCTGATGAGTGAAGTCCAGGCCGCTTTCGACGAGGGCACCGACGCGAAGACAGCTGACTCGGCACTGACCCCCATGGGCCTGCCAATGAGCCCGTTGACCTTGTTGGCGATGGTAGGTCTGCCGGTCGCGCAGCATGTCAACGAGTCGCTGAACGCCGCTTTCGGCGAACGATTTGCCGTCTCGGAGAATCTGCAGAAACTGATCGATGCCAAGATCACTGCCCTCTGGGTCAAGGATGAGGCAGGCAACCAGGTGCTGAATCCCGAGGCTGAAAAGCTGATGGCCTTCGGCGATCAGCACTCGAGCAAGGAACAGATCCTGGCTCGTGTTCAAGATGCTCTGGCCGAGGAAATCGGGCTGCTGCTGGATGAGGGCGTCGTTGCCGAAGCAGCCGACGTCGATCTATGCATGATCACCGGTGCCGGCTGGCCAATGCACCTCGGTGGCATCACCCCGTACCTGGACCAGGTTGGCGCCTCCGAACGTGTCAACGGGAAGAGGTTCAACGGCTAGTACCTTCCGGGCCGTTCTTGGTTCCGGTGTTTCTCCCTGAGTGCTGGAACCATGCGAAATGCCGGGACCGCTTCCCTCATGAGGAAAGCTGGTCCCGGCTTCTTGCTGCCCCGTTAAGATGCAGGAACCCCGTACAGCTGGTAAATGCTGCTGTACGGGGTTCCTGCGCTCCATGGAGCGCCGCTTCGCGTGCCCGGTTACTAGATGATGTCTTCACCATTGCGGCGGGCTTCCAGCCATTCCTGGATAAAGCCCCTGCTGATGAAGAACAGTACTCCGGCCACTATAACTGGCCATACCAGTACGTACAGGCTCAAGAAAAACGTCGTCATTATTTGCCTCCCAGGCTCTTGGCATCGTGTCCGGCATCTGCAGCGTCAGGCTTTCCAGGTACTGCGTCGAAGTCGCCGGTGCGTACAGCGATGACATCGAAGTCGAATTCCATCTTCGATCTGAACGACAGCAGGTAGCAGACGATGGTACTGACCGAGTAGGCAACCAGCGAGGCGCTCAAGGTCGTGTAGTCGCGCAGGAAACCGAAGACGAATGGTGCGCTGGCCAGCATCGCGACGACACCGACAATCTTGGCAACGCGCAGGCCGAAGAACCCGAAGCTCATCAATGCCAAGACCACGCCGATGCCGATCACCGACAGCAGCTCGATCAGCAAGCCGGTGACGCCATTGACTGGGATCAGTTCGAAGCGAACCGGGATGAAGATCGCCAGTGCAACGAGTACTGAAACGGTGAAGGCCTTGTTGGTGACCTTTTTCCAGTAGAAGCTGGCCAGAACTGGGAAGACCAGCGCGCCCCAAAGAGCTCCTACGAAGACCAGCAGGTCCAGGATGTTCAGCTGCATGCTCGCGAAAGCGACGGCCAATGCGGTGGCAACGACCATGGTCGCACGGCCAATGAGCAGCATCTTCTTCGGATCGGCCTTGTCCTTGCCTGCGACGTTCTGTCCGTACACGTCGGCCATCATGATCGAGGACAGGGCTGCCAAGTCCGAGTCAGCAGTTGACGACAGTGCACCAATGATCATGATGAAGAACAGCGCCAGCAGTACACCTGGCAGGTAGCTGGCTGCCATCTCAGGGATGAGGTTGTTCATGTCGCCACCGGATGGCTCGAACCCAATGTACAGGGCGAGCACGCCGAGCATGCCCACGCCAATGACCATCGCGCCGTAGCCGATGGTTGCAGTGATGAAAGTTGGCTTGATCAGGTCCTCGCGTACTGCGAAGAGACGCTGGGCAATGGTCTGGTTGCCAATTGCGTAGGCCAGAACAGCGGCAATGTATGGTGCGCCCTGGCCCAAGAATGCTTCAGAAGAGAAGAAATTGGACTGCTGCGGGGTCAAATTGCTCGCACCGGTTTCGAATGTGGCCGGGAACCCTGAGGCAAAGAAGATTACTGGGACAATAATTGCTACAGCGCCCAGCATGCCTACGACCTGGACAAAGTCGGTCAGTACCGAGGCACGGAACCCGGACCACAGGGTGTAGAGCAGAACGCCACCGGCAACGGCCAGCACGCCCTGGATGAAGTTGAACGGCGAGAGCATCGAGATCAATACGCCACCGGCGATGAAGTTGGACATCAACGAGATGACCGAACCGACAATATTCGACCCGGCCAGCATCAGCTGGCTGGAGCGGCCGTGGCGTGCATGCATGACCTCGGCGAGGGTGTGCGCGCGGGGCGCGACCTTGCGAATCCGCTTGCCGAATGGGTAGATGAACAGAATCATCAACGCGCCCCAGAGCCCATAGTGGATCGGACCGGAGATTCCATAGGTGTACCCGGAGGTGGCTGAGGCGTACATCGACGAAGCCCAGATCCAGGTAGCCGTCATACTTGCAGCGGAAATGCCGAATCCAATTTTATTTCCCGCCGTCATGTAGTCGTCGGCGTTCTCTTTTTTCTTTCCGATTCGGGTGGAAATAAAGAAGGTGCCTCCGTAGAAGAGCACCAATAGCAAGACAACAGTTAGGGCGCTGAACTGCACTATTTCGTTATTCACGCGCCACCTCCCTCTAATAGACAGTGATGAGATTCGCGCCGGGAGCTAAATGCTCAACCGGCGACTTATCCTGCACGTCTTCCTGCGAGATTTCATCGCAAGGGGTAAATTTCAGCCGACGCGCACAAGCCCCTGGGCCCATGAACCACTTCCCTACACTCAAGTTTCGTTCGTTTCTCATTCGTATCGTTCATCCCTAGTCACGGGGAGCACCAGCTCGTGGATTCGTTCCAGACCTAGCGCTTTTGGCTTCACAACGTGAATCCGGACCCATGGTTTGCCTGCATCGCACTTGCGGCTATCCATATTGGCGCGCAATGGCGCTTCGGGTCAGTTCAGGCGCGGTACTCGTGTTGGCGAATACCGCCGGTTTTCCATCGGAGGGCTGCTACCCGGAACTCAACACGCGATTACTGCGCGGAGTAACTCAGTCGGCGATAAAACGCCGGACAGGAAAACAGCGAAAGCTCTCTCCGAAATTAGTAGCTTCAACTAACTACATACAAATATTAGCATGAATGCAAAGATATTCGAATCTTCCGCCGCAAGGCAGCGGGGCAACCCACTCACCGATCGGCCGGCATGGGCACGATGTTGAATCAGCCCATCGCCTGTATCAATCACGGGACTACCTTGCAGATGCGTGTAACGGTGCGCACATAAGTGCGGAAAACCGGGATAAAAAATATCTAGTTCTGGCCGTTCTATTCCCCACTGGGAGACGGGCGGGCATGCCCCAATTACACCACCCGAAATGCCCCACCTGGATTACTAACCTCTCCAAAGTGCGGGATTCAGAGCCATGCCGAGGGAGCACCCGGCGCTATGGATACTCTCGCGACTTCGAAAACACTGCATAAATATTCATAGTATTCGATACCGCCTGGCGAACGCATGCAGACCGCTCCCCGCCGATCAAACTCACCACATGCCGCATCCTCCTGACACGGGCGCTTTGCTCTTAGCGCCGGCACAGAGATCTCTGCCAGAATAGGTGCATGACTGACATTGCCCGACCAGCCCGTCGTACGTTCATGTGCGCCTCGGCAGCACTTGGTTCCGCCGCACTGCTCACCGCCTGCGGCGATGGACATTCTGAAGCTGACACCCCCGAGGCACTGCCGATTCCTGAACCAACAGGCGAAGGACAGGCCCTCATGAAGGCCACGGACCTTGCCATCGGATCGCGTGCACTCGCTCCAGCCAAGGATCCTTCCGGAAAAGAAGTAGGCGTTTTGCTCTTCCGCAAGGATGAGAAGACCGTTTTGGCCTACTCGAACGTCTGTACCCACCAGGGCTGCGCTGTGAGCCCGAAGTCCAGCAAGGAAGATTTCTACTGCGCCTGCCATGGCTCACGATTCGCACCCGCTGACGGTACCGTGGACGCAGGTCCAGCTATCGCAGCACTGCCACGCTACGCGGCGGCAATTGAAGGTGACGACATCGTCGCCTACGTCACCGCCGCAGAGTAGTTTCCCAGCACTTTTTAAGCACTGAAGGCTGAACCCGGATGGGGTTCAGCCTTCAGTGCTTGCTAGAGATACTCCTAGAACAGTGCAACCTTCTCTGGGGCCGGGAAGAGCTCATCCATCTTGGCCCGTTCCGCAGCGCTCGGTACCCAACGCACAGCTGCAGCGTTGGCTCGAATCTGCTCAGGACGGGTGGCACCGGCAATCACAGAGGCCACCGGCGATTGCGCTGCCAGCCAGGAGAACGCCAATTCGATCGGCGTCAGATCCCGTTCGGCAGCAAAGGCGTCGAATTGATCCAACTGCTCAAAATCGCTGGTTTCCACGAGATGCTGACGCGCGTGAGTCAGCCGGCTGCCCTCAGGGGCATGCCCCTTGGAGTACTTGCCGGTCAGCAGGCCGTTTGCCAGCGGGAAGTAGGGCAAGACGCCCAGATCGAATTCACGAGCCGCTGGAAGCACTTCCAGTTCAGCACGGCGGTCAATCAGGTTGTAGTGATTCTGCGCCGAGACGAATCGCTCGGTTCCCAATTCACGGGCCACGTACTCCGCTTGGGCGATTTGCCAGCCGGTCCGGTTGGAATGGCCAATGTAGCGAACTTTGCCGCTGGTGACCAGGTCATCCATGGCCCGCAAGGTTTCTTCGATGGGAGTGTTCGCATCTGGGGTATGGAACTGATACAGGTCGATGTAGTCCGTACCGAGTCGCTTGAGCGATGCTTCGACTGCTTTGACGATATAACGGCGCGAACCACGCGCATTGAAGTCCGGGCCATTTGCGCCCTGCATATCCATGCCGAATTTGGTGGCCAGCACGATGTCATTGCGTACTTGCCCAAGCGCTTTGCCCAGACGGATTTCCGATAGCCCCGGTTCCTTGCCATAGACATCCGCGACATCGAAGAGAGTAATACCCGCGTCAAGCGCCGCGTGGATAACCGCGTCGGTTCCTTCTTGGGTTTCGGTCGCCGTTCCTGCGCGGCCAAGATTGTTGCAGCCTAGCCCGACGACGGAAACACTCAGGCCGCTGCGGCCTAGCTGACGGAATTCCATGGACACCTCATCTGTTGGTTTGTTCATCCGCTTCACTGAGCGAGGTTATACCCATAGGCTATCTGGTAGGTAGTTCTGCTCAACATTTCACAGCACAATTCACTGCATTGCATATTTATCCATTAGGATGGAAACATGTCTAAAGTTCTTACCAATCTTCCTGTAGGCGAGCGCGTAGGTATCGCGTTCTCCGGTGGCCTTGACACTTCGGTGGCAGTAGCCTGGATGCGCGACAAGGGCGCCATCCCTTACACCTACACTGGCGACCTCGGCCAGTACGACGAGCCAGATATCGACGCCGTACCTGGCCGTGCTCTGGAGTACGGTGCAGAGAACTCCCGCCTGGTTGATTGCAAGCCTGCTCTGGTTGAAGAAGGCTTCGCAGCACTTGCTTGCGGCGCCTTCCACATCCGCACCGGCGGCAAGACCTACTTCAACACCACCCCGCTGGGCCGCGCCGTCACCGGCACCCTGCTGGTCCGCGCAATGCGCGAAGATGGCGTGGATGTCTGGGGCGACGGTTCGACCTACAAGGGCAACGACATCGAGCGCTTCTACCGCTACGGCTTGATGGCCAACCCCAAGCTGCGCATCTACAAGCCATGGCTCGACCCCAACTTCGTTGCAGAGCTCGGTGGACGCCAGGAAATGTCCGAGTGGCTGCAGGAGCACGGTTTCCCTTACCGCGACTCGGCTGAAAAGGCCTACTCAACCGACGCCAATATCTGGGGCGCAACGCACGAGGCCAAGACCCTGGAACTGCTGAACAGCTCCATCGAGTCAGTTGAGCCGATCATGGGCGTTAAGTACTGGGACGAGAACGTAGAGATCAAGACCGAAGATGTCTCGGTTTCCTTCGTCGCTGGCCGCCCGGTAGCCATCAACGGCAAGGAGTTCACCGATCCGGTGGCTCTGGTCAACGAAGCTAATATCATCGGCGGACGCCATGGTCTGGGCATGAGCGACCAGATCGAGAACCGCATCATCGAGGCCAAGTCCCGCGGCATCTACGAAGCACCGGCAATGGCACTGCTGTACATCGCCTACGAACGCCTGGTCAACGCGATCCACAACGAAGACACCGTAGCCAGCTACCACAACGAAGGCCGCCGCTTGGGCCGCCTGATGTACGAAGGCCGCTGGTTGGACCCGCAGGCCCTGATGCTGCGCGAATCGCTGCAGCGCTGGGTTGGCTCGGCCATCACCGGTACCGTCACCATCCGCTTGCGCCGCGGCGACGACTACACCATCCTCAACACCGAGGGCGAGAACCTGAGCTACCACCCGGACAAGCTCTCGATGGAGCGCGTAGGCGATGCAGCCTTCGGCCCAGTGGATCGCATCGGCCAGCTGACCATGCGCAACCTGGACATCGCCGATTCCCGCGGCCGCCTGGAACAGTACGCCACCATGGGCTTGGTTGGCGGCACCACCGCTGAACTAGTCGGCTCGCTGGAAGCCGGTGGCGCTGATGACATCGTGAACGCAACCCCGGTTGATAGCGAAGATCTGGCTACCGACCGTGCTATCGAGTCTGCTGCATTCGACGCAGGCACCGACTAGGCGCCAACGCCTAGCTAGAGGATCGGCCAGGTTCTCCCATCACGGGGAGAACCTGGCCGATCTTTTATTCTGCCCGGAAACCGGTCAGCGCAAAAAAATAGTCCCAGACGTGTGAACGTCCGGGACTAGCCTGGGTTGCAGGCTGTCAGCCCTCGATCAAGGACAGCAGCGGGCTCACCGCGATGGTGAAACCAATCAAGGAAATCAGTCGAAGTACCATGCGGACACGTGCTCCCTGCTTGGTATTCGGTTCTGGCAGGCGGAAGCCCTGTTCAACGATCCACACCAATATGGCAATGACAACACCGGTCAAGGCAACCTGCACTGGGGCGAGGCCAGAAAGCAGGGACACCACTCCAATGCCGATGATGACACCGACGCAAGCCTGGAAAACCAGGTGCAACGGCGTGCGGGTTGCTCCCATCCGCGGGACTTTACGCTGGGCGCCGGGGGTCTCGTCCCGGTCTTCTTGTGGAATCATTTCTCCTTGTTTCCTGCTCGTTTAAACCTGTGCTTTCGCGGGGCCGCGCGAAGACACCACTTCCTTGGACAACAGCAGGCCACTGCCGCCGTTAAAAACCACAGTACCGAACCGTGGAGCCCGGGCTACTTCTTCGAATCCCAGGGCACGATGAAGCGCCAAAGACGCAGTATTCTGCGCGTTGACCACGCACCATGCGGTCGAAGCGCGCTGCGCAATCCATGACAGCCTGGCCTCGGTTAGGCTTCGTGCCACGCCCCGTTGCCGGTATCCGCAGGCAACCTCGATCCCGGCAAGGTAATAGCCAGCTGGCGCCAACGGATCAGCAGGCTCCCACCAATGGGCTCGAGCCCAGCCAAGCAGCTCTCCGGCCGGGTTCTTGACGACTACCTGGCATTCACCAGCGCCCCAATTTCCAGGTTCAGCCTGACGCCCCAAACTCTCCGACAGCCGACGGATGGCCGGGTGGTCCGCTGCCTGCATTGGCTGCGTCGCAACTATGGGGCTTATCATTCGTGATCAGTCGATGGACATCGGCTTTGGTGGCATCGGGTGCGCCATCTTCAGCTTGTTCAATTCCGCATAGGGCGCAACACCGATACTCATCTTGGTGAAGTCCAGCTTGGCTTCGCGGATGCACGTCTTGATCGCAGCGACTGCAAGCTTTGGAGCTGGCGATAGGACTCGGATGTTCAGCTTTCGGTTACCGAAATCGCTGGACTCCACCGTGCCCAGTCCGCGCCATGCCAAGTGGCCGGTCAGCGCTTCCTTGGCCTTCTTGTCCAGGTACTGGTCGCGTTCGGTGCCATTTGCCGATTTCAGCGCGTACTGCACGATAACCCACGACTGATCTTCTTCCTTGATCTCTGCATAGCCTTCGGCAGCACAGGCTTCAGCGAAACCAGCGAACAATTCGTCGGCGCGGTCGGTGTTTACGTCCTGGACTTCATTGGTCTTGGACATATGTCCCACGGTGCCGTGATTGATCACGAACTGACCCAATTCATCGTCCTCGAACTGCTGGAACCATGCTTCGCGGAATTCCAGTTCGTTCTTTTCGTTCATCCGGTAGGTGCGAATGATCGCCATGTGATTACCCCTTGGGTCTACGGTGTGCTTAGTTATCTAAATTTTTGGAGGCTTCGGCAAGCTGTGCGGCTAGGCGCTCAGCCTTGGATTGCCAGGTGGCGCGGTGTTCGGCATTGAACGGTGCATCGTTGTTGATCACGGTGCCGAGCAACAGTCCAGCTTCTCTTCCAATACTACGAACTAGGGAAGCTGGATAGTTCATGCCTATTTCATGTTCGGCGAATTCATCTTCATCATCAAGGAACACGCCTTGGCTACGTGAACGAATCACGTCCAAATCCATGTCAATGGAGTTGACTTCCCAAGCGCCACGCTTCATCCGTCGCCATCCGATGTTGCTGGACAGGTCGATGTAGACATCAAAATCTTCCAGTGCATCCGCATAGAGGGTGGCAATCCACTGGCCCGAGTGTGGAATCAGGCAGAGCGCATTACTCGCTGCCAAGTGTGCGGTGCCCGGACGGGCTACCAGTGCGCCGGCCGGCTGGTGAAGCCAATGTCCGTATTTGTCCTGTCCGAGATAAAATCCGGGCACCACCCAGTGCGGGCTGGAATCATACTTCCAGGCGCGCGCTACCACCAAGGAACCCTCGGCGATAGTTTCTGGGCTACGGGGCAGGTCTACCGGGCAGCCGGACGGTAGGCTCACAGCTTCGGAATCTGACCGGTAGGTAGGTCTTGTCCAGGGAGGGGCCGGGCGAATGGAACCTTGGTTCCCAGAACCTGCGCCAGGGTATCGCGGGCTACCTGCTGTGCAGTCAGTCCAACGCGTTCCAAGACCTCAGCCCGAGTTCCGTGCGCCAAGAATTCGGTAGGCAAACCTACTTCGTTCAGAGCCGTATCGACACCCGCTGCACGCATTTCGGTGCGCAAGCGCGAACCCACACCGCCGGCTCGGACGCCATCTTCGATGCAGACCACAATGCGGTGGCGGGCTGCCAGTGAAATCACCGAGGTTGGCATTGGTAGAACCCAACGAGGATCCACCACGGTCACCGATACGCCCTGGCTGTTCAGTCGTTCTGCGACATCCAGCGAAAGCTCGCTCATGGCGCCCACGGAAACGATGAGAACATCCGGTGCGGAACGGTCCCCCAAGCGTGCCAGAACATCCACGCCATCTGGCAGGCGGTCCACAGCTTCGATGGGTTCACCCACCGAGCCCTTGGAGAATCGCACGACACTTGGCGCATCATTGATGTCCAGGGCTTCACGCAGTTCCTCCCGCAGGCGGTCGGCATCGCGCGGAGCAGCCAGATGCAGGTTAGGCACGATCTGGGTCAGCGCCATATCCCACATGCCGTGGTGGCTGGCGCCGTCCGGGCCGGTGACTCCAGCGCGGTCCAGCACGATGGTGACACCGGCCTTATGCAGGGCCACGTCCATCAGCAATTGGTCAAAGGCACGGTTGAGGAAGGTCGCGTAGACGCAGACCACCGGGTGCAGTCCGCCAAAGGCAAGGCCGGCGGCAGTAGTCATGGCGTGCTGTTCGGCGATGCCCACGTCAATGACGCGTTCAGGGTGTTCCTGGGACATTTTCTTCAGGCCCACTGGCTGCAGCATGGCACCGGTGATCGCCACAATGTCCTCGCGCTCGTTGGCCACCGCCGCGATCTCTTCGCCGAAGACGCTGGTCCAGCTCTGCGCGCTGGACTTGGAAACCGGCAGACCGGTGATTGGGTCGATCACGCCAACGGCGTGGAACTGGTCAGCTTCATCGGCGCGGGCCGGAGCGTAGCCGTGGCCCTTCTCAGTCAGGGCATGCACGAGCACTGGGCCCGCGTACTGCTTGGCCTGCTGCAGCGCTTCTTCTACTGCGCGCTGGTTGTGGCCATCGATCGGGCCGATGTACTTCAGGCCCAGGTCCTCGAACAGGCCTTGCGGTGCCCACCAGTCCTTGATGCCCTTCTTGGTGGCGTGAAGGGACTTGTAAGTGAAATCGCCTACTGGCCCGGATCCCTTGAGCTTGACCTTGAGCTTGTCCATGGCGTTCTCGTAGGCCGGGTGGGTACGGAACTTGTCCAGCTGCTGACGCAGTCCCGAAAGCTGGTTGGCCAGGCCGCCGATGGTCGGGGCGTAGGAGCGGCCGTTGTCGTTGACTACGATGACTGCTTTGCGGTCCTTGTCGGCAGCGATGTTGTTGACTGCTTCCCAGGCCATGCCGCCGGTCAAGGCGCCATCGCCCACCAGGGCTACGGCGTAGCGGTCATTGTTATTCATCAGCTTGTTGGCGCGGGAAATTCCATCAACCCACGACAGCGAGGAGGAAGCATGGGAGGACTCAACCACATCGTGTTCTGATTCACCGCGGTCAGGGTAGCCCGACAGGCCTCCTTGCTGGCGCAAGGTCTCGAAATTCTGGCGTCCGGTAACCAGCTTGTGCACATACGACTGGTGTCCCGTATCGAAGACGATGGAGTCAGTTGGGGAATCGAAGACACGATGGATGCCCAAGGTCAGCTCGATAACACCGAGATTGGGACCCAAATGGCCGCCAGTACGAGCAACATTGTCGATGAGGAAGCCGCGGATTTCCTCCGCCAAGTCGTCGAGCTGCTCGAGGGTAAGCGCCCGCAGGTCACTTGGTTTCTTGATGGTCTTCAATAAAGACACGTTCATCCCCTTCACAAATTCGCCGACAATAGACTGGAAAGCCCATGCGAAATACCTAGTTTACCGCGTTCAAGGCTTCTTTCATTATCCGTCAATGTCCGTGCTGGTGCTAATTTCCTAGCAATGACGTTCACTACCCCGAACGCATGTGCCCGTTCGCGTGCGAGCCTAGTTGCGGTCCAGCGTATCGGCCAGCATTTGCAGCCCTTGCGCTTCGAAGGATTCATCTCCAACTTCATAAGACCAGACGGCCGTGCCCAGGCCTTCACGTAGTTGCATCATTTTCCATGATAATTCTTCGCGCGGATCATAGCCGTAGCCCTGAAGGAAGGCTTGTTCCAGCTCCGGATGCCCCACCCACTGCTGTAGTGAGAGCCGCGCGAAGTCGCTGGAAGCTGGACGGAAATCGAAACGTCCAAAATCAATGACTTTCAGTTTTCCTTGGTCTACGAGCCAATTACGGGGCTGCCAGTCTCCGTGCGTTGGGACGACGGCCACGGATTTAGGCTCGTAGCTGGTGAACAGGTCCCTGATCTGCCGGCACCGTGAAGCACCGATGCGGTGCTTGCGTTCAAGCAGCTGAAGGAATTTTGCCGTCAGCCGGGCTTCGTAGCCATGAGCAACACGCTGTTCTTGATCGTGCAGCAACCTGAGCGCGTGTCCCGCCTGTCGGTGCGAATCCGGCGCGTATTCATGTTCTGTCCCTACGCACAGTTCTCCGGGCTGGTAGTCCAGCACTGCCAAGCGGTGTGCATCGCTTGAAAAACGCAGCCGCGCGGCCAGCCCAGCTTCGGCAAGTACACGCGTGTACCGGCGATGTGCTTCCAGCTCCCGGATGATGTGATGGTTTCTTTCGCCCGCGGTCTTGAGCACGAAGTGCTTTCCGGTTGCATCCAAATGGAGGACTTTAATGTCTGTCAGCCCCCAAGACATGTCCGAAACGACTGTTGCCTCTCCGAGCCAGGAACGCACTTGGTGCACTTGGCCCGCATTCAGCAGATCTTCAAGGGCAGGTGACGTCATCGGAAGTTCCTCTCCGTCAACAGTTTTCTGGAAGTGATTCCCGAGTCTAGCAATTGATCTCCAGGCTCCCTGCGGGCGACGCTAAGCTGAGCGTATGCCATCTTCCTTCGATCCTCGTCACGTCTCAGCGAGTTATTCGGGTCTCGCCAGCGCCTATATCGATCTGTTCGCTTCGCCCGAGCAGGCGGAGGTTGAGGACCGGGAGCTGATTGCGGCGTGGGCGGGGCAGCTGGAGGGGCCGGTCCTGGACGCTGGCTGCGGGCCTGGGCATTGGACACAGTTCATCGCCGATGCCCATCGGCCGGCTACAGGCGTTGACCTCGTTCCGGAGTTTCTGGACTTCGCACGGCGCAACTTCCTGAAGCCCGGTTTCCTGCGTGCAGACCTGGCGCAGCTGCCGTTCGAAGACCACCATTTCTCCGGGGTGCTCGCCTGGTACTCGGTAATCCATGCTCCTCCAGCCGAACTTCCGCAGCTGTTGGGCGAGTTTGCCCGGGTGCTCAAGCCACGCGGCAAGCTGCTGCTCGGGTTCTTTGCCGGGGATCAGCTAGAATCCTTTGGCCACCAGGTCGCCCCGGCCTGGTATTGGCCGCCAGGGGAATTGGAGCTGCTGTTGGAAACGTCAGGCTTCAGCGTGCTGGAAGTTGGCACCCGCACCCGATCCACGGCCCGCACCCATGGTCAATTGAGTGCGCAAAAGGCTGGTTAAAAAACCTGAGACCCAAGGCAATTGCCTTGGGTCTCAGGTTTTCCCGCGATGCGGAACTACTTAGAGATTCGCTTCGACCGGAGCCGAGGTGGATCTGCTAGTTGGCAGCGGCGATCTGGCGCAGTACGTACTGCAGGATGCCACCGTTGCGGTAGTAGTCAGCTTCACCTGGGGTGTCGATGCGCAGAACTGCGTCGAACTCGGTAACCTTGCCGTCTTGTGCGGTAGCGGTAACCTTCAGGGTCTTCGGGGTGGTGCCGTTGTTCAGCTCGGTCACACCTGAGACCGCGAAGGTCTCGGTACCGGTCAGACCCAGCGAATCAGCGGATTCGCCCTCTGGGAACTGCAGCGGCAGAACGCCCATGCCGATCAGGTTCGAGCGGTGGATACGCTCGAATGATTCGGTGATGACGGCCTTGACGCCCAGCAATGCGGTGCCCTTGGCAGCCCAGTCACGCGAGGAGCCCGAGCCGTATTCCTTGCCGCCAAGAACGACCAGCGGGGTGCCGGCAGCCTTGTAGTTCTCTGCAGCGTCGTAGACGTAAGCCTGCGGAGCACCTTCCTGGGTGAAGTCGCGGGTGAAGCCACCCTCGACGCCGTCCAGCAGCTGGTTCTTGATGCGGATGTTCGCGAAGGTACCGCGGATCATGACTTCGTGGTTACCACGGCGCGAGCCGTAGGAGTTGAAGTCCTTGCGATCCACGCCGTTCTCGATCAGGTAGCGGCCAGCCGGGGTTTCCGACTTGAACGAACCTGCAGGCGAGATGTGGTCGGTGGTCACCGAGTCGCCCAGCTTCAGCAGCACGCGAGCGCCGTTGATGTCCTCAACTGGCTGTGGTTCTGCGGTCATGCCGTCGAAGTAAGGTGCCTTGCGTGCGTAGGTCGACTTCTCGTCCCATGCGAAGGTGGAACCCTCTGGGGTATCCAGTGCCTTCCAGCGTGCGTCGCCTTCGAAGACTCCGTCGTAGCCCTTAGCGAACATTTCCTTGTCGATCGACGAGTCAATGATCTCCTGGACCTCGACAGGCGATGGCCAGATGTCCTTCAGGAAGACATCGTTGCCCTCGGCGTCCTGGCCCAGTGCGTCGGTCTCGAAGTCGAAGTCCATGGTGCCAGCCAGTGCGTAGGCGATGACCAGTGGCGGGGAAGCCAGGTAGTTCATCTTCACGTCTGGGTTGATGCGGCCTTCGAAGTTGCGGTTACCCGAAAGAACTGCGGTAGCTGCGAGGTCGTTGGCGTTGATGGCCTCGGAGATCTCGGCATCCAGTGGACCGGAGTTGCCGATGCACGTTGCGCAACCGTAGCCCACAACGAAGAAGCCGAGCTTCTCCAGGTATGGCAGCAGGCCGGACTTCTCGTAGTACTCGGTTACAACCTTCGAGCCTGGTGCGACCGAAGTCTTGACCCATGGCTTGGAGGTCAGGCCCTTGTCAGCTGCGTTGCGAGCCAGTACGGCTGCGGCCAGCATGACCGAAGGGTTGGAGGTGTTGGTGCACGAGGTGATCGAAGCGATCGAAACCAGGCCGTGGTCCAGGGTGAACTGGGTGCCATCTTCCTTGGTGACCTCGACGGCTACCGATGGGCGGCCAGCGCCCTGGGTGTCCTCGGCGTCCGATACGTAGTTGTGCAGGTCCTTGCGGAACTGCTCCTTCGAGCTCGACAGCTCGATGCGGTCCTGTGGACGCTTCGGGCCGGCGATCGATGGAACCACGGTGGACAGGTCCAGCTCGAGGTATTCCGAGAAACGGATCTCGCGGCTTGGATCGTGCCACATGCCCTGTTCCTTGGCGTAAGCCTCGACCAGTGCCACGTTCTCTTCGCTGCGGCCGGTCAGGCGCAGGTAGTCGAGGGTGACATCGTCGATTGGGAACATTGCGGCGGTCGAGCCGAATTCTGGGGACATGTTGCCGATGGTTGCACGGTTAGCCAGTGGCACTGCGGCCACGCCTTCGCCGTAGAACTCAACGAACTTGCCAACAACACCGTGCTTGCGCAGCATTTCGGTGATGGTCAGCACCACATCGGTTGCGGTAGCGCCAGCTGGGATCGAACCTGCCAGCTTGAAACCGACAACGCGTGGGATCAGCATGGAGACAGGCTGGCCGAGCATTGCTGCTTCGGCCTCAATGCCGCCAACGCCCCAACCCAGCACGCCCAGGCCGTTGACCATGGTGGTGTGGGAGTCGGTGCCTACGCAGCTATCTGGGTAAGCGCGCAATACGCCGTCGACCTCGCGGGTCATGACGGTGCGTGCCAGGTACTCGATGTTGACCTGGTGCACGATGCCGGTGCCTGGTGGGACGACCTTGAAGTCGTCAAACGCAGTCTGGCCCCAGCGCAGGAACTGGTAACGCTCGCCGTTGCGCTGGTACTCGATCTCCATGTTGCGCTCGACAGCGCCTTCGAAACCGAAGGTGTCGATCTGCACGGAGTGGTCGATAACCATTTCAGCAGGTGCCAGCGGGTTAACGCGGGTTGGGTCACCGCCGAGGTCCTTGACGGCCTCGCGCATGGTTGCCAAGTCAACGACACAAGGCACGCCGGTGAAGTCCTGCATCAGCACACGTGCAGGGGTGAACTGGATTTCGGTGTTCGGCTGAGCCGAAGCATCCCACTGACCCAGTGCATTGATGTGCTCGTTGGTTACGTTCGCGCCGTCTTCGGTGCGAAGCAGGTTCTCAAGAAGAACCTTAAGGCTGTAAGGAAGGCTGTCCGAGCCTTCAACCGTATTTAGTCGGTAAATTTCGTATTCGGTTCCATTGACGTCAAGTACGCCCTTGGCACCGAAGCTGTCCACATTGCTCACGTGGGACTCCTCTCGCCAGACACTCATTCTGTTGCACACGCACACTGTAATTCCAGTTAGGAGTTCCTAACTGAGATAGTCAGGCTCCTAGCGTGGCAGAGCTAAAAACAGTCTATCGCCTAAGCTCATAAAAAGACTCCTCGGAATAAATTTTCATCCGAATTCGTGTCTAATCGGACAATTTCAGGTGTTTAACGGCGCACGAAGAGCCCGATGGACTCCATATGGTGGGTATGCGGGTACAAATCGTGAATCTCCATATGCTCTAATTCGTAGCCGCGGCCCATCAAACGCGCGGTATCACGGGCGAAAGCCGCAGGGTCGCAGGACACGTAACAAATCCGGGATGCAGCAATGGAAGCCAGCTCCGCAGCCACCTGCTTATCGATCCCGGTGCGGGGCGGGTCAAGTACCACGGCGTCCAGGGAGGCATCCCCGGCGACCTGCCGTAACACTCGCTCAACACGGCCTCGGATCACCGTGGCCTGCGAATAGGAGCGCAGATTCTTCTTCGCATCGGCATGCGTGCCCGGAGCGCCTTCAATTGAGAAGACCCGGCCCTGGGAGCCAACTGCCTTAGCCAACGGGACGGAGAACAAGCCAGCACCCGCATAGAGGTCGGCGATTTGCTCGCCAGCGGCTGGCTCGGTCAGTTCAACTACGCGCTGGGAAAGCAGGCTGGCCGCCTCTCGATGCACCTGCCAGAAGCCTTCACCGGTAATCCGGAACTTCTCCCCCAGTACCTTTTCGGTCAGGAACGCCGAACCGGCCAACGTCTGCAAGCTGCCTTTGCCGTCAGCCGCCGAGCCGCCCCGCTGGCTGAAAGCGGCGACATTGACACCCTCCGGGAACTGCTTTGCCACCTTTGCCGCGGCGCCGGCATTTGCTTCGGCCAGCAGGATCAGCACGGTCTGGTCATCCTGGCTGGATACCGCGGCCTCGACACGCTCGATTCCGCTGTAGTCCACAGAGTACAAGCCGGTGGCCTCGATAGCCGGATGGGCCAAGGGCATCTGCGCGATGCCGGTCAACTGGTTGCTGCGGAATGCGCTCATCGCGAGCTTGCCCTGGGCGTCCACCGAATAGGACATCCGGGTACGCCAGCCCAGGCCGTCGGCCGAGCCCTTGACCGCTTGCACCGCAGGGAAGTTGTAGTCCTCAGCCTTCAGGCCGCCCAGACGGGTCATCTGTTCGGCAGCAACCTGCGACTTCAGCTCACGCTGATGTTCAAGGGTGATGTGGCCGAACTCTGCGCCACCCACCGGGTCACGATGCTTCAGGGCATCAGCGGCATCCCAGAAGTGAGGCACGCGGTGCTCGCTGGCTTCGAGCACCTCGGCGACGTCGGCACGCCAGAATTTGGCCTCCGGCGCACTGTCCGTCAGGCGCACATTCACCAGCTCTCCGGGAATGCCGTGGCGCACGAAGATCACGCGGCCCTCATGGCGGGCGACGGTGTGGCCGCCATGGGCAATCTTGCCCAGGAGGACGGTGAGCATTGGTATTTCAGTCATCGATCTTGTCTTTCATCAGAAGCATTGAATTCAGCGGTGTGCCGAGGATTCTTCGGTCGGCCCGCCGCCCAGGGCATGCGAGGCACTGAGCAAGCGCCATGGAACCGAGGCGATCAAGACGCCCGGTTCATAGTGCAGCCGGTTTTTCACTCGTAAAGCGGTTTGGTTGTGCACCAGCTGTTCCCACCAGTGGCCCACTACGTATTCAGGGATGTACACGACGATCAGTTCCCGCGGGGATTCACGCTTGATGGAACGAATATGCTCAATCAGCGCCCCGGGGATATCGCGGTACGGAGAAGCCAGGGCGGTGATCGGCACCGGAATCTGCAGGCGTTCCCAGTCCCGGAGGGTCTTTTCGGTTTTGCTTCGTTCCACATCCACGATGATTGCTTCGAGCTTCGAGGGACGCGAAGCCCGGGCGAAGGCCAAGGCCCGCAGCACCGGCTTGCGCACGGTGGAGACCAGCACCAGTGCATGCACCCGGGAGGGCAAGGCCGTGGCGGCAACGTCCTCATCCACCGCCAGCTCGTCGTCAACCTTCTGGTAGTGGCGCTGCAGCGAATCCATGATCACCATCAAGACCGCAATGCCCAGCACGGCCAACCACGCGCCGTGGACCAAGCGGGTGGCCAAGACGACCACCAGCACCAGCGCCGACAGGACCAGGCCCACCAGGTTCAGCAGGCGCTTGCGCTGCTTGGCCGCACGGATCCTGCGGTCGGCAATGGGAACCAGCACGCGTTTCCAGTGCTTGAGCATGGCCAGCTGGCTGAGCGTAAAGGAAACGAACACGCCCACCACGTAGAGCTGGACCAGCAAGGTGACATCGCCTTGGAACAGCAGCACCAGTGCAATCGCGGCAACGCCCAGGGACAATATGCCGTTGGAGAAGCCCAGCCGATCACCGCGGGTACGCAGCTGGCGTGGCAGGAAGCCGTCGGTAGCCAGATGGCTGGCCAGCAGGGGGAAGGAGTTGAAGGCCTGGTTTCCGGCCAGCAGCAGCACGGCAATGGTCAGCACCGAAACAATGACCAGGCCGAAGGTGAAATCGCCGAACACGGCTTGCGCCAGCTGGCCAAGGACCGGGACCTGCACGAACCCTTCAGGGATCGGCGCACCGTCCAGCAAGAATGAGGCCTGCGGGTCGGCGACGACCTTGATGCCGGTGGCACGGGCAAGCATCAGCGTGCCAAGTGTCAGCACCCCGGAGAGCAGGCCCAGCACCAGCAGGATCCGCGCCGCGTTCTTGGCCCGCGGCTTGGCCAGGGTCTGCACGTTCGAGATCGGGACCTCGATACCGGTCAGCGCCGCCGAACCCGTACTGAAAGCACGCAGGATCAGCAATGCACCGACGACACCGTGCAGCCCATTGGCAAACTCTTCTTCCGGCACAATCGTGAAATCCGCGCTCGGGGCAAGCCCGAGGGTACCGGTCAGCGCCATCACCCCGCCGATAGCGACCAGCAGCAGCATGCCGATCACGAAGAGGTAGACCGGAATGGCCAGGGTCCAGCGCCCTTGTCTTCTGCCGCGCAGATTACCGACCACGAGGAATGCGACAAGTCCAGCAGCCACCCAAGCCTTGTACTCGGCCACTGCAGGGAAAATGGCGGCGAGGTACAGGGCAGCTGATGAGCTGGACACAGCAACGGTGAGCACGAAGTCGACCAGCAGCGCAGCGGCGACCGCTGTTCCCGGGCGCGCACCCAGGTTCTTCTTCACGATCTCGTAGTCGCCACCGCCAGAGGGGTACTCCATGACCGATTGCCGGTAGGACAGCACCAGCACCACCAGCACGGCAAGGACAGCAAGTCCGACCATCGGCGAAAGCGCGGTGGCCGCGATGCCCGCAATGGCCAGCGTCAGCAAGATTTCGTCTGGCGCGTACGCCAAGGACGACAGGGCGCTGGACGAGAAAATCGGCAACGCGACGTTAGGTGGCAACGGCTTCTTTTTCAGCTGTTCAGTTCTGAAAGGCCGGCCCACCAAGATCCGCTTCAGACCGTCAAATAATGCAGGCACGACACAACGTTATCGCAGGGTGCAAGGCACATGGGTGCTGCACCACCGATAAACTGGGTGCGATCAGCGCTATTGTTGCATTCGGAGCACACAGCTTGTGTGCGCCACTGGACATGCAGCAAGCAGTAGACCCAAGGAGTTCTCGGTGGCACATTTCGTGATCATGGGGTGCGGACGCGTCGGTGTCTCGCTCGCCCACACGCTGGATTCAGCGGGGCATTCCGTGGCAGTCATTGACCAGGACCCGCATGCCTTCCGCCGGCTGAGCAAAGGCTTCTCAGGTTCCACGGTCACCGGCATGGGGTTCGACAAGGACACCCTGGAAGCTGCCAAAATCGATGAGGCCTATGCCTTCGCCGCCGTATCCAGCGGTGATAATTCCAACATTCTCGCCACTCGCGTATCGCGCGAAACCTATAACGTCCCCCATGTCGTGGCCCGCATCTATGATCCAGGGCGCGCCGAGATCTACCAGCGCCTGGGTATCCCCACCGTGGCCGCGGTCCGTTGGAGCACCGATCAGGTGCTGCGCCGGATCCTGCCCGACTATTCGATGCGCGGTGACTTCCGGGAGCCATCGGGGCGCCTGGTGCTTTCCGAAGTTGCCCTGCACCGCGACTGGTATGGACGGCTGGTCAAGGAGCTGGAAGCGGCCGCCGGGGTACGAGTGGCCTATCTGACCCGCTTCGGCGAAGGCACCATCCCCGAGAGCCGCACCCGATTGCAGGGCGGCGACCTGGTGCACGTGATGATGCGGCTCGATGAGTCCAAGGACATCGAAAAGATCCTTGCCAGCCCGCCGGCTGCGCAGGCCAACGAATAATCTGAGAGGCACCCCCATGAAGGTCATGATTGCCGGGGCCGGCTCGGTCGGTTCCTCCATTGCCCGCGAACTTGTGATCAACCATCACGAAGTCCTGCTTATCGACCTGCAGCCGGAAATGGCCGAGCGCGCCGACCTGGAAGCGGTGAAGTGGCTGATTGGCGATGCCTGCGAATTAGCTGTCTTGCAGCAGGCACAGCTGGAAGAGTACGACGTGGTCGTTTCGGCAACCGGCGATGACAAGGTGAACCTTGTGGTCTCGTTGCTGGCCAAGAGCGAATTCGGCATCCGGCGCACCGTAGGCCGCGTGAACAATCCGAAGAATGAGTGGATGTTCGATGACGCCTGGGGCGTAGATGTAGCGGTCAGCACCCCGCGGCTGATGACCGCGCTGGTGGAAGAAGCCGTGGAGGTTGGCGACCTGGTGCGGCTGCTGACGCTGAAGACCGGCGAGGTCTACATGGTCGAGTTCACCGTCCCGCACGATTCGGCGTTGATTGGCCGCAGCATCGGGCGCATCTCCTGGCCCGAAGACACCACCATGATGGCAGTGGTTCGCGATAAGACGCCGTTCCCGCCCAGTGCCGATGATGTGATTGAGGGTGGCGATGAAATCTTCTTCATCACCACCCCGCAGGCCGAAGCCTTGTTGCGCCGCACGCTGCGCGACGCCACCCGCTAGACGGCTTGTGCTGGAGGGCTGGTTCCGTTGCTGGCTTCTGCTGCAGGCTTCGAGACCAGCCAGGCAAACCAGAGCCCCGCTGCATACAGCGGCACTCCCATCAAGGCGCGGGCCAAGCCCAAGGCCACGACGTCATCTGCGATGTACATCGGGATCTGCACTGCCAGGCGCAGCGCGAAAACAGCAATGATGATCCAGGTGGCCACCTGGTAGCGGCGCAAGCGCCCGGGTTTCTTGCGCCACTCGGTGCCTTCATTGCGGATGAACCCGAAGAGCAGGCCGATCAGCGGCCAGCGGGCCATCACCGAAATCAGCAATCCCGCCAAGTAGGCGGCCGATACGTAGAACCCTGGAATGTAGTAGTCCTTGGCATTGCCCGAATTGCGTGCGGCGAAGGCGCAGATCAGGATGCCGATCAGCCCGGAACCGGCCTGGATCAGCGTCGAGCGCTTGGCTAGGCGGATGATCATGAACACCACGCCAAGACTAATCGAAGCGATCAGCCCCCAGCCCAGATTGGAGGTCAGCGCGAAGACCATGATGAACACGAAACCGGGAAGCACCGTTTCCAGGATTCCGCGCACGCCACCGACGGTGGAGAGCAGATCTATCCCGCCGTCGGCATTTTGCGCGATGCTGGCGTTCGAGCCAATCATTTCCGCGAAGCTTGGATGCTTTGCTTCCGGCGTGGATCCATCTTCCGGACGCGATTCGTCGTTGTTCATCATGTTTTCTTCCAGTTAGGCGCCAGCATGCTCTCGTTCCCAAGACCTTGAGGGAACGCGCGGATCACCCGCGGGCCTCCGGCACGATTACGTAGCGCGGATTAAAGATCGTCGGAACTTGATCCACGGGAGCGACCATTCCCGAGTATTCCACCTTCACGCCCGGCTTGATTCCCGGAACGGATTTCTGGCCCATGAACGCCAAACGCACATGCGGTACAGTCCCGCGACGAGCAGACACCGCACCGAGCCGGTCGACCACCACCGCGGTCAGCGTGGGTGCGACGTGTGGCGCGGAATAGCTAACCGATTGGATGTAGCCCGTGTGCTCCACCCTGCCCTTGACAGGCAGCTGTTCCAAGCTGTCCAGCCGCTGGTAGCTGAGCTTTTGGCCCGAGGAGCCAAGCAGCGCAGTGACGGGTTTGTCCTTCAGCGACATGCATTAGCCGATCTGGGTGATCTCTGGTCCGCGTTCTGGACGCTTCAGCTCAGAGTTCTGCTCAGGGTTCTGCTCAGTGCCTGCCGGGCGGGCCTGCGCATTGGCCGGAACACTCAGGGGCAGGAGTTCGGCCGGTGGCAGTGGCTTGTCGCCGCGGTTGACCACGACAGTGCGCAGGATCCCGTCAACGATGCCAGCCGCTTCTTCGTCTCCAATGGCAGCGCCGCCAATGACCGCACGCAGGAACCAGCGGTGGCCGTCGATGCCGACAAAGCGCAGGGCGACATGCCCGGCGCGACCATCAGGCAGCTGCTGCGGCACCTTGGCGAGCAGCTCCTGGCCGTAATCGCCGTCGCGGGTGAAAATTTCGCCGTTCTGGGCGCTGATATCGCTCTTGATCTTGTCGCTGATGCCTGGCCACAGCGACTCGGACTTCGAGGAAGAGAAAGCCATCAGCTGGATACGCGACTCGGCGATCTCCAGCGACACCGCGATGACACGCTTGTTGGACTCTTCAACGTCCATGCGGACCTTCAAGCCTGCTACTGGCTTGATCAGGATCGAGCCGAAGTCAAGGTATTCCTGCGTATTCTCGACCTCGCTGTAGTCGAATGGGCCGTCTTTCGGCTCGGCCTCGCCCTGGCCTGCCTCAGCAGCTGGTGCGTCGACTGGCTGGTCTTGGGCTTTCTTGCGCTTGAAAATCATGGTGTCCTTAGAAAATCTCGTCTTGCACTCAAGAGTACTTACTTGGAGCTGAATCCGCCGGTCGAACCGAACCCGCCAGCACCGCGAGCACTGTCGTCCAGCGAATCGACTTCGATGAACGCTGCTTGCTCGACTTTCTGGATTACCAGCTGGGCGATTCGGTCGCCTCGGCTGACTTCGAAAGACTCAGACATGTCGGTATTCAGCAAGGTGACCATGATCTCACCACGGTACCCCGCGTCAACAGTACCCGGTGCATTCACAACCGTAATGCCGTGCTTAGCAGCCAAGCCGCTGCGCGGATGCACGAGACCGACATAGCCATGCGGGATGGCCAGCGCAATGCCCGTTGGAATGAGCGCGCGGGCGCCAGGCTCCAGCACCAGCGACTCGCGAGCATGCAAGTCAGCACCGGCATCTGACGGATGCGCGTAGCTGGGAACCGGCAGTTCGGTGTCAAGCATCTTGATGGCAATGGAAATTGATGGCTCACTCATCGGTGTAGGTCTTCCCCCGGAGTTATGTGAAATAGTCACTCGATAGTTTCTCGTGGCTAACTCTATCGCGCGCGCAGGGCAATCCCCTGCCGCCAGCCCCGAGGTCATGGAACCAGGAAATATTGCCTAAACTTGGAACCATGAGTAATTCCAGCCCCGAGGGTTCGAACGTCCTGTACAGCGAAAAGCTCTGGCCATCGGCCAGCACCTGGATTTGGCCGATCATCATTTCCATCACCGCAGGTATCGCAGTAGCACCGATTAACAGCACCCTCGGATGGGTTGCCGGTGGCGTAGTTTTGATTTCACTGGTCGCGGTGTTCCTGCTGCGCGTGCCAGCCATCGAAGTCACCGATGATCTGGTCACCGTTGGCCGTGCCAGCATTGAACGCAAGTACATCGGCAACGTCGTCGGCTACCGTGGCGACGAGGCGTTCAAGCAGCGTGGACAGAAGCTTCACGGCTTGGCCTACATGCTGTTGCGTGGCTGGATCGACGGTGCCGTGCGCATGGAAGTGACCGACGAGCGAGACACCACGCCGTACTGGCTGACTTCCACCCGCCGTCCCGAAGAGCTGGCTGCCGCACTCTCGGGCGTGATGTACGAATTCACAGAGGAAGGCAAAGCCGAAGCAGCCAAGCAGGAGCAGGCAGAAGACGCTTCAGGCGAATAGCATTCACGGCTCCATGGAATAAAGCGATGGCGTCCTGGACCTTCCGGTCCAGGACGCCATCGCTGTCAGAACTGTTGCGTAAGCTTCCTAGCCTTCGCACTCGCTGCAGAATTTCTGCCCGTTTTCTTCACGGGCCAGCTGCGTGCGGTGACGCACCATGAAGCAAGATGCGCAGGTGAACTCGTCTGCCTGCTCCGGCAGGATCTCGATGCTCGCTTCTTCCTGCGATGCTTCGCCGCCGGGCAAAACATATTCCTCAGCCAAGGGTGTTTCGGCTTCATCGACCAGGTTGGCCATGGCTGCGGTCTTGCCTGCCTTGAGCTGAGCGATTTCCTTGGCTCGTTCCGCTTCTGACATTGCCACGGGTGCAGCAGATTCATTTGCCATAATCGTTTTTCGCTCTTTCCTGCAGGTCTTCGTCCTAGCCGGCTGCTTCACAAGGTGAAAACTTATACCGTCATAGAAGTATAGCGTTATTCCGGGTCATCCATTCCCGTTCTTGCCACGCTATGCCATGGGCGGAAGGTTCAAGGAGTTACTGCGTGAGGTTGATGACTAATCTTGCGCCACACCCTGCGCGGTGGTAGGAATTCAGGCCTCGAGGTGGCAGAGTTTTACACAGGAAATAGAGCGTGTGGAGGGTAGGAATGCGTCAGCTGAGACTGGTAGGAATTCATGAAAATGGTTCCAGCCTGCAGGTCAGCAGTGACGACGGGATGAGCTTCGAGCTACCTGTTGACGATGCACTGCGCAGTGCAATGGCCGAAATTGCCCGTTCGCGGGCTCCAAGGAACCGTGAGGAGTCCTCGGTCCATTCGCCGCGCGAAATTCAAGCGCGAGTGCGCGCTGGTGCTTCCGCCTACGATCTGTCTCTAGAGTGGGATATCCCAGTCGAGGACATCGTCAAGTACGAAGGTCCGGTCCTGGCTGAGCGCGAGCACATCGCCGAGCTAGCACGTCGTGTCGAGGTCTCAGGACCACAAACCGATGCCGAATACCGCGAAGTATTCGGCGAAGAGCCTGCGGATCTTGGTTCCATGGTGGTCCACCGCCTGCACCAGCTGCACATCGACGCCGACTCGGCCCGATGGAACGCCTGGAAAGATCCAGAAGGCCAATGGATCGTCACCGTGCAGTTCGATTCCCCGCTGCCGACCGAGAATGTCGAGTCCCTGGGCTCGGATTCCACTGAAGCTTCCTCGAACAGTGCGCGGTGGGCATTCACCCCGGCACGCAAGTCGTTGAAAAACCTGAACCGCTGGGCACAAACCTTGAGCGAACAGGTGGCCCCTGAATACTTTCGCCCGGTCTCTGCGCTGAACCAGCCAGAGCCTGAGCCGGCTCCTGCAGCCAGCACCCCGGAACCGGATGAGACCGAAGAACTGGTCACGTTGCTGAACGCTCGTCGTGGGCAGCGCACGAAGGACCAGGATCCGGAGCGCGAGTCACGCTACAACGAGATCATCGAACGCAGCATGAGCAAGTACGACGCCGACGATGAGGACTCGCTGCCGCACCTTCCGCAAGGAATTTCGGCACGCACTTCGCAGCTGGTGGTCGTCACCGATCAGGATGCCGACGGTGCGAACAGCACTGAGGACAAGTCGTCCGAGCAGACTGCCGAGGAGTCCGCTCCGCGCAAGGCCAAGCGGTCTTCGGTTCCCAGCTGGGATGACATCATGTTCGGCAAACGCAAGAAGGACACCGATTCCTGACGCGCCGCCGAGCTAGAGCGCATACGGGTGCGGGAGCAGCATTGATTCAATGCTGCTCCCGCACCCGTATGCGCTTGTTCCGTTGAGCACTAGGTGGTGCGGTGCACCAGCAGCGGGATGAAACGCTCCCCCGCGGTGAGCGATCCGTGCTGCCCTACCATGTCAAACGCCATCGGCGTAACGCGCCGGCCGTCATAGAAAGCGATAGCTTCCGCTGCCAGGATCATCAGATCACCCAGCCGCGCTGCATGCTCTTCGGTAATGGCGCCGAAGTAGCCCAGTTCAATGGCTTCCTCGCGCGTCATCACCCAGGCTTTAGTGCCGTAGGCCTGCTGCCAGGCCTCGCGTACGCGTAACCGGCTAGCCGCGTCGGTCTGCGTGTCGAAGGTCAATTGGACTCCACGAGGTTCGCCGCTGGTCAGCTCCACGCCTTCGATAAGCTCCGGCTGCTGGCTGTAGTCGATGCGTTGGGATGCGGGGATGTCCACCATTCCATGGTCACCGGTAATCAGCACCGTGGTTTCTTCTGGCAGCTTGGACACCAGGTTTTTAATGACGTAATCCAGTTCTTCGAGCGTGTCCCGCCATTGGCTGGAGTCCACGCCGAATTTGTGTCCGGCCTTGTCCAATTCATTGAAGTACGTGTAGACCAGCGAATTGCGGTTCGACTCGAAGATGGTTCGGGTAGCACGCGCACGGGCCGCAGGCTGGTTCGCCGGCACGAATTTGGGGCCGCGCAACGACGCGCGAGTCAGGGCCGACTTGGCGAACATCGGAATAGACACGGTGGCCACGTGGATGCCGTGCTCGGCGACTTTCTGGAAAACGGTCGGGCGAGTCTGCCACGCTTCGGGGTCCAAGTCCCCTGGCCATCCTCCGAGCTGGTTAACTACACGGCGCTTGGCCGGATCGATGACGTCATAGCCAACCATTCCATGTTCACCGGGAGCCAGGCCCGTGGCCAGGCTGCTCAGGGAAGTCGCGGTGGTCGAGGGGAATCCCGTTCCCAGCTTCTGCCCCTTTTCGAACAAGCCGCGCAGAAAGGGTGCATGCCCGAGATGGCTTTTGAGCTGGTTCCAGCCCAGTCCGTCAACCATAATCAGTGCCACACGTTTTGTCGGGGCAAAGCCCAAAGCGTTCTCGTAGCCCGGAACGCCCATTGCAGCGGCTGCCGACGGAAGGATCTCCGACAGCGTAGCTTGGCCGTATTTCGGCGCGTCCGGGATTTTCTGTGCCGGGACAGGCAGGTTGCTGCGTTTCTGTTCCTCGATCATGCTCAGGCGATCGTGGCCAGGCGCAGGCGGACAGCGAATTCCCGGGCCTTGTTCACGGCCTGCTGGCCGTCGGCCTCGGCGCTGACGCGGATGACCAAGTCCTCAGGCTGCGAGGTGCCATTCAGCCCATGGTCGGCATCGCACTGCGGATCGGCGCAGGCGGCAGGGGCCAGATCAATCCGCTTGGTTCCGTTCCAGGACAGTCCAAAGGTCAATTCCTTGACTGGATCAGCGGCCGAGTAATGCTGCGGCTGGTGGTAGACGTAACTGGTGGCAACCGAGGCGATGCGGGCCAGGGAAATCATTTCGACGGAGACCTGCGCCATGACGTCCTTGCCGTGGTCGTCAAGCTGCTGGTCATCGACGTGCACGATGAAAAGCACCTTTTCACTCATCACCATAACGGTGATATGGCGGTGCACTTCGGTATGGTCGAAGTGAGTTTCCAGATGTACATAGTGGTCAAGCACTGGTTGGCCCATCATGGCTTCAGCCAGTACATCCTGGACCATCTGCGGATAAAAACCCGCACGGACCAGATCATGCTGAAGCTCAGCGCCAGGAGTGGTCGAATACGTTGGAGAACTCATGCCCCAATTCTACTCAGTCGCCACAGGCAATTCACGTTTCGGCGATTGCACTCAGTTACGCAATGCCCGGCGGACGCTATCGGTGCGTTGCTCAGCGTTGCTGATCTGGATGTTCACCGCCAGCACGCTCAACGAATCGGTGGCAACGGTGATCGGCGCGAATTTGGCAACGGTCACTTCAGGATGGTTGTCCTTGAACAGCGAAACGCGGGTGATGAAGTCCTTCAGGGCATCAAGATCCACCGCCGGCAATCCCTGGTACCCGAAGAGCCGCACGCTGCTGCGCGGACGGCGGATGAGCTGTTCCAGGTCATGGGTGGAGAACGGCGCCACGCCGTGGGCCCAATCATCGAGCAGGTTTACCGGATCGCCGCTGAGCCCGAAGGAAATGACTGGACCAAGCAACGGGTCTTCCACGGCCTTGACCACGCAAGCCTGGCCAGCAGGAGCCATGCTCTGCACTTCCAGGGAGTCCACGCCGTAAACCGCCATCAGCGACTTCATATGCGTGAAGTTCGCTTCCAGGCTCTGCTTGTCCGGGATGCTCAAGCGCACGCCGCCCAAGTCCAGGCGTTGGCGCAGATCAGGGTCGTTGGCTTTCAGTGCCACCGGCCAGCCGAATTCTTCGGCCGCCGCAACAGCTTCTTCTGCGGTGTGCACCACCCGATGGGACAGGAACTTGATCCCGTAGAAGTCCAGCAGCTTCTGCACCTGCGCGTCGTCCAATTCCAGCAGGTTGGTCCCCGAGATGGTCTGCACCAATTCATCAAGGTACTCCGCGGCACCGTCCACGTCGATTCCAGCTGGATCCTTCATCGGCTCGTAGGGAACGTCAACCCACTGCTGGTATCCATAGGCCTTGGCCAGGGCGCCGATGACGGTGGTTGGCGAGGTGTATACCGGAATCCCCTGCTTCAGGCCGCCAGTAATTTTCGTATCCGCCAGGCCCGGAACCAATGCCACCACTGGTTTTGGCTGGCCAATGAACTCCTTGGCGACCTTCAGAACTGCGCTGGTATCCAGCTCCGAGTAGGGCAGGTGCGCCAGCAAGATGGTGTGGACCTGCGGGTCTTCCACCAGTTCCTTGATCCGGGCGCGCAGCACCGGAATGGCCTTGGACTGGCCAATGCTGTAGTCCAGCTCTTCGCTCTGCACGACGGTGTTCAGGTTCCTGTCCTCGGCGACGTCGCACACCACCTCTGCGATGGTCGAGGAGTTGGACAGGATCGCAACGTTCGGGCCCTTCGGCGCAGGGAAGACCGAAAGCAGGGCCGTGACATCCAGCAGCTCTTCTGATGAACGCACGCGAATCACGCCAGACTGGCGAAGAATTGCGTTCATTGCACCTGGTGGCGCTTGGCCTACGCGCACCGAGTGGCCCGGTGGAAGCCGGCGGCCCATCACATCAGATTTAGCCACGATCACAGGCTTGCTGCGGGCCAGACGCCGGGCGATGCGTGCGAACTTGCGTGGGTTGCCAAAGGATTCCAGGTACAACGCGACGACATGGGTACGCGGGTCGTCTTCAAAGAACTGCATCGCGTCGTTGCCGGATACGTCAGCGCGCAGGCCTGCGGAAATGGCGCTGCTGGGGCCAACACCTTGCTGCAAGGCCACACCCTGGATGATTGTGCCCATGGCGGCCGACTGGGTGAAGAATCCGACGTTTCCGGATGGCGGAACGTGGTGGCTTCCGGTGGCATACAGCTTCACCTGCGGGTCAGTATTCATCAGCCCGGCGGAACCCGGCCCGACCACCCGCATGCCGTTGGCACGAGCCAGCGACACAAGTTCACGCTGGGCACTCAACCCTTCCGGAGTTTCGTAGCCGGTGGTCATGATGACCAGGGATTTGACCCCGTGGGTGGCGCAGTCCCCGATGGCTTCCATGACCCCTTCGCGCGGAATGCACAGGAAGGCGACATCCACCGGTCCCGGGATTTCGGTGACCTTCCCATAGGCCACCATGCCGCCCACTTCCAAGGCCGCATCGTTCACCGCATACACGGCACCGGTGTACCCGGATTCCACAATTTGTTCCAGCACGTCGTGCCCCAGCTTGCCCCAGGTGCGGCTGGCTCCGATGACGGCAACGGACCTAGGCGCCAGAAGAGCAGCAACACTGCTCGCCTCGGCGCGATGTTCTCGCGCCTCGGTCACTTCGCGGGACTTCTCGGTGGGACTGATGGAAAATTCGAGCATGACCACGCCGTCTTCAAAATGCCGTGCGACCGCGTACCCGGCATCGGAGAAGACGGTGAGCATCTTCCGGTTCTCTGGAAGTACCTCGGCCGAGAACTTCTCGATGTCGTTTTCACGGGCCGCCGCGGCCAGATGCTCCAAGAGGATCGAGCCGATACCGGTGCCCTGGTATTCGTCCGAGACGTTGAAGGCGACTTCCGCCTCCCGCGGGTCATCCAAGCGGTCGTAGCGGCCGACGCCGATGATCCTTGCGCCACGAACCACTGTGAAGGCGACGCGATTCACATGGTCGACATTGGTGAACCGTTCGAGCTCTTTAGGGGTCAGTGACGACTTATACGTAAAATAGCGTAAGTAGACTGACGTCTCAGACTGCTGCTTGTGCATCTCCTGGAGCGCTTGGGCATCCTGCGGAGTAATTGGCCGCAGGTGTGCAGTTGTCCCATCGCGAAGCACAACATCTGCTTCCCAATGCGCCGGATATGCCGCCGAAAGTTTACGATCCACCATAGGCTTAGGATAGTCGGCAGTTCGGCGTTGCGCCCAGATGCAACACGAAGATTCGGCAGTTCCGGCCCTAAGACAGTAGATGAAGGACGAACAGAGTAATGGCTCGTAAGAAGTCTGAAGAGATTCCAGCGGATTTCGTTGAAAATATCGTCGATATAGACGTCACCAATGAAATGGAATCATCCTTCTTGGAGTATGCCTACTCGGTGATCTACTCCCGCGCGCTTCCCGATGCCCGTGATGGGCTGAAGCCAGTTCAGCGCCGCATCCTCTTCCAGATGGCGCAAATGGGCTTGCGCCCGGAGAAGGGCCATGTCAAGTCCGCCCGCGTGGTCGGCGAAGTGATGGGCAAGCTGCACCCCCATGGCGACACCGCGATCTACGACGCCATGGTCCGCCTGGCCCAGGACTTCTCCCTTCGGCTGCCGTTGATCGATGGCCACGGAAACTTCGGATCGCTCGATGACGGCCCGGCAGCCCCGCGTTACACCGAGGCCCGTCTGGCAGCCTCCGCTGTTGCCATGACCGCTAACCTGGATGAAGACGTCGTGAACTTCGTCCCGAACTACGACAACCAGTTCATGCAGCCCGAAGTGCTGCCGGCAGCATTCCCCAATCTGCTGGTCAATGGCACCACCGGCATTGCCGTGGGCATGGCCACCAACATGGCTCCCCACAATCTGGGCGAAGTTGTCGCTGCTGCGCAACACCTGCTCAAGGAACCCGACGCCACCGTCGAAGAACTCATGAAGTTCATTCCGGGCCCGGATTTGCCCTCGGGCGGCAGCATTACCGGTTTGGACGGCATCAAGGATGCCTACCGCACCGGTCGTGGCTTGTTCCGCACCCGAGCTACCGTGGCCCTGGAGAAGATCTCCGCACGCAAGTCGGGCCTGGTAGTCACCGAACTGCCTTATGGCGTGGGCCCTGAAAAGGTCATCGAGAAGATCAAGGATGGCGTCAACAGCAAGAAGATCTCCGGCATCTCCGATGTTGTCGACCTGACCGACCGGCATCACGGCCTGAAGCTGGTTATCGAGCTGAAGAACGGTTTCAACCCGAACGCTGTCCTGGCCAGCCTGTACAAGTACACCCCGATGGAAGACTCCTTCGGCATCAATAACGTTGCCCTGGTCGACGGCCAGCCACGCACCATGGGGCTGGGCGAGCTGCTCACCGTGTATGTGGACCACCGGCTGGATGTTGTACGCCGTCGCACCGCGCATCGCCTGGCCAAGCGTGAAGACCGATTGCATCTGGTGGAGGGCCTGCTGATTGCCATCGTTGATATTGACGATGTCATTGCCATTATCCGATCCTCCGAGCAGACCGCAGAAGCACGCGAACGCCTGATGACGGTCTTCGACCTGAGCGAGCCGCAGGCCAGCCACATCCTGGAACTGCGGTTGCGCCAGTTGACGAAGTACTCCACGCTGGAACTGGAGACCGAAGCCGAGCAGCTGCGCAATGAAATTGAGGAACTGCGCGCCATTTTGGAGTCCGATGAGCTGCTGCGCACCCTGGTTTCCGATGAGCTCGGGGAAATGGCCGACACTTTCGGCACCCCGCGCCGGACCAAGCTACTGAAGTCTGCTCAGCTGGCCCCGCTGAAAGGCACCGCGTTGCCTGAAGAAGTCGGGACAGGCAAGAAGGCCAAGTTGGCCATGGAAGTCTCCGACAGCCCGTGCTGGGTATTGCTCTCGGCCACGGGGCAGCTCGCCCGGACTCCTGATCGGGACGTCGTGGACTACTCCTCGGCGCGCATCAAGCACGACGTGCTCACCTCGCAGGTTGCCTCCAGCGCCCGTGGTGAGATCGGAGCGCTGACGAGTACCGGACGGATTATTCGCATCTCGCTGATCGATGTTCCGGTGCTTCCCGAATCCCATGGCTTCCCGCAGCTGGCCCACGGCGTGCCGATCTCCGAATTCCTCAAGCTGGGCAAGGGCGAAAGCGCGGTGGCACTGGTTCCGCTGAACCAGGTGATTGCCGTGGGCACCAAGAACGGTGTGGTCAAGCGGGTCACCCCGGACTACCCGCTGAACCGTGACGAGTTCGAGGCGATCACGCTCAAGGACACCGACGTCGTGATTGCCGCGGCGCCGGCCGAGGATGCCGATGAGCTGGTGTTCCTGACCAGGCAGGCTCAGCTGCTGCGTTTCAGCGCTTCGGCGGTGCGTGCCCAGGGCCGCACCGGACAAGGCATGGCCGGAATCAAGCTCGCCGCCGATGACCAGGTGATCTTCTTCGGTGTGGTTCCTGCCGGTGCTGGCGACGCGGTGGTAGCCACGATCGCTGCCGGTTCGCAGACCCTTCCTGGCACCTCGGGCCAGTCGGTGAAGCTCACCGACTTCTCCGAGTTCCCGGCGAAGGGCCGCGCCACCGCGGGCGTGCGCGCTCACCGTTTTGTCAAGGGTGAGGACTACCTGCAGCTAGGCTATGCCGGCCAGGGTCCTGCGCGTGCCAGCTCCACGGCAGGCGTAGTGCGTGCTTTGCCTACCGAATATGGCAAGCGCGATGGTTCGGGCGCGCCTTTGGCCCAGTCAGTGAACATCATTGGCGGAACCATTGCCGGCGGGCACGATGCTTCTGCAGCACCTGCTGCCCAGGACCTCCAGGCAACCGCGCGGCAAGAAGCGTTGATTCCCGAGCCAACCAAGGCAAAAGCGGCCCCGGCCATCACGCCGGGCGAAGACGCGCTGCCTTTCGACGACGGCGGAGTAATCCTCTAATCCAGCAGCGCCAGAACTGAACGCGGCGTCGTTTCCACCTCCTATCCGTGGGTGGAAGCGACGCCGCAGTCCTATGCGCTGACCCTGGGCTTCTGGCTTCCCAGTTCAATGCGGTGGGTGCACTGCCCGGCAAGCATCTGGTCATGGGTGATCAAGACGACGGTTCGTCCGGCAAGGGCGAGATGCAAGGTGGAAAGCAGCTCCTGGGCTTCATCCACCCCCAGATGGGCAGTCGGTTCATCAAGCAAGATGATCTGGTGGCCGCCCACCATGGCACGGGCCACGGCGAGCTTGCACCGCTGACCGCCGGAGAGCTGGTGCCCGCCGGAACCGATGCGTGCCTCGAGGCCTTCTGGCTGTGTTGCCAACCAGTCCGACAGCCCGACTTGCTCCAGCACTTCTTCCAGCTGCGCATCGCTGCGCAGCTGGCCTTCAGTGACGCCCAGCATCAGGTTCCGGCGAATCGAGGAGTCGAAGAGGTGCGCCTCTTGCGGGCACCAGGCAACCGATGACAGGTCTGCCTGCTCTAGATCCAGCAGGTTCCCGCGGGCATCGATGCCCTTCAACGTGCCCGACTGCGCTGGCAACGCGCCCAGCAACGCGGTGAGCAACGTCGATTTGCCAGAACCCGATGGACCGGTAATGGCCGTCCATTGCCCTGCCGGGATGCGGGCGTTCAGATTCTGCAGAACTGGCGTTCCCTGCTCGTACCCGAGGCTCAGCGCTTGCGCATCGAAGCCGGCGATCCTGCTTTGCTTCACCGGCGGGTTGTGCTGCGCTGCTCGTGCGCCGTGGCTTTGCATGCCGCGTTCTTCCAGCTTCGATGACAGTACCTTCAGCGCCCGCCCCTGCTGCACCGCCAGCAGGGCATTGCCAGCGCTCTCCCCCAAGGCCAGGCCCAGGAGCACGGCCAGTGCCGTAAACGATGCGCTGCTGTGCGATAGCGCGGTGATGGCAATGGCAAGCAATACGCTGGTCAACGTGGCCAGGGCCGTGGCGCTGCCTTGGCCCAGGGCATGCCGGCGAGCGCGCTGCGTATTGCGTGCTTCGGCGTCCTGGAACCGGCCAATGGTCCGTTCCATGGCCTGATTGCTGCGCAGTGCGGACTTGTGCCGCAAGATGCCCAGCACGCTCTGGTTCATCTGCATCCGGTGGCTGAGCTGATGCACGAGGTGTTCGCCTTCAATGCGCTGCACAAGCCAACGCACCGGGAAGACCAGCACCAGCAGCGCACCGAGGGCCAGATATCCGAATTCGGGCTGGATGAAGTACAAGGCCGTTGCTGCTGCAACCCACACTACGATTGCCTGCAGCGGCAGGAACAGCACCCGGGCCAATAGGTCGCGCAGTTCATCGACCTCGGCCAGCAAGAATCGCAGGATGACCGAGGAACGGGTCAGCAAGCCCCACTGTGCGGGGTTGGCCACCATCGCGTTCCACATCTTCTCGCGCAAATCCGAGGCATAGGCCAGCACCGCGTCGTGAATCGCGAGCTGTTCCAGGTAGCGGAAGGCAGCTCGTCCGATGCCCAGGCCGCGGACCATCGCGAAGGCTACGGTCAGGTGCAAGATGGGAGGCTGGTAGCTGGCTTCAACGATCAGCCAACCGCTCAGGGCCGCGAGCGCCACGGCGCATAGCACGCTGACTGTCCCCCAGAGCACGCCCTTGGGGGCAGCTTTGTACCCGGCAAGCAAGTCGCGCATCGGGGTGAACTTGGACTTCACCGGCCGTTGGCCAGTGGCGCCAGGCTGCGTTGCCGCGGTGGCTCGCGACCGGTTGCCTGCGGATTCTTCACGGTGGGCAGGGCCAGCACCATGCGCTATGCTGCCCGCACGTTCGTCCTGCCCGAAGGCGGGGTCGTGGCTGGCGACCAGCATCGCGCAGCGGGCTGGAAGTTCACTCAGCAGTTCGCGTACTTGCTGGGCGTTGCGCTCATCGAGGTGCGCGGTAGGCTCATCGGCCAGCAGCACGGTGCAGTGGTCGTCGCTGTGAACCCGCAGCAACGCGCGCAGCACTTCCAGGCGGCGCAGCTCGCCGGGTGAATATTCACCGATCGGGCGCTCGAGCATGGACTCCATCGATAGCCGGGAGCTGAGCTCTCGGCGCAGTTCAGCCGATGCCGCGGGGGCGTCCTGGTCCAGTTGCCCGTTGCCGGTTGCTGCGTTGAATTGCGGATGCTGGCTAATTACTGCAAGCTGGCCGGCTATGAAGACCCGCCCGGTGGCCAAGGCCGGATCGAAGGTGTTGTCGCTGCTGTGCGCCTCGGCGATCAGCTTGAGCAGCGTGCTCTTGCCCGAACCGCTGGCAGTGGACAATACCAGGCGCTCCCCCGCGCGCAACTGAATATTCACGGCTTGGTGGATTGGATGCATGCCATCGTAGCTGATCCGCAGGTCCGCGACGTCCAGGACGCTATCTGCGTTCCTGGCCGTGCTGGCACGAAGCTGATGGACCGGGGTGGCAGCGGTGATGGCTGTGTACTTCTGGTAGGCAGCCAGCCCGTCATCGGCCGCATGGTAGGCAGAGCCCACTTCGCGCAGTGCCGAGAACAGCTCGGGTGCCAGAATGAGGATTATCAGCCCGGCGGCGAGATCCATATTCCCGCTGACCAGTCTCACGCCGATCATCACCGCGAGTACCGCCACCGAAAGGGTTGCGATCAGTTCCAGCCAGAAGCTGGACATGAATACGGTTTTCAGGTTGGCCATGGTGGCCGCCCGGTATTTGCTGCTGACGGCGGCGATGGCGCTGCCGTGCGCCCGTGCCCGGCCCAAGCCCAGCAGTGCGGGCAAGCCCTGGGCGAGTTCGTAGAGCTGGTGGGCAAGCCGATCCAAGGTGGCTTGGGATTCGTTGAGGGTGTCCTGGGTGTGCATGCCGATCAATGCCATGAACACCGGCACCAGCGGGATCGTCAGGAGCAGCACAACCGCGCTGATCCAGTCCAGCTGCAGAATGTAGAGGCCAAGCAGCAGCGGGACGGCCAGGGCGCCGATGAGCGCAGGAATGAATTTGGTGAAGTAGTCATCGAGCTTCTCAAGGCCATGGCTGGCCAAGGTGGCGGTGACCGGTATGGAATGCTGTTCCGCCGCGGGGACGATGGCTGGTTGCGCGGCTTGCCTGCGCACCAGGTTCAGCCGTAGCCGTTCCTTCGCGCCCAGGCCCATGCGGCGGGCGCCGGCGTTCAATCCCCATGCGCTGAGCGCTCGAAGCGCGGCGCCGGCCAGGGCCAGGATCAGCAGGTCCGATCCATTGGCGCCTCCAGCGGCCATGGTGGCGATCCATTGGCCCAGCGCGTAGGCGACGAATACCAGCCCGACGACTTTGAGCGCGGAGAACAGCGCCAAAACCAGGAATTGTCGCGGCGTGATCAGTTCACGCGGCAGGAATCGCGGGGCTGGCATCACTACTTCTTTCCCTCGGAAATGCGGTTACTTGATGATGGAGACGACTCGGTGAGTTTCTGGAATGTGCTCTTCGCGCAAGCGCTTGCGGAAGACCCAGTAGCTCCAGGCCTGGTACGCCAAGACCATTGGCACGCCGAAGGCGGCCACGACGCTCATGAGCTTCAGGGTGTAGGCAGTGCTGGACGCATTAGCCACGGTCAGGTCGAAGGCCGGGTCGATGGTCGATGGCAGCACTACCGGGTAAGCGGCGGTGAAGATCGCTGCGACCCCGGCGAGCAAGGTAGCGCCCAGAGCGATGAAGGAGAGTCCCTCGCGCCCAGCGCGGCCGCTGGCTATCGAAATAGCCAGGCAGACCCCTGCCAGGCCCAACACCGCCCAGGCGATGGTGGAATCGTTGTCCAGCAACACCAGCAGGACCCACGCGACTAAGGGCAGGATTGCTAGCGGCATCCAGCGGCCTACGAGCTTTCCTGTTTCATGGCGGACCTTTCCGTCGGTTTTCAACCGCAGGAATGCCAACGCATGGATCCAGCAGAACGCCACCACTGCTGCGCCGCCGAGGACGGCATGCCAGTTCAGCCACGCGAAAGCCCCGCCGATTCGGTCGCCGTTCTCGTTCAAAGGCAGACCCAAGGTGGTCAATGCCAGCATGGCACCGACGCCGAAGGCGGCCACCAGCGATCCGATCCCCAAGGCCAGGTCCCAGGCTTTCCGGGTTGCTGCGGTAATCGCCTTGCCACGGTACTCAATGGCAACGGCACGGAAAATCAACGCCAGCAGGACAAAGGTCAGCGGAATGTAGAGGGCCGAGAACAGCGAGGCGTACCAGTGCGGAAACGCTGCGAAGGTCGCACCGCCGGCGGTCAGCAGCCATACCTCGTTGCCATCCCAGACCGGGCCGATGGTATTGAGCAAGAGCCGTTTGCGCTTCTCGGTGGAACGGCCGAGACCGATGAGCATGCCCACCCCGAGGTCAAAGCCTTCGAGGAAGAGATAGCCGCACCAGAGCAGCGCGATCACGATGAACCAAAGTGTTGGAAGCCAATCCATTGATGTTCTCCTTAGTCCGTGCCACTAGTAGGCGAAGGCCAGTACGTCGTCGTCATCGTTGTCCGGGCCCGATGGGCCGTCCGCTGGTGAATGATCTGACGGTTCAAGCTCTGGCATTGCCGATGCCACGCCGCCACGAATGTAGCGACTGAGCAGCACCAGCTCCACGACCAGCAGCACACCGTAGATTGTCGTGAGCGCGATCAGCGAGAAGAGCAGTTCTCCTGCGCTCACTGTCGGAGAGACCGATGCTGCGGTGTACATGAACACCTGGTCCACGCCACCCATCTGCGGGTTGGGGACTACAGTGAATGGCTGCCGGCCCATTTCGGTGAAAATCCAGCCAGTGGCGTTTGCGCCGAAGGGTGCGGCAATGCCTAGCAGGGCAAGGCGCGAGAGCCATTTGTTTTCTGGGACGGTGCCCTTGCGGGTGATCCATAGCGCAATGCCTGCAGCCAATGCCGAGAGCCCGCCGAGGGTGATCATCAAGCGGAAGCCCCAGTAGGTCACTTCCATCACTGGCAGGTAGTTGATTTCCTGGCCTGCGTACTTGCCGAAGGATTCATCATTCGGATAGTACTTGCCGTATTTTTCTTGGTATTCCGGAATCAGCGTGTTCACGCCCTTGATTTCGGTGGTGAAATCCCCATTGGCCAGATACGAGAGAATGCCCGGGATTTCGAAGACCGCTACGACGTTGTCGCAGTTGGTTGAACCCTTGGCTGTGATATCTCCCAAGGACAGCACCGAGAAGCCTGTTCCATCATGGCAAGCTGCCTCCGCAGCAGCCATTTTCATCGGCTGCTGCTCGAACATGAGCTTTGCTTGTTCGTGCCCGCTCAGTGCCACACCGAGGAACGCGACCATTGCTACCGCTGCGCCGATGCGCAGGGACTTGATCCAGACTTGGTAGTCCACCTTGTCACGGCTTTTACCGCGGCTGGGATCTTCGCCCACGACAACATATCCGTTGGCATCCACCGTGTCGATGCCTTCTTTGCGTCGGCGGTAGAGATGGAACCATGAGATACCCAGCAGGAAGCCGCCGGCAACGGCGAAGGCGCCGAAAATAGTGTGCGGGAACGTCACTAGCGCGGTGTTGTTGGTGAACACCGCCCATGCGTCGGTCATCACGGCTCGGCCGTCAACTATTTTCGTTCCAACCGGGTGCTGCATCCATGAGTTCGCAACAAGGATGAAGTAGGCGGAAAAGATGGTTGCCAGGGATGCGCACCAGATGGTTGCCAGGTGCACGCGTTTGGGAAGCTTCTTCCAGCCGAAGATCCAGAGCCCCAGGAATGTAGATTCTACGAAAAAGGCCAGCAGTGCTTCCATGGCCAACGGCGCTCCGAATACGTCCCCTACATAGCGGCTGTATTCGCTCCAAGCCATGCCGAACTGGAACTCCTGGACAATGCCCGTGGCGATGCCCATGATGAAGTTAATCAGGAAAAGCTTGCCCCAGAATTTTGTCATTCGCAGCCAGTGCTCGTTGCCGGTGCGATGCCACATGGTTTGCAGCGTGGCCACGGTCAGGCCTAGTCCGATGGTCAGGGGCACCATCAGGAAGTGGTAGACCGTCGTAATGCCGAATTGCCAGCGGGCAATCTCTAGAGCATCCATGGATTCCTCAACTATCGTGGGATCGAAGTTCAATCACTTTTCTACACTCCGTAGAAAAGTTCTCCAAGGCCACCATAGACGATTTCGACAGCGTGTAGAAATCGAGCCGATGAGCAATTTCCGAAACTGGAAACTTCGCCAGCGCGCACGTGGGCGCAAATACTAAGCCTATTGACAGGGTTGTGTCTACGGTTCTTAAAAAACCCAAGTCAACAAGTTTCACCCGCCACATTCTCGCAACTCATGGCGAAACGGGTAAAGCATGTACTCACCCCTCTCTTTTACATGCCGTAGAAATATTGTGGAAAGATGGCTACAATTAAGAACCCAAGCAGTGTGCTTGCACTCCATGAGTCAAGCAACCGCGTCAAAACTAATGCAAGTGAGGTACGACCTAGTGGCCAGCCTTGGCGATCTGGAACGCTCCGTCATGGATCTTCTGTGGGATTCTGCAGAACCACTCACCGCGAATGACCTTCGTGATGACTTGGCGGCGCTTGGCACCGACGCGAAAGAACTCGCAGTCACTACGGTGCTGACTGTGCTAGCCCGTCTCGAAAAGAAGGGTTTGGTAGAGCGCGAGCGCACTACCCGCCCTCACCGGTACGCAGCTTCATCCTCCCGTGAGGATCACACCGTTGGACTGCTCAACGACGCCCTGGGCACCGCCCAGGACCGTGAAGCAGTCCTGGCACGATTCATCGGGGGCATCTCCCCCGACGAGGCAGCATCCCTGCGTGCTATCTTGGACTCAGTAAAGTCCGCATAATTTAGAAGAACTTCGGGGACTGAGTGCTTCTCACCTCATATTTCCTAGCGGCGTTGGCTATCGCATTGGCGTGGCCGACGCCGTTGGCTTTATCCAAGGCTAAATGGACCGCCCGCTCACCAGTGCAAGCGGTACTCCTTTGGCAAGCCATCGCATTAGGCGGTGGACTTTCCATGATCGGCTCGATGCTTGTCTGGGGCTTGGCCCCATTGGGCGAAGACCTCATATCCGCGCTTCATGGCGGCTGGCTCCTGATAATGGGAGATCCCAGTGTGCCCGACCCCGGCGAAGTGCACCTGTTCGCCTTGAGCGCAGCACTGCTCTTCGGATTTCACCTGGTATTAACCCTCATACGAGCGGCTTGGCGCATCTCTCGCCAACGAGCCAAGCACCGGCATCTGCTGCGCCTCTTGAGCAACCCGTCCCAGACGCGGCCAAATACCCTAGTGATTGATCACGACATGCCTGTTGCATATTGCGTGCCGGGGATCTCGCAATCAGTGACCGTGCTATCGCGCGGATTGCTCACCCAGCTCTCTGCCGAAGAGCAGCAGGCGGTTATTGCCCATGAACGCTCCCATTTGGATCAACGGCATGATCTGCTGATCCTGGCATTCACGGCGTGGCACGAAGCGTTGCCTTGGCTACCGACTTCACGCCTTGCGCTCGATGCAGTGCGCCAACTGATTGAAATGCTCGCCGACGACAAAGCACTGGAAAAGGTCAATAGGCACATGTTGCTCAAAGCCATTGTCACTGTCGCCACCGCCGCAGCAATGGATGATTCGTCGTCAAAGAATCATTCGTCCAGTGCCGGCCTAGTTGGCATGCCAGATGGTGAAGTCTCCTCCCGCCGGCTGCAACGCTTGCTCTCCCCGCAGGATCCGTTGGGCCGCCCGCAGCGCGCACTAGTGCTCCTGAGCACCATCATGTTGCTGATCTGCCCGACAGTCCTGCTCATCGCACCGCGGTTGCTGGACTGGTAGCACTCTCTTGGCGCAAACAGCGAAGTCCCTGGACCCCGTTAGGGCCAGGGACTTCGCCGTTTGCATTGCTCTAGACGTCGATACGATCTCGTTCAAGATCGTCGGCGCCGTCGATAATGAACTTCTTGCGAGGCGCTACGTCGGAGCCCATCAGCAGATCAAAGACCTCCTCGGCTGCCTGCGCATGCTCGATGCCGACACGGCGCAGCATACGATGACGCAGGTCCATGGTGGTTTCAGCCAGCTGGTCCGCGTCCATTTCGCCTAGGCCCTTATAGCGCTGGATCGGCTCCTTGTAGCGTCGGCCTTCCTTCTCCAAGTTGGCCAGCAGCTTGGTCATTTCCGCCTCAGAGTAGGTGTAGATAACCTCATTCTGCTTCGACCCCGGATTGATCACCTCAATGCGGTGCAGCGGCGGAACCGCTGCATAGACGCGACCGTGCTCGATCATGGGCCGCATGTAGCGATAGAACAACGTCAACAGCAATGTCCGAATGTGCGCACCGTCAACATCAGCATCAGTCATCAAGATGATCTTGCCGTATCGGGCTTGCTCAATGTCGAAGCTGCGCCCCGAACCGGCCCCAATCACCTGGATCATCGCTGCGCACTCCGCGTTCGAGAGCATGTCCGAAATCGAGGCTTTTTGCACGTTGAGGATCTTGCCTCGAATTGGCAGCAGCGCCTGGTACTCGCTGGAGCGCGCGAGACGGGCAGTGCCCAATGCGCTGTCGCCCTCGACGATGAACAGTTCAGACTTTCCAACTTCCTTGCTGCGGCAATCGAGCAGTTTGGTTGGCAGCGAAGAAGACTCCAAAGCGGTCTTGCGACGCTGGGTTTCTTTGTGCATACGTGCCGACACGCGAGATTTCATCTCGTTGACGACCTTCTCCAGCAGCGTGGACGCTTCAGCCTTCTCGTTGCGCTTGTTGGATCCCAGTCGGTCGTTGAGTGCCTTCTCCAGCACCTTGGAAACAATCTGGCGCACCTGCGGTGTACCCAAAATTTCCTTAGTCTGCCCTTCGAACTGCGGCTCTGCCAGTCGGACGGTCAGCACGGCAGTCATGCCCGCCAGCACGTCGTCCTTCTCCAGCTTGTCCTTCTGGCCGAACTTGAGCTTCCGCGCATTGGCCTCCACGTTCTTGCGGAAGGACTTGAGCATGGCCTGTTCGAAGCCGGCAGTATGCGTACCGCCCTTGGGGGTCGCAATGATATTCACGAAGCTGCGCAGCGAGGTTTCGTAGCCGATTCCCCAACGCACCGCGACGTCAACTTCGCAGACACGCTGCACATCTTCAATATGGCTGCGACCACTGCCATCGATGACCGGAACCTTTTCATGGAACGATCCGCTGCCATGGAAACGCCAGATGTCCGTGACCGGCGAGTCGCTGCTCAGATATTCGACGAACTCGCTGATGCCGCCATCATGCTGGAACACTTCCTCATGAGGCCCGTCCGCACCCGGGGTATCCGGTAATCCACGTTCATCGCGCAGGGTGATGCGCAACCCAGGAACCAAGAAGGAGGTCTGGCGCGCTCGATCCTGCAAATCCTTATAGGAGAACTTCGCATCCGGGGTGAAGATATGGTTATCCGCCCAATAGCGAATGCGCGTTCCAGTCACGCCCCGCTTGGCTTTGCCGATAACGCCCGGAGCCGTCGCCGTCTCATGAGCCTTGAAAGAAGCGTCCGCTTTCTTGCGGCCCTTATCGGTAAATTTGCCTGGCTCTCCACGACGGAACTGCAGGCCGTAGGTCTTGCCACCGCGGTCAACTTCGACGTCCAAACGGGCCGACAAGGCGTTGACGACCGAGGCGCCCACGCCGTGCAGACCGCCCGAAGCACTGTAGGAGCCACCACCGAACTTGCCGCCGGCGTGCAGCTTGGTGAAGACAACTTCCAAACCGCTCAAGCCTGTCTTGGGTTCAACATCGACAGGAATGCCGCGGCCGTCATCCTGGACTTCAACGGAGCCGTCAGAGTGCAAGATGACGTCAATTGCCTGGCCGAAACCGCCCAGCGCTTCGTCAACTGAGTTATCGATGATCTCCCAGAGGCAATGCATCAAGCCACGGGAGTCGGTGGAGCCGATGTACATGCCTGGGCGCTTACGAACCGCTTCCAGGCCTTCCAAGACCGAAAGGTGCCGGGCGCTGTAATTGTCGGATGAAGCCACTGAGCTGTTGTCTCCTACTTGCATGAGAAAGTACGTCTTATTCCATATTCTAATCGTTAATGTGTTCGAATACCCGCTATTTTCCGGTGCTGCCCAGCACGCCGGTCTCCTATGACCTTATCCACATGCGCTACGCGGTGAGCGAAAGAACAGGCAAATCGGGATAAAGTCGGAGCCCAAGCTGGTTGTATAGAGTAACCATCAACTTTAGGAGGCTGGCAATGACTACTACGACCGCTAGTCGTGAACTGAACGCCCTCGACCGGTGCGACCGCTGCGGCGCACAGGCCTACGTGCGAGCCGTGCTGGCTTCGACAGGCGGTGAGTTGCTCTTCTGCGCTCACCATGCCCGCGATGTAGAACCGAAACTGCGTCCGCAGACTTCGGTCTGGCAGGATGAGTCCTCGCGACTCTATGAAAAGCCCAAGGTGGACGCCAACGACTAAACTCGTGGCCAGCCACTAATTCGAGAAGGTGACCCAATTCTGGGTCATCTTCTTCTTGCATTAACGGCAAATAAAAATGTGGCCAGCAGTTCAATGAATGAACTACTGGCCACATCCTCAGATTCTTAGTCTAGGTAATCGCGCAGTACCTGGGAACGCGATGGGTGACGAAGCTTGGACATCGTCTTGGACTCGATCTGGCGAATGCGTTCACGAGTCACACCGTAGACCTTGCCGATTTCATCCAAGGTCTTAGGCTGGCCATCGGTCAGGCCGAAGCGCATGGCCACCACACCTGCTTCACGCTCTGAGAGCGTGTCGAGCACCGAGTGGAGCTGCTCCTGCAACAAGGTGAACGAAACTGCATCGGCTGGGACTACTGCTTCCGAGTCTTCAATGAGGTCACCGAATTCGGAGTCGCCGTCTTCACCCAATGGGGTGTGCAAGGAAATTGGTTCGCGACCATACTTCTGGACTTCGACAACCTTTTCAGGGGTCATGTCCAATTCCTTGGCCAGCTCTTCTGGGGTTGGTTCGCGGCCCAGGTCCTGGAGCATCTGGCGCTGGACACGTGCCAGCTTGTTGATGACTTCAACCATGTGCACTGGAATACGAATGGTACGTGCCTGGTCAGCCATGGCACGGGTAATTGCCTGGCGGATCCACCAGGTGGCGTAGGTCGAGAACTTGAAGCCCTTGGTGTAGTCGAATTTCTCCACTGCACGGATCAGGCCAAGGTTGCCTTCCTGGATCAGGTCCAGGAACAGCATGCCGCGGCCGGTGTAGCGCTTGGCCAGCGAAACTACGAGGCGAAGGTTGGCTTCCAGCAAGTGGTTCTTGGCGATCTTGCCGTCGTGGATGATCTGCTCATAGTCCCAGCGCAAGCGCTGGTCCATCGAGCCGTCGTCCTTTTCCAACTTGTCAGTTGCGAACAGGCCCGCTTCGATGCGCAGAGCCAAGTCAACTTCCTGCTCAGCGTTCAGCAGCGCGACCTTGCCGATCTGCTTCAGGTAATCCTTGACTGGGTCAGCGGTCGCTCCAGCGACCATGACCTGCTGCTGTGGAGCATCATCGTCACCGGTTGAAAGTGTGAAGCCCTTCGAATCATCCTCAGACTTCGAGTCCTTCGAATCGGTGCCTTGCTCAACATCGTCATCGGCGTCAGCCGACGCTCCGGTTGATTCGTCTTGCGCTGCAGTTTCAGCAGCGACCTTTTTAGTCCGAGGCTTGGCCTTGGTAGCGCGCTTCTTCGCTGCAGGGGCGGCTGCCTCGACCTCGGCCGCTTCAACCTCGGCCTCAGTTGCTTTGCGATTAGCGTTCGTCTCAGAAGATGACACGAATAACCTTTCTAACGATGCGTTCCGGATGCACCTGCCGGTAACACCACTATGACCCTGTCAAGTCCGATGGCGTTTAATCATTGACTAAACACCGAGGGCTGGCACATTGATATCAACGCATCAAGCCCGCCTAATGTTCCCGAAATCCGGAGATTTCAAGACATAGGCAATTCGAACCTAACCGGGTCTGTTGTCCCATTATCCATGAATTGCCACCAGGACACCACTTGAGACACTCCGGCTGTTGCTGCTCAGCTGAAACTAGCACGCCATGCCCGCAATTGGTCGGTCGCCCATTCTGGCATGATTCCATGGGACATCAGCTTTTGCAGCAGCCTGGCCAGCTCGTAATTCGGGTTTTCCTCGACCGCTCGCCCCAACAGGCACAACGCCATGGATCCCCTGCCTCGCGCCCACTCGATCCACGCAAGAATGCACAGCAGGGCCTGCCGCGCGTTGCCTTCAGCAACGCCGAGCAGGTCTCTGGCGACCAGCCACAACCGGTCAATCCTCTGCCAGTCCGGAGCATGCCAACCACGTCCCAGCAAATAGTTGGTCAACGGCGCGGCGGCAGCTTCGCGATCCCCGCGCATCACGCCGAACAACACATCCAGTGATGCTTCAAGTCCTTGACCAGCCAGGTACGGAAGAAGGTCACGCACGATTTTCACTTCCAAGGAACCCAGTAGCAATGCGGCATGCTCATACTCATCGTGAATCCAGGCCCGGGCTTCTGGCTCAGCTAGGTCCATGGTCTGCAGCCACGCTTCCAAGCAGTTGACGACGTTGTGCTGCTGATTCGAGATGATCTTCAGGATCTCAGCAGCCTGCGGCCATTGCGGGATTCCGCTACCGTCCCATGGAATATCCAACGGAGCCGACCCGGCGAAGACCAACGACAAATGCGTTTCGTTCGTTTCCACCGGGCGCACGGGCGTCGGCTCTGCGTAATCATCGGTCGCGTAGTTCCAGACCACACGATCCTGCCGGCACCAGCTGTGACGCAGCAAGACCTTTTTGCTTGTCAGCCCCTGCTCTAGCTGCGCGACCAGATCCGCGTAGGGAATACCGGAGCCGGCCGACGTTCCTTCGGGCGCATAGACCACCAGAACCACCCCTTGGATATGGGGCATTCGTTCTAGCAGGCTCAGCAGCTGCGCGGTCCACGTCCCGCGCTCTGCAGCCGTGTTTTCCTCGGGCAGATCAACTCGCAAGGTCGCTTCCAGATGGTCCTCGTCTATCAGCATCAGCACGGCCGAATTCTGAGGATAGAAACCTAGGGCATGGGGCACATACGCCAAGATGTCCTCGCAACTGGACAGCGAGAGAGGGTGGCGTTCCGGTGTAGTTGTCATGGCTCCACGGTGCAACGCTGCGCTTGGCGCATGAGGTCAGAGGCTGCGAGCTGTGGAGAACCTTTCGGATCGCCCCGGTGCGGGCTTACTGCTCGGCGAGGAAGCGGCGTGCCTTGCGGCGTTCAACGACCATGAACACCATACCGAGCAATGCCATGGCGAACTGGACTGACAGGGCCACGCGGAAGGCCTGAAGATTGTAGAGCTCGCCCACCGAGCCGTTGGCCTTATACAGCATGTCCATGATGAATCCGATGACGTAGATCGTGACAAAGGCACCTATGAACCCGCCGGTGTTCACCAGGCCGGTGGCCGTTCCCAGCACCTGCGGCGGGTTGAACGTTCGGGCGAAGTCGAAGCCGATTACGGAGGCCGGGCCACCGGCGGCAATGGCGATCATCAATAGCACCAGAATCCATAGCGGGGCCTGCCCTGGCCAGAGTAGGACGACTGCCCACATCACCAGGATTGAGCCGACAATGCCCAGGGCAAAGTTGGAACGCTGGCTGGCATGGCGCGAGGTCAGGGCGCCGAGGATCGGTCCCACCACGATAGAAACGACAACGAACACCGCCATCAAGCCCGATGCCAGCGCACCGTCTATGCCCTGGCCTTCGACAAGGAAAGGATAGCCCCAGGTCATCATGAAGGTGTTGATCATGAATGCCGTGGAGAAGTGGGTCCAGAACCCCAAACGGGTTCCTGGCTGTTTCCAGGCCCGGGCAATCCGCGAGCCGGTCTCCTGCTCCCCCTGGCCGGACCCTTCCCAGGTCCTGCCATTGCGCACGAATGCGATCGTGGTGATGAAGGTGGCAAAAGCGAAACCGGACATGACCGAGAACGCCGCGGACCAGCCGACGCCCAGCAAGATCATATGGAAAGGAAAGAGGCTGATGAGCTGGCCGAGCTGGCCGAAGGTACCGGTGAGCTGGGTCAGCACCGGGATTCGCGAGCCGGAGAACCATAGGGGCAACAGCTTGAGCACCGATACGAAGACCATCGCATCGCCCATGCCAACCATGACGCGCCCGGCCAACCCCATGGGGACGTTGACTGAAATCGCAAGGAACGCTTGACCTGCGGCCATCAGCAGGGCGCCGCAGGTAATCAGGATGCGCGGACCGAATTTATCCAGCAGCAGCCCTACGGGCACCTGCGCGCCGGCATAGACAACCAGCTGCACGACGGAGAAGGTCGCCAAAATCTGCGCGCTGGCATCAAATCGTTCGGTGGCTTGGATGCCAGCGACGCCGAAGCTGGTGCGCTGCGAAATTGCAGAAATGTAGGCAAGAATTGCGAAGCCGAAGACAACCCACGACTTTGGTGAATTCAGATGGGCCTGGCTCACTGGTCGTGATCACCTGGCAACGGTTCGATGTGACCGTTTTTCAACCAATCTTCAGTGTTCTCAATGGCCGCAAGGAAATGCTCGGCGCTGGCGCCCAATTCCTCGGCATCCGCCATCTGCTCGTCTTCATCCAGCAACAGCGAGCGCGGTTCATGCTCTTTGGCATGCGCATCGAACCGTTCTTCGAATCCGTCGACCATTTGGCGAACATCGCTATTGGTTTCAAGCTGTTCGGCTAGCTGCTGGTCGACCAGTCGACCTGCCTCACGCAGCTTGTCCGTTGGCAAAGCCAGCTTCAGTGCCGCTCCTACGTATTCCAGCGTCGCAACGGCAACGGCCGGGTACTCGGATTCGGCGAGGTAGTGCGGGGTGTGCAGGGAGTATCCCACGACATCACGGCCAGCTTCGCTCAGGCGAATTTCGAGCAGCGAGGCCAGACCTGCTGGCGATTCCACCGTAGGACTCCACGTCGAGATGTTCTCGATCAGATCCTTGCGGTTTCCATGTGCGGTAACGCCTACCGGGCGGGTATGCGGCACCGGCATCGGCAACGATGCGGTCCCCACAACCAGCGATACGTTGAAGGCTTCAATGAAGGAATGCAGTTCCGCGATCACGCGTTCCCACTTCAAGTCGGGTTCTACACCGGTGAGGAACCAGAACTTGCGGTCCATCTCATCGGTCATCAGGTAGATCTCCATGCGTGGAGCCTGGTATCCAGCGAAGTGGTCACCCAGGAAAGAGACCCGCGGGCGCTGGGAGGTGTAGGCGATCAGCTCATCGGCGTCGAAAGTGGCGAAGAGCTCCGAGTCGAGGCGTCCGAAAAGCTCGTTGGAGACCTGCGAATGGTTATGCCCGGCATCGCTGATGCTCTTCAGCGAGACGAACATGCCAAGACCTTGAAGGCGCGAGTCATCCAAGTCGTCTGCGACCAGCGTCATCAACGATTCCTTGGACATTTTCTCCTCATTCAGGGTCGGCATCCGGCAAAGCGGGAGCGGCAACCATCGGCTGGGACTGCACTTCAAGTACAGATCAATGGTCCATCTTATCGCTACTTGGCTTTCGCTCGCTGTGAAGTAACGCACGATGACGCGGAACCTCGGATAACCTTGGGGTAGGAGACGCACAGCCCGCCGGCATGACCTGTTCCGGAAAACCACAGGGGCTGTCGCGACCTTAGACCCTACAAAGGCATAGAAGGAATGATTTTGTGATCAACTCCAGTGATCTCACTTTAAGCGCCATTGGCGCCGACATCAAGCGCAAGAGCGCTGACACCCTCATCCTGGGTGTACTCAAGAACGGCGAAAAGGTGTCCATCGCGGCATCCCCATTCACCGCCGAAACCACCACTTCCCTGGAGCAGTCGCTTTCAGCTTTGGGCGTTGCCGGGAAGGCCGACGAAATCACCGCGCTGCCAGGGGTAGACGGTGCCAAGACCAAGACCTTGCAGTTCATCGGCCTGGGCGTTGACGAGCTAGCTGATCTGACCGAGGAGAAGCTGCGCCGTGCCGCCGGTTCGGCTGCCCGCCAGCTTAGCAACGCCAAGAGCGCCATTTTCGCCCTGCCTGCTGACAGCGTGGAGCGCGTGGCCGCCATCGCAGAAGGCATCGCGCTGGGCAGCTACCGCTACGAGAACCACCGTTCGAAGAAGAGCGAGAAGCCGGTACTGGCCGAAGCCCAGATCGTCACCTCGGTAGCGACGTCCAAGGACCTGCCAGCAGTACTCAAGCGCGCTGCCATCCTGGGCCGCGCAGTACGCGGCACCCGCGATCTGATCAACGCCCCAGCCAACGTGCTGTACCCGGAGTCCTTCGCCGCAGCAGTGAAGGACCACTCCAAGCCCCTGCCGCTGAAGGTCACCATTTTCGACGAGAAGCGCCTTGCCAAGGACGGCTTCGGCGGCCTGATCGGTGTTGGCGGCGGTTCGGTTCGCCAGCCGCGCATGGTCAAGATCGAATACGCGCCGTCGAAGGCCGCCAAGCACATCGCCTTGATCGGCAAGGGCATTACCTTCGACACCGGTGGCACCTCGCTGAAGCCTGCTGCCGGCATGCACGCCATGAAGTCCGACATGTCCGGTGCCGCCGCGGTCTTCCAGACCGTTGCCGCAGTCGCCGAGCTTGGCCTGAACGTCAAGGTCACTGCCTGGCTGTGCCTGGCAGAAAACATGCCTGGCGGCGCCTCGACCCGTCCGGGCGATGTGCTGACCATGTTCGGCGGCAAGACCGTTGAAGTGCTCAATACCGACGCCGAAGGCCGCTTGGTCATGGCCGATGGCCTGGCAGCTGCCAGCTTGGAGAAGCCGGATGTCATGATCGACATCGCTACGCTGACCGGCGCGCAGATGCTGGCCCTGGGCCTGCGCACCGCAGGTGTCATGGGCGACAAGCAGGTCGCCAGCGACTTGGTTGCCGTCTCGGACAAGGTGGGCGAATTGGCTTGGGCCATGCCGCTTCCGGAGGAGCTGCGCCCGTCCATCGAGTCGCAGGTTGCCGATCTGGCGAACATCGGTGAGCGCATGGGCGGCATGATGACTGCCGCCGTGTTCCTCGAAGAGTTTGTGGGTGAAGTGGATGGCAAGAAGATCCCTTGGGCCCACATCGACTTCGCTGGTCCTGCGTTCAACGAAGGCAGCGCCTGGGGATACACTCCGAAGAACGGCACCGGCTCCCAGGTACGCACCCTGGTTGCCTACGCAGAGCAGCTCGCTGCAGCAAACTAGCCGCAGCAACGCAGGACTAATGGCAGTTCCTGTGTCCTGGAACTCATCCCGGTATCGCCAGAACTATCTGCACGATGCCGGGATGAGTTTAAAAATAAGAGACATACCTGACTTTTAATGCCCCGAAGGTGACTGCAACCATTGGACGGTACTAAGGTAAGTTTTGAAACATCACCGTGGATTAATGGTGCGCGCCCGCATGTGTCACGCTCCAGGAAGTCCACACCCGATCCCCTGGTCGGCCTAAGCCGGCCTCACTAAGCGAATACGAGGGAGCGTTCACGTGGCCGATTCGGCAGCAACGCAAGAATTTGATGTCCTCATCCTCGGCGGCGGATCCGCTGGATACTCGGCAGCATTGCGCGCCATCCAGCTGGGCTACACCGTTGGATTGATCGAGAAGGAAAAGCTGGGCGGCACCTGCCTGCACACCGGCTGCATCCCAACCAAGGCTTACCTGCACGCAGCAGAGCTGGCCGAGAACGCTCGCGAGGGTGCCAAGTTCGGCATCAACTCCTCGCTGGAGTCGATCGACCTGGCTGGCGTGCGCAAGTACAAGGAAGATATTGTTGCTGGAAAGCACAAGGGTCTCCAGGGCTTGCTGAAGATGAAGAAGGTCAACGTTATCACCGGTAACGGCCGACTGGTCTCCCAGGATTCCATCGACGTTGATGGCACCGTCTACAAGGGCAAGTACATCATCCTGGCTACCGGCTCCACCTCCAAGACCATGGGTCTGGAAATCGGCGGCCGCGTACTGACCAGCACCGAAGCACTGAACATGGAAGACCTGCCAAAGAGCGCCATCGTGCTCGGCGGCGGCGTCATCGGTGTCGAGTTCGCTTCCGTATGGAAGTCTTTCGGCGTCGACGTCACCATCGTCGAGGGCCTGCCTTCGCTGGTTCCGAACGAGGACCCAGCCATCATCAAGAACCTGGAGCGCGCTTTCAAGAAGCGCGGCATCAAGTTCAACACCGGCGTCTTCTTCGAGAAGGTCGAGCAGGATGCTAACGGCGCCAAGGTCTCCCTGGCTGACGGCAAGGTCCTGGAAGCAGAGATCGTTCTGGTTGCAGTGGGTCGCGGTCCGGTAACCGAGGGCCTCGGCTTCGAAGAGCAGGGCATCACCATTGACCGCGGCTTCGTGATCACCGATGAGCGCCTGCACACCGGCGTTGGCAACATCTACGCAATCGGCGACATCGTTCCAGGCGTACAGCTTGCACACCGCGGTTACCAGCATGGCCGCTTCGTAGCCGAGGAAATCCACGGCATGAAGCCAACCATCGTCGAGGACATCAACATCCCGAAGGTGACTTTCTGCGAGCCAGAGATCGCTTCCGTGGGCTACTCCGAGCCGAAGGCCAAGGAGAAGTTCGGTGCCGACCAGATTGAAACCACCGAGTACAACTTGGCTGGCAATGGCAAGTCCTCGATCCTGGGCACCAGCGGCATCATCAAGATGGTTCGCGTCAAGAACGGCCCAATCGTTGGCGTTCACGGCATCGGCGGCCGCATTGGCGAGCAGATCGGTGAAGCCCAGCTGATCGTGAACTGGGAAGCTTACCCAGAGGACGTATCGCAGCTGATCCACGCACACCCAACCCAGAACGAGTCCCTGGGCGAAGCCGCAATGGCTTTGGCCGGCGCCCCGCTGCACGGTTAATCACGCTTTGGTCATACAGGCAGCGCGTTAGTTCAACGCGCTGCCTGTATGCACTAGGCTCGGAGGCAACGCCTCCCACCACTTTTCAAGCTTTATAAAACAAGGAGATACGGGACGATGTCTGAAACCGTAAACCTACCCGCACTGGGTGAAAGCGTTACCGAAGGTACGGTAACCCGCTGGCTGAAGCAGGTCGGCGACCGTGTAGAGGTAGACGAGCCGTTGGTGGAAGTTTCCACCGACAAGGTTGACACTGAAGTTCCTTCGCCGGTTGCCGGCATCATCGAGGAAATCTTCGTAGCCGAAGACGAGGACGCTGAAGTTGGCGCCCCACTGGTTCGCATTGGCGATGGCTCCGGCGCTGACGAAGCTGCACCAGCAGCTCCGGCCGCTGAAGAAGCACCTGCCGAACCAGCCGCTGAAGAAGCACCAGCAGCACCTGCAGCCGAAGAAGCACCAGCAGCACCTGCAGCCGAAGAAGCTCCAGCAGCTGCACCAGCCGCCGGCGCTGCTTCAGGCACCGAAGTGACCCTTCCAGCTCTGGGCGAGTCGGTTACCGAAGGTACCGTCACCCGCTGGCTGAAGGAAGTTGGCGAGGAAGTCTCCGTCGACGAGCCACTGCTTGAGGTTTCCACCGACAAGGTTGACACCGAAGTTCCTTCCCCCGTTGCAGGTACCCTGCTGGAAATTCGCGTTCCAGAAGATGAGACCGCTGAAGTTGGCGCTGTTCTGGCTGTTATCGGTGCAGCTGGCGCTGCTCCAGCTGCCGCCCCAGCCAAGGAAGAAGCACCAGCTGCTGCTCCGGCTCCTGCAAAGGAAGAGGCTCCGGCCGCTCCGGCTCCCGCTAAGGAAGAAGCACCTGCCGCTCCGGCTGCTCCCGCTCCTGCAAAGGAAGAGGCACCGGCTGCTGAGGCAACCAATGAGTCCGGCTACGTCACCCCACTGGTCCGCCGCTTGGCTAACCAGCACAGCATCGACATTGCTTCGGTGAAGGGTACCGGCGTTGGCGGTCGCATCCGCAAGCAGGATGTCCTGGACGCTGTTGCCGCCCAGGAAGCTGCTGCACCAGCCGCTGCACCAGCTGCCGCCCCTGCCCCTGCCGCCGCGAAGCCAGCTGCTCCTGCAGTCGAGGTTTCCTCGCTGCGCGGCACCGAGGAGAAGGCTCCACGTATCCGCCAGGTCATCGCTCGCCGCATGCGCGAATCCCTGGACGTATCGACTCAGCTGACCCAGGTCCACGAGATCGATATGACCCGCATCGTGAAGCTGCGTGCTTCGGCAAAGGCCAACTTCAAGGCCACCAACGGCGTGAACCTCACTTACTTGCCATTCATCGCCAAGGCTGTTGCCGAGGGCCTGAAGGCACACCCTAAGTTGAACGCCGAGTACAACGAAGAGACCCAGAAGATCACCTACCACAATGCCGAGCACTTGGCATTCGCAGTCGACACCGACAAGGGCCTGCTGGTTCCTGTTGTATCGAACGCTGGCGATCTGAACCTGGCTGGCATGGCTTCGCGTATCGCTGATGTTGCTGCACGCACCCGCAGCAACAAGATCGGTCCGGATGAGCTCTCCGGTGGCACCTTCTCGATCACCAACATCGGTTCGGTTGGCGCACTGTTCGACACCCCGATCATCAACCAGCCACAGGTAGCCATCCTGGGCACCGGTGCGATCGTGAAGCGTCCAATGGTCGTTACCGACGCAGAGGGCAACGATTCGATTGCCATCCGCCACATGATGTACCTGTGCCTGACCTACGATCACCGTCTGGTAGACGGTGCCGATGCAGGCCGCTTCCTGCAGACCGTCAAGGCTCGCCTTGAAGGCGGCGCTTTCGAAGGCGAACTGGGACTGTAAAGATACAGCTTTCGCTTTCGCAGCCTAGGTGGATAATCGCCCCTGTCGTTGATTCGACAGGGGCGATTCTGCGTTTTCTACGATCAGTCGAAAATAGATTAGGCTAGTATCATGACTATTCTTCTTTCAATCCTGATTTTCGTGCATATCTTGGGTGCAGCAGCTATCTTCGGCGGCTGGCTTGCTAATTTCAAGACTCCAACCGTCTCCGTATGGCAGTGGTATGGCGCTATCGTTCAGGTCGTAACGGGTCTGGCCATGGTCGGTATTCTCGAGGCTGGCGACGGTTCGCCAAACCACATGAAGATTGGAATCAAGTCGCTGATTGCAATCATTATCTTGGTGGCAGCGTTCCTTGGCCGGAAGAAGATGAAGAACGGCGAGGAAGTTCCTACGGGGATCGCTCACGCCGTGGGTGGCATGGCCTTGATCAACATCGCCATCGCGGTACTCTGGAACTAATCAGCATTAGCATTGACGGCGGGAGCCGCAACCATCAGCTTGGAGCAAGCTGTGGTTGCACCTCCCGCCGTTTCGCTTTTAACGGCGCAATACCTTGCCAATTTTCCAGCGCTCGTCTTCCAGCACTAGTTCCACTTCGATGCGTTGCGGCTGCGCGGCCTGGACGGCGTGAACCGTGGCTCCGCGGGCATCCACGTAGCGGTATTCCTCTTGGGTAGAAGTGGCAGCAAGAATGACAGAGTCCCCCTGCCCACGCGCCGATACCGTGACGTCCGTGAGTCTCGTGCGCAATCCCGCAAATTCCAAACCCATTTTCCGAAGCTGATCGATTGTTTCGAGATCTCGTTGCAGCTGCTCCGCTCCTGAAGTGTAGAGCCCCTTGAGCTTCTCCCCCGCCAGCTGCCCCATCGCTTCATCGCGCTCTCTTGAAAGCGCGAGGAATGCAGAGATCACGGTGTCCCGATTCAAGGCACAAGCTGGAACGTGCGCCCCGTCTTCAATTCTGCAGCTTTGCTCTGCTGACGGTACTGCCGTAGCCGCAGTCGTTTCGGTGGCCACAGCCGCACGGAAATGATTGACGCCCACGAGGCTCCCGATAATAACCAACGAGCCCAGTGCTGCGGCACCGGCCAATTTCACGGCCCCGGGGGTCCGGCGCAATCGATGGCTATGCCAGGAGTCATCGCGGCTGGGGCTTCGCTGCCTGCTTGCGGTATCGGCCTGGCGCTTGAAGCGCTTGTGCGCAGCATTCTGTTCCGCGGATGGATGGATGGTCTCCATCAGATGAGTAGCTTCTGGAGCTACATGCCCTTCCCAGCTGATGGGCTCTGCCGGACAGCTTGCGAACAACGTTCGAGCAAACTGATCTGCGGTCGGTCGTGCTTGCGGATCTGGATTCAGCGAATCGATCAAGAGTTCATGAATGATCGAAGGGATTCCGGGGAACATCACGCTTGCCGGTGGACGCATCAGTTCCTCTTCGGGAATCCGTCCGGATAGGAGAAACCACAAGCAGGCGCCCAGCGAAAACACGTCCTGCTCTCCAACTTGGCTTTCCCGTACCCCGGCCTGCATTTCAGGGGCCATGAATCCTGGCGTACCGGAGCCGGTGAGCGCCTGCCGTGCTGAAGCTGATTCCTGGAAGTCAATGATCTTCGGCATTCCCTTGGCAGTGAGCAATATATTGGCCGGCGATAAGTCTCCATGGCGTTGGCCCTGCGCATGCATCACCGAAAGTGTCTGCGCGATGGGTGCCAGCGCGGTCACGCACTCCCCCAGGCCAAAGGCGCTTCGACTTGCCACAAGATCAGCCACGCTGCCACCGGGGCAATATTCCATAACCAGCCCCTCGCCCAATTGTGTCGACAGGGTTCCGTAGAAATCAACGACATATTTCCTTGACTGCGTTACCTGCTCTTGGCGAAGCGAAATGATGTTTTCCATAGTCAGGCTAAGTTTTAGCGTGAGGTACAACTGGTCGCTTTCCCTCCGGATCAGCCAAACTTTACACGGTGACTTGGAACTTAGCGGCCTTACCGTGACATGCCCGGGGCTTGTCGGCCACGCTAGAACATTCGTAGAATCATCCATGACTCCGTTGTAACCCAGAATCGTAAATTGCAAGCTGGATATCCACAGATGGGTTCGACGGCTCTGAATTAGCGACCGATCGTTCAAGAGCGTAGGCTAGCCGTCATGGCGATCGAATTCGAACGAGTCGGACTAGGCTCAAAATTTGTGCCCTACATGGAAGCTTGGGATTACCAAATCCAACTGCATGATGCGGTAGCCGCGGACACGCAAACCCCAAAAGTCCTGTTCCTGGAGCACGAAGCGGTTTACACCGCAGGCAAGCGAACTGAACCTGAAGATCTCCCGATGGACGGGACCCCCGTGGTGGATGTGGATCGCGGTGGAAAGTTGACCTGGCATGGCCCGGGACAGCTCATTGGCTACCCCATCGTCAAGCTACGCAAGATCAGCGCAATCCGACTTTACGTGGAGACCTTGGAAGAAGCCCTGATTAACGTGGTCAGCGAGCTAGGCATTCCGACGGCCCAGATCAAGGGCCGCTCCGGGGTCTGGGTACCGGGCAAAGATGGCGCTCAGGACCGCAAAATCGCAGCCATTGGAATCCGCATCAACCACGGTGTCACCATGCACGGTTTCGCATTGAACTGCTCGAACGCGCTTTCCGCCTACGAACAGATCATCCCCTGCGGCATCTCCGATGCAGGTGTCACCACCATTTCCGAAGAACTCGGCCGTACCGTCACCCCCGAAGACGTCGTTGACCGCGTACAAACCGAAATAGAGCGTCTGCTCACCCCTCAAGTCGTCTAGACAGTCACGCCCTCACCAAAGAAAGAGCTGTTTAATGAGCGTCGAACCAGAAGGCCGCCGTATGCTGCGCGTAGAAAAGCGCAACGCTGCCGTACCTGTGGAGCGTAAGCCAGAATGGATCAAGGCCAAGTTGAGCATTGGCCCTGAATACGTTGGCCTGAAAAATCTCGTACAGAGCGAAGGCTTGCATACGGTCTGCGAAGAAGCAGGCTGCCCGAACATCTTCGAGTGCTGGGAAGACCGCGAGGCTTCCTTCCTGATCGGCGGTTCAGAGTGCACCCGCCGTTGCGACTTCTGCCAGATCGCCACCGGCAAGCCCTTGGCAATTGACCGCTCAGAGCCATTCAAGGTCGCCATGAGCGTGAAGAAGATGGATCTGCGCTACGCCACCGTAACCGGCGTCGCCCGTGATGACCTCGAAGACGAGGGCACCTGGCTGTATGCCGAGACTGTGCGGCAGATCCACAAGATGAATCCAAGCACCGGCGTAGAGCTGCTGATCCCCGATTTCAGCGGCAAGCCGGAGAACCTGGATACCATCTGCGATTCGGAGCCAGAAGTCTACGCCCACAACGTAGAGACTGTGCCTCGCCTGTTCAAGCGCATCCGCCCGGCTTTCCGTTACGAGCGTTCCATGGATGTGATCACCCATGGCCGCAAGCGTGGCTTGATCACCAAGTCCAACCTGATTCTGGGTATGGGCGAAACTCGAGAAGAAATTTCCGAGGCCATGCGTGATCTCCATGAGGCAGGCTGCGATCTGCTGACTTTGACCCAGTACCTGCGCCCAACCGACCTGCATCTGCCAGTCGACCGCTGGGTCACCCCGCAGGAGTTCCTGGAGCTTCAGCAAGAAGCCGAAGAACTCGGCTTTGCCGGAGTCATGGCTGGGCCGCTGGTCCGTTCTTCCTACCGCGCTGGCCGCCTGTGGGCCGGCGCCATGCGCAAGAAGGGCCGCGAAATCCCAGAGGCATTGGCACATATCGAGTCCTCGGGCAACACGCGCCAGGAAGCAGCTTCGCTGATCCAGTAGCTCGGTCCAGTGGACCCCACGGCTAAGGCCCCGGAACTCCTGATGGAATCCATCGAGGGTTCCGGGGCTTTCCCACTGCCCGTCCATGGGCAATTCAGCTGAAAATGCCGTGTTCGATCCGGCTCGGCTTAGAACTATCAACTTCATCGCGTAGAATTAAGGCACTATGGCCAAAAACTCCGACAACGACGCAGCCGCGCCTAAGCGTGGCTTGTTTTCGCGTAAACCAAAAGCTGAGAAGAAGAACAAAGAACCGGGCCGCCTGAAGCAAATTGGCCAGGTCTTCCAGATGACTCGCCGCAATGACCCGATGGTCGTGTGGTGGATGGCATTGGCAGCCTTGGCCGTCATTGCTGTCTGCTTGGTCATCGGCTTCTTGATCAAAAACTGGATCACGATGTTGATCATCGCAATCCCGCTGGCGCTCCTTGCTGCAATGTTCGTGATGTCCCGCCGCGCAGAGAAAGCTGCGTTCTCGCAGCTTGAGGGCCGTCCTGGCGCTGCCGGCGCCGCCATGAGCGTGCTGCGTCGCGGCTGGATCCTGAAGCAGGAACCAGTTGCCTACAACCGCCACCAGGATCTGGTGTTCCTCGGCATCGGTCGCCCGGGCATCGTCCTGGTCACTGAGGGACCAAAGAGCCGGGTTCGTGAGCTTGCCTCTTCCGAGCGCAAGCGCATCGCCCGCGTTCTGCCGAACGTTCCCGTGCACATCATCAACGCTGGTTCCGAAGAAGGCCAGACTCCGTTGGCTGAAGTCGGCAAGGCAATGAAGAAGCTTCCAAAGTCGATTACGAAGCTGGAAGTCAGCGCAATCGACAAGCGCTTGAGCACGTTGACCGCGAATCGTCTGCCTATCCCCAAGGGCGTAGACCCGAACCGCGTCCGTCCAAACCGCCGCGCTACGCGCGGACGCTAAAGACAACTACTAAAGAAGCCGCAACTGGAATTTCTAGTTGCGGCTTCTTTCTTGCTGTCCGGATCTATTGCTAGGAGATATTCACCAGGATGGTCTTGGGCAAACGATCATGCAGTCCACGCTGGTCCTTGTCGGTGACGAAGGCCGGAATAGCCAAGCAAAGCAGCAAGGAACGAATCAGGCCTTGCAACGGCTTGATTGCGGTTCCATCCAGCGACTGCACCTGCATTCCAAAGGTACGGTGCCCAATCGTGTGCCCGGTGAATCCGACACCGATGATCTGCCCGGCGCAGAACAGGCTCAATGTTGCCAGATCGTGGCTGTCAAACAGCCACCAGCTCAGCAACATCGAGAGCCCCCAGTCCAAGAGCAGTGCACCGACCCGTCGCGGGAATCTGGCAATTGAGCCGGGGCCCTTCTCGGGGCGCCCCATATCCTGCCCGGGCCATTGTTGCGTATTATGCTGCGGCGGCCCTTCAAGCCACGAGCTGAAGTCTTTTCTTTCCACCAATACAGTCTATCCAGCGATTCTGTGCGCCAGTTAGAACGCGATAACCAGGTAGCAAGTATGCAAGTCAGATTGTTACAGCAGGCAATCAGCGCAGATCAGCGCGATACGACACGCCCGGATTCTCCGCTTGTAACAGGTTGGAAACAATAGAGACACCATTCAGAAATGGATTATAGGTAAGCTTGATACGTAAGCAAGAGGACCAGCCGGATCATTCCGGCTACCGGTTCCGTTTACCAAACCTTATATCTCACCAGGGAGTCACCTGCACATGTTTACCAGTCCAGAAGAAGTCTTGGCATATATTGCCGAAGAGGACATCAAGTTCGTCGATATCCGTTTCACCGACCTACCAGGTGTACAGCAGCACTTCAACGTGCCTGCCAAGTCCGTGGATGCCGACTTCTTCGTCAACGGCCAGCTCTTCGATGGTTCTTCCATCCGCGGCTTCGCCGGCATCTCTGATTCCGACATGCAGCTGATCCCGGACGTCACCACCGGCTTCATCGATCCCTTCCGCCTGGAAAAGACCCTAGCCTTCAACTTCTCGATCATCAACCCACGCACCGGTGAGCCTTACCACCGCGACCCACGTGGCGTTGCCGAACGCGCCGAGGCTTACCTGGAATCGACCGGTATCGCTGACACCGCGTTCTTCGCCCCAGAAGCAGAATTCTTCATCTTCGAAGACGTTCGCTACGAATCCAAGCCACAGGGCGCGTTCTACTCGATCGATTCCGACGAGGCACCTTGGAACACCGGCCGCAAGGAAGAAGGCGGCAACCAGGGTTACAAGACCCCGTACAAGGGCGGCTACTTCCCAGTTGCACCGACTGACAAGCAGGCTGACCTGCGCGACGCGATCTGCGTCGAGCTGGACAAGGCTGGCCTTGAGGTTGAGCGCAGCCACCACGAGGTGGGCGCTGCCGGCCAGGCAGAAATCAACTACAAGTTCAACACCATGGTCCACTCCGCTGATGAACTGATGCTCTTCAAGTACATCGTGAAGAACGTCGCTGACGCGTGGGGCAAGTCCGCAACCTTCATGCCAAAGCCAGTCTTCGGCGACAACGGCTCGGGCATGCACGTGCACCAGTCGCTGTGGTCCAACGGCGAACCGCTGTTCTACGACGAAAAGGGCTACGCTGGCCTGTCCGATACCGCACGCTGGTACATCGGCGGCCTGCTGAAGCACGCAGACGCCGTGCTCGCGTTCACCAACCCAACCGTGAACTCCTACCGCCGCCTGGTCAAGGGCTACGAAGCTCCAGTGAACATGGTTTACTCGCAGGGCAACCGCTCTGCCGGTATCCGTATCCCTATCACCGGTTCGAACCCTAAGGCGAAGCGTATCGAGTTCCGCGCTCCGGATGCTTCCTCGAACCCATACCTGGCGTTCGCAGCCCAGCTGATGGCTGGCCTGGACGGCATCAAGAACCGCATTGAACCTGCAGAGCCAATCGACAAGGACCTCTACGAGCTTCCTGCCGAAGAGGCCAAGGAAATCCAGCGCGCACCTGAAAGCCTCGAAGAGGCGCTCAAGGCCCTGGAAGCTGATCACGAGTTCCTGCTCGAAGGCGGCGTCTTCACCGAAGACCTGATCCAGACTTGGGTTGAGTACAAGCGTGAAAACGAAATCAAGCCATTGAGCCTGCGCCCGAACCCATACGAGTTCGAGCTCTACTACGGTTGCTAATCAGCTGACGGGGCATCGCCCCGTGTAGTTTGCAGAGGAGTCCGCACAAAGCGCAAGAACTATGTTCTAGCACTTGTGCGGACTCCTCTGTTTAAGCATCAGTGCGGGCCCGCACATTGGCGGCCATCGCGCTCAGGGCAAGTGCCGCCCCGATAACAAGTACTAGTATTCCTGCTTGTCGCTCTTTGCTTCCCAAAGCTCAAATGCCCTGAGCGCACCGGAATCTTCAACCTTGGTAAACGGAATTTTCCGCTCGCTCATGGGAAGCTCAAGCTCCTTGTAAATGAAATCATCATCGAAGCCGATCTTCGCGGCTTCCTCGCGCGTATTCGCGTAGTAGACATGCTTGAAGCGGGACCAATAGATGGCACCCATGCACATGGGACATGGCTCGCAGCTGGTGTAGAGCTCGCATTGCGACAGATCGAAGGTTCCCAGTGCTTGTCCCGCTGCGCGGATGGCATTGATTTCGGCGTGCGCCGTTGGATCCTGGCTACCCACCACCGAGTTGTAGCCAGCGGAAACGACTTTTCCGTCAAGGACTACCACCGCGCCAAATGGTCCGCTGTCATTGGATTCCAGGGCCAGCAAGGACTGATTAATGGCAGCCTGCAGCATCTTTGGGTCCAGCATTTTCGAAGCTCCCCTGCACTCATTATTCGCGTAGAGATTACAATCCCCACCCTAGTCCCCCGCATCCTGTTCCGGCGGGAAGCGCAGGAAATTGCCGGTTGCGGACTAAGGTTTCAGCGCACGAAGGTAACGCTGACGTGTCACCCACTGCGCCAGGAGCAGCACCTTGAAGACTCGACGCCAAGCAGGCACATCAGAAGGTTCCGTGACCGACCTGATCAGCAGGAAAACTTGCTCGTCCGCGCGTTCAAGAATGAAAGCTTCCACACCCTGAACCGGATGCCCCGGCAGCGTCCGGTAGGAAAACCCTACCCAATCACTTTCCGCAATGACGTCAACTACCTCCACAGGTTCATGGATGCGCAACGGTCCGACACCGATGGTGATCAAGGGTTGCTGGCCCACAGCGACCGGCAACTGCGGCTGGAGGCTGAACCCGCTGCGTGTCTTGACTTCCCAACGGAGCAAAGCAACGCACGCATCGTTCCACAGGGCTGCTCCCCCGCCCAGCAGCACGCGGCGTTGCCATGGCCTGGATGAAGCAGCCAGCGGGCTCCAGGAACGTTCCAGCAGCGTTTCAACGGCCACCGCGGTTCCTAGTCCTCAAAGCCGTAGAACAGCAGTTCAAAGATGCCACGCGCGTGCCGGGTTGCACGCAAGTAGTCTTCTTCGAGTTCCACGCCAAAGTGCGGCTCATAGCCGCACCACCGAGCCACGGCTTCCATATCGCGCGCCGAACTCGGCAAGACATCGCTGGAACGTCCGGACGTGATGATTTCAGCACTGCGAATCTGCGTAGCCAGCCGCCAAGCAATCGCCAGCAGTTCGCTATCGTCTTGCGCAATGAGCTCCAATTTCGCCAGCTCTTCCAACGCCTGGAGCGTCGAGGTGGTGCGCAGGGATTCGTGCTTCCAGGCGTATTGCAACTGGTAGAACTGCACCAGCCATTCAATGTCCGAGAGCGAGCCTCGTCCCAGTTTCAGGTGGCGGTTGGGGTCGGCACCTCGCGGGAGCCGTTCGGATTCAACGCGGGCCTTGATCTTGCGGATATCCCGGATCTCCGACTCGTCCAGTCCCTTGCCGTAGCGCACCGGCCTAATCAATTCCATGAAATCTTCAGCCAACTGGTCATCGCCGGCAAACGGGCGTGCACGCTGCAACGCCTGGCGTTCCCAGATTTCCACCCATCGCTGGTAATAGGTGGCGTAGGCGTCGAGAGAACGGACCAGCATTCCCTGGCGGCCCTCGGGGCGCAGATCCGAATCCACTTTCAATTTCACTTCAGCTGGAATGGCCGGTTTCAACGGTTTGGCGGTCCACGACACCAGGTCGGTAACTACCCGAAGCGCTTGTTCTTGAGCAGCTTGGGCCGTGGCGCCAGGAACCGGGCGCTGCACGAACAGGACGTCCGCATCAGAGCCGTAACCGATTTCCCGACCGCCTTGGCGGCCCATGGCAATGACCGAAACGACAGCATGTTCCCCGTGCTTGGCCTGGTCAGCAGCCAAGAGGACCTTCAGCACCCCGTCAACCATGGCGGCGTCGATGTTCGAGAGTGCTACGCCAACTTCCTCAACGGTCAGCAGGCCAGCGCCGTCGGCAAGCGCGACACGCAAGAATTCGCGGCGGCGCACCATGCGGATCATGCGGATGGCAGCTTCTGGCTGCTTCGTGCGATGGATGATCGAGGTGTTCTGCTGCAGCAGGTTCTCGAATGTCTGCGGCGTCAAGGAGGCGTCGGAGCCCAGCCAAGCGGCCGCCGCCGGCTCGTTGGCCAGCAGGTCGGTCAGGAAGCGCGTATTGGAGAGCAAGTGGCTCAGCCGTTCAGCGGCAGCGTTGGTATCGCGCAGCATGCCGAGGAACCAATGGGACTTGCCCAGTGCTTCGCTGAGCCGGCGGAAGCCCAGCAATCCAGCATCCGGGTCAACCCCGCGGGCAAACCAGTCCAGGAGTACCGGCAGCAATTGCCGTTGCAATGACGCACTGCGCGAGACCCCACCGGTCAGGGCTTCAATGTGCCGCATCGCCGCCTTCGGGTCGAGATAGCCCAGGGCGCGCAAGCGGGCTTGCGCCGATTCGGCGGTGAGCTTGACGTCATCGGCCGAGAGGTTGGAACTACTGACCAGGAGCGGACGGTAGAAAATACGCTCGTGCAGCGAACGCACCATGCGCTTGGTTTCATTCCAGCGGCGCATCAGCTTCTCCGGGCTGCTGAGCTGCAGGTCTCCGGCACCACGGATCGATCGTGCAAGCACGCGCTGGGCGCTTTCTGCCCGGGGCATCAAGTGGGTACGGCGCAATTGGCTGAGCTGTATCCGGTGCTCCAGCAAGCGCAGGAAACGGTATGAGTCATCGAAATTCGTCGCATCATCACGGCCGATGTAGCCGATATCGCTCATCGCTTGGATGGCCAGGGTGGTGGTTGGCACCTGGATGGCGGGGTCGACTCGACCATGGACGAGTTGGAGCAGCTGGACGGTGAATTCGACATCGCGCAGCCCACCGGGGCCCAGCTTGATTTGCCACGCAACATCTTGCTTGTCGATGTTGTCGCTGACGCGTCGGCGCATGGCCTGGACGGATTCAACGAAGCCCTCACGCTCGGAACTGGACCACACCATTGGCGAAACCATCCGCTCATAAGAGCGTCCCAGTTCCTTGTCGCCGGCAATCGCGCGGGCCTTGAGCAGGGCTTGGAATTCCCATGAATGGGCCCACCGGCGGTAATACGCTTCATGGGATGAGAGCGTACGGGTCAAGGCCCCGTCCTTGCCCTCGGGGCGAAGATTCGCATCCACTTCCCAGAGCATCGGCTCAGGGCCAGAGACCATCAGTGCACGTGCCGTGTTCCCGCAGATCACCGTCGCGATCGCGGCCGCCAGATCGTCATCGATTCCCAGCGTGGAATCGTGGACGTAAATGACATCGACGTCCGAAATATAGTTCAGTTCACGTGCACCGCACTTGCCCATGCCAATGATGGTGATCTTAACCCGATCAACGTCGCCAGCATCATATTGTTCGGCGGCTTCGGCCCGGGCAATGGCCAATGCCCCCTCCAACGCGGCACCAGCCATGTCGGCCAGTTCGGCGGCGACCAGGGGCAGAATGCGTTGAGGCTGGGTGGAACCCAAGTCCCGGTGGGCCAGCGAGAGCAATGCCTTGCGGTAGGCGGTGCGCAAGCGCTGACGCGCTTCAGCACCGGTGCAGGAAGAGACCCAGTGCCCGCCGTCTGATTGCTTGGCCTCGATCGATGCCAGCAAGTCCTCGACCAGCTGTTCCGCGGGCACGGGGACGAATTCACCGGGTGGGGCGTGGCGGACGATCTCCAGCGCCTCGGGACAACGCATGAGGAACTCCCCGAGCGCAGAAGAGCTGCCCAGAAGCCTGACGAGCCCTTGGCAGCTATCGGGCTCCAGGAAGATATCGATGACTTCCGGGTGCCGATCTACCAACCGCAGGGCCAGCAGCAGTGCCTGGTCCGGATCTGGCGCATGCGCCATCTTGCTCACGATCAGGCTGGGATCAATCCGGGACAGTTCCTCGGCCTGAAGGAATTTCTTGGCCCTTTCGATGTCGCTGAAGCCAGCGTTGAGCAATGCTCGCGAGGGTACTTCCGGCATGGCGTCTCGTGTTCTCCCGCATTTCGCCGCGCAGCTTCACGCGGCGAAGTCTCTAGAGGATTCCCAAATACTTGTTCAGTTCGTATGGGGTAATGACCTGGCGGTATTCTTCCCATTCGGTGCGCTTGTTCGACAGGAACGAGTTGAATACCTGCTCGCCGAGGATCTCGGCCATCAGTTCCGACTCTTCCATGGCGCGCAATGCGTCGTGCAGGCTGCCAGGCAGCGGAACGTGGCCCGAGGCGCGGCGTTCTGCCGTGGACAGGCTCCAGACATCATCCTCGGTTGGCTCTTCCAGCTCGTAGCCTTCGCGGATGCCCTTCAGCCCAGCGCCCAGCAATACTGCGTAGGCCAGGTACGGATTGGCTGCCGAGTCGATACCGCGGTATTCCACGCGGGCGGACTGTCCCTTGCCTGGCTTGTACAGCGGCACGCGGACCAGTGCCGAGCGGTTGTTGTGCCCCCACGAACGGTGGCTCGGCGCCTCCCCTCCACCCCACAACCGCTTGTACGAGTTCACGTACTGGTTGGTGATGGCGGTCATTTCCGGCGCATGGTGCAAGATGCCGGCGATGAAGGACCGGGCCACATCGGAGAGCTGGTATTCGCGGCCAGCTTCGAAGAACGCGTTAGCGTCACCTTCGAACAAGGAGAAGTGGGTATGCATGCCGCTGCCCGGATGGTCGGCAAATGGCTTGGGCATGAAGGTTGCGTGGATGCCCTTTTGCATCGCCATCTCCTTGATGACGGTACGGAAGGTCATGATGTTGTCGGCGGTCTGCAAGGCATCTGCGTAGCGCAGATCGATTTCGTTCTGGCCTGGACCTGTTTCGTGGTGGGAGAACTCCACCGAAATGCCCAGCGCTTCCAGCGTGGTCACGGAAGCACGGCGGAAGTCCTGCCCAACGCCATCTGGCACGTGGTCGAAGTAGCCACCGTTGTCGATCGGCTGGGGACGGCCATTGGCATCCAGCTGATCGTTCTCCAGCAAATAGAATTCGATCTCCGGGTGGGTGTAGCAAGTGAAACCCATATTCGATGCTTCGGCCAGCTGGCGCTTGAGCACCTGGCGCGGATCTGCATTTGACGGCTGGCCCTCAGGGGTCAGGATGTCGCAGAACATGCGGGAGGTCGGTTCGACTTCGCCGCGCCACGGCAGGATCTGGAAGGTGGCAGGATCTGGCTGAAGCAACATGTCAGACTCGGAGATCCGGGACAGTCCATCAATGGAGGAACCATCGAATCCCAGACCTTCTTCGAAAGCATCTTCAACTTCAGCAGGAGCCAACGCCACCGACTTGAGCGAACCAACGACGTCAGTAAACCACATTCGCACAAATCGAACGTCGCGTTCTTCAATGGTGCGCAGTACAAATTCCTGCTGACGATCCATTTTCCACCACCTTTGGGATTCTGATATCCGGCGCTGATCACAACCGGTAAGAAAATTGACCTGTGGCAACACTATATCGGTTCAGAACCGTCCCAACGATCAGCATCGCCCTGTGCAAGTGCGATAAAGTCGATTCATGCCACAACCATACCTAGGGAACCCTGAAAAAGGCCCGTCCCGTATCCGACTTCATCATTTGCAGCAGGCCAAGGACAATGGCGAAAAATTCGCGATGTTAACTGCTTATGACGTAATGATGGCAGAGATTTTCGATTCGGCCGGGATCGAGATGCTGCTGGTTGGCGACTCCGCTGCCAATACCGTACTCGGCTACGAGTCCACGCTGCCCATTACCCTCGACGAAATGATCATGTTCACCAAAGCTGTCGCCAACGGGGCCAAACGCGCCATGGTCGTTGCCGACCTCCCGTTTGGCAGCTACGAGCAGTCCCCTGCCCAGGCCGTTGCCACTGCGGTGCGCCTGATGAAGGAAGGCCATGCCCACGCGGTCAAGATGGAGGGCACCGCGCAATACGCCGAGCATGTCCGCGCCATGGTCCTTGCCGGAGTTCCCGTTATCGGGCACATCGGATTCACTCCGCAGTCCGAGCATGCATTGGGCGGGTACCGCGTGCAGGGCCGTGGCGACGCTGTAGAGCAGATGAAGCACGACGCTGTGCAATTGCAGGATGCAGGCGCCTTCTGCATCCTGATGGAAATGGTGCCAAGCCCGGTCGCTGCCAAAATCGATGCCGCGCTGAAGGTGCCGACCATCGGCATCGGCGCTGGCAACTCCACCACCGGACAGGTCCTGGTTTGGCAGGACATGCTGGGTCTTGGCGGAGGGCGCACCCCGCGCTTCGTGAAGAAGTACGCTGATCTGCGTGAAGTTATCGGCAACGCGGTGCGCGAGTACCACCAGGACGTAGTTTCCGGCACCTTCCCCTCGGCAGAGTACGAGTTCAAGGAATAGAAGCCGGCTCACGCCATATCGCAAAGCGGTGCGCTGCCTCGATGTCATCCATCGTGGCAGCGCACCGCTTTGCCATTCGCCGCACCGGCCTGGCTCGGTGCCCTTGACTTCTACTCGTCGTCTTCTTCTGCGTCGTCCCACGCCTCATTGCGTGCCTGGACTTTCGCCATTGCCGCTTCGGCTTCAGCAACCGTGTCATATGGGCCAAGCAACTGCGACCAATCAGACTGCGGGCCATTCTCCACGGTCTTGGTCGAGACGTTGTACCAGTACTGCCCCTCGCCCGGGGTGCCAACTGAGCTCATGGAAAACTCCTCTACTCTCGATTCTTGCTGCTTCTTCCACGGTATCCCAACCGGCGGAAAATAGGTGCAACACCACCTGATCTATCGGCTATCTCCTAGCGAAGCGGCAGATACGTGAAGCTAGAATAAAAGCATGGCTATTGCTTCAACTGCACCCCTTGGAAATCTCACCGCCGGCACGGTCTCCCCGGAACTTCCGGTACCGAAACACATTGAACGCCCCGAATACGTTGGCAAGAAGGAACCTGCCAGCAACACGGCTTCGGAAATCAAAAGCCCAGAAGTCATCGAACGCATTCGCATAGCTTCAAGAATTGCCGCTCAGGCACTGCAGGAAGTTGGCAAGGCTTGCCAGCCGGGAGCCACCACCGACCAGCTCGATCGGCTTGGCCACGAATTCCTCATGGATCACAACGCCTACCCGTCAACCCTGGGCTACCGCGGATTCCCCAAGTCGCTGTGCTCCTCGTTGAACGAGGTCATCTGCCACGGCATCCCGGACACCACCGTGTTGCAAGATGGCGACATCATCAATATCGATATCACCGCCTTCATCGGTGGCGTTCACGGAGATAACAACGCCACCTTCCTGGTCGGTGACGTGGATGAAGAATCGCGCCTGCTGGTCGAGCGCACCGAAAACTCGCTGAAGCGCGCTATCAAGGCCGTGATGCCAGGGCGTGAGATCAATGTTATCGGCCGAAGCATTGAAACCTACGCCAAGCGGTTCGGCTACGGCGTGGTCCGCGACTTCACCGGCCACGGCGTCGGCGAGGCCTTCCATTCCGGCTTGATCATCCCGCACTACGATGCGGCGCCGGCCTACAACACTCCCATCGAGCCGGGCATGGTTTTCACCATCGAGCCGATGCTCACCTTGGGCACCGTCGAATGGGACATGTGGGAAGACGACTGGACCGTGACCACCAAGGACAAGAAGCGCACCGCGCAGTTCGAGCACACCCTGCTGGTCACCGACGATGGCGCGGAAATTCTCACCCTGCCATAGCCGCTGCGACGCCTACGCCAAACGCCAGTGCCCGCGACCTCGAAAGGTCTGGGGCACTGGCGTTTGCTCTATGCGAAAACTGCTAGTCGGCCGAGAGCGGACGCTGGTTTCCCTGCGGAACCTTGCCACGGCGATCGCGCAGCAGGGCAATGGCGGTCTCGAAATCAGTCAGCGACTGGAAGTTGTGGTAGACACTGGCAAAGCGCAAGTAAGCGACCTCGTCGAGGCGCGACAATGGCTCCAAGATGGCCAAGCCCACCTGGTGGGCCGGGATTTCAGCAGCCCCGGAGGTCCGGACTGCCTCTTCGACTTCCTGGGCCAGGACGGCAAGATCGTGATCGGTGACCGGGCGGCCCTGGCAGGCCTTGCGAACACCGTTAATGACCTTGTTGCGCGAGAACGGTTCTACGGCACCGGACTGCTTGAGCACGTTGAGGCTGGCAGTTTCGGTGGTGGTGAAACGGCGCGAACAAGCCGTGCACTGGCGTCGGCGGCGGATCGAGACGCCGTCGTCGGCAACTCGACTATCGACCACTCGGGAATCCGCATTGCGGCAATACGGGCAGTTCACGGCACCTCCATCTGTAGCCTAAGAAGCATTCTCGGTTCACCCATGGTGGCAAGAATCAACTCATGTCACCTAACAGTTTAGCGTCTATTGCGCGTTTCGCACCGCGACCGCGTCTCCATGGGCTGGCAGGTCCTCGGCATTGGCAAGATTAATCACGTGAGCGGCCACTTCGCCCAGCGCGGCCTTGTCGTAGTTGATCACCTGGATGGCTTTCAAGAAGGTATTCACGTTCAGCCCCGAGGCGTGCAGCGCGGTGCCACTGGTCGGCAGCACGTGGTTGGATCCTGCGCAGTAGTCGCCCAGCGAAACCGGGGCATAGGCGCCGACAAACACGGCGCCAGCAGCGGTGATGCGGGCCGCGGTGGATTCCGCCTCGGCCACCATGATTTCCAGGTGCTCGGCGGCGTAGGCGTTGCACACCTCGATCCCCTGTTCCAGGTCCTTGACCAAGATGACGGCCGATTGGGATCCTGACAGTGCCTCTGTCACACGGGCGGAGTGCTTGGTGGCGGCAACCTGCACCATGAGTTCCTTGCGCACGCCAGCAGCCAGTTCAGGTGAATCGGTAATCAGCACGGCCGCGGCGTTGGCATCGTGTTCTGCCTGCGAAATCATATCGGCAGCGACGAAGCCCGGGTTAGCTCCCTTGTCGGCAAGAATCGCGATTTCCGTAGGACCAGCTTCAGCGTCAATGCCTACCACGCCCTTGACCAAGCGCTTGGCGGTTGCCACGAACACGTTGCCTGGACCGGAGATCACGTCAACCGGTTCGATCCCGCCACGCTCATCGTTCGGCAGGTCCACCCCGTAGGCGAACGCGGCAACAGCCTGGGCACCGCCCATGGCGTGCACCTCGTCGATGCCCAGCAGCTTGGCGGCAGCCAGGATGGTGGGGTGCGGCAGTCCGGCGAATTCCTTCTGCGGCGGGCTGGCCAGGGCTAGCGAGCTGACGCCGGCTGCCTGGGCAGGTACGGCGTTCATGATGACCGAGGACGGGTAGACGGCCAGGCCACCTGGCACGTACAGGCCGACGCGGCGCACCGGGACCCAGCGCTGGGTGACAGTTGCCCCGGTAGCGTAGCGGACTTCGGCGTCGTCGGGGCGCTGGGCCTTGGCGAATACGCGGGCGCGGTCAATGGATTCTTCCAGCGCCAGGCGGACCTGAGGGTCCAGTTCTTCCAGGGCGCGGTCCAGCTCATGCTGCGGCACACGGGTATGTTCCAGCTCAACGTGGTCAAAGCGCTGGGCCAGGTCCTTGAGTGTTTCCATGCCATGGGCGCGGACATTATCGATGATCTGCTGCACGGTTTCGGCAGCGGTCTGGGAGTTCATCTCCGGGCGCGGCAGCTTGGCTTTCAGCTGTGCGTAGCCCAGGGATTCGTTGCGCCAATCAAGGGTGGCGAGTGCTGAGAATTCGGTTTCTGGAATAGTGCTCACCTACCTAGTTTAACGCCGATGACCGGGGAAGGTTCATTAGTTACCTTCCACGGTCATCCAAGCCGTGATCCGATTACCTATACGTCCAGGCAGTGCGGGCCCAGCAGCACCTTCAAATCGCCGAACAAGGCAGGATTGGGGTTTACCCTGAAGTTCATGCCCAGGCGCAGCAGCGAGGTGCCGCGGCTGCCGGTGAGCTTCACCCGCACCTCGGTGTTGCCACTGTGCGTGCGCAGCACATCACCCAGCTTCTGCACCAGGGTTTCGGTGGCCTTGTGTGTCGGAATGCCGATGACTACCGGTCCCCCGTTGGCATCCTCGGAAATTTCCGGGATCATCATTTCCTGCGCGTTCAGGGTGATGGAGCCGTCATCGCGGCGCTGCACGCGCCCCTTGATGACCACGATCAGGTCATCGGCCAGGATCTCGGCGATCGGCTGGTAGGCCTGGCCGAAGAACATGACCTCCATCGAACCGGAGAGGTCTTCGATCTCGCAGCGCGCATACGGGTTGCCGCTCTTCTTGGCGATGCGCCGCTGCAGACCGGAAATCATGCCGGCGATGGAAATAATGTGGCCATCCTGCGGGCCGTCATCCGAGAGCACGTGCGTGACCGGCATGTCAGCGTACTGGTCCAGGGCCGAGCCCAGTCCCTGCAGCGGGTGGTCGGAAACGTACAGGCCGAGCATGTCGCGCTCGTAGGCCAGTTTTTCCTTCTTGTCCCAATCGGGCATGTCGGGGATCGCCACGTGCATCGACTCCGAGGACTCATCCGCGCCCAGGGCGCTGAACAGGTCGAACTGGTTGGCCGCCTCGTTGCGCTTGACCTGGATCACCGAATCCACGGCTTCTTCGTGGATGGCCACCAGCGCCCGGCGTGGATGCTTCATGGAGTCGAAGGCACCGGCCTTGATCAGCGATTCAATGGTTCGCTTGTTGCAGACCACGGCCGGGACCTTGCCCAGGAAATCGTTGAAGTCGTTGTAGTTGCCCTTCTCCGTGCGGGCCTCGACCATGCCGGCCACCGCATTGGTGCCGACGTTGCGGATGGCTCCCATGCCGAAGCGGATATCCTTGCCCACTGGGGTGAAGTTCAACGCCGATTCGTTGACATCCGGCGGCAGCACGGTGATTCCGATGTGGCGGCATTCGTTCAGGTACAGTGCCAGCTTGTCCTTGTCATCGCCCACCGAGGTCAGCAGCGCGGCCATGTATTCGGCCGGGTAGTGCGCCTTGAGGTAGGCGGTCCAGTAGGAGACCACGCCGTACGCGGCCGAGTGGGCCTTGTTGAACGCGTAGTCGGAGAATGGCAGCAAGATGTCCCACAGGGTCTGCACGGCGGCGTCCGAGTAGCCGTTGTCGTTCATGCCCTGCTTGAAGCCGGCGAACTGCTTATCCAGTTCCGACTTCTTCTTCTTGCCCATGGCACGGCGCAAGATATCGGCCTGGCCCAGCGAGTAGCCGGCCAGCTTCTGCGCAATAGCCATAACCTGCTCCTGATACACGATCAGGCCGTAGGTGCCGCCGAGGATCTCTGCCAGCGGTTCAGCGAGCTCCGGGTGGATTGGGGTGACTTCCTGCAACCCGGTCTTGCGCAGGGCGTAGTTGGTGTGGGAGTTGGCGCCCATCGGGCCCGGACGGTACAGCGCGATCACTGCGGAGATGTCTTCGAAGTTATCGGGGCGCATCATCTTCAGCAGCGAGCGCATGGGACCGCCATCGAGCTGGAACACGCCCAGGGTGTCGCCGCGGGCCAGCAGGTTGTAGGCCTCGGGGTCCTCGATACTCAGGGTCTCGAGGTCGATTTTGGTGCCGGTGTTGTACTCGATGTTCTCCAGGGCATCGGAAATGATGGTGAGGTTGCGCAACCCCAGGAAGTCCATCTTGATCAGCCCCAGGCCTTCACAGGTCGGGTAGTCGAACTGGGTAATGACCTGTCCATCCTGGATGCGCCGCATGATGGGGATGACGTCGATGATCGGGTCCGAGCTCATGATCACGCCGGCGGCGTGCACGCCCCACTGGCGCTTCAGGCCTTCCAGGCCCTTGGCCGTCTCGAAGACGCGGGCCGCCTCCGGGTCATTGGCCACCAGGTTGCGGAAGTCCCCCGCCTCCGAATAGCGCTTGGATTGCGGGTTCTCGATGTCGTTCAGCGGGATGTCCTTGGCCATCACCGCCGGCGGCAGCGCCTTGGTCAGGGTCTCGCCCATGCTGAACGGGTAGCCGAGCACGCGCGATGAGTCCTTCAGCGCCTGCTTGGTCTTGATTGAACCGTAGGTCACGATCATCGATACGCGCTCATCACCGTACTTCTCGGTCACGTACTTGATGACCTCGGAACGGCGGCGATCATCGAAGTCGACATCGAAGTCGGGCATGGAAACACGTTCCGGGTTCAGGAAACGCTCGAAGATCAGGCCGTGCACCAGCGGATCGAGATCCGTGATGCGCATGGCGTAGGCGACCATGGAGCCTGCACCCGAACCACGCCCCGGGCCAACACGGATGCCGTGGTCCTTGGACCAGTTGATGAAGTCGGCCACGACCAGGAAGTATCCCGGGAAGCCCATCTTGATGATGACGTCCAGCTCGTAGTCTGCCTGCTTGCGCGAAGCTTCTGGGATGCCGTTCGGGTAGCGGTAGTGCAGTCCCTTGTCGACTTCCTTGATCAGCCAGCTGGTTTCGTCCTCCCCCGGCGGGCAAGGGAATTTCGGCATGTAGTTGGCGTTCGTGTCGAAGGAGACCTCGACACGATCGGCGATCGCCAGGGTGTTGTCGCAGGCTTCAGGAAATTCCTTGAACAAATCGCGCATTTCGCGCGCCGATTTCAGGTAGTAGCCGGTGCCGGAAAAAGCGAAGCGGCTGCCGCCCTGGTCATAGGTGGGCTCGTCAAGCGTGGAGCCGGAGTTGATGGCCAGCAGCGCCTCGTGGGCCTTGGCATCGGATTCATGGGTGTAGTGCAGGTCGTTGGTAGCCACCAGCGGAATGCCCAGTTCCTTGGCCAGGCGCAGCAGGTCCTTGGTGATGCGGCGTTCGATCTCCAGACCGTGGTCCATGATCTCGCAGAAGTAGTTTTCCTTGCCGAATAAATCCTGCAGTTCAGCCGCGGCCGCCTTCGCCGCATCGTACTGGCCCAGGCGAAGCTTGGTCTGGACTTCACCCGAAGGGCAGCCGGTCGTGGCAATGAGGCCTTCGTGGTGCTCGTTGAGCAGCTCGCGGTCCCAGCGCGGGTATTTGCCGAACACGGAGTCCAGCGAGGCGCGGGACGAACCCTTGAAAAGGTTGTCCATGCCCTTGTTGTTGTACGAGAGCAGGGTCATGTGGTTGTACAGGCCGCCACCGGAAACGTCATCGCCCTTTTGCGATTCGTCGGTACGCCATTTCACGCGGGTCTTGTCGTCGCGCGCGGTGCCCGGGGTGACATAGGCTTCTACGCCGATGATCGGCTTAACGCCAGCTCCGGTGGCTTGGCGCCAGAAATCGAAGGCACCGAACAGGTAGCCATGGTCGGTAATCGCCATGGCTTCCATGCCCTGCCGGTTAGCTTCGGCGAAGAGTTCGCCTAGGCGCGCCGCACCGTCCAGCATGGAGTATTCGGTGTGGGTATGAAGATGGACAAATCCGTCACGTGTAGCACTCACCCAACCAGTCTAGCGATCAAACCCGGACTTGGGCCCACCCCGGCGCGGTGCTGTGGCTAGCACGACACAAGGTGCTGCCGGCCAGTGGTCAACAGCACCTTGGAACTCAGTATCCGCCTTCGCGCAGCAGCTCGACGGCGCCTGCCAGATCCGCAGGATATTCGCTTTCGTATTCCATCCACTGGCCGGAGACCGGATGGGAGAATCCAAGACGTTTTGCATGCAGCCACTGCCGGGTCAGGCCCAGAGCGGCACCCAGCTTGGGATCCGCTCCGTAGGTCTGGTCTCCGGCACAAGGGTGCCCGAAGGCTGAGAAGTGGACGCGGATCTGGTGGGTGCGCCCGGTTTCCAGTTGCACCTCGACCAGCGAGGCGCGGCCAAAGGCCTCGATCACCTTGTAGTGGGTGACCGAGTCCCGCCCGCCATCCAGGACAGCGAACTTCCAGTCGTGGCCCGGGTGGCGCCCGATCGGCGCGTCGATGGTGCCTTCCAGCGGGTCAGGCAGGCCCTGCACCACCGCATGGTAGATCTTCTTGGGGGTGCGTTCCTTGAAGGCGCGCTTCAGTTCGGTGTAGGCGCGTTCGGTTTTCGCCACGACCATCAGGCCGCTGGTGCCCACGTCCAAGCGGTGCACTATGCCTTGGCGTTCGGCGGCACCGGAAGTGGTGATGTTGTAGCCCTCGGCCATGAGTGCGCCGACAACTGTCGGGCCCACCCACCCCGGGGATGGATGGGCTGCGACACCCACGGGCTTGTCGATGACCACATAGTCATCGTCGTCCGCGATAATCTTCAGCTCTTCCACTTTCTCAACCTTAATTTCTAATGGGTCTGCCTGCGGCGGGATGGTGACTACCAGCTGGTCCCCCGCCTTGATCTTCAGAGATTTGGCAATGGTTCGTCCGTTGACCTGGATCTGCGAATCCTTGCAAAGGCTCGAAGCCAAGGTGCGCGGGATCTGCAGGGACCGGGAGATATAGGCGTCAAGGCGTGCGCCGGCATCGGCTGGGTCAACAAGCAGTTCGTGAATGGTGGTTTCGTTCGAGATCATGCGTTTGGTTCTGCTTCGTCCTTGTTGGACTTGTCTTTCTTTGGAGGATCGCCAATGCTGCCATCGAGGTTGCGCCCGCGGATGAGCATGTACGCCACCGCGATCATGGAACAGACGATGAAGGAGTCGGCGACGTTGAAGATAGCGAAGTGGGTGACGGAAAACATGTCTACCACATGGCCGAATCCGAAGCCCGGTTCACGGAACAGCCGGTCCACGACATTGCCCAGGACACCGCCGAGCAGGCAGCCCAGGGCTATGGCCCAGCTTCTGGACAGCACCTTGCGGAAAAACAGGTAAATGACGTAGACCGCGACTGCCGATTGCAGGATCGCGAAGACTATGGTGAAGTCTTCGCCGATGGAGAAGGCGGCACCAGGGTTCAGGATGTAGTGGATGTTGAAGAATCCGGGAATCACTTCAATCGATTGGCCAAGCCGCATGTTCTGTTCAACGGCAATTTTGACGGTTTGGTCCAGTACCAGCGCGATCAGAGCGATCACGAGGCCAAGGCCAACGTATTTCTTCGCCTTCGCGCCCGCGTTTCCGGATTGAACTGCGTCCACAGTGGTACCCATTATTTCCTCTTAAACGTCAACGGTGGTGATCGGAATGTATCCGTTCACCACCGTTGATCTTACTTGATAGCTAGATCAAGTTATGAACTGTCAGCGACTAGCTGGTCTTGCCTGCCGCACCAGCATCGATCGAACCCTGGGACTCAAGGTCACGCAGCTGTCCTTCGATGTAGGTCTTCAGGCGAGCACGGTAATCGCGTTCGAAGCCACGCAACTGCTCGAGCTTGCGCTCCAGAACCGACTTCTGCTGCTCCAAGGCCGACAAGGTCTTGCGGCTCTTCTCTTCAGCGGTGGTGACCAAGGTGTTAGCTTCGGTCTTCGCTTCGGAGATGATCTTGTCGCGCTGCTCGACACCGGCAGCGACGTACTCGTCGTGCAGACGCTGAGCCATGGACAGCACGTTGGCTGCCGACTCTGCGGATTCGGAGCGAGGAGTTGCAGCTGGCGCTGCTGCTGCGGCCGGAGCTGCAGGTGCCTTCTCAGCGGCAGCTGGCTTAGCTTCTGCCTTCTTTTCCTCAGCTGGCTTGGCAGCTGGGGTTTCTGCCTTCGCTGGCTCTGCAGGCTTAGCTTCTGCCTTCTTCTCTTCAGCTGGCTTAGCAGCTGGAGCAGCAGGAGTAACTGGAGCGGCCGAAACAGGTGCAGGAACAGCCTGCTCCTTCGATACCGAACCCGCATCTTCGCCAAGTTCGGCAAGGCGGCTGCGCAGAGCCTCGTTCTCACCGGTTAGGCGACGCAGCTCCACAACGATTTCGTCGAGGAAGTCATCTACCTCGTCTTGGTCGTAGCCTTCACGGAACTTGGTCGGCTGAAACCGCTTATTGACTACGTCTTCTGGCGTCAGAGCCATTGGGTCACCTCAATACTGGGATCATTTCCGCACGACCATTGTCTTGCCTTGCGAAACACTTACCGTTTTTGTCAGTGTCGCGACCGGTGAAGTCGGAGCACCATTTCCTAAAGGATATAACGATTTGGACAATTATTACGAAATCGAGCTTACGCGCGAGTCTCTTATTATTTGAATCTACAGCTTTTGACTGCTCAGGACAATCCCCGTGAAGCACGGAAATGCCCTAATCAGATCCCTGTCCTGAGGCCCAGGTTGGCTACCACCGCTTTAAGAATGATTACGACGATGAACAACACAAGAAAGGACAGGTCAAGGCGGATTCCGCCGAGATCCAGGGGTTTGATCTTCCGGCGCAACCAGCGCAGCGGAGGATCGGTAATCGACACGATTGCACTTGCGACAATCAATGCGATGCCTTTGGGTCGCCAGTGGCGAGCAAAGCTTTCCGTTACATCCAACACAATTCTCATCAAGAGCAGAATCTGGAGGATGGCTAACGCGAGATAGATGATCCCGAACACCATTTTGTGCTTTTGCTCCTGGTGTCTTAGCTCTGATTAAAGAAGGTTGCTTGCGCTTCGGACTGCTTGCGATCTTCACCGAGGACCTCAACGGTCGCTGGCGAGAGCAAGAAGACTTTGTTCGTGACTCGCTCAATGGAGCCGTGCAGGGCGAAAACAAGTCCTGCCGAGAAGTCGACGAGGCGCTTGGCATCGGTTTCACCCATGTCGGTGACATTCATAATCACCGGGATGCCGTCACGGAAGTTCTCACCGATGATCTTGGCATCGTTATAAGAACGAGGGTGGACGGTAGTAATCTGACGCAATTCGGAATCCTCATCCCGTACTGAAGGGGCACGCTTAATAGGGGTGACCGGAGCACGGTATTCCGTCTCTGGTTCTCTAGCTTGAGTTTGCGGCGCAGCCTGCCTTGCAACAGGCTGTGGGCGTGGGGCTTCGGCAGGTCGCTTTGGAGCTGTGTCCTCAACTACCCGAACCTGGGTTTTGGGCTCAGCGTGTTGTGTCTGGGTCTCTTCCTGCTCGACGGCGTCCGCCAAGCCGAGATATACCATTGCCTTACGCAGTCCGTCAGCCACGATGTTTCTCCTCGTTTATCCCATGCATGCAACCCCATTGCACGCTTCCGCTACTTCGACGCTACCGCACAAAATAATGCAGGCATCGTTCATTCGATCAATTCTTGGCGGTGTGTCGCGCACGCCTACGCGGCGGTCCAGATGAGTCCGGCAAGTCGTCCTGCACGGCTTGAACGCCGGTAGGAATAGTAGCTTTCGTCTTCCAAGGTGCAGACACCGGATTGCCGCACGTCCACCCCGAGGCCGCGCAGTTCTTGTTCGGCTGAGGCCGGAAGGTCCAGCCCATGGGTCCCCCAGCGAGTCGTGGTGCGAATCCCGGTGCGCAACTCTTCGGATTCCTGGGCCATGCTTTCTGGAACTTCATAGCATCGGCCGCAGATCGAAGGGCCGATCACGGCTTCCACTGTGTCGGCACCATGAGCTTTCAGGCCCTCGACCGTTTTTGCCAGGATCCCGTCGAGCAGCCCGCGCCGGCCGGCGTGGGTTGCGGCACTCAGGGTTTGCCCATTGCGCGTGTTTCTTCCGACAAAGAGCACCGGAAGGCAGTCGGCGACCATCACTGCCAGGGGCTGGGTGCCAGTTGGGTCCAGCAATCCATCGCAGGTTGGCGCTGCCGGCTCTAGCCACGAGGTGCGCCGCACCGGCGTGACCTCATATACATCGGCGGAGTGCACCTGGTTCATGAAGTTAAGCGAGAAGCGTCGAACCCCGATCAAGTCCTCCAATTTGGCTCGATTCTCCGCCACAAGGCGGGGATCGTCATTCACGTGCAGGGCGAGGTTTCCCTCAGCCTGCGATGTGAATGCCAGTTGGATGCTCGGATCGAGGTTCGACGCGAAATGTAGCACTGCTCAGCTTCTTGCTGTTTTTACTTCAGGAAGTCCGGGACATCCAGGTCGTCGTTCGAACCGTTCAGGTCCGAGTCGACAACATCTGGAAGGTCCTGGAAGGAGCTAGCCTGCTCTGCGGCAGCTGGCTTCTCATGAGCAACCTGGGCTGGCTTCGCAGCTTCGGTTGCAGCAGGTGCTGGTGTTTCGGGAATGCTCGCTGGCACTTGCTCAGCCGGGCGCGCGGAGACAGCTGGCTTTGCTGCGACCGGTGCCATTGGCTTGCTGGTGACATCTGGCTCGTCGAAGCCGGCTGCAATCACGGTGACACGTGCTTCGTCGCCCAAGGCGTCGTCAATGACGGCACCGAAGATGATGTTGGCTTCCGGGTGGGCAACTTCCTGCACGAGGCGTGCAGCTTCGTTGATTTCGAACAAGCCGAGGTCGGAGCCGCCCTGGATGGAGAGCAGGACGCCGTGGGCACCATCGATAGAAGCTTCGAGCAGTGGCGAGGCAATAGCCAGCTCCGCTGCCTTCACTGCACGGTCTTCGCCCCGCGCCGAACCGATGCCCATCAATGCCGAGCCTGCGCCCTGCATAACGGACTTCACGTCGGCGAAGTCGAGGTTGATCAGGCCCGAGGTGGTGATCAGGTCGGTAATGCCCTGCACGCCGGAGAGCAGAACCTGGTCAGCCTGGCGGAATGCATCGAGCACCGATACGTTGCGATCCGAGATCGACAGCAGTCGATCGTTCGGGATCACAATGAGGGTATCCACTTCGTCGCGCAGGGCTTCGATGCCCGACTCGGCGGAGTTAGCGCGGCGGCGACCCTCGAAGGTGAATGGACGGGTCACCACGCCGATGGTCAGCGCGCCAAGCGAGCGGGCAATGCGGGCCACGACCGGCGCGCCGCCGGTACCAGTACCGCCGCCTTCGCCAGCGGTCACGAAGACCATGTCCGCGCCGCGCAGGACGTCTTCGATTTCTTCTACATGATCTTCCGCTGCCTGGCGTCCCACATCAGGGTTGGCGCCAGCGCCCAGGCCACGAGTCAGTTCGCGTCCTACGTCGAGTTTGACGTCGGCATCACTCATAAGCAGAGCCTGGGCATCGGTGTTAATGGCGATGAACTCTACGCCCTTGAGACCGACTTCGATCATTCGATTGACTGCGTTTACACCGCCACCGCCGATTCCGACGACTTTAATGACCGCGAGGTAATTCTGTGGAGCTGCCACGTCCCGCTTCCCTTGTTAGATGTGCTACATATTTCACGACTCCAGCTAAAGACCTTCACCTTTAGCCTTAAGGTTAAGATTCTGTCAAGCTGTCGTTATTAGAAACGCTATGAGTCGTGTGGTCTTTCTGCAACGACCGCCTAGGCGTGTCGCTTATTCAAAACTATCTTTCCAGAATTTCTTGGCTTATTGGTCTTCCCGCGCCCAGAGCACCGCGACTTAATAGACCACGGGATTTTCTGGGTTGGTGACGTCGATGGTCGTCTTGGCCGCGTGCTTTTTCTCAAGCTCTTTCAAGAAGATCGTCGCCACTTCATTTTTCAGGGCCGCTTTCTTGGCGTCTCCCCAAATCAAAGTACGGTTCTTCGGCAACGCCAGTTCGGCGAACCCTGCCTTGGACAAGGATGCCGTTGAGACTTCCTTGAGCACTTTCTTGTCAACGGTGCTCAAGATTCCGGTCAGCAGCTTGAACTGCTCCGGATCAGCAGTAACGTCGGTGGCCTTGATCTTGGGCAACTTGTCCTTGTCATTCTTGCCGACGGTGCGAAGCTTCTTGCCGGTCTCGGAGACCAGGTACTGCTTCTTGCCCTCCAGCAAGATGGCCACCGGCACAGCTTCGATTACCTCAACGACCAAGGTGTTGGGCATCTGGGCCTTGACCACGATTTCGTCGATGGCCGGCTGCTCGCCGATCAGCTCCTGGACCCTCGATTCAGAGATCCGCGGCAGCGGAACGCCCTTCAATGGTTGAAGGGACTTCCCCAGCTTCTCGGAATTGACCAGCTTGGTGCCGGTTACTTCGATCTTCTTGGCAGCGATCACCGGTGAGAAGCTCAAGATCAAAACCGCAGCGAGGCTGAGCACGACGATGCATGCCGCGAGAATAATCAGGATCTTGCGCCGTTTTTTCTCCGGGCTCTCCGGAAGTTCTACGACTTTTGCTGCTTCACCCATGGATCACCTTGGTAGACGGAAGTGGACCAACTGCGATGGCCTCGGACTCGGGACGGAATTCGTCAGCTCAGCGACTTGACGATGTCTGGACCTAGCGCTGTGACATCGCCGGCGCCAATGGTCATGATGACATCGCCCGGCTCGGACTGCTCAACCACGTGCGCTACAGCGGCTGCCGGCGAAAGTACCTGGGCAGGAACCTCGATGCGCGATGCGATCAGTTCGCTGTCCACGCCATCGATAGGTTCTTCACGTGCCGGGTAGATATCCAGCACGGCCACCGAATCGGCCAGGGACAAGGCCTGGGCAAATTGGCGGAAGAACTCTTGGGTACGGCTGAACAGGTGCGGCTGGAAGACAATGTGCAGCCGGCCGGTGCCGGCCACCGTACGGCCGGCGGTCAGCGCTGCCTGCACCTCGGTCGGGTGGTGCGCGTAGTCGTCGTAGACACGGACCTCTGCGGCTTCACCCTTGAATTCGAATCGGCGAGCTGCCCCGGAGAAACTGGAGAGCGCCTGCAGCGCTTCGTCAACGTCCACACCTGCATCAATGCCGACAGACAATGCGGCGGCAGCATTAAGCAGGTTGTGCTGGCCGGGCACTGCCAGATCCAGGACGCGGCTTTGTCCGCTGCCCCATTCGATGGTTGCGGTGAAGCGGCCGTCTTCGGTGGCGCGGGCATCGGAAAGGCGGCGGTCGGCGTGATCGCTGAAGCCGTAGGTCTGCACGCGGATTTCCGGACGCTCTGCGCGCATCTTGTGCGCCAAGTCGTTGGAACCCTCATCATCTGCACAGCAGATCAGCAAGCCGTCTGCCGGCAATAGCCGGGCGAAGTCGACGAAGGCCTGGTGCACTGCTTCAGCGGTACCGTAGTGATCCAAGTGGTCGGCTTCGACGTTGGTCACGATGATGGCATCCGGCCGGTAGTTGAGGAAGGAAGCGTCGGATTCGTCCGCTTCGGCCACGAAGTAGGATCCGGATCCGAGCTCGGCGTTGGTGCCCAGGCTTGGAATATTCGCTCCCACGGCGAAGCTCGGACGCGCGCCAATGGTCTTGAGCATATGGGCGGTCAGCGAAGTGGTGGTGGTCTTGCCGTGAGTACCGGCGATGGCCACGATCTTCTCGTGGCCGCGCATGGTAGCTTCCAGGCCTTCGGAGCGGTGCAAGATTCGCAGTCCGCGGCGCAGTGCCTCGTCGTATTCCGGGTTTCCGGCCTTGATGATCGAGGAGATCACCACGGTGTCGGCGTCGCCGAGGTTCGCTGGGTCGTAGCCTACGTGGATGCGCGCGCCGCGCTCACGCAAGCCATCGAGCACCGGAAGATCCTTGGCATCGGTGCCGGAGACAGCCAGGCCGTAGTCGAGCAGCAGCCGTGCAACCGCTGATACGCCAACCCCGCCTACACCCATCAGGTGTACCTTGCCCAGATCGGCGTTCAGTTCGTCGGCTCGCAGTGCCATGGTTCTAGCCTTCCTGACCCGCACGGCGGCGGGTTGAAACTTCATCAATAATCCGTCGCGCCATGATCTGCGCGGCGTCGCGCTGCCCCAATGAGGCAGCGGCTTGAGACATCTTTTCAATTTTATGCTGATCGGTCAGCAGATTGATGACATTTTCGGTGATATAGGACTTTGTGAACTCCGCGTCGGAAACCAGGACGGCTCCCCCGGCAGCGACCAGCTCACGGGCGTTGAGCTTTTGCTCGCCGTTGCCGATGGGCAGCGGAACCAGTACCGAGGCGGTGCCAGCTACGGCCAGTTCGCAGACGGTGCCCGCGCCGGAGCGGCAGATCATCAAATCCGCGACGGCGTAGGCGTAGTCCATGCGGTCCACGTATTCGGTCTGGCTGTAGCCTTCATGGGACAGCAGATTGCCCGAGGCGTCCAGAATCTGCTTTCCGCGTCCGGTGATGTGGATAGTGTGGATGCCAGCTGCGTTCAGCTCGTCCAGGGACTGCTCGATGGCGGTATTGATGCTCTGCGCTCCGGAGGATCCACCGGTGACCAGAAGTACCGGCTTCTGCCCGGTGATACCGAAGTACCCGCGTGCTTCGCCTCGCAGCGCGGCTTTGTCCATGGTGGCAACGTTGGAGCGCATCGGCATGCCCACCTGCATCTCACCGGGCAGCCCGGTGTTGGCGAAAGTGGTTCCGACGAATGCCGCTTTCTTTGCCCCGAGCTTGTTGGCCATGCCGGCAACGGAGTTGGCCTCATGCACGAAGATCGGCAGCTTCAGCTGCTTCGCGGCAAGATATGCCGGGGTGCAGACATAACCGCCGACGCCCAGGACGGCCTCGGCCTTGGTAGTGCGCAGAACGTTCTTGGCGTTGTTAATGGCCTTGATGAAACGGAAAGGGAACTTGAGCAGATCCACGTTGATGCTGCGTGGCATCGGGGCCTTGGGGATGAGTTCGAGCGGGTAGCCGGCTTCCGGCACCAGCTTGGTTTCCAGGCCACCGGGAGAACCCAGTGCTGTGACCATTGCTTCGGGATGCTCGGCCTTCACGGCATCAGCTATGGCCAGCATGGGCGAGATATGGCCGGCAGTTCCGCCGCCGGCGACGACTAGACGAAGTGCTTCGCTCATCTGTTGCTGTACTCCTTAGTCCTGCCAATGGGCAGGATCAACGTCCACCGCAGATTCAGCGATGGGCCTCTGCTTCTGATAGCGGCCGCTAGCGGCGCACTATTTGGTTTTCTTGCTCTTTGCCGGTTTCTTTTCCAGCATTGCTTCGAATTCAAGTTTTTGTGCCCGGGCCGAGGAGAGGACATAGCCCATTGCCAGCATGATGGCGAGCATCGCCGAGCCGCCGGAGGAAATGAACGGCAGCGGAACACCGATCACGGGAAGTACGCCGGTGACGGTACCCAGATTCACGAAGGTCTGGCCGATGACCCAGGACATCAGGCAACCCATGAGCACCTTGGTGTACAAGTCCTTGGCGCGTGCTGCAATGCGATACATCGCCAAGGCCAGCAGCATGAACATGACCAGGACGAACAGCACGCCGATCAGGCCGAACTCTTCACCCAGGATGGAGAAGATGAAGTCGTTCTGCGCCTCAGGCACATAGGACCACTTCATGCGGGACTGGCCTGCGCCCACACCGAACCAGCCGCCGGAGGCGAAGGCGTGAAGGCCCATGCTGGCCTGGTAGCAAAGGTCGCTGCTCGGGCCGCAATCGGTATCAAGCCAAGCGAGGATGCGCTGGCGGCGGTTGGAGGAAGCGAAGATCGCCACGGACAGGCCCAGGACACCGACCACCGAAAACGCCGCCAGCCACTTCATCCGGATGCCGCCCAAGAACATCGCCGAGGCAATGATCATCAACAAGACCAGCGCTGTACCTACGTCCTTGCCGACCACGATGAGGCCAACAATGAAGACCCCCACCGGGGCAACCACTGGGACGACCAAATGCTTGATGTCGTGCAGCAGATGCTGCTTCTTTTCCAGCATGAACGCGGCAAAAACAGACAACGCCAGTTTGGCGAACTCGCTGGGCTGCAGGCCGAAGCCGCCGATGCGGATCCAGTTTCGGTTGCCGAGCACCGTATGGCCCAATGGCGTGAACGCCACGAGGAACAACAGGACCACTGCCGCAATAACGGAAGGCCAGGCCAGCCGCTTCAGCGTTTCCGGCTTGATCCGCTGCATGACCAGCATGCAGAGAATACCCAAGGCGGCAAAGCCACCCTGGGACAGCGCCACGGTGAAACCGTCCCTGCCCTTCGCGATCGCTTCAACCGACGCCGATGACTGGACCATGACCACACCGAAAACGGCCAGCACGATGGAGCCCACGAGCACCAGCCAGTAGTCGGTGGAGGCCATGCGGCCGCTGGAGTTCTCGACGGTTCCGAGCATCCTGCCGAATCTCACGTACCAAGGGAGTTCGGCTTTGGAACCTGCTGGCTTCTTGTTCATTTTCATCGCCATCGGTGCCTCCTGCCTCGGTGTCGTTTATTCGGTCAGCTTTCGATTACTGGTCTTCGCCAGTTTTATCCATCAGATCACTGACGGCAGAGATAAATGCGTTGCCACGCTGGGCGTAGGAACTGAATTGGTCCATCGAGGCCGCGGCGGGAGCCATGAGCACGGTATCCCCTGCTTCGGCTACTTCGGCAGCCTTGGAGACCGCACGCGTCATGACCTGGGCGCCGCTTGGAACCGAACCGTCACCGCCCTGCGCTGCTCCGGTGATGTCGATGACTTCAACCTCTGGCGCGTGGGCAGCGAGTGCTTGGCGCAAACCGGCGGTGTCGGTGCCGATGAGCAAGACCTTGGCCAGGCGCTGCGCGTGCTTGGCGATCAAGTCGCCGTATTCCACGCCCTTGGACAAGCCACCGGCAATCCAGACCACACGGGTGAATGCGGCCAACGAAGCATCGGCCGCATGCGGATTAGTGGCCTTGGAATCATTGATCCACAGGATGTCGTTCTTGCGGGCGACGGCCTGGATCCGGTGATCGCCGGAGTCGAAGTTCGCCAAACCCGCAGCGACAGCTTCTGCATTCACTCCGTACGCGCGGGTCAGCGCCGCCGCGGCAGCCGCGTTCGCGGCGGTGTGGCGCGGAACAATCTCGCCGATGTCCTTCAGGGCGATCAGTTCCACGGCACTGGTCTTGCGCTCTTCGATGAAGGCGCGGTCCACCAGCAGGCCTTCGACAACACCCACCATCGATACTGCTGGGGTATCGGTGGTGAAGCCGATAGCACGGCAGCCTTCGATGACTTCCGCGTTTTCCACCATGGTGATGGTGCGCTCATCGGCGGCGTTGAAGATCGCTGCTACCTGGGTGCGTTCGTAGATCTTGGCCTTGGCGGCCTTGTAGTTGTCGAAGCCGCCATGCCAGTCCACGTGGTCTTCGGCCAGGTTCAAGACCACCGAGGCAAGCGGAGAAATGCTATGCGTGTAGTGCAGCTGGAAGCTGGAGAGCTCGACGGCGAATACGTCATAGTCCACCGGTTCGCGTACGGCATCCAGGATCGGGGTGCCGACGTTGCCGACGGCGATGGCCTTCAGCCCATCGGCGCGCAGGATCGCCTCGGTCATGCCCACAGTGGTGGTCTTGCCGTTGGTGCCGGTAATCGCCAGCCACTGTGGTGCTGTGTGGCCGGCACGGTTCTGCACGCGCCAAGCCAGCTCGATATCGCTCCAGATCTCGATGCCCTCGGACTCGGCCTCTGCGATGACCGGATTACGGGGATTCCAGCCTGGGGAAACCATGACCAGCTGGGCCGGCTTGCCATCGACCAACGGCAGGGCCTGGACGTTCCCGTCGCCCAGCAGCACCTCATGGGCCCCGACGATCTTCAGCGTCTCGGCACGTTGCTGGTTCAGCTGGTCATCGCGGCCGTCGATGACGGTGACGATGGCACCCAGCTCGATGAGGGTGTCGGCCGCAGAGAATCCGGAGAGTCCCAGTCCGGCGACGACTACGCGCAGGCCTTTCCAATCAGCATCCCAGCTGGTTAGCGAGTCAAGAGATTTGCCAGCGTCTACGCTCACAGTGCGACAACCCATTCAGAGTAGAAGAGACCCAGGCCCGCGGCCACGAACAGGCCGGCAAGGATCCAGAATCGGATAACAACGTTTTCTTCGGACCAGCCCGAAAGCTCGAAGTGGTGCTGCAGCGGCGCCATCTTGAACACGCGCTTGCCGCCCGAGAGCTTGAAGTAGCCCACCTGGATGATCACCGACAGGGAGATGATCACGAACAGGCCGGCAATTACCACCAGCAGCAGCTGGGTGCGCGAGAGGATCGCGAAGGCAGCCACGGCGCCGCCGATGGCCAGCGATCCGGTGTCGCCCATGAAGATCTTCGCCGGCTTGGCGTTGAACCAGAGGAAGGCGATCAGCGCACCGGAGAGGGTGGCCCCCAGCAGGGCCAGGTCCTGCGGGTCGCGTACCGAGTAGCAGACGTCCAGCGAGTCCATGTTGCTGCAGGCCTGGTTCTGCTGCCAGATTCCCATCAGGGTGTAGGCGCCGAAGACCATGATCGAGGCACCGGTAGCCAGTCCGTCCAGGCCATCGGTCAGGTTCACGCCGTTGGTAGCACCGGTAACGATGAAGTTCGCCCAGAGCACGAACAGGATCATGCCCAGCATCGGGCCTGCGAAGGCCAGGTCGATGTTGGTGTCGCGCAGGAAGGAGATCGCGGTAGAGCCCGGAGTCAGGCCCTGGTCATTGGGGAACTGCAAGGCCAGCACGGCGAAGCTGATGCCGAAGAATGCCTGCAGGACAATCTTCTGCCAGGCGCGCAAGCCCAATGAGCGCTTCTTGAAGATCTTGATGAAGTCATCGAGGAAGCCGACCAGCCCCATGCCGCCGAAGAGCATCAGGACCAGCATTCCGCTGGCGGTAATTCCCGAAGAAGTGCGTCCCATGAGCGAAAGGATGCCATGGGTGGCGAAGTACGCCACGAACACGGCCAGGACGAAGACCACTCCGCCCATGGTCGGGGTGCCGGACTTGATGGCGTGCGAGTTCGGCCCGTCGTCGCGCACGACCTGGCCGTATTGCTTCTTGGTGAGCAGGCGGATGTACAGCGGCATGGCCACCATGGTCAGCACGAGGGCAATGCCGGCCCCCAGAATCAATGCGATCATGCGTTGTCGCCTTCCTTCGCGAATGCTGCAATGTCGTCGCCGAGGAAGCGTAGACCGGCCCCGTTAGAGGACTTGAACAAGGCGATGTCGCCTGGCTGAAGCTGCTCTTGCAGCAGCGCGCGAGCCTCATCTACGTCTTCAACGTAGAAGGCCTCGTCGCCCCAGCTGCCTTCGAGCACAGCGGAGTTGTAGGCGGGCTTTGCGCCACGGCCTACCACTACAAGTTTCTTGATGTTCATGCGAACTGCCATGCGGCCCAGCAGGTCGTGCTGGTGGATGCTGTCATCGCCCAGTTCCAGCATTTCGCCCAGGACTGCCCAGGTGCGTCGGCCCGGTGCGCCGTCGGCGCCCAGGCCCAATTCGGCCAGGGTCACCAGCGCAGCGCGCATTGATTCAGGGTTCGCGTTGTACGCGTCGTTGATGATGCTCACGCCGTCAGCGCGCTCGATGCGCTCCATGCGCCAGCGGCTGCCGGCAGCGCGGCCTTCCAGGCCTGCGGCGATCACTTCCGGGGCGATATCCAGGGCCAGTGCAGCGTTGGCCGCGGCGAGGATATTCGAGACGTGATGGCGTCCCAGGAGGCCCGAGGTGATGCGCTTGCTGTAGCCGCCAGGGAATTCAAGAGTGAGCTCTGGCTGCCCGTGGGAATTAACAACAACGTCGGTGGCCCAGACCCCAGCGTTTTCCGGCTTGTTCTTTCCGGTGCCGAAGAAGCGCACGACTCCCCCGGAACGCAACTCCATGCGTGCCACGCGGGGGTCTTCAGCATTCAAGATGGCCGTGCCATCGGCTGGCAGGGCTTCAACGAGTTCGCCCTTGGCCTTCTCGATGTTCTCCACCCCGCCGAATTCGCCGGCGTGGGCGGTACCGACGCACAACACGACACCGACCTGCGGGTGCACCATATCTGTCAGGTACGTCAGGTGGCCAATGCCGGTGGCCCCCATCTCGATGACAAAGTACTTGGTCTCTTCGGTGGCGCTGAATACCGTCAGCGGGACGCCGACTTCGCCATTGTACGAGCCGATTGGCGACACGGTCGGCGCCACTTGCGACAGAATACCGGCGAGCAGGTCCTTGGTGGTGGTCTTGCCGGCCGAACCGGTGATTCCCACGACCTTAGCGTCGTTCTTTTCCTTGAGAAGGGCAACGATGTGCGCGGCAATTTTGCCCATTGCTTTTACCGCGTCTTCAATGATGATCGCCGGGTGTTCCCTGCGGTCTTCATCGTGGGTAATGCGTTCGGCTAGGGCCAGCACTGCGCCGGCGGCGCGTGCACGGTCGATAAAGGCGTGCCCGTCGGAGAATTCTCCGGGCTTGGCGACGAATAAGGCACCCGGGACGACTTCGCGCGAGTCAGTGGTCACGGAAGTGATCACCGTGTCGGAGGCGGCTGTAGCAGTCGCTTTTCCGCCGGTGATTTCCAGCAGGTCGGTCAGAGACAGTTCAATCATGGCAATAAGGACTTTACACTTGAGCGGTGGCGATAGTGGACTTGTACGTTCTAGGAATTGGTCACAAATCCATGAAGATTCAGTGCTTTCGCTAGTTCCACTCGATCATCCAGTTCCACGTCAATTCCCGCGACGTCTTGGCTGACTTCATGTCCCCGCCCGGCCACGAGAATCGCGTCGTTGGCTTCGGCCAAACTCACAGCGAACTCTACGGCTTTGGCGCGTGGCGCGATGTTGTGAAGCTGCACCTGCGGACGCTCGGAATCGAGAACTTGCTGTGCTCCGGCGGCAACCTGGGCGCGGATCGGAGCCGGGTCTTCGCTGTGCGGGTCGTCGTCGGTCACAATGACGATATCCGCGTGGCGGGCTGCCACCGCTCCCATATCCGGGCGCTTGGTCTTATCGCGCTCTCCGGTGGCGCCGAAGACGACGATCCGGCGTCCCTGCTCCCCCGGACGGATGGAATCCAAAGCCTTTGCCAGTGCATCCGAATTATGGGCGAAATCGACTACGGCTACCGGAGATTCGGCTACGACCTGCATCCGCCCTGGAACGGCGACCGACAGCGGATCCTTGGAGTCCAAGGCCTGCTGCAGGGCTTCGAGGTCCGCACCGCCGGCCAGCACCATCAAGGCCGCCAGCGCTCCGTTGGCGACGTTGAACATGCCTGGAAGCAGAGTGCGGGTCCGCAGCTGGCGCCCATCCCGGTGCACCAGGGTGAAACTGTGGCCCAATCCGCAGTGCGCCAGTTCGGCAACCCTCCAGTGCGCCGAAGGGTGTTCGCCGTCGAGGCTCAGGGTCTCGGTAGGCACCAGGGCGCGCTCGGCCAGGCGCTGGCCGTATTCATCGTCTACCATGACCACTGCGCGCTCGGAGCGTTCCGCGGTGAATAGTTCGGCCTTGGTTTCGAAGTACTCGTCCATCGTGCCGTGCAGGTCCAAGTGGTCCTGGGTCAGGTTGGTGTAACCGGAAACGGCAAAGCGCAGGGCGTCAACGCGGCCATAGCTCAGCGAGTGGCTGGATACCTCCATGGCCACCGACGTGACTTCCTGCTGCGCCATGCGCGAGAGCACGCCGTGCAGCTGGGTGGACTCCGGGGTGGTCAGCACGCTGGGGATGATCTGCCCGCGGGCGGACATCTCAATCGTGCCGATCAGGCCGGTTTCTTCGCCCAGTGCGTCCAGGATCGCGCGGATCATGAAGGTTGTGGTGGTCTTGCCGTTGGTGCCGGTGACAGCGAACAGCTTCGGGCTGCGCTGGTCGGTTCCGTAGACGCTCTGCGCGATCACGGCTGCGGATTTGCGTACATCTGCAACGACTGCCACCGGGATCGAGAGGTCATCGCTGAGGAATTCGAGTCCTGCAGTATCGGTGATCAGTGCGACAGCACCGTTGCCGATGGCGGTTTCCACGAATTCGGCACCGTGGCGCTTGGCGCCGGAAATACCCAGGAAGACGTCACCACTCTGTACGATCTGCGGGTTGAGGCTGACGCCGAGGATTTGCGGAGCGGCATTGAGCAGCGCTCCAGTTCGCACCGCGCCAGCTGTGCCGCAGAGCTGGTCGAAGCCAAGACCGGCGATGCTCTCTGGGCGTAGGTACCGTTCTAGCTCACGCGGAGTGTCGGGGTTCTGGACTACCAAGATTTCTTCTGATCCTCACCTACAAAGACGTCATACGCCTCTGACTTTGTCGTGCTCGGTGGCACATTGAATGTGTTGAGAGTATGGCTCATAACATCGGTAAACGTGTCAGCTACCGAGAAGTCTTTCCAGTTGCCCTTTGGCCTGTACATGGTTGCCACGACGACGAACTGCGGATCTTCCAAGGGAGCGACACCTGCAAAGGAATAAGTATATCCGTCATAGCCCTTGGCGCTTGCCGCCTGGCCTGTACCGGTCTTGCCGCCCACGCGGTACCCGGGAATACGCTCCTTGTAGCCGGTACCGTCGTCAACGACCGATTCCATGAGCTTGAGCATTTCGTCAGCGGTGCTTTTCTTGACCACGCGCTTTTTTTCCGGTGCGGGGATCTTGGTGATGGTACCGTCTTCGTTGCGGTAGCCCTCAATCAGGCTTGGCGAAAGGCGAACGCCGCCGTTGGCCAGGGACTGGAAAATTGAAGCGGTGTGCAGCACGGTCTGCGAATAGCCCTGGCCGAACATGGTGGTGTACTGCTGGCGGCGGTCCCAATTATCGGGGTGCGCCAATTGGCCAGCGCTAGCGCCATTCAAGCCGACGCGGATGGGCGAACCCAATCCGAAGGCACGCATGTAGTCGTAACGGGTCTGCTTGCTCATGGTATTTCCGACCATCACGGTGCCGGTGTTGTAGGAACGGGCGAAGATGCCCGAGACCGTCATGTCGTACGTTGGGTGTTCCAACGAGTCATTGATGGTTTCCTTGGTGAACGTCTTCTTATTCGGCACACGCATCTCGGTCAGCGGATCCACTCCGCCCTGGTCGATAGCCGCCGCGAAGATCGCGGCCTTGCCTGTGGACCCTGGCTCGAAAGCACGGGTGATGGAGGTGGAGCGGCGGAACTCCGGCTTGGTAGCGCCTGGATCATTCGGGTCCAATTCAGCGGAGTCGCCGATGGCGAGGATCTTGCCGGTATCCGCTTTCATGACGACCACGGAAACCCACTCAGCGTTGAACTGAGCTTGCTTCTTTTCTGCTGCACGCTGGGCAACGTAGTTGATGTCCGAGTCGATGGTCAGGATGACGTCCTGGCCATCGACGGCAGGAGTTTCTTCGACCTCGGTGACGGGAATGCGCACGCCATCGGCGCTGATCTCGAACTTGCGGCTGCCGGCCGTGCCGGCCAGGTGTTCCTCCTGGCTCAGTTCCAGGCCTTCGGCTCCCACCACGGCTGTTTGGTCTTCGGAGTTGCGCACGAACCCCAGCAGTGGTCCTGCAATTACGCCTTGCGGATACTGGCGTTCGCTGCGCAGCAATGAGGCAAGTCGCGGAATGCCGATTTCGAGGACTTCGTTGCGTACTTCCGGGGTCACGCTCTTGGCGAGCATGACGTACCCTTTAGGCTTGGCGTCGCCCTGCGGGCGAACCTTCGTGGCAAGTTCCTCACGGTCCTGGTCAAGGGCATCGGCTAGTTCGTCAATGGCTTGGTCCCACGTGATGCGTTCCTGGCCATTGGTTCCATCCCGCTTCGCACGGCGAATGTTCTCACCCTGCTCGCGCTGGTCGATGACCAGATCATAGCGGTCTACTGAGACGGCGAGGGTGGTGCCATTGCGGTCTTCGATGGATCCTCGATTTGGCGCAATGTTTTCAACGCGTTCGCGGTTTTCCTGTGCAGCGTTGGCAATGGTTGCCGAGTTGATGCCCTGGACCCAGACCAGCCGGCCCAGGATCACCAGCAGCAAAACCACGGAGAGGAGCAGCACAAAGCGCATTCGCTTTTTCGCAGTGTCGATTGCCGTCGAGCTCACAAAAGAACCTAACTTTCCCTCAGCGTGGTTTTCCAGCAGCGTAGGCCACCTGTATCTAGCTTAGAAAGGGCTAACTACTCTGCTGGGGATTTGATGCTTGGTGCAGGGATCGTGCCCCCGTTAAGCTCAGCGTCATTGAACACTGGGCGGCCATCACTGGCAACTTCACGTTCAGCTTTCTCCGGCTTCACCTCTGGTTCCTTGGAACCTTCAGTGGCACCGGACTCCTTCTGTGAATCTGCTGAGGCTTTACCCACAGTGGTCTTCGGCGTGTTTGATGCGTTGGCTTCAGTCTTGCTTTCACCCTTGCGGATGCTGTCGCCCGGCAGCGGAATAGTTCCGTATTCCTGCTTGCTGTTCTTTGCCTTGACCGCCTTCTCAGCGTCTTGGGCAACCTTGCCCTCAGACAGGCTGATCAGCCCTGGAGCACCTGGCGAAACCAAACCGAGGTCCTTTGCCTTGGCGGCCAGTGCCTGTGGCGCCGCCAAGGACTGGGCCTCCTTCAGCAGTGCCTGATTCTCTTGGGAAAGCGCACGCTCTTGCGAACGCAAGTTCACGATGTCGTACTGCCGCTGAGCTACAGAAGTATTGAGCAGCACCAACGTAACGATCACGCTGAATGCCAAGACAACGAGCACCGCAGACATTGTGAACATGGAGCGCTTGCTGGTTTCGTTCATCTTAGGAACCAACGAAAGAGTTACGCGCTGACGCGAATCGCCTTTAGGCAGGTTGCTAGCTGGGACGGGCTCGGGTCGCATTGCACGCGCAGTATTACCGTCGACAACAGGCTGGTTGTTCACGGCTGCGGTCTTCTGCACGCGGCGCTGGGCTCGTTGGCTCATGCTAGCTCCTCTTCAACACTCGTTCCACAGCTCGCAAGCGGGCTGAGGCTGCACGTGAATTTTCTGCTATTTCGTGGTCGCTTGGCTTCTCGGTGCCCTTGGTGAGCACCTTGTATTCAGCTTTGTGTTCGTCCAGCTCCACCGGGAATCCCGGAGGGGCCGACGAGGTAGATCCATGGACGAAGTGCCGCTTGGTGATTTTGTCTTCCAAAGAGTGGTAACTCATCACGACGACTCTTCCGCCGACGTTCAAAGCTCCCATTGCCGCCGGGATCGCACGTTCCAAGACGTCAAGTTCCTCATTCACTGCAATACGCAATGCTTGGAAGGTCCTCTTGGCCGGGTGTCCGTGGTTTCGAGCTGCCGCCGCGGGCACAACGCTGCGGATCACTTCAACTAGTTCAGCAGTGGTAGTGATGCGGCTCTTGGCGCGTGCCTCGACGATTGCCGTCGAGATGCGTCCAGCAAACTTCTCTTCGCCCCACTGTCGAATAATTCGAAGCAGTTCGTCGCGTTCCAAGTCGTTGACCAGGTCCTCGGCAGTTGGGCCAACAGAGGTGTCCATGCGCATGTCCAGCGGTGCATCATACGAATAGGCGAAACCCCGTTCACGCTCATCGAGCTGCAGCGAGGAAACGCCAAGGTCGAACAGAACGCCGTCGACCCCCGGGAACCCCAGATCTTCTACGACATCCGCAATTTCGTCATACACCGCGTGCACGAGGTCGATGCGGTCCTGGAACGGGGCGAGCCGTGCACCGGCAAGTTCGTGAGCCTGCTCGTCACGGTCTAGACCGATCAGGTGCAAATTGTCGAACCGCTTAAGGATGGCTTCGGAGTGCCCACCCATCCCGAGGGTGCAGTCAACCACAATTGCCCGACGGCCTTCAGCATTGGCTCGCTCAATACCTGGAGCTAGCAAATTAACGCATCGGTCCAGAAGTACTGGAACGTGGCGTTCGGATGCTGGTCGCTGGGAATCCTGATTTGGCACTGCGCCCCCTTTCGCTTTCGATCTGCTGTTGAGATCAGATCCCCCTCCAACCGAGTGGCGATCCAACCTTCTGGCTCCGGGGAAGTGAAGCCAGACGATTTTCTGCCCCAAGGTGGCTGGAGATCTCATCTCAACAAACGTGGTGTTTTGTCGGTGTAGGGCACAAGGCCCTAATCTTCGTCAGTATCGGAGAACACGTCTTCTTGTTCATCCAAGTACTGCTGCCATGCGGTCGAATCCCAGATTTCAATACGGTTACCCGCACCGATAACTGTGACCTCCCGATCAAGGCCTCCATAAGTGCGCAGCACTTGCGGAATCGTTACGCGCCCCTGCTTATCTGGAACTTCATCCGAGGCCCCTGAGAGGAACACACGCGCATAGTCGCGTGCTCGTCGGGAGGTCAAGGATGCCTGCGCCAGCTGCTCGTGCTGCTTCTCAAATTCCCGCTGGCTGAAAACGTATATGCAACGCTCTTGGCCGCGAGTGAGAACCAGCCCATAGGACAGCTCATCTCGATATTTAGCTGGAAGAATCAACCGACCTTTTTCATCAAGACGCGGTGTGTAAGTTCCAAGGAACATGCACACCACCTTTCCCGTGAAGTGGCCAGAAGCCCCATTCTCCTCTACTTGCCTCCACTTTACTCCACAACCCTCCACTGTCAATGCAATTTCAGTGGTTTCGCGAGGGTCTGGACTTAAAAAACACCTGAATCTAGCGGATGCTCAGCCTATGTTCAGGTGGAGGGATGGGAATCGTCCCGCTGCATGATCCAGTATTTTTCAGAGATTCCACACGCAAAATCCGCGGAATATAGCTATTTTTAGGCGCGGTGGTGGGAAGTGGAGGAACCTGGGGAGGGAAGTGGGGGCCTGCCTGACCGGCGAGGTGGACGTGAACCTTGGAATCTGCAGAGAATTCAAGATCACTTGCAAAGTCGCGCGGCCCTCAGATAGGCGCACCGAATATCCAGGACATCCAACTTCCCGAATTGAACGAAACCCATGCGCCCCGGCATGAGGTGCACGGTGACCGTAGGGACGTGAGAAGCGGGGCTTAAACAAGAAAAGAGGTGCAACCCTAGGGGTCACACCTCAATATCAATGCAGATCAGCTATCGGACTGATCACGCTTTCGCTGGTTCCATTTTTCTTCCAGGCCGGAAAGGAACTGCGAATTGTTCTTGGCTGCAGATTTTGATCCCGTTCCGTTGGACGGACCAATTTTTCCAGTAGCCGATTTAGTCAGGGCAAGCAGTACACCCGCGAACATCACCGCAAATCCGAGAACGCCTACGATGATGATGTGCTGCGAGATTCCAAAGATGAGTCCCGCTAGGCCGACGATTACCAGCAAGATACCCAGAGCAATATTTCGGGTCGACAAACGTCCCGTGCCCGAGGGGCCTTTCATGCTCGAAGCGAAGCGACGGTCTTCATGCAGCTGCTTTTCCAACTGCTCCAACAAACGCTGCTCGTGTTCCGATAGCGGCATCGTCTTCTCCTTCCAAAGGCAATCTCGACGGTCGTCCACCGTCTTCAAGTTCAACGTCGGGTCGAAGGGAAAAGTTCCCTGAATTCGATCGAACTTAATTCAAGGATAGTCTCTTTTGCACCCGCCCTGCTAGTTGATCTTCCCCACTGTCCAGATATCCATACGTTCTACACAGAATGTGTTTATTCCTTGGGGCGCAGAAAACGTGCTGGGGTCACGATGGACTGCGGGAATCTCTGTCCGATCTGGTCAGCGATGCGTTCCGCTTCTCGGGCTTTCTCTTCGCGGGGGTCCAAGCTAAATTGCAGACCCAACTCGTAATCTTGCAACCGTTCAGCTTTCACCCCGATCAGCCGGACCGGTTGCGGCATAGGGGTCAATTTTCGCAGAAGGGCCAGCGCGGACTCGCTAATTTTCGTTGAAGAATCTGTCGCAGCTGCGAGCGCCTTCGAACGCGTAATTCCAGAAAAGTCCTTGTACTTGATCTTGAGCCCAACACCGTTGGCTGATTTGCCGTGCCGCCGCAGCCGTTGACCGACCTTATGGCTCAGCCGCAAAAGTTCGCCCTCAAGCACCTGGGGATCGGTGATATCCACCGCAAAGGTATGTTCCGATGAAATGCTCTTCTCATCCCGGCTAACCTCCACCGGACGGTTATCGATCCCCCGCGAGAGCAAATAAAGGGCGCGGCCGTGTTCCCCCAACCGGCTAATCAATCTTGCTTCTGGCTCGCCAGCGAGTTGCCCCACGGTCTCAATCCCCAAGGAGTGAAGCTGACTAGCGGTTCGTTTTCCCACGCCCCACATTTTCGACACGGGTAATTCGTGCAGGAATTCTTCGGTTCGCTCGGGTGCAACTACCGCCATGCCGTCAGGCTTGGCGTACGTCGAAGCGAGTTTCGCAACGAATTTATTCCTTGCAATGCCCACGCTGGCCGGCAGTCCCATTTCTTTGCGTATATATTCGCGGATCTGCTGAGCGATCTGCACTGGCCCGCCAAGCATGCGCATGCTTCCAGTAACGTCTAGGAACGCTTCGTCGACACTGACTTGCTCAACCAGAGGCGTCAATGTGCGGAAGTACGCCATGATCTGGGCCGAGGCTTGCGAGTACTTGTGATGGCTCGGCTCGATCACGGTAGCTTGTGGTAGCAGCGGGATGGCTTGGCTCATCGGCATCGCCGAATGGATCCCGCGAGCTCGGCAGTCATAAGACGCAGAGAGCACCACGCTCCGGCCTGAACGGTGGCCTACAATAACTGGCTTGCCTACTAGGTCGGGGCGGTCCCGCAGTTCCACTGAAACAAAGAAGGCGTCCATATCGACATGGAGGATTGCACGATCCACCATTTCAATTCCTCTCCCCTCGTTCGGCTGCACCACCAGCTTACTCGAATGTATATTCGGATTCCGTTCGCACCCCGTGTACTTTGGGTGCCTTCTTCGCCGGGCGTGAATCACCGGTAGAGTTGTTGCTAACCACTAGTTGTTTACCCGTAGAAATGATTTTGCATGTCGATGCCTGATTCTGTGCCGGACCTCAACACTGAAGCCCAGAGCTTGAGCCGTACCTACACTTCTGACGTTGCTCAGTTATTGGAAGAATTCCTGGCTGCGAAAAGCGTTGAAGTTGGTCAGATTACTAGCAGCGCCGTCGAAATCGTCAATGCGATCACGTCACTGACCCGTGGCGGCAAGCGGCTTCGCGCCCTGTTCGCTTTCTGGGGTTACCTCGGTGCAGGTGGTCGGCCCGATGAACGCGACATCGTCCAACTCGGGGTGGCCTTGGAACTCTTCCAAGGAGCCGCGCTGATTCATGACGACATCATCGACAATTCCGATACACGACGCGGTCAGCCGAGCGTTCACAAGCGCTTCGAGGCCCAGCACCGAGAACTTGGGCTTGCGGGGAGCGCAGCGAGCTACGGCATGGCCAGCGCAATCCTTACCGGCGACCTATGCCTGTCGTTGAGCGAGGAAGTTTTCTCAGGTATTGCTTCCCTCAACGCTCGGGCGCGTACCATCTTCAATCAGATGCGCACCCAGGTGATGGCCGGGCAGTATCTTGATGTTCTAGAAGAGTCTGCGGGCCCCGCCTACGATCCGAAGGAAGCGGTCAAGCGAGCTCGCACTATCGTGCGCTTCAAGTCAGCCAAATACTCCACTGAAAACCCTTTCTTGCTTGGCGGCGCGTTGGCCGACGCCAGCGAGGCTCTTATGGAGCGCTACTCCGCATTCGCGCTTCCGCTGGGTGAGGCATTCCAGCTACGTGACGATGTTCTGGGCGTGTTTGGCGATCCAGCAGTCACAGGGAAGCCGACCGGCGGCGATTTGCAAGAAGGCAAGCGCACGGAATTGATTGCCCACGCCCTCTTGCTATCAACTTCTGAGGAACAGGACTTCATTCAGAGTCGCCTCGGCGCAGTGGATCTCAGCGAAGAAGAAGTGTTGAGACTAAGCGGTATTCTGCGCGATAGCGGCGCCCTGGCGGCCACCGAGCAGAGCATTAGTGAGTTGACCACCCAATCAGATCTCGCCCTGAACGCATTGCACGTCACGCCCCTCGCCTTAGCGGGAATGCAGCAGCTCAGTGATGCAGTGACAAAGAGAAGTAAATAGCGATTCGTTACTAAGACATAACGAAAGGTCTCAACCATCCATGCGATATGGAATACGGTTGAGACCTTTTGTTATTACTGAGGCTAGTTCGTCCGGGCCATTACCAGCCCATGGCCTGCGCCCGCCGACGGATTTCAGTTTTACGTCCGGTGCGCAGAGCATTCATTGGAGTGCCGGGCAGCGATTCATCCTCGGTGAACAGCCAAATAACCGATTCCTCATCGGAGAAGCCGGCATCCAAGAGTACCGAAAGAGTGCCCTTCAGGCTTTCCACCACTACTCCGTCTTGGAGAAAATCTGCAGGGATCGAACGGACATTGCGAGCGCCAATTCTCAACGAAACAATGGCACGCTCATCCAGCAGTCGGTGCACGCGGCGAATATCTACATCTAATTCTTCAGCCACATCGGGCAGGGTCAGCCACTGGCCGACGAGATCTACGGTTTCCTTCACCCCTTAAGGTTCCCACAAATTCCTGATCCGCGCAGAAATTTGGATGAAACTCACCTCAGCAGTTCCCATGAGTCACAGGAGTAGTGTAAATTTTCTTGTATCACTTTGATAACAATTGCATCACAGTCAACATGGGGAACCACTTCCCCTCTGTTACCTGCGGAGCAAAGCCCGTTATTTTCACCGTATAAATGAGGATTGACTCCATGCCCCACGAATCCAAACATGCTTCCAAGCATGCGTTAGGCGTTGTAGCAGGCGCGGCCATTCCCGCTGCGGTCATTGGCAGCCTCGCCTTAGCTCCCGCAGCGCAGGCAGCACCGATGACTGTTCCCAACACCTCAGGAAGCTTTGCCAAGTCGGTAACTCCGGAGACCATCAAGGTCGCTGAAGACCAGATCAAGGCCCACCTGATCGCTTCGCGAGTATCTACGCTGGGATTGCCAGCTAAACGAGATGTTTCCGAAATCAAGATCCCGGCAGGTGCGTCCCTATGGAGCATCGCTCGGGAATATGACACAACCGTGTCAGAGCTGAAGAAGCTCAATAATCTTAAGAATGATTCAATCGTCGCCGGCAAGACACTCAAGGTCTCCGGTCATGCTTTGAAGAACAGCTCCAAGGGCAAGTCTTCGAGCTCGTCATCTTCAAGTACCGCCACTTACACCGTCAAGAACGGTGACACCCTCAGCGGCATTGCGAGCAAGCACGACATGAGCTTGTCTGATCTGTTGAAGAAGAATGACATCTCTGCAAGCAAGGTAATCTTCCCCGGCAATAAGCTGAAGGTCAAGGGTTCGGCGTCGAGCTCCAGCAACACGACGCAGACGAAGAAAACTTCTTCTTCGTCGGGTTCTTCAACCTACACTGTGAAGAACGGTGACACCCTCGGAAGCATCGCCATCAAGCACAATATGAGCTTGTCTTCGCTCCTTAGCAAGAACGATATCTCGGCCAGCAAGGTGATCTTCCCTGGCGACAAGATCAAGGTCAAGGGTTCTTCGTCCTCTGGCTCTTCGTCGAAGTCCTCCCAGAAGAAGTCCTCCTCCTCCGGTTCTTCAAGCTACACCGTCAAGTCCGGTGACACGCTCAGCGGCATTGCGGCCAAGCACGGCATGAGCTTGTCCGATCTGTTGAAGACCAATGACATCTCTGCCAGCAAGCCGATCTTCCCAGGCAGCAAGATCAAGGTCTCGGGTGGCACGTCGTCTTCGAGCTCCTCGCCGAAGAGCACTGCTGCGCCCAAGGCCAAGACGTCGACCTACTCCGTGAAGTCCGGCGATACTCTCAGTGGCATCGCGACCAGCCACGACATGAAGCTGGCCACCTTGCTGGACTTGAACCCCGAGTACAGCTCGAGCACGCCATTGAAGATCGGCGCCAAGCTGAAGGTTTCGGGCTCCTCGGTTGCACCGTCGGGTCAGGTCAAGAAGCAGAAGATCGGCAATAGCTTCGCTGGTCGTACCTACGCAGATCACGTTGTGCGAGATGCTAACTCGAACAAGGACTACCTTGACTCGATCAGCGTCCCGAGCCGCGGCGAGATGCAGGACCTCATCCGTTCCACTGCAAAGAGCATGGGCGTTGACCCGGCTCTGGCGTTGGCTCACGCGTACCAGGAGTCTGGCTTCAACATGCGTGCGGTCTCCCCTGCTAACGCCGTTGGCGCCATGCAGGTACTGCCAAGCACCGGTGACTGGATCGCATCGGTCATTGGCCAGGACCTGAACGTCCTGAACCCACGGGATAACGTTGTCGCTGGCGTCGCAGTAATTGCCTACAATTTGGACAACACCGACAACCTGGACAACGCAATCGCATCGTACTACCAGGGTCTGGCCGGTGTTCGTAACAACGGCATGTACGAAGACACCAAGCATTATGTAGCCAGCATCAAGGCTCACATGAAGAATTACCGCTAAATAGCCAAAAGGAGAGGCGCTTCCAACACGGTGTGTTGGAAGCGCCTCTTTTTTTGTTGCAGCTGATCAGGCTGCTCCTAGCCTGTACGGTGGTCAAGATCCAATGGCATGTCGATTACCACCTTGGTCCCGCCCTTCTCGCTCTGTACCCAACGGATTTCACCCGATAGTTCGCTGGTAACCAGAGTGCGGACAATTTGCAGCCCAAGTCCCTCGCGGCGTGGCTCTTCTGGCAACCCGTGGCCGTCATCTTCAATGACAACCCGGAGCCAATCCTTGCTATCGGCACCCTTGTAGCGTTCGGCAACCAGCGCGACTTCACCGTTGCGATGCGCTAGTCCATGTTCCACGGCATTAGTCACCAGCTCATTGATCACCAGTGACAACGGTGTCGCCAAATCAGCGTCAAGCATGCCGAATTCGCCTTCACGACGCGTGGATACCCTTTGCTCCGGAGAAGCGATTTCCACGATCAGACGGAACTGGCGATCCATCAGATCATCAAATTTGACGGTTTCGTTCAGGCCCTTGGACAGGAAGTCGTGGACCGAAGCGATAGTGGAGACTCGTCGCATTGCCTGCTCCAGGCCCTGCTTGCCGTCCTCTGAGCTCATCCTGCGCGATTGCATGCGCAACAGCGCCGCGACAGTCTGCAAGTTGTTCTTCACGCGATGATGGATTTCACGGATCGTAGCGTCCTTGGTGACCAGTTCTTTTTCGCGACGGCGCAGTTCGGACACATCGCGGCACAGCACCAGTGCGCCCCAGCGCTTTGATTCGTTGCGCAGCGGAATGGCACGCAGGGAGAGGGTGACTCCGCGATGTTCCACCTCGGTACGCCATGGCATCTTGCCCTGGAGCACCAGCGGAAGAGTTTCGTCGACTACACGACGGTCGCTGACCAGTGCCATCGTCAGATCAGCCAGTGGCTGGCCCTGGAGGACATCAGCTGCGCCTAATCGGCGGAAAGCTGAAACAGCGTTCGGGCTGGCGAATTCGACGGCTCCATCAACGTTGAGCCGGATGAAACCATCACCGACGCGCGGCGCGCCACGGCGGGAGCCGGTAGGGCTGGCGAAGTCCGGCCACAGCCCTTGGGTACCCATCTGCAACAGGTCATCAGCGCTTTGCCGGTAGACCAATTCCAGATTGCTGGGTGTGCGGGACTGGTTCGGATCGAAGTGGGAAGTGATGACCGCAACCGGTTGGTTCTGGCGCACTAGCGGAATCGCCTGCACCGTGGTCAACCCCATGATGATATCTTTGCCGGCTTGTTCGGCCGAGCGTTGCACTTGCTTGGTTTCCCAAGCGCGGTCCACCATAATGCGCAGATCCTTGCGGATCCGTTCTCCCACGAAGTCGCTATGGAAGGCGGTATGCGAGGTAGAAGGGCGCACGTGTGCCAAAGCCGTATAGGAACCGTCCCCGGTGGGGAACCAGAGCACCAGGTCTGCGAATGCTAGATCCGAGACCAGTTGCCAGTCCCCCACCAGGAGGTGGAGCCAATCCTCATCACCGGGCGCTAGTGCAGCACGTTGACGTAATTCTTCGGTGATGAGGGCCATTGGCGGTATTTACCTTCGGACGATGGAACGCAAGAGGCGAAGTGCCACGGAAAGTGAAGCCATGTCGTCTCGTTCCAGGCTGTTCACTTCCGCGAACATAGTCTTCGCACGATCAAGGTTAGCCGCGTTTGCCTCTTCCCATGCAGCAACACGCTCTGCCGGGTCAGCAATATCGCCGTGGGCATCCAGGATGTTGCCGGTCAGGTCGATGATCGTGGTGTACAGGTCATCGCGCATTGCGGCACGAGCCAGCGCCTGCCAACGATCCGAGCGAGGAAGGTTGGTGATGCGATTCAGCAGGCTGTCCACATCGAACAAGTCGTAGAGCACGTAGTAGGTTTCTGCGACCTTGACCGGAGCGGTCCCGGTGCGGTGCACATATTCTGCCACGTCCAGCAGCGCGTAGGATTCGAACTGAGTCGCCCACATGCTGGCACGACGCTCCGGGATCCCCTGGTCCATGGCCTCTTCACGCCACTCCTGGAATCTCTGGAGGTCAGTGCCCCGAACCAAGGTTGGCAGGGCCTCACGCAGTTCGGTAACCGTCGCTTCGTAGCGTTTGACCGCTTCGGTGACCAGCAGTTCCTGATCGACGCGGTTGATGAACCAGCGGGTGGCACGGTCCAGCAGGCGGCGCATGTCGTGGTGCTGGCGGCCCCAGTGTTCCAGATCGGTTCCGGCAGGCTGTGCATTGATCGCATCGAACTGGCGGTCGAATCCGTAGATCTCACGCAGCGCGCAGAAGACCTTGGCAATCTGGACTTCGCTGGCACTGGTTTCTTCCATGGCACGGAAGACGTAGGTGATGCCGCCCATGTTCACGATGTCGTTGGCGATCACGGTCGCGATGATTTCTCGGCGCAACGGATGGCTTTCGAGCTGATCCCCGAAACGCTCTACCAACTTGGTTGGGAAGTAGCGGCGCAGGGTCCGGGTGAAGTACGGATCATCGGCGAGATCGGATTCGGTCAGCGCGTTCGCCAGCTGGATCTTCGCGTATGCGGCCAGCACCGAGAGCTCTGGGGTGGTCATCGCCTCGCCAGCGGCGCGGCGCTCTTCCAGCTGATCCGCGTTTGGCAAGAACTCCAAGCCACGGTTCAAGTCAGCATGGGCTTCCAGCCACTGCATCAGGCGCTCGTACGCTGGTGTCCAGGTCAGTGCCGCATGCTTCTCATTGAGCAGCAACACGTTCTGTTCGAAGTTGGTCGTCAGCACCAGATCACCGATGTTATCGGTCATCGAGAGCAGGAACTCCGTGCGTTCTGCCTCGGTGAGATTGCCCGCCTTGATCTGGCGGTCCACGAAGATCTTGATGTTCACTTCGCGGTCAGAAGTGTCCACGCCAGCAGAGTTGTCAATGGCATCGGTGTTCAGCAGGACGCCCTTGCGGGCTGCCTCAATACGGCCCAGCTGGGTCATGCCCAAGTTGCCGCCTTCGCCAACAACTTTCACGCGCAGATCTGCGCCGTCGACGCGGATGGCGTCGTTGGCTCGGTCGCCGACCTGGCCGTGGGTTTCAGCCGCTGACTTCACGTAGGTACCAATACCGCCGTTGTAGAGCAGGTCCACTGGCGCTGAGAGGATGGCCTTGAGCAGTTCGTTAGGGCTCAGCTTGGTGGTGCCGGCATCCAAGCCCAGGACCTCGCGGACCTCGGCGCTAACCGGCACGGACTTGAGGCTGCGCGAGTACACGCCGCCTCCGGCCGAGAGCAGCTCCTTGTTGTAGTCTGCCCAGCTGGAGCGTGGCAGATCATACAGGCGCTGGCGCTCGTCAAAGGCGACCTGGGGATTCGGGTTCGGATCCAGGAAGATATCACGGTGGTCGAAGGCCGCCACCAGCTTCACGGTGGGGGTACGGCGCAAACCGTTGCCGAACACGTCTCCAGACATATCGCCCACGCCGACGGCGGTGAATTCGTCCTTCTGGGTGTCGATGCCCAACTCGAAGAAGTGGCGCTTCACCGATTCCCAGGCGCCGCGTGCGGTGATGCCCATGCCCTTGTGGTCGTAGCCCACCGAGCCGCCCGAAGCAAAGGCATCGCCCAGCCAGTGGCCCTTGTCGGCCGAGATCGAGTTGGCGATATCGGAGAAGCTCGCGGTGCCCTTGTCGGCAGCGACCACCAGGTAGGAATCATCGCCATCGCGACGAACCACGTTGGCAGGGGCTTCGATGTGCTCACCGTTTTCGTCGGTAACCATGTTGTCGGTCAGCTCCAGCAGGGTGCGGATGAAGACCTTGTACGCGCCCTTGCCTTCTTCCATCCATGCACCGCGGTCGAGAGCTGGATTGGGAAGCTGCTTGGCGTAGAAACCGCCCTTGGCACCAGTTGGCACGATGACGGAGTTCTTGACCATCTGGGCCTTGACCAGACCCAGCACTTCCGTACGGAAATCTTCTCGGCGATCGGACCAGCGCAGGCCACCGCGGGCCACGGCGCCGAAGCGGAAGTGGGTACCCTCAACACGCGGCGAGTAGACCCACAGTTCGTGCTTCGGACGCGGGAATGGCGCGAAATCGATCTCTTCCGGGGCCAGCTTGAATGCCAGTGCCTGATGGGTGGTGAAGTAGTTGGTGCGTTTGGTCGCTTCGATCACCTTCACGAAACGGCGCAGCAAGGTGTCGGCATCCAACGTTGGCACGGATTCCAGCGCTTCGGCGACCTTTGCGTGCGCCTTCTGCCGAGCAGCTTCCGAAGCCACGGAGCTCAGCTGCGGGTCGAAGGTGGCCTGGAACAGCTCCACAATGGCGTGGGTGACTGACGGGTTGCCAACCAGGGTGCTGGCGATGAAGCCAGTGGAGTTCGGAACCCCGAGCTGCAGCAGGTAATGGGCGTAGGCACGAAGCATCGAGACTTCCTCCCACGTGAGTCCCTCGTGCAGCACCAGTGCGTTAAGGCTGTCGGATTCGGCGAGGTTGCGGACCACTGCGCAGTAGGCCTCAGCCAGCTTGGCTTCCACGGCCTGGAAGTTGATCTCCTCATCGATCTTCAGGCCCATGTCGTAGATGTAGCGTTCGCCGATTCCTTCTGGATTCAGCTCGTAGGGGCGTTCATCGACGACTTCCAGACCCAGATGCTGCAGAACTGGCAGTATGCGCGAGAGCAGCAGCGGCTTGGTCACATAGATCTTCATGCGCTTGGAAACAGCAGAATCCTCATCCTGCTTCTCGTCATCGTAGAAGGAGACAACCGGGCCATCGACTTCTGGACTGCTCAACTCGGTGAGCAGGTCAATATCCTTCAGCGCATCTTCGATTTCGAACTGCACCTTGTAGGAAGCCGGGAAAGCTTCGGCCCAAGCGTTGGACAGCGTGTTGGCATCGCCTAGTTCCAGACGCGCGCGGGCGGTGTCAACGATGGCGTCAGACCAGGAGCGCACGGCCTTGGCAATACGATTCTCCAGTGCCTTGCGGTCAACCACGGGGGCCAGTCCGTGGCGTTGCAGGCGCAGCCGGTAGAACAAGCGAACGAGCGCGCCCGCACCCAGCTGCGCTTCATATTCAACGGATTCTGCGTTGAAGCTGCGCTGCAGCTCCTGCTCCACCCGCAGGCGCACTGCGGTGGAGAAACGATCACGTGGCAGGAACACCATGGCAGTGACGAAGCGGCCGTAGTCGTCCTTGCGAAGGAAGACCGAGGTGCGGCGGCGTTCCTGCAGGCGCAGGATACCGAGGGCAATCTTGGTCAACTCGTCGACGGAGATCTGGAACATCTCATCGCGTGGGTAGCTTTCCAGAATAGTGGTGATGTCCTTGCCCGAGTGGGAATCAGGCGCGAAGCCGGTGCGCTTCAGCACCGCTTCAACCTTTTCGCGTACCAGCGGGACGGTCTTCACGCTCGAGGTGTAAACACTGGAGGAGAAGAGGCCGATGAAACGGCGTTCGCCGTTGACTTCGCCATTGGCATCGAAGCTCTTGACTCCGACATAGTCCAGGTACACGCCACGGTGAACGGTGGAACGGGAGTTCGCCTTGGTCACGATCAGCGCACGCTTGTCGCGAGCGGTGATGCGGCCGCGCTTGGTCAGGTGCTGTGGACCTTGGTCCGCCAGATCGCGCATCAGTCCCAAGCCGCTGCCTGGGCGGGCGACCAGGACGTCTTCGCCGTTGATGGTTTCCAGCGAGTAGTCGCGGTAGCCCAGGAACGTGAACTTTCCGTCAGCTAACCAGTCCAGCAGCTCCGATGCCTGCTGCACCTCGGCGATTTCCTCAGCCTTCGGAGTCTGCGGAAGGCTCTGCGCAATATCCTTGGCCCGGTCCAGCATGGCCGGCCAGTCCTTCACTGCAACACGCACATCTGCCAGAACGCTATAGAGGCGCTCAACAAATTCCTTGGCCTGCTCATCGCTGAGCTCGCGAGCGAGCTCGACTGAAATCCACGATTCGATGCGGGTTTCTGCACCGGCCGAAATCAGGGTGCTCAAATCCGAGAGCGCAGCGGTGTCACCGCTGGCAACATGCTGCAGACCAGCATGGCTGATCTTTGAAATTTCGCCGGTCTCGGTCTTGCGGGAGACAACGAACGTCGGATGCACTACCAGCTGAATTGGTGAATTCAGCTGCACTAGTGCGGCAGTTACCGAATCAACAAGGAATGGCATGTCATCGGTGACGATGTGGACCACTGAAATTCCGTTGTTGCGGGTAATGGCGACATTAGCGTTTTCAGCATCACGCTGAAACCCGATTTCCAGATGTGCTGCTACGCGAGCTTCGAGTTCGTCTGGCCGGTAGGCCGCCACGTCTTCGGTCGCAATTTGGCCATAGTACTCGCTCACCAATTTCGAGGTGAGTGTCTCATCCATGAATGATTCTGACATGCTGGATTCCGACGAGTTCAAAAGAACGCCTCCAAGAACAAAGTTCGATCAACCCGCGCCTTTGCGGATCTCTAGTTTTACCCACACTACTCGGTTTTCACCTCTGGGGTTCAAGCTTCGGAGCGAAATCGACGACTATTCCATTTCTTGGGTGAATCCGTGGAATTTATGCCGGCCAAAGACCGTATTTCCATACGCAATAGGCCCCGAGGTGCGATTTCGAGCAATGGGCTTCCTCCCAGCACTGCCGCGTTGCACGCGGCGCTGTCCTCGGGCAGATACCCTGCGATTTGGTGCGTCGGCCCAAACCGGTCCCACGCTTCAATCAACCTGCGCTTCGGGCTGCGCCCGGTACTGCTGGCTCCCACGCGGTTGAAGACGATTTTCGGATTCAGCCCGGGCAGTGCATCCTCCAATTCGTCGATGGCGCGAAGTGCACGCGGAATTCCCAAGCTGTCGGCACGCACGATCATGAAAAGCTCATCGGAGCACTGGAGCATCTCGACGGTGACAGCGTTTCGCTGTGGTGCTTGGGTATCGAAACTGAGCTGTTCGTCCAATTCAATGTACGGAGCCAAATCCAATACGACCAGGTCGTAGTGAACTTTGAGCAGCATGGCCGCTCGCCGCAGCGCCGAGGCCCGGACCTCGGGCCACCGGCTAGCACGCGGGATTCCGGTCGCCACGCGCATGGTCGCCTCCCCGACCTGGACCAAGGAACATGCAGCGTTGAGTCGGGCAACATCCAACGAGCCGGCGTCGATGGCACGGCACAACTGCGCGATGGATGCCGATTCGTCCATGAGCCCCAATTGAATGGCGATGCTGGCGGCGTAGGTGTCTGCGTCCAGAAGCACCACGGTTTTTCCTGCTGCCGCCGTTTCCACCGCATAATTCAGCGCGACGGTACTGCGCCCGGGAGATCCAGGGGCGCTCCAGAAGCTGACGATTCTTCCGTTCCGGCCCGTAGAGTCGTCCTCCGGTTCGGGAACCGCGAGCGTTCCGTTGGTTCCAGAATGATTCAATGACTGAACTACGCCCCTGATGCGTCCTTCCAGCTCGGCCATGCCGGAATCCGCAGGCAGATGAAGGACATCAGGCAATGGCTTCCAGTCTTCGGGCCGGTCAAAGAACAGGACAACCGCTGTCTGGCGCATCAGCAACGCATCAAGTTGTTCCATGGGCGGCACCAGCTGGGCGTCGGCAACGATCAGCACATCAGCCATTCCGGTATCGCAAGCGGCAATGGCTTCGGCTATGCCGGAGCAGACGCGGGTGACCATCAGTTCCCCGCGGTACCCTTCGATTTGCCGGACGATTTTCTCCTGGTCGCCGAGCACTACGACCGAAATACTCATTGTTCGGTCCCGGCCGGGTTGTAGACGACGATAATTCTCGATTCGTTGGCCAGCGCTTGAAGCAGCGGTTCAAGCTGATTCGGTTCCACCAGCAGTTCCAGGTTGGTGCCTTGGGTTCCCACCAGTCCCCCGCCGCTTTCAACGCGTGCGGCGACTTCGACCATGGAGGAGAGCTTTTCCGGGACTTCGTAGGTGCTGCCGCCGGTTTCGCGTTTGGCAATCCATACGTCAACAAAGCTACCGGGGGTAATCGACGAAGAAAGGTCTGCCGGAAGATCGACATTGACCGGCCTGCGCGACCCCACTTCACTGTGCATTATCGAGGTGACTGGAATCAGCTGCCCTTCGCTGATAAAGGTGTTCGCTCGGGCGTCCTGGCCGAGCTGCGCATCTGTGTGCAGGTAGTTCTCGAGAGTTTCGCCAAGCTGGACTTCTTGAGTTTTCATGTTCTCGCTGGTCAGCTTTTCTCCGAGGGTGATATTGGTGCTGGCGACATACACCGTGGACGTCTGATGCAATTCGCCGACCAGGTACACGGTTCCCGCGACCGAAGCGACTACGAGCACCGCGCCGAGAGCCAGGCGTGGGTCCTTCCAACTCGGCCGTCGCACACGCGAGGCCGAGGTTGTCCGCGCGTCCTGGGCGATCTGTTCTGTGATCAAGGCTCTGACCTTCCGCCAGCATAGGTGCTTATGGATGGTGATCCTACGACAACTTGGTCCTGCTGGAAAGACCTTGCGTGCACTTGTGGATCACGAAAGAGTGATCGCTTCGACCCATCCGATAGCATCCAGGGGAATCAGCAATTGCGTTGAGGCCTGCTGTGCTCTGGCGAATTCATCGCGAGGATGCACCAGAATTATCAAAAAATCCTTGGCTACCTGAGTCAGCGTTCCTTCAGCCATGGAGCTGCCCGCACGGCCAAAAACATGGCATCGTGCGCGGTCCCGGAGCAATCCCCGAAGAACCGAGGAAAACTTCACCGAGCGGCCCGGCGCGCGCCGTTCCACCGCAGGTGCGCGCCCCGGCGGAAGGGCGAAGGATTCAATCGCTCCACTGCGGATCACCCATTGGGCCTGCTCTGTTTCCAGGCAGATGTAATCGGTCGCGCAAGGGCCGAGCTTCGCGCGGAGTTCGGTTCCCCCGGCCAGCCGGAGGCTCAATTCGTGTCCGTAGAACCGCATCAGAGTAGGCAGCAGTTCGGCAGTTGCCCGTTCAACCCTGATGTTTTCGGCAATTTCTTCACGCAGCTGCGCCCGGCTCTGTTCTGCTAGCTGAGCCTCCAAGTCGTCGAAGAGTGAATCCCACCGCATGCGCCCACTGTACGAGAATAAACATTTTTGCGTAACCCTATTCACAAAACGATCTCTAAGTGTCACTATGAACATCAAACACCATCAAATGACATCAAAATTCATTCAAGGAAGTGATTCGGGTGTCTCGCCAACGGCAAATATTCGTGCTGCTGCTCTTTTCGGCAGCGTCATTGGTCATTATCTATGTGGGAATCCAGTGGATATCTGATTACTTCCGGTCCCCAGTCGATGGGCTCGCCACAGCGGACCACATAAGGATTCTCGTCAGCCTTTCGTTCCTGGCGTTACTTACGCTGTACTTGCTGCGCGTGGCCTTGGCCCAGATGATCCGCTGGGCCTTCACCCACCGCAAGCCGAAGCTAGCGCGGTTCTTCGAACGAATCGCCCCCGCACTCAGCAGGAGAATTCTAGGCTCAATGCTTGGAACCTCGATTGCCCTCTCTTCAGTCGCTGCAGCCTACGCGGGTGAACCACTGGCAGTTTCCCTGGCACAGGTCCCGGCGGAAAACGCCAGCCAAGAACTAGCCAGCTATGCAGGCCCGCAGCAAAACTCCGTACCGAGCCCGCAATGGTTCCCCGAATCCATGAGCGTTCCCCTGAGCCCACTGGTATCCCCCGGGGCCAGGAATCCAGGCCAACGTTCGGTGCAACGCACAGAAGTTGTCGTCGCTAAAGGGCAGAATCTGTGGACCATAGCGGCAGAACATCTAGGTGCCCAGGCCACCGTGGAAGAAATTTCTGCCTATTGGCCAAAGATCTATCAACGCAACAAGAAGTCCATCGGCACCGACCCGGACCTGCTGCGAGTTGGAACGGTACTTGAACTACCGCCAGCCGGCTAAGCGCATTCAAGAACTTCCCCACGCCCAACTAGGAGTCATCATGAGCACCATCGCCATCAGCCCCCGTAGCGCCAACACCGGCTACTATCAACCGGACATCTACGCAGCCAACCTCCCAGACCCGAACCCGGCTGGCGCCACCTCGGCTGCCGATCCATGCCAGGCTCCGGCTCACCTGCGTCGGGCAATGGACAATATCTTCCATCGCTCTGCTGTCTACCGCAGCGAGCACCGGGCCATCGTTGAGATTTCGCATGCAGTAGCCCGCGCGGTCTTCGAAATCGTGGCTGGGTACCGCACCGTGAATCAGCTGGCATTCGTGATGGAGCCCTCTTGCATTGCCAAGCTCCGGCGCCGGGCCCTCCTGGAGACCCAGTGCTACACGCTCGAGCCGCTGCCGGGCACGGCACACGGGCAGATCATCTCATTGCACCTGGACCGGTGCATATCAGGTTCTTGGGAATGCACAGTCATCTTGGGCTTTAAATACCGCGTCCGTGCCGTGGCTCTGAAAATTGAGCCCTGGCACGGACGGTGGCAGGTGACCGATGTGGAGCTAATCTAGCTGCGCTTGGCCTTCTTGTTCTTCTTCTTGCTCGACGTTGCCTGGGCGCGAGTGGTGCTGGCTTCGCCATCTTCATCCGGGCCGGTGAACTGCAGGTTCTTCGGCTTCGCCGATTCGTCAACCGCTGGCGCGGCAGCTGCTTCAGCTCCGGTGGGGATCTCCAAGTTGAAGAGGGTTCCGATGCTTTCCTCGCGGATGCCTTCCATCATGGTCTGGAACATGGTGTAGCCTTCACGCTGGTATTCCACTAGCGGGTCGCGCTGGGCCATGGCACGCAGTCCGATTCCTTCCTTGAGGTAATCCATCTCGTACAGGTGCTCCTGCCACTTGCGACCGATGGTCGAGAGCACTACACGGCGCTCCAGATCGCGCATGGTGGAAGAACCAACAAGCTTTTCCCGCTCTTCGTACTGGTACTGGGCATCCGAGAGGATTTCGCGTTCCAGGAACTGCGCGGAGAGGTGCCCCACTCCGCCGGCCTCTTCGAGAACTTCATCGATGGTGATGCCGATCGGGTACAGCTGCTTGAGGTTGGTCCACAACGACTTGAGCTCCCAATCGTCCGGGTCGCCGACCTGGGTCGCTTCCAGGACCATTGCCTTGACGACATCTTCCAGGAAGTGGCCGACCTTTTCTTCGAGGTCGTCGCCTTCCAGGATGGAACGGCGGTCAGCGTAGATCGCTTCACGCTGGCGGTTCATCACGTCATCGTATTTCAGCACATTCTTGCGCTGCTCGGCGTTGACGCCTTCCACCTGTGCCTGGGCGGACTCAATGGCGCGCGAAACCATCTTGGATTCCAGCGCCACGTCATCTGGCATCGACGGGTTGTTCATGATGCGCTCGGCCATCCCGGAGTTGAACCGGCGCATCAGGTCATCGGTCATCGACAGGTAGAAACGCGATTCGCCCGGGTCGCCCTGACGGCCGGAGCGACCACGCAGCTGGTTATCGATGCGGCGTGATTCGTGCCGTTCGGTGCCCAGCACGTACAGGCCGCCGAGCGCCGCAACTTCCTTCGATTCGTTGGCGACGGTTTCCTTCGCCTTGTCAAAGACTTCGTCCCAGACCGTGTTGTACTCTTCCGGGTTGTTCTCCGCATCCAGGCCACGGCGCTCCATCTCGGCCACGGCCAGGAACTCAGCGTTGCCGCCGAGCATGATGTCGGTACCGCGGCCGGCCATGTTGGTAGAAACGGTCACCGCGTTCTTGCGGCCGGCCATCGCGACCACGGCAGCTTCGCGAGCGTGCTGCTTGGCGTTGAGCACCTCGTGGCGGATGCCCTTCTTGGAGAGCAGCCGGGAGAGGTATTCGCTCTTTTCCACGCTGGTGGTGCCCACCAGGATCGGCTGTCCCGTCGCATGGCGCTCGGCAATGTCCTCAACCACAGCATTGAACTTGGCGACTTCATTCTTGTAGATGTAGTCCGACTGGTCCATGCGGATTGCTGGCTTATTGGTGGGAATCTCCACCACGCCCAGCTTGTAGGTACCCATGAATTCCGCGGCCTCGGTCTGCGCCGTACCGGTCATGCCCGAGATCTTGGCGTACATGCGGAAGTAGTTCTGCAAGGTCACGGTGGCCAGAGTCTGGTTCTCGGCCTTGATCTCAACGTTTTCCTTGGCCTCGATGGCCTGGTGCATGCCCTCGGAGTAGCGGCGGCCAGCCAGTGCACGGCCGGTATGCTCGTCAACGATCATGACTTCGCCGTTGACAACGACGTAGTCCTTGTCCTTCTTGAACAGTTCCTTGGCCTTGATGGCGCTGTTCAGGAAGCCGATCAGCGGGGTGTTGTTCGCTTCGTAGAGGTTATCGATGCCCAGGTAGTCCTCGACCTTTTCGATGCCCGACTCCAGCACGCCGATGGTGCGCTTCTTTTCGTCGACCTCGTAATCGTCTTCACGCTTCAGTCGCGAGACGATCTTGGAGAATTCGGTGTACCAGCGGTTCACATCTCCCGAAGCCTGTCCGGAAATGATCAGCGGGGTACGCGCCTCATCGATCAGGATCGAGTCGACCTCATCGACGATGACGAAGTTGTGTCCGCGCTGGACCAGCTCGTCCTTGCTCCACGCCATGTTGTCGCGCAGGTAGTCGAATCCGAACTCGTTGTTCGTGCCGTAGGTGATATCGGCTTCATACTGCTTGCGCCGCTCGGCAGGCTTCTGGCTGGAGAGAATGCAGCCGCAGGTCAGACCGAGGAAGCGGAAGACGCGACCCATCAGATCCGACTGGTACTGGGCGAGGAAGTCGTTGGTTGTCACCACGTGCACGCCGTCACCGGTCAACGCGTTCAGGTAAGCCGGTGCGGTAGCGACCAGGGTCTTGCCTTCACCGGTACGCATTTCAGCGATGTTTCCCAGATGCAGGGCAGCACCGCCCATGAGCTGGACATCGAAGTGGCGCATGCCAAGGACCCGGTCCGAGGCTTCGCGGACCACCGCAAAAGCTTCTGGGAGCAAGTCATCCAACGTCTCACCGTTAGCCAAACGTTCGCGGAACTTGTCGGTTTCACCCTTGAGCTCTTCGTCCGAAAGTTCGCGAATTTCGACTTCCAACGTATTGATCGTGTCGGCGTACTTACGAAGAGTCTTCAGAATCTTCTTGTCGCCGGTACGCAAAATACGTTCTAGCAATGATGCCACGTGGTAGCTCCCAATATCTCAAGCACAGTAATTTCTGGCGTCTTCAGTCTACGTGAGGAAAACAGCACATCTGGCTATTTCAATCCCATTTGCGCTGTTCTTATAGCGAACAGCGATTTGATCAACAGGCCCTTCACAGCCCGATTTCCACTCGTTCAAGTTCCAGCCAGCGCGCCATGCGATCCAGCTCGGCTCGCAATCCAGCCTCGACACTGGCGTCGACACCCGGCTCGTAATGCACCTGCTTTGCGTGCAGCACCGACCTGGCCCGGTCAGCTTTCAGATCCACTCGGCCCACGAACTCTTCGCCGAAAAGCATCGGGAAAACGTAGTAGCCGTAGCGGCGCTGATTTTCCGGCACGTAGATTTCGATGCGGTATTCGAACCCGAAGAACTTCTCCAGCCGGCGGCGATTGAAAACCATCGAATCAAAAGGTGACAGCAAACGCAGGTCAGGATCGATCCTGCGCGGAATCTTGGTGCCGGCCTGCAAATAGCAAGGCTCGGCAATGCCGGCAACCTGTACTTCTTCGATGAGACCAGCACGTGCCTGCTGGGCGAGCTCTTCTTTCGCCGCGCGCACCGGAAGACGGAAATACTCTGCGACGCAGTGAGCGGTGGCGATGCCAAGGGCATCCATGGCCCGGACAACCAGCCGGGCGAGGGCCTCGTGCCGCTGCGCCGCATCGAGTTCCTGTTGCCTGCCCACCACATCCGCGGCTAGTGCGTAACGGCGTTCAAACTGGGAGTTGCGTCCCAGCGTCAAGATCTTGGCTTGGGCGAAAAGGGACTCGGTGACGAACTTGGTGTCATTCCAATTCCACCCCCAATGCTTTTTCTCCCCGACCGGGGCGACCTCCAAAGCCTGGCTGATTTGCCGGGCGCTGGAGCCTGGATTATTGGACAGGTATTCAAGGACGCGATCCGAGAGGTCATGCTGTTCGGCGGAGAACCCATCTGATTTATCGATCCAGGTTCGGCGCTGCCATACCCGCAGGTCTTGAATGAGTTCGGAGCTGACCACCGAGGCCTCATGGGCCCAATATTCGGTGATAGGGCTGAGCGGCTTGGCCAGAAGCTGGTCCAGCACCTTGGTGTCATAGGCGCCGAGCCGGGCGAACATCGGCATGTAATGGGCCCTGCGAACGACGTTCACCGAGTCAATCTGCAATTGCGCGATACTGCCGATAGCGCTGACGATTCTCCGCGCGGTGACGGGTTGTTCTTTCCTGCCCTTGGACAGGCCTTGGGCGGCCAACGCGATTCTTCGTGCCTGCTTGAGGCTGAGAATGCGTTGGCCGCCCACGCTAGTTGTGGTTCCGATGACTAGCCTTCTGTTGCCAAGGCTTTGTCACGGTAGCCGCGAGTTTCCCTGGTGGCTTCTTCATTGGAGTTCAGTGATGGATCCAAGGAGATGACACCGTACTGGTACTGGGTGCGGCCATAGACCACAGCGTGCTCGCCGGTGGCTTCATCGATGAAAAGGTAGAACGGATGGCCGACCAGTTCCATGCGGTCCACTGCGTCATCTACGCTCATCACTTCTGCAGGGAAGGACTTGCGGCGGATGACCACTGGCGAGTACTCGGCGTTGGCCTCGACTTCGGCAGCTTCCGCGGCTTTCTGGGCTTCGATGGTTTCTTCAACCAACGACTTGCCGCTCGATGCGGTAGGCAGGCCGCCAGTTGCCTGGTGGACAGCCAGCGGGGTGTGGTTGCCGCGATGCACCTTGCGCTTGTCGCGGGCCTTGCGCAGGCGTTCAAGCAGTTTTGCGAACGCGATGTCGAAAGCCGCGAACTTGTCAGCGCCGCGAGCCTCGGCTCGAATTGCTGGGCCACGGCCAACAACGGTCAATTCAACGGACAGTGCAGTGCTCTGATCACGAGCGTGTGCTTCTTTGAGGACCTTGACGTCGATGCGCTGTATTTTGGTGGCCAGCTGGTCAACCTTGGTGATTTTCTCGTCAACATACTCACGGAAACGATCCGAAATGGTGATGTTGCGTCCGCTGTAGTTCAGCTCCATGGTGTCCTCCAATAGGGAGTCGGGTGACACAACAGTCCGAAAATTCCATCCTTTCGGACTGAAGATGGGCTTTTAGCTGCATCTGTGATGCATCCCATACTTCACCTTATGCCACCGTGGCCAAGATTCAAGTATCCGGGCTCACAATTTCCGATCGCGGTAAGCGTAATTACTGTTCAGGTGCATTATTTGGCGGTCTCGTCAAAGCCAGTACCACCGCGCTGGTGACGTCATATCCTGCCTCATGGCAGGCCATGGCCGCGTGCCGCAACGTAGAACCGGTGGTTAGGACGTCGTCGACCAGGATGACCGGCTGGCCATTAGCGCTGGCACGCTCGGCTACGAAATGGGTCCGGCCGCCGCGCCGGTCTGAACCGCTCTTGGTTTTCTGCGCCCCGCCCAAGGCAGAACCGAGGCGGTAGTGCAGCAGCGTGCGGCACTCTAGATCTGCCGACAGCAGCCCGCGAGCGAAGCCGTGGTCGAGCATCGTCTTCACCGGAGAGTAGCCACGCTGCGCTGTTGCCTTGAGCGAACTGGGCACCGGCACCACCAGGGTAGGAAGATTCGCGCGCTGCGGGATGCATCCGGCGTTCAGCGCGGCAGCAAGATAAGGGGCGAAGAGCGAGACGAGGAAGTAGCGCTGCTTGTTCTTGAATGCCAGCAAAGCCCGAGCCAGCTCCTTGCCGTAAGCGCCGCAGGAACTAACGGCAAGCTGCTGGCCGAGCACGGGAAGCTCGACATAGAGATGATGCGTGTCCGGCAGGGGCGGCAGGCTCAGTTGGCGTTGGATTTCACTGCGGCATTCGGGGCAAAGCCGAAAATCTGCCCGGGCGCAGACCGCGCAACAGGCCGGAAGCAGGAAGTTCGCGATTTCCCTGGTGCCGAATCCCAGCCAGCGCATGGGCCTGCTGCGTGACAGCTCATCGACGCACCGCAGCCACTCTTCGGGAATTTCCATACGGCCAGACTGGCCGATGAACCGCGTCGATCGGTCTGGTCGCCAACGAGTTGTGGAGCAAGGTCCTGCTTAGCCGGGATAGGCGACGTCCTGGGCAAAATCCTCAAGCTCGTGCCAGGAATTGCCCACGCGGGTATACAGCTTCTCGTTGGTCTCGGCATACACTTCGCGGCGGCTGCCGACACCGGTAGCGATGCCGACCATGCCCAACAGCAGCTGCAGGTGCTCGCTGCCGCCTTCGAAGGTGATCTGGGCCGCTTCAACAGCTTGGTCGTCACCGAGCTCGGCAACAATAATGGATCTGTCCGAATCCCATAGCGCGGTATTCACCGGAACTTCTGGATAGATCTTCATTGGCGAATCCGTGAGTCCGCGGGGCACACCTTCAGCATCGCGGATCACGCCGGCGACGTAAACCGACGTGGTCTTGCCGATGGTTGCCACGATCAGCGCTCGCGCGCCGTCACGGGAAATCCGCAAGGAATCGATCTGGGCATCTTCCAGCCAGGCCACATCGATTGGACGGGCTTCACCCTTCATTTCGGTGTCGGCAGGGACCGCCCTGATCGGGGTAGCTGCCCCGTTATCCGCGGTCCAGGTCCAGCCGGCCAGATCCATGGACGGCTGGATGAGCTCCTCGCCCTCCAGCGAAAGGCGCAGGCTGCCCTTGTCGTCAATCCCCCACAGCTGGGTGCGGCGGCCGTTGAGGAAGGCATAGCGATTGCCGACCGGAGACATGGCCGGGTCCCGTGGGTTGTATCCGGAAATATCCGGGACGCCGCCCACCGGAATGATCGAGAGTCCCTTGACGTAGACCAAGTACTGGTCCGAAATGCCGATCAGCGTATCTTGCGTGCTGGGGTTGGACGTAGCCGGCTCGAAGTTAGTGTCTTCGGTCGAAAGGTTGACTTCGTTTTCCTCCCGCAGCAGCTTTACCGAGTCCACCGGAGCTAGGCTGGTCAGCGTGGCTTCCATCTGCTGCTTCATCAGCAAGATGCTCCGGTCGGTAGCATCTGCGAAGGTATTGGAGTTCAAATCGATGGTCGCTTCGCCATCGCGCACCGGCACCGCTGAACGCACCAGTCCGCTGGCCGTCGAGAAAGCGGAGACGACAGCATTTTGCAGGTACGGGGCTGGTCCTGCCAACAAGGCTTCCACCATCGACGTGGTGGTGCCCGAACCCGAGGTGAACCACCGTATGTCGGGAACCAAATAGGCGAAGCTCGCATCGTAGAAGTACAGGGTCTGCGCGGCAAAGATCTTGGTGAACGTCGAGGCTTCGAGCATCGTGCCGTCCGGGGCTTTGGTAATGCGCCATTCGTCGTCTACCTTGGCGACTTCGATATCCACTGCACGGGTCGAGTGATCCGGGTAGTCGGTGCGCACGCCATGCGCGTCGACTTCACCGGTGATTTCGAGCTGGATGGTGTACTTGTTCGCATCGGCCCCGTTGACCACATTGAAGGCATCGTAGATCAGCGTCTGCGTATCACCGCGCCAGGTGTTGCTCAGATGCGCGTCCATGAATTCGCGGGAGACAGCATAATCTTCGGATACCGAACGCCCAGCCTCGACGAACCCCTCGACGATGGCCCTGGCATCAGCACCTGCTGCCGGTCCATCGGCCGCATAGCTGTAGCTTTCAGCCCCGCTGGTGTCGGTTCCGGCTTCAATCTGCTGGACGGTGGAAGTTCTGGGAATCGAGGCGCAGCCAGAGATCGCAAGCGCAGCAGCAAGGATGATCGCGAGGCTGGAAAAGAATTTCTTCCGCATCAGCTCTCCCCTTCCTTCTTCTGCTCGTTGCTGCCCAGGTTCGGATTGGTGACATCGTCATCTGGCGAATCCGCATCCAAATCCGGATCAAGAACCAGCGGCGTGTATCCGATCTTTGGCACTTCACCGGTCAGCGGGAAGCTGTCTCCCAAAATCACCGTAGCCAGGCTTTCAGGAACTGGCGGTTCCAGTGGAAGCGGCGACGAAGCGATCTCCAGGTCCTCGCTGCGTGGCAAGGTCAGGCGGAAGACCGAGCCGACCCCTGGCTTGCCCCACGCTTCCAATCGGCCATCGTGCAACCTGGTGTCCTCCATCGAGATCGACAAGCCCAGGCCGGAACCTCCGGTGGTCCGTGCACGGGCCGGATCAGCGCGCCAGAATCGGTCGAAGACGTGGTTACACGCCTCTTCGGACATGCCGATGCCGTAGTCGCGCACGGTGATCGCCACCGCGCTCTGGTTGGCGCCGATGGTGATATCGATTGGCTTGCTTTCACCGTGCTCCACCGCGTTGAGCACCAGATTGCGGATCACACGCTCGACGCGGCGCGGATCCACTTCTGCGACGCAACCGTCGCTGGGCGCGTTCAGGCGGATGAGCGAACCGTATTCATCAGCCACCGGGGTGGCGGTATCGATAACCTTGCGGGCTATGACGTTCAAGTCCGTTGACTCACGGTCAAGCACCGCGACGCCGGCATCGAAGCGGGACACTTCCAGCAGGTCATTGAGCAGGTGCTGGAAACGCTCGATCTGGTTGTACATCAGTTCGGCGGACCGCGCGGTAAGCGGATCGAAGTCCTCGCGGGCATCGTGGATCACTTCGGCAGCCATGCGCACGGTGGTCAGCGGGGTGCGCAATTCGTGCGAGACGTCGGAAACGAAGCGTTGCTGCATGGCCGAGAGATTATTCAATGCGGTGATCTGCTCTTGCAACGAGTGGGCCATGTGGTTGAAGGCCGTACCCAATCGGGCCACCTCGTCCTTGCCGGCGACCTTCATTCGGCGGTCGAGGTCACCAGAAGCAATCCTCTCCGAAACATACGCGGCATCGGCCACCGGGCGGACCACGGTACGGGCGACCGACCACGCAACGAAGCCAACCACTGCCAGCAGAATCAGCCCGGTGAAAGCCATCGCACGATTGATGAATTCGAGGGTATCCTGCACGCTGGACAGGTCGTAGACCAGATACAGTCCGTACTCGCGTCCAGGCGGAATCAGTACCTTGGTGCCGACAATGAGACCGGGCTTGGTTGCGGTATCGGCACCCAGCTCGATGGAACGCCAATAGATGCCTTGCTCCCCTGCAACCCGCTCCGCGAGATCGCCAGGGATCACGCGGGTGGTCAGGGAACCGGAAGCCATTGGCCCAACATAAAGGCTTTGGTCACCGGCAATGGGCATCAGCACGAAATCGCGGACTACGGTTGCGCCATCGCCTTCCAGGGAAGCCAAGGTCGAATTCACCAGGGCCTGGGTGGAGGCGCGATCGGTGGTGGAAGCCGATTCGAGAATGGAGCGGGCCTGGACCAGGCCGCGTTCCGATTCCTTGGATATCTGGTTCACGCGCTCTTCGAAAAGCGTGGAGGCGATCTGGTTGGAAAGGAAGGCGCCGGCGGCAACCAAAGCCAGCGCGGTGAAAAGCAGCGTCGAAATGACGGTGCGGAACAGCAGGTGGCGTTGCCAACGCAGCTTGGCGGTGTGCCAAGGACGCTTGATCCACTGCTCGATTTTGCTCCACCGGGCGGGTTTGGACTGCGACTGGGCATGCACATCGACCGGAACCAACTCTGCACCGGTCGACGTGTGCGAACTCAACTTGCCGAACCAGCCTTGTATCCGACACCGCGAACGGTCTCGATAATCTGCGGCTTCTCCGGGTCAATTTCAATCTTCGAGCGCAGGCGCTGCACGTGCACGTTGACCAAGCGGGTATCTGCAGCGTGCCGGTAGCCCCAGACGGCTTCCAGCAGCTGCTCGCGGCTGAAGACCTGCCATGGCTTGCGGGCCATGGTGACCAGGAGGTCGAATTCCAGCGGGGTCAGCGACACGACATCGGTTCCGCGGGTCACTCGGTGCCCGGCCACGTCGATGGTCACTTCGCCAACTTGCAAAGTCTCCGCGGCGTGGGTTTCGCTTGGACGCAAACGGGCTCGCACGCGGGCCACCAGCTCGGCTGGCTTGAAAGGCTTGGGCACGTAGTCATCGGCACCGGATTCCAGCCCGCGGACAACGTCGGCAGTGTCCGACTTGGCGGTGAGCATCACGACGGGAACGTCGGATTCCGCGCGGATCTGCTTGCATACCTCGATGCCGTCAATGCCAGGCAGCATCAGGTCAAGGAGCACCAGGTCGGGGTTCGCTTCACGGAATGCTTCCAGAGCACCGGAACCGTCGTAGCAGAATGAGGCATCGAAGCCGTCATTTTGCAGGACAATGCCAATCATTTCCGACAACGCTTCGTCATCGTCAACGACTAAAATCCGTGCCTTCATCCCATGTCCCCCTGAAACCGTAGGTTTGAGGTTTCAGCCAACTGGCCAAACCGGGTAGATCCGCTACCCCACTATTCCTAAGATACATGATCAACCGCCCTTTTCGGGCTGTGACCGGCAGAAATCAGGCAGTTAGCTACGCATCGACGCGTGTCTGCTCCAACGCTTGGGCATAACTGGCCAGCCGTCGCAGGTTCTCGATGGCCTGCGCCGAGCTGCTGCGCGAGAAGTCTCCACGCGGCATCAGGGTTAGTGCACCTAGCTGCCCCAAGCCCAAGCCCAGCTGACGCCAAGGACGAAGAATGGAGTTCACCCCTTCTACAACACCTTGTGCCCGGGTTCCGGGGGCGAGCACCTGCAAGAAGACGCGGCCCCCGCCTTCGACAAGTCCCGCTACCCGCTCCCACTTGCGGTGCGTCAAGCCTCCAGGGTCGATGACCAGCGCGCCGGCACCGGCTTGGTGCAGCAGATCCACCCGTTCAATCCAGTGTTCATCCTGGGTAGGCAGATTCAGCAGCGAGGTGACCCGTTGGCCTTCGGCCTCGCCAGCGAGCACCTTGAAGAACTGCGCATAGGCGCTTCGCACTTCGGCGCGTGGGATCGAGCGCAGGGTCCGGTATCCGCTGGCGGTACTGATTGTGCCGTCGAGCACGTCGCCCAGCAGCGGCTCATCAATCTGGATAGTGAAGTCCGCCAGCGAGGTAATGCGGGCCAGTCGGTCCAGATGCTCGCGTGCTCCGTGGGCGTAGGACTCGATGATGTCGCGGCGCGCCCCATGATCGCTGATCACCCGCTCCCCGTTCGACAGGTACAGGCTGGCGGCCAATGTCCACGGACCGAGCAAGGTGAGCTTGAGGCGCTGGGCAGGTTTCGCTTCCGCACCGAGTACATCAGCTAGCAGATTCTCGTCACTGCGCAGGATGCTGCGGGCACGACGGGCATCGATACCGTCCTTGGCACCGATCCTCCAGCCGTGCGGCTGCAGATCGAAGCCGAGGTCTGCCAGCAAGGTGGCGCTGCGCCCTACCGCATCGGCGCCGACGCCACGATCCGGCAGCTGCGGGAAGACCGCTAGGTTGGGTTCTCCCAATTCCCCGCGCACCACTTCGTGGATGGCCGACGGGTCGCTGCCCGGGAACTGGCAGAAAGCGGTGGCGTGAACATCGCGGCGTTCAGCGGCCTCGTGTTCCTGCTCAGTCATTGTTGTGCGAGTCAGAAATGTTCTGGTGGTGGCGGATGACTTCAGAGATCACGAAATTCAGGAATTTTTCGGCGAATTCTGGATCAAGATGCGCTTCGTGGGCCAGGGCGCGCAGGCGCTCGATCTGCGCCTTCTCGCGGCTAGGGTCGCTCGGCGGCAACTGGTGCTCGGCCTTCAGGACCCCTACGCGCTGGGTCGCCTTGAAGCGTTCAGCCAACAGGAAAACCAGCTGCGCATCGAAGTTGTCGATGCTGCCGCGGATGGCGTACAGCTCTTCGAGGACTTCATTCTGGACCTCGCCCTGCAACGAGCTGGCGTGCGGGTCGAATGACTGGGTGGTCTCAGTGTTCTTCGGCTCGTTCATGATCACCAGTTTACGGGTTCGCATGACGGATTACCCACAAGGTGACATGCCCCAGACACGGTGCCTGACCGTGCCCGGGGCATGCCCGTTGTTCCTTGATTGCCAGCTGCTCAGGAGGCGTTCAGCTGTTCAATCAGTTTGCGTCGCTGCGCCTGTTCGCGCGGGTCCGGAACCGGAAGCGAGGCGATCAGGCGCTGGGTGTATTCATGCTGCGGGTTGGCCAGGACCTTGGAGCCCAAGCCTTCTTCCAGCAAGGTGCCCCGGAACAGGACGCCCACCCAGGTAGCCAGCTGGTCCACCACTGCCAGATCATGCGAGACGAACAGGGCTGCGAAGCCCAGTTCGGTCTGCAATTCGCGGAACAGCTCCAGCACCTTGGCCTGCACCGAAACGTCCAGTGCGCTGGTTGGCTCATCGGCAATCAGCAGCTTCGGCTCCAAGGCCAGTGCGCGGGCCAGCGACGCGCGCTGGCGCTGGCCGCCGGAGAGTTCGTGCGGGTAGCGGTTGGCAAAACCGGCTGGAAGCTGCACGGCCTCAAGCAGTTCGGCCACCTTGTTGCGGGTCTGCAGCGGGTTCAGATCACGGTGCACGGCCAGTGGCTCGGCCACGCATTCGCCTACGGTCAAGTGCGGATTGAAGCTTGCCGCTGGATCCTGGAACACGAAGCCGATCTGCTCACGCAGCGGCTTGAAGGTGCGTTCCTTGAAGTGGGCCATCTCGTAGCCCAGCACCTTCAGCGAGCCACCGGTGATGCGGTTCAATCCCGCGATGCTGCGTCCGATGGTGGTTTTCCCCGAACCGGACTCGCCCACCAGTCCGTAGACTTCGCCGGCGTGGATCTTCAGATCCACCTCATCGACCGCGGTGAAGCCCGGGGCCCCGAGGCGTCCCGGGAAATGCACCTTCAGGCCCTTGGCTTCCACCAGCAATTCAGCATCCTGGTTCGGACGTTCGACTAGTCCCTCCGAGGCGCTTTCGCGCCCCAGGTGCGGCACGGCAGCCAGCAGGGACTTGGTGTAGTCCTCTTGCGGTGCTTCGAAGAGCTGGATCGATGGTGCTTGCTCAACGATCTGCCCCTGGTTCATCACGATCACGCGGTCGGCGATATCGGCTACCACCCCCATATTGTGGGTGATGATGACGATGGCGGTACCCAGCTGATCACGCAGGTCGCGCAGCAGCTGGAGAATTTCAGCCTGCACCGTGACGTCCAATGCGGTGGTTGGCTCATCTGCCACAATCAGTTCCGGCTTCAGGGCCAGCGCCGCGGCGATGACCACGCGCTGCTTCTGGCCACCGGAGAACTGGTGCGGGTAGTAGTCCACGCGCTGCTCTGGATCCGGGATGCCGACCTGGCGCATCGCCTCGATGGCGCGCGTCCTGGCTTCCTTCTTGGAAATCCTGTTGTGCGCGCGGATGCCCTCCATGATCTGCCACCCCACGGTGTACACCGGGTTCAGTGCCGTGGATGGTTCCTGGAAGACCATGGCCACATCCCGGCCGCGAGCCGCGCGCAGCTCGCGGCCGCGCAGGGTGAGCATGTTCTTGCCTTTGAGGTAGACCCCGCCGTGCGAGGCACCGTTCTCAGCCAGGATGCCCAGGGCGGTGCGTGCGGTGACGGACTTGCCGGATCCGGATTCGCCCACGATGGCCAGGATCTCGCCGGCCCTGACTTGCAAATCAACGCCGCGCACTGCCGGCACTGCGCCGGCGTCCGTGACGAAATCAATGTTCAGGTCTTCGATGCGCAAGACAGCGGGTGTGCCGATGTTGGCCTCGGAGTCGAGGAGAGGACTGTTGGTCATTTGCTTGCTCCTACCTGTCCGGACTGGGTGATGCGCTTGGCCTTCTTGCGGCTGAAGCGGCGCAGGCGCGGGTCATTGAGGTCATTCATGGACTCGCCAACCAGGGTCAAGCCCATCACGGTGAGCACGATGGCCAAGCCCGGGAACAGGCCGGTCCACCAGATTCCGCTAGTGGCATCTGACATCGCGCGGTTCAGGTCGTAGCCCCATTCCGAAGCACTGGTCGGTTCGATGCCGAAGCCCAGGAAGCCCAGGCCCGCCAGGGTCAGCAATGCCTCGGTGGCATTCAGCGTGAAGATCAGCGGCAAGGTGCGGGTGGCGTTGCGCAGCAGGTGCGCGAACATCACTCGCCATGGACTGGCGCCGATCACCTGTGCGGATTCCACGAAGGGTTCCGCCTTCAGCCGCATCACTTCGGCGCGGACCACGCGGAAGTACTGCGGGATGAACACCACGGTGATGGAGATGGCCGCTGCCATCACGCCGCCGAAGAGCGAAGACTGGCCCTGGGAAATCACGATGGACATCACGATGGCCAGCAGCAAGGATGGGAACGCGTAGATTGCATCGGCCAACACCACGGCGATGCGGTCGAACCAGCCGCCGAGGTAGCCGGAGATCAAGCCCAGCAATACGCCCAGGAACAGGGACATGACCACGGCCGCCAGGATCACCCAGATGGCCGTCTGCGCACCGAAGAGGGTCCGCGAGAACACGTCATAGCCGGTGGCGGTGGTGCCCCAGATGAATTTGCTGTCCGGAGCCGCCTGGCGCGGGAAGTCCCCGGATGCATCCGAAGACTGCGCGAAATCGAAAGGCGCAATCAGCGGCGCGAACAGGGCGGTAACGATGAACAGGCCGGAGAGCGCCAGACCGGCAACCAGCATGCCCCGCTGCAGGCCCGAGGACATGCGCAGGTGGGAGATGACCGGGAGCCGGTCCAGCCAGGACTTGTTCGAAGCCGGCAAGGTAGCTGTACTCATGATTAGTACCTGACTCTCGGGTCGATCAAGGCGGCCAGCACGTCAACGATGAAGTTGGTGACGGCGACGATAATGGCCAGCAGCACCACGATGCCCTGCACAGCCACGAAGTCGCGGGCGGTGAGGTATTCGGCGAGCTTGAAGCCCAATCCCGACCATTCGAAGGTGGTCTCGGTCAGCACTGCTCCACCGAGCAGCATGGCAATCTGCAGGCCCATGACAGTGATAATCGGAATCAGCGCCGGACGGTAGGCGTGCTTGGTGGTGAGGCGGAATTCGCTGACGCCGCGCGAACGGCCGGCTTCCACGTATTCGCGGCCCAGCGTGCCAATTGCGTTGGTGCGCACCAGGCGCAGGAACACGCCGCCGGTGAGCAGGCCCAGTGCCAGGGCTGGCAGGATCGCATGCTCGGTGACATTCCAGAAGGCAGCGCTATTGCCGCTGCGCAGCGCATCGAGCCAGTAAATGCCCGATGGGCTCTGCAGGCCGGTCAGTTCAAGCTCGGTCTGCCAGTCGGCACGGCCGCTGATCGGCAGCCAGCCTAGCCATACGCCGAAGACCAGCTTGAGCAGCAAGCCGGCGAAGAACACCGGGGTGGCGTAGGAGAGGATTGCAAGGATGCGCAGGACGGCATCCGGGTAGCGGTCGCGGAACTTCGCGGCAACCAGGCCCAGCGGGATGCCGACCAGCAGTGCGACAAGGACCGCGTTGATGGCCAGTTCCAAAGTTGCCGCGCCGTAGGTGGCCAGCACCTCGGTGACCGCCCGGTTATCGCTCATGGTGCGGCCCAGATCGCCGGTGAAGATCTGGCCCAGGTACTCGAAGTACTGGATCAGGATCGGCCGGTCGTATCCGGCTTCATGGATGCGCTGGGCCAGCTGGTCCGGGGTGAGCCGTCCGCCCAGGGCTGCGGTGATCGGGTCGCCGGTCACGCGCATGAGGAAGAAGACCACTGTGATGAGGATGAAGACAGTGGGAATGATCAGCAAGAATCGGGTAATCAAGTAGCGGAGGAATCCTCCGCCTTTTTGCTTTGCTGGTTTGGGTGTTGCTAGCGGGCTTGCTTCTTGGCCCGGTGGCGACGTGATAGTCATCGTCTGTCCTTATGGTTCAGGATGCGTGGCAATGCGCCGCCTTGAGCGGTCAATGACGGCGCATGCCAAGGGGATCCACCGCGCGCGCCAAGGGTTGGCGCGTGGCAGATCCCCTCAGGTTTGGTGTCTGCGAGGCGAGAGCCGAATTACTTGCTCAGCACACCGAGACGGAACTTGAACGATGCGTCCAAGGTCTTGTCAACGTCCTTGACGTCCTTGCCTGCAATGGCCACCTGGGCACCCTGCAGCAGTGGAAGCGTGGACAAGTCCTCAGCCACCATCGTCTGCAGTTCTTCGATGGCCTTGGTGCGCTCCGCCGCGTCGACCATTCCTCGCTGATCGGAGATCAACTTGTCAACCTCGGGGTTGTCGTAGTTGTTCGAAAGGAAGTTCTCCTTGGCAAAGAACGGCGAGAGGTAGTTGTCGGCATCCGAGTAGTCCGGGAACCAGCCCAGCTGGTAGGCCGGGTAATCCGTGACGCGCTGCTTCTGGTAGGTCACCCATTCGGTGGACTTCAAATCCACTTCGAACAGGCCATCAGCTTCAAGCTGCTTTTCAACCAGTGCGTATTCGTCACCGGAGTTCGGGCCGTAGTGATCCGGGTTGTACTGCAGCGCGAGCTTGACCGGGGTCTTCACTCCGGCATCTTCCAGAACCTTCTTGGCCTTGGCAGCATCCGGCTTGCCGTCGGTGCCGTACATGTCCTTCAGCGGCTCGGTGGCGCCGGTGAAGCCTTGCGGCACGTACGAGTAAGCCGGGGTGTAGGTGTCCTTGTAGATGTTCTTCGCGATGGCCTCGCGGTCCACAAGGTGCGCCGCGGCCTGGCGTACGGCCAGTGACTTCGCTTCATCAGCATCATCGGTCTTGGCACCGTATGGCATGGAATCGAAGTTGAAGACGATGTAGCGCAGCTCGCCACCCGGTCCCTTGTGGACCGCCAGATTCTCATCCTTGCCCAGGTCTTCGATGTCGGTTGGGGTCAGCGAACGCCATGCGACGTCGATCTTGCCTTCTTGGACTTCGAGCTTCAGGTTATTGGCGTCCGCGTAGTACTTGATCGCTGCCTTGTCGTTGGCTGCAGGGCCCAGAACGCCCTGGTAGGACTCGTTGGCACTGAAGGAGATCAGGTTGTTCTTGTTGTACGAATCAATGACGTACTGGCCGCCGAAGGCCTTGGCCTCAACGATCTTCTGGTCGTCCATGACTGCGTCTGCGGAGAACACTTCATCATCGACGATCGGGCCGACCGGGGAGGTCAGCACCTGCGGGAAGGTCTGGTCATTGCCGACCTTCAGCTTGAAGACCACCGTGGTGGCGTCAGGAGCCTCGATGGATTCAACGTTGCCCAGCAACGAGGATGGGCCGTTAGGGTCCGCGATCTTCAGCTGGCGGTCGAAGGTGAACTTGACGTCCTTGGAGTCAAGATCGTGGCCGTTGGCCCACTTCAAGCCCGGCTTCAGCTTGACCGTGTATTCAGTCGGGGTAGTGAACTCCGCGGACTCGGCAAGGCTCATCGATGGGTCCGGGCTGCCCGGCTCGGAATTGAGCAGGAACGGGTAAATCTGGTTCATGACCATGAACGAACCGTTGTCGTAAGATCCGGCAGGGTCCAGGGAGGTCACTTTGTCGGTGGTGCCCAGGGTGATTGGGGCGCTGGCTTCGCCATTGCCGCCCTCTTCATTGCCGCTGTCTGCGGCTTGGGTGCAGCCGGTCAGTGCCAGGGCAGAGATACCCACAACGGCTGCTGCGAGTCGCAGCCCGTTCTTCTTGCGAGCCATGAGTCATCCTTCGTCTAGGTACATGCATGGGCTGTGATGATTAGCACATGCTTCACATATCCTAAGTGATGCAAGGCACAAAATACGAATGGGGGCGGCGGAAACAGGCAAAAGCGCGGTCTCGACGCCCGCTTTTTGTGCCTCAGCCCATACCGCTCCTTGCTCAACGGTGAGATGCGCGGGGATTCCTTCCGGCCTTTTGGCTAGATGGCATAAGCTAGATGTCAATGATGACTCGTAGAGACGCGGCAATCGCGTTGGATATCCCAGTAGAAATGGCCAAGCGCCACGGCATTCCTTCCAAAATGAGCGAGGCTGAATTCCGTGAGCTGAACACCAATCCACCAGCTTGGTTGGAGCAGTCGCGCGCCAACCGTACCGGCAAACGCCCTGTGTGGATTCATCTGGTCTGCGAAGTCTGCGGCTTCAGCGAGTACGAACGTCCCAAGAAGTGGTGGCCTGCCTTCGATTTCGTGCACTGCCACACCCACTCCCCTGCACAGCTTCCGAAGCTGGAAAAGGGCAAGACCCGCGCGGAGTACCAAGATATTTCAGCTCATATGTTCGGCATCGTCGACGAAGGCTAGAAGCTGACGACAACACAATGGCGAAGGGTGCCGGACCGATATTGGTCCGGCACCCTTCGCTGTCGCGCAAGCTCGTGCTCTTCACTCGGTTCATCCCCCTGTGCGTCATTTCCACCGCGGGAATGCAAGCAGCGCGCAACCAGACAGAGTCCAGCATCGTCCAGTGCAGGGTCCACGCACCGGCCGTCGGCCGGAGCTTGCGAAGGCCTTGAGTACTGCCACCCGAGCCCCTCGGGCATCTAGCTCGTTGAGGCCTTCCGGATTGGTACGAATTGGTTCTGCCGACTGGAATGATCCGTTGTTCTGGCCGATGCACCCCTATCCGCCCAGCTATCGCTGGTGAGCATTCTCGAGAAGACCGCAGCGAGCGCATTGGAAGCCAGGACATCCGGTGGCGCAACAGGGTCGGCAGCCCACTTCAATAGCGAGACCAAGAGGGTCGAACCAATGCAGTGAGCCAGCAAGCCCCAAGCGGCCCTTGAAGACAGGCCGAATCCCACACACCACCGGTAATCGCCGGCAATGCCGGGCGAATACGTGCCGGACGCCCATGGCCGAAACGGATGGCGGCCGAGGTCCGTTGCAACCAGCCGTTCGTCTAACTTGGATCACGACGCGAAGAAACCCTTGGTCCAGTTCATTATCTTGAACTGGACCAAGGGTTTTTGGATGGCTAATTAATTGACCATGCTGGAGTCCCATTCGCTGGAACGAGCAGAATCGATGGTCGCTTGGCCCAGCACGCGGCTGTCCTGGTAGACGACCATGGTCTGCCCCGGCGCGACTCCACGCATGCCTTCGGGAAGGTTGACAACCAACTCGTCGCGGCCTTCTTCCGAGCGCTCCATGTGAGCTACCGCGGGGACCGGATCGCCGTGCGCGCGCACCTGCACCATGCAGTCGAACTTGTCTCCGCTGAAAACTTCAGCGATCGGCAGGCCAGCCCAGGAAATGCGGATGCCGCGCAGCTGGTCCACAGCCAGCAGGGCCTCTGGACCGACGATGACCTTGTTGTCCTTCGGACGGATTTCCAAGACGAAGCGCGGCTTGCCGTCGGCGGCCGGGCGACCCAGTCGAAGACCCTTGCGCTGGCCAACCGTGAAGGCTTGGGCGCCTTCGTGCTCACCGAGCTGGTTGCCCTCGTGGTCAACGATCTCGCCTGGTTTCATCTCGATGCGTTCAGCCAGCCAACCGCGGGTATCGCCATCGGGAATGAAGCAGATGTCATAGCTATCTGGCTTGTTCGCCACGGTCAGTCCGCGCGCTGCGGCTTCGGCGCGAACTTCCGCCTTGGAGGGAGTCTCGGCTAGCGGGAACATGCAGTGTTCCAGCTGTTCGTGGGTCAGCACGCCCAAAACGTAGGACTGGTCCTTGGCCCAGTCTGCGGCTCGGTGCAGCTCCGGGTTGCCCTCGGAATCGCGCAGCACCTTGGCGTAGTGCCCGGTGCATACCGCGTCGAAGCCCAGGGCCAATGCCTTTTCCAGCAAGGCAGCGAACTTGATCTTCTCATTGCATCGCATGCAGGGATTCGGGGTGCGGCCAGCTTCGTATTCATCCACGAAGTCCTGCACCACGTCTTCTGCGAAGCGGTCCGAGAAGTCCCAGACGTAGTATGGGATGCCCAGCTTGTCGCAGGCACGCCATGCATCATTGGAGTCTTCCAAGGTGCAGCAACCGCGCGAACCGGTGCGAAGGGTCCCCGGCATGCGAGACAGGGCCAGGTGCACGCCGACCACATCATGGCCGGCTTCAACTGCGCGGGCCGCGGCTACCGCCGAGTCCACGCCTCCGGACATCGCTGCTAGTACTTTCATCGTGTAAAACCTGTTCCTGCCGTGTGGATGCTGCTTTCATCGGCTGCCATGCCAGCCTTCTTTGCCTGAGCATACGCTTGGGGCAAAGCCTCTAATAATGCGTCAACGTCGGCGCGTGTGGATGTATGCCCCAATGTGAAGCGTTGCACACTGCGCGAGGTGCGCGCATCGCGTCCCATAGCCAGCAAAACATGCGAAGGCTGCGGAACACCAGCGGTGCACGCCGAACCGGTGGATGATGCGATGCCAACCATGTCCAAGCCGAATAGCAAGGAGTCCCCCTCGCATTCCGGGAAGGTGAAGTGCAGATTGCCCGGGAGGCGCTGGCCCTCATTGCCCTGATCCCGTGGTCCGTTCAGCACCGCTTCCGGAATCAAGCCGGTGATCTTCTCAATCGCATATTCACGCAGTTCGCTCAGCCGCGCAGCTTCCTGCCGCAATCCAGAACGCACCGCGGTAGCCGCGGCGGCAAAGCCGGCCGCGTGGGCAGCATTCAAAGTTCCCGATCGCAGCTTGCGTTCGTGTCCACCGCCGTGCTGGACCGGGGTGAGCACAATATCGCGGCGAACCAGTAGCCCGCCGATGCCTACCGGGCCACCGATCTTATGCGCGCTAATCGCCATGGTGGCCAGATTCGAGGAGCCGAAGTCGACCGCGAGCGCACCAAAGGCCTGCACCGCATCCGAATGCACCGGGACCCCGTACTTGCCAGCTAGGGCAGCAAATTCACGGATCGGCTGAACGGTGCCGACTTCATTGTTGGCCCACATCAAGGTGGCCAAAGCGATCTGCTCGTGCTGCTCTTCAAATAGCTTTTCGGCCGCCTGCAGATCAACGACACCGTCTTCATCCACGGCGAGCCACAGCAAGGTGGCATTCTCATGGTCCTGCAGCCAGGTAGCCGTATCCAGGACCGCGTGGTGCTCAATGCCGGTGAGCACGATGGCCCGCGCCTGTTCATTGGCCGCCACGCGGTTCCAGAACAGTCCCTTCAGCGCCAAGTTATCCGATTCAGTCCCACCAGATGTGAAGATCAATTCGCTGGAGTGCGCCCCGGCGGCCATGGCGATAGCTTGGCGGGCATCATCCACCGCACGGTTGGCGCGACGTCCGGCCCCATGCAAAGAAGACGGGTTTCCGGTGCGGGAATACTGTTCGGTGATGGCAGCCAGAGCTGCTGGATTCAGATCGGTGGTTGCCGCGTGATCCAGGTATACGGCGGAAGTTTTCATAACACTTCAATGGTACGGGGTGGGGCGCCCTAGTTTGAATGGCCGATCCGTGTGAATTGGCCAACCTCAATGGCCTCCAGCGCCGGATTGTTCAAGACCGCCTCAATCAATGAAGCAGGACCACCCAGGATGGTGCAATCATCAAACGGTTCAGTCGACAGCATCCAGGAATGGTCCGCCGCAAACGCCAGCGCCGGGCGCTGGCGTTGGGCGCCGTCGGCAGTTCTCGCCCATTCGGGCTGCGCCAGGAACTCCGCGTCCGCTTCGAACAGGTGGTAGTTCCGGTATCCGCCACCCAGGTCGAACGGTTCTGCCTGGATGATCTCGGGGCCAAAGGCAGGTTTCTGCGCCTCGGCGAGCGCCAACTCGTACACCCGCTGGTTCTCGTCATCGCTCAATGCAGGATCCGGCTCGCGCTCAATCTGTATGCGTTCTCCGCCCTCGATAAATGCATAACCGGCCCACAAGCCCACCACGAACTTCTGGTCTTTGGCAGAAACCCGGACCATTTCGGCGGCTAGTGCTTGCCATTGCGATTCCGGGAGCTGGTCCAGCGGCAGGTCGGTATCTACCCAGGCGTCTTCGGTCGCAGGATTGCCTTGCGCGTCCAGTCCGGCCACGGTTTCAAAAAGATCCGCGGCGGTGATGATGTGCTTGCGGCTCTGTGCCACCGTCTCCCAGCGCACCAACTGGTCATCTTCATCCAGTGCTGGGTGAAGGATGCGGACGTAGCGTTCGTAGCCATGCGGGATCTGGGCTACTACCGTGCTGGGGTCGGCTGATGCACAAGCTGCGGCGATCCATTGCCCGTGGGCTGCGGAGAGGTGTGAAAACTGCATGGTCCAAGCCTAGCGAGAGCAACGGGCGGATTCCTCCTCCGAACCGTGGTCGGTGGTATGAATAGAGGAACAACTGATGACGTGTCGATTCCAGCTAAGGGAGCCTTCCTGCATGTTCAAGCCTGATTTCTTGGTTCCAGTCCATGATTTCTCCCAGCGCTCCCTGGATTTCTCACAGCGGATCGCGGTGATGGCCGTGATCAACCGCACCCCGGATTCTTTCTACGATGCCGGGTCGACCTTTGGCTTGGATGATGCTGTGGCCGCTGCCATGCGTGCGGTCGAGGCAGGTGCTGATTGGGTGGATATCGGCGGAGTCCCCTTCTCTCCGGGCCCGGAGCTCCCGTGGCAGGAGGAAGCAGAGCGAATTGTGCCGGTTATCCGTCAAGTGCGTAGCCGCAGTTCGGTGATTATTTCTGCAGACACTTTCCATCCACAGGTGGCGCAGGCTGCCATTGATGCCGGCGCTGATGTCATCAATGACACCACAGGCTTTTCCTATCCCGGTTTGGCCCGGGTGGTAGCCAAGAACAACGTGCATGTGGTGATCACCCATTCGCTAGCCAAGCCCCGCACCGTTTACCCTCGCCCTAGCTACGACGATGTGGTGGCCGAGATCCGCGAATATCTGCTGGAGAAAATCCAGATTGCGTTGGACGCTGGTGTTTCTCCGGCAAAGATCATTGTTGATCCGGGGCACGATCTGAACAAGAACACCCGCCACACTCTGGATTTGACCGCTGGGTTCCAGGCCTTTGCTGATTTGGGCTATCCGGCCTTGGCAGCGGTCTCGAACAAGGACTTCATCGGTGAAACCTTGAACTTGCCGAAGACTGAGCGCATGGTTGGTTCTATGGTGGCAGCAACGATCTGTGCCATGAACGGTGCCCGCATATTGCGGATGCACAATATTCCTGAATCGGTGCAGACAGTACGCCTGCTCGAAGCAGCACAAGGGTGGCGGGAGCCTGCCTACCAGATACACAACATGGGGGATATCAATCCTCCTGCTCACCCAGAACCCGAAGTCAGCAAGTAAGGAGTTTCCCAGATGCGTGCCCTGCTTCCCCAACCAGCAGATCAGGTTGATGACCAGTTCCTGCTTGAGCGCTATTCCAGCGAGCATCGCCCATTCGTGCGTTTCAACTTCGTCAGCAGCATTGACGGAAGTGCCCAGGTTGATGGGCTCTCCAAAGCATTGGGCTCTCCAGGCGATCAGAGGGTTTTCGCACTCTTGCGCCGGCTTGCCGACGTGATCATGGTGGGTGCTGGAACGGTTCGTGCCGAGGGCTACGAAGGCCAGCTCCTGTCCGCGGAGGACATGGCGTGGCGTATCGAACATGGCCTGCCGCCACAGCCCGTGCTGGCGCTCATTTCACGAGGATTGCATCTGGAGCCAACGGCCCCGGTGTTTGCCCAATCCCCGGTTCCGGTTCTGCTTTTCACCAGCGTTCAGGTCACCGACGAACAGCGTCGGTCCTTTGGACCCAATGCCACTCTCGTGCAGGTTTCCGAAACCGAGGGCGGGTGTGATCCGACCGAAATCATCGCATATCTGCATTCCAAGGGATACGGCTTCATCCACGCTGAAGGCGGTCCTCACGTTTTTGGGCAGTTCGCCTCGGCTGGCGCGGTGGATTCGGTTTGCATCAGCTACTCCCCTGTCCTTGTGGCAGGTGATGGCATGAGAATAGCGGTTCACGATCGGCAGGGGTTCCACGCCTTCGAGCTGCATTCCTTGTTTGAAGAGGACAGCATGCTCTTCTGCGACTATCGACTTAGGAAATCAGCTGGATCCCCGCGGGAATAACAGCTAGCTCAAAGGACCCGGCCCCCATGCATTCCCCGTCAGCATAGCTGTCCCGGGATGTCTCGATGCGGGCCCGCGTGAGGTTTGCGCTGACCTTCCATGGATGCGGCGCTCCGGTGAGGATCCTTGCCAGATACGGAAGGACACGCAGAATATTTGGTCCGCGTACGATAGCCAATTCCGCGGTACCGTCGGTGAAATCAGCATGCGGAAAGAGCTTGATGCCGCCACCAAGGGACTTGATATTCGCGACGCTGGCGGCCAGGACGCTTCCGCTGAATCGCAGCCCGTCGGCCCTCACCTCACTGGGGCATCCGCGCAGCTGGGGAAGGCACAGGATCAAACCGGCGATATACCGCAGTGCTCCCAGCTGCCGCGGCAACGCGTTGGCTTTCGCGTTGACGGTGGCTTCAAATCCCCAGGACACGGCACCCAGTGCATAGCGCGGTGTTCTGCCGGCCTGGTCAAACCGCAGCTCCAGCACGTCAATGGGCATAGTTGCTCCCGGCTGCTTGCAAAACGCAATCACCTTGGCCAAGGATTCTTCTGCATTCGCGTCCCCTGTCATGCGCCAGAAGTCATTGCCGCTGCCTGCGGGGATGACACCGATGGGAATCGAAGTTCCCGCAACGTGCTGGATGCAGTGGTGGATCAGCCCATCACCGCCAATGATGACGATCGCCCGCGAAGCTCTGAGCTGGTCCCCCACCAGTTCCACGCTCGTCCTTGAAGTATCAACTAGCCCATGTTCCAGCCCGAGCTTGCCAAGCGCGTAGGCAAGCTGCTGGGCAAGGCGCATCCCCCGGCCTCGGCCTGAGGCGGGGTGGAAGATGACGCGGATTTCTGCGGTGCGACCAAACGAGCTCATGACCATAGAGATTACCCAGCAACTTGACGCTTCTACAAAGAATTTGCTGGGTTGGATTCGCTAAACTGGGGAACACTGGCCATCCGGTCTTTTTCACCGAGAGGATTCCTCCGTTCAATGAGTACACCAAGCCCATACGAAATTCTTGGTGTCGCGCCTACTGCGAGCATGGAAGATATCAAGGTCGCTTACCGAAGGGCCGCTCGCGCGACCCATCCCGATCTCGGTGGCAGCGAAGAAAAGTTCAAAGAAGTACAGCGCGCTTTCCAGCAGCTCAGCGAGATGGCGTCTCCGCTGGGTTATGAGCAGACCTTCCAGTCTCCGGGCAACGCTCCACGCGCCGGGTTCAGCGCCCGTCCTTTTGACGAGCGCCTGCGCAAGAGCCCTCAGCAGCCCAAGGCGCAGTTGCCCACCGAATATGTTCCACCGTTCTCGGATACGTCTCCTACATTGCTGGACAGAAAAGTCTGTGAGCAGCGCGTTCATGGAGAACCCCGAAAACGCGGTCTGTTCTCCAACCGTGCACGGCTGATCCGCGAGGCGCAGACCATCAACCTGCTTTCCAAGAACGTCCTGAATATCTTGCCAGCTGCCCGTTTGGTCAACGGCCTGCGTTCGCCCGCGTCGGGGCACTACGATCATGTGCTGATTGCCGGTTACCGCATGGCGGTGATCAATACGATGACTCTGCCCGATGGCTACTATTCATTCGATGGCAATGTCTTGCGCCACGGCAATAAACTGACGCAGCCTCCGCAGTTCTCCATCTCCGGTTTGCAACGGCAATTCATGCAGATGAACGTAGTTGCGTTCACCTTGGTGCTTTCTGCCAACGGCAATCACCACGAACCGGTCATTGAGTACCGGCGCAATGCCGATCCAACACTTGCATCGACTCCGAATGTGCTCAATGCAGCGGGATTGATTCGCGAGTTGAAACTCTTCTTGGGCTCTGGCCCATCGCCGAATGTCGTCGATCGCCTAGCCCTGGCGCAGTTACGTGAAGCGATGTACTAAGGTCAATGGCCTATTTCTTGTTGGTGAGAGCTTAAACTGGTTGAGTGTTTCGTATCGTTTTCAATGCCCCAGAGATCCCGGGTAATTCCGGCAACGCTATCCGACTAGCCGCCATCACCGGCGCAGAACTGCATTTGGTCAAGCCATTAGGCTTCAACTTCGAGGATGCCAACCTGCGTCGCGCAGGATTGGACTACCACGATCTGGCTTACGTCACGGTGCATGAAAATCTTGACGCAGCCTTTGAAGCACTGGGAGAAGGCCGGGTCTTTGCCTTCACATCCGAAGGAACTACTGTCTATTCGGATATCAGCTACGAGGCCAGCGACATCCTGCTCTTCGGCCGTGAATCGGTTGGCTTGAGCGCAGAAGACAAGAAGCATCCGCGCATCAACGACCTGGTCCGCTTGCCGATGCTTCCAGGCCGCCGATCGATGAATCTGGCCAATACCGCTTCGGTGGTAGCATTCGAAGCTTGGCGCCAGCACGGCTTCGCTGGCGCATAAAGTACCAGCCAGCCCGCGCCACGCATACAGCTTTACCTAATCTTTATAAAGTAGGCTCGAGTCTGTACCCGCAGTTTTCGGGTATTGAACTGTGCCGACTACATTTCGGGAGAATCCAAGACAATGAACGGTAGCCATTCTCAGCACCGCGACGAGCCCCAGGACGAGAACCTGGGTCTAGATCTGGTGAGCCAAGTGGCCAGCAGTTCACGTGCAGCCAAGAAAAAGCCTAAGCGCTGGATCTTCGCTGTCACGGGACTTGCCATCATCGTTGTCCTAGCGGTGGTCATTTTCTCCCTGCTCAATGGAGGCACCAAGGCGTCCAAAGCATCCAAGGCCGATGATGCAGTCACCGAGACCGTCGAATTGAAGAGCGGCGGCCAAGCGGTGCTCAGCTCGTCGAAGTCCGAAAGCGCTGTGGGTGTCGAGCTCTCCGAGCTGCCTGCCCTGGACGGTTCGGAACAGTACGTTGCATGGGCCGTGCATGAGTCCGGCAGCGTCTCCGTGATCGTTTCCAGCACCGGTGAAGATGCCGCGGCTGGGCTGTCTCCAGCTGAAGACGTGATTGCCCTCCACATCACCATTGAGGGATCCAAGATCCCTGACGCTCCATCTGAAGATGCTGAAGCATCGGTCGACCTGCCACTGGCTCAAGACAAGGCACCGGAAGACGAGAGCTAGCAGCTCACCTCTGGCCAGCCAAAAAGTTCGGGGCGAAGATCAATTCTTGATCTTCGCCCCGAACTTTTCCGGTCTGCTTTGCCTGGATACTCAGAACCCGGCTATCGTGTCGCGGGCGTTCACGGCAACTGCGTGGAATGCTTCGGCAAGCTTGCCCTTTCCCAGCTGGCCACGCTCGGCGTTTTCCTCGCACTGCTGCAAAACGTAGTTTTCCATGGCGGCAACATCCGGGTGCTGGGTGAAGTGCGAACGCAAGGCGTCCATCTTCTTCTCGAAGAATTCGGTGATGTCCACATAGGCGTTCTCGCGTTCCTGCGGAGCCCCGCACAACCAGAGCCAAGGCACCTTGTAGGCTTCCAGTCCTTCGCCATGCAGCAGCTCCGGGTAGGAGAACGGATTCTCCACCGCCGGGTAGATCGCACGGGTGACCGCTTCACCGCAGGCCAGATGGTCTGGGTGCGAGGCCTGTATCCGATCCCACTTGCGCTCCGGGTGCATTGCAATCACGATGGTTGGCTTCACCTGGCGCATCAGCCGGACCACCTTGCGCATGACATCGTGGTTGGCTTCCAGGAAGCCATCGCGTTCGCCAAGGAAGTGGACCGTTTTCACACCCACCTTGGCGGCGGCCTGTTTCTGCTCTTCGTGGCGCAGCTTAGCCGTTTCCTCAGGATCCCGGTCATCAAAACCGCCGGCGTCGCCGTCAGTCATGATGCAATACTGAACCTCTGCCCCCGCCGCGGTCAGGGCCGCTACCGTCCCGGCTGCCCCAAAGTCCAGATCATCGGGATGGGCGCCGAAGGCCAGGACCCGTTGGGCGCCTGCACCAATGAATTGCGCTGTATCGATCATGCCTTGCGACGTCGAATCTCTTCGGCGGCCTGCGGCAGGACCTTGGCCAGGTCACCAACGATACCCAGGTCTGCGATCTCGAACACCGGGGCGTCGACATCCTTGTTGATCGCGATGATGAACTTGCTGGTCTGCATTCCGGCCTTCTGCTGTATCGCTCCCGAGATGCCGGCAGAGATGTACAGCTGCGGTGCGACGGTGGCACCGGTCTGGCCGATCTGCGCATCGTGCGAGATCCAGCCGGCATCGGTAGCTGCACGAGAAGCGCCCACGGCAGCTCCCAGGGCATCGGCAAGGTCTTCAACCGGGCCGAAGTCTCCGTTGACACCACGACCACCAGCAACCACGACGCGCGCTTCGGTCAGGGCAGGTCGATCACTTGCGACTTTCGCCTCCGTCGCAGCAATCCGGACCTTGGCATCGTTGGAGTTCTCCAAAGCCAATTCCTCAACTGCCAAGGCGGTGCTGGAGGCCGCTGGCGCGTCTTCGATGCTGTTCGGCTTCAAGGTGGCAAACAGGGTGCCGTTGGTTGCCCTGGCCTGAACGCTGTAGCTTCCTGCCAGTTCATCCTTGGTAGCTACAAGATCCCCGCTGATGCCAATGACGTCGGTGATAATCGCACCGTTGCGGCGCACAGCCAAACGGGCACCGAGCTCACGGCTGAAATTGTCATTAGCAAGCAAGACCAATTCGGCGGCAGTAGCCTGCACGGCTGCGTCAAGCACGGAAATTTCGTGCTGGCCGAAAACTGGGGCATCGCCGGAGGCGGTGAATAGCTTCACCACGCCATAGGAAGCGAGAACCTGCTGGGCTTCGTCGCTGACTTGGTTGGCAACGGCCACGGCCGGGTTCTCGAAACCAGAGACCAGGGTCAGCAGTTCGCGCTGGGCTTTGGAGGGAGCCGCGGAAAGCTCAGTGAAAAATACTAGTGCTGAAGGCATGTTCAATATTCCTTAGATCAGCTTCTGTTCGGCCAAGAAATCAACCAAGGCGATACCTGCCTGGCCGCTGTCGTTGATGACCGTTCCGGCTTCGCGCGCAGGGCGGGCTTCAGCTGCGATAACTTCGGTGTTCGAGCCGAGGACGCCGACCGCGGCTGCATCCAGGCCGATAGCGGCCAGGTCCAGCTCGGTGACAGTCTTCTTCTTGGCAGCCATGATGGCCTTGAAATTCGGGTAGCGCGGCTCGTTGGCCTGGTCGGTGACCGAGAGCACTGCCGGCAGGTTCGCCTTCAGGGTCAAAGTGCGGTCCAGGTGATCACGCTTAATGGCCAGTTCACGCTGTGCGGCATCGAACTCAACGGCCAGCGCGTGAGTCAGCTGCGCAAAGCCCAGCCGTTCTGCGAGCTGGGCTGGAACGACCGAGGTTTCAGCGTCGGTCGAGGACATCCCGGTAATAACCAGGTCCACGTTGCCGGCATGCTCAACCAGCGCCGCAAGCGCTTTCGACGTGGCGACGGTGTCGGAACCGGCCAAGGCGTCATCGTTCAGATGCAGCCCTGAGCTGGCACCCATCTGCAGGGCCTTCTTGACGGAGTTGCCCGATCCCTTGCCGCCCATGGTCGCGGCGATGACTTCATGCCCGGCGGTGAATCCGCCGTTGGCTTCCACGATGGAAACAGCAGCTTCCACGGCGTATTCGTCAAGTTCGGAGAGTACTGATTCTGCACGGTCAAGGCGCAGCGTTCCCGAATCGATATGACGGTCAAATTGAACATCTGGGACGTGTTTGACCAGGACCACTATTTTCAGTGGAGTGGTGCTTTCCTCGCTCATTCGCGCCTTCCTACGAGCTTCGATGCCCGCACCGGTGCGGGGCACCGGGGCAGGCTAATTCCTTCAGTGTCTATCGTATCGACACAATGCAGTTCACTGGGTGTTTATCGCTCTCAGATCAACAAGTGACGCGGGCTAGTCGATCACCAGCCCGCGACACTTGTTTCACAGCGTCATCATGACGATTTGTTTAGTTATTTGACAGCGCTCCGACAGTTGCTGTTGCGGTCTGTTCCTTGCCATTGCGAAGGTAGCTGATTTCCACTTCTCCCCCGGCGGGAATCTCGCGGATGGCCGCGGTCACGGTCTGCGAGTCCTGGACTGCACGGCCGTTGACGCCGGTGATCACGTCACCGGACTTCAGGCCGGCCTTATCAGCTGCCGAGTCAGGGCTAATTTCAACAACGCGGGCACCCACCGAGAACGCCGAAGCGTTCTGCTGGTTGGATCCAGCTGCGCCCTGCGGGGTCACCGTGGCTCCGAGCAGGCCGTGGGTAGCCACGCCGTTATCGATCAGTTCCTGGGCAACACGCTTTGCGTAGTCGATAGGGATCGCGAAGCCCACGCCAATCGATCCGCCTTCTTCACTGTTACCTGCCGAGGCAATAGCAACGTTGACACCGATGATTTCACCATTGGCGTTGACCAATGCGCCGCCGGAGTTGCCGTGGTTGATCGCCGCGTCAGTCTGGATGACGTTTACGTAGATCGAACCGCTTGAACGCTGCTGCTCTTGTTCCTGTCCCGGGAACTGGAAGTTGAATTGGTTGCCATCCCCGCCCTCGCTCTGGTCACTTTCCTTCGGAACGGCCGAAGAAGCGATGGAGATGGTGCGGTTCAAGGTGGAAATGATGCCGTCGGTGACGGTGCCGCTTAGACCCAGCGGCGCGCCGATAGCGACAGCGGTATCCCCGACATTCAGCTCGGCCGAGGAACCCACGGTGGCAGGCACCAGGCCGTCGGCCTGGATATTGATGACTGCCAGGTCCGATAGAGGATCTGTGCCTACCACGGTGGCACTATGCACTGAACCGTCGTTCATCTGGACCGAAATTTTGGGATTGGCAACTTCGCCACCCAGGGTAACCACGTGGGTGTTGGTCAGAATATTGCCCTTGTCGTCCATGACGATGCCCGATCCGGAACCGCCCGAACCGTTGCCGGAAACCTCGATGGTCACCACGCTGGGGCTTGCCTTGGCGGCAGCCGCGGTGACTTCGGTGACCTTGTCCGGGTTGTTGATCACCACGCCCTCACGCGGCGAACTGCTCACCGAGGAAGACCCCGCGTCGTCATTCATCAGGTAGGTCGTGCCAGCGGCAGTGACGCCACCTACCAAGGCCGCGGCAACCATTCCGGCGATGAGCGTGCTGCCAGAGAAGGACTTCTTGTCCTTGGAAGGCTTCTCGGGCGGGATCGGGTAATTCGCAGGCTCGTTGGACGGAAGGCCGTAAGGGGAACCGTAGGGAGAGCCGCTCTGGACTTGCTGGGCGTCGGAATTCTGTCCGTGGGAGTGGGCCGCGTTCTGCGTTCTGTCAACGGACGGCGCGGGGTAAACGCTGGTTGGATTCTCGCTGGCGCTTGGAGCCTGATTCACTCGCGGGTAGCGCACCGTAGGTTCGGCCGAAGCAATTGGGTCGTTATTGGTGTCGTTAATTGGCTCTGCTGAATCTGGCTCTGCTGAATCGCCCGCATCGTTCCCACGTGGCTCATTCGGTGTCTGGCTCATGGCTTGCCTCTTTCGAACTGTCGAATCTCTTGAGTTCTATTATCCAACTCTGGTCTGTGGCATCGAATTGTGGTGTCTGAGCACCGGCTGTGAGTTAACTATTCTGCCAGCTGAATGTCGTAGACGTTGTTCATTAGGGCAAATAGAATCAATCATAAGTGTGAACCCAATCTCGGGGATCACCAGATCGGGATTCTCCCGATTTTAGATTGACTGATGCATTTCAGGTGGGGAACAAGACATGCGTATGAAAGCTCGACGGCTCATTGCTGGAGCAATATTGGCAACGGTAGCCTCTTTCGGCTTATCGGCACCTGCGATGGCTGAATCGCCTGTAACGATTCCACCTGGCGACTTCGTCGTCGATTCTTCAGGCGTGCTCGGCTCCGACGAAGCGCGTTTGGAATCCGAAATTAAGGAACTTCGCAGCAATACCGGACTAAACCTGTTTGCGATATTCGTCGACGAGTTCTCCAACCCAGACCAGGCAGATCAATGGGCTGCCGAAGTTGCCAACCAAAAGGGTTTGGGCAGCGCTGACTCCATCCTGGTGGTGGCAACCGAGACCCGCCAAGCATATTTTGCTGGCGCCGAAGGCGGTCCGATTGCCAAAGCCGATACTGAAATCTACAGCAGCCAAATCAGCCCGGCACTCAGTGAGAAAAACTGGGCCGGTGCAGTCGAGGGGGCCATCGCTGGCATGCGCAGCGTTGAAGGTGGAGGCAGCCCAGATGGTTCATCCTCTGGCGGTGGTTTCCTAACCGTCGTACTGGCCATTGGTGCCGTTGCTGTGGTTGGGTTCCTTTTCCTTTCACGGCGCAGCAAGAAGAAGACCGCGCAGCTCGGCCAGAGCCAAGGCCAACACCCAGGACAGTACGGCGCCCCTGCTCCGCAGCAGCAACTGGTCCCCCTGGACAAGCTCCGTTTGCAGGCAGACCAATTGCTGGTGGCTGCAGATGACTCGATCCGTTCTTCGCAGCAAGAATTGGGCTTCGCCGAAGCACAATACGGCAAGCAGGCTGTCCAGGTCTATGTGGAGGATATTGAACAAGCCAAGAACCACCTGACTGAATCTTTCCGCCTGCAGCAGCAGTTGGATGACGATATCCCCGATACCGAGCAAGATCAGCGTTCATGGTTGAATGAAATCATCGACCGTTGCCAGAAGGTCAACAGTTCCCTGCAGGCCCATGCCGACGAGTTCAAGCAATTGCGCCAGCTGGAGCAGAATGCCGAGGATCGCATTACAGAGGTATCGGCGAACCAGGAACCGCTCAACCAGAGGCTGTCGGCCCGCGTGGCAGACTTGGAACGCCTTGCCGGCCAATATGACGCCAGCGCAGTATCGCAGATCAAGGACAACGCCGACCAGGCCGCCGAGCGCCTGACCTTTGCTTCTTCCGCCTTGAAGCAGGCATCAGAGAAACTGGCCACTGACCGATCCAATGCCGCGATCTTGATCCAGAATGCGGAAGAAGCCCACGACCAGGCCGATGTACTGCTCAAGGCCATCAACAAGGCTGGCGAAGCCTTGGGGCAGGCCCAGCAAGACTTGAAGTCCGCAATGGCGCTGGCCGAACGCGACCTGGCTCAAGCGAACGCCTTCGTGGGCAACGGAGCAAATCCCCGCCTTTCCAGCGCCGCGGCCGGTGTCGAAAGCACTCTGGCGAATACCAAGCAAGCACTGAGCAGCGGCAAATACAACCCGCTGGCTTTGATCACCCAGCTCGATGAGTCCGTTCGCCCGCTTTCAGAAGCTCTTTCAAGTACGCGTAACCAGGCCCAGCAGGAACAATCAGCCCGTGCACAACTGGATTCGTTGCTGCACACCGCAGCGTCGCGCATCAGCGGTACCGACGATTACATCCGTGCCCGTCGCGGCGGCGTCCGCTCTTCAGCTCGAACCCGCCTTGCTGAGGCCCAGCGCACCTTCGATGAGGCGCGCTCGCTTTCTGGCAGCGATCCGCTGCGTGCTGTAGGTTCCGCACAGCGTGCCATTCAGCTAGCTGACCAAGCTGCGCAGATGGCCGAAAGCGACGTCAGCGGATTCGACGGCTTCGGCGACTCGCGCGGTTACGGGAACTACGGCCGTGGCCGCGGGGGCGGGATGTTTGATGGCATCGGTGGCGCGATGCTCGGAGGCATCCTGATCAATACCATCCTCGGCGGCGGAGGCCATGGCGGTCATTCCGATGGCGGCGACGGTGGAGGTTTCTTTGGCGGGGGCGGCTTCGGTGGCTTCGGTGGCGGCGGAGGCGGCTTTGGAGGAGGTGACTTCGGAGGCGGAGGAGGCGGCAACTTCTAGCTTGCCGGACCAGTTTCACCAGAAGGTTTCAAGTTCATAGTGTTTTCTTGACGGACAGAAAGGTCCAACCATGATCAAGCAGTCAATCTTCGGACGCATTTCCCAGTTGGCCAAGGCCAATATCAATGCAATGCTCGACTCAGCTGAAGATCCCCAGAAAATGATGGATCAGATGGTGCGCGACTACAACGACAATATTGCTGAAGCAGAGCAGGCGATTGCCCAGACCATCGGCAACTTGCGCATGCTGGAAGACGACTTCCGCGAAGACGAGCAGGCAGCTTCCGAGTGGGGCAACAAGGCTCTGGCAGCATCCAACAAGGCAGAAGAGTTCCGTGTTGCAGGCAATGCCGATGATGCCTCGAAGTTCGACAACTTGGCTAAGGTCGCCATCCAGCGCCAGATGCAGGCCGAGTCCGAGATGAAGACCGCCGAGCCGACGATCGCTTCGCAACGCGAGATCGTGGACAAGCTCAAAAGCGGCTTGAACATGATGAAGGAAAAGCGTACCGAACTGGCAAGCAAGCGCGACGAGCTGGTCGCCCGTTCCAAGTCGGCACACGCTCAAAACCAGGTCAATGAAGCCATCAAGTCCGTGAACATCATGGATCCGTCCAGCGAAATTGGTCGCTTCGAAGAAAAGGTTCGTCGCGAAGAAGCCCGCGTTCGCGGTGCTGCAGAATTGCAGGCATCAAGCCTGGACTCCCAGTTCGAGTCTTTGGAAGATCTGGGTGAGCAGACCGAGGTGGAAGCCCGTCTGGCCGCTCTGAAGGCCAAACAAACCGATGCTTTGGAGAGCTAAACTTTCTGCTCTCTGAACTGTCTCAATTGGCTGGCATTGCGAAAGCATTGCCAGCCAACTTCATTAATGCATAAACCAAAAGCGGAGACCCTTCCGGATCTCCGCTTCCACTTTCGTGGCGGGGAGAGGATTTGAACCTCTGACCTCCGGGTTATGAGCCCGGCGAGCTACCGAACTGCTCCACCCCGCGTCGGTAAATACAACATTACCAATCAGTGAATGACTTGGCCAATCCTGGGATAGTGCATTGCGTCACCAAGAGACCCCTGGCTCGTGAAGCAGGGAAATCGCCCCACTCCCCACGGCATCTCCCCAGGGGCAAGGGAAAACTTTTCAGGACCATCCGGCGGGCTCGAAACAAAATCAACGCCATGGGTCCGCTGCCTGTCCGCCTCGGCCCAGTGGATGCGGACATATTAGTTGCTCCCCCATCGGGAAGTCGATCATGTGCCTACTGGCGCTTGGCCACGCTCACCCGTTGGCGCCGTCCTGAGAAATCCGGTTAAACCAAAAACGGAGACCCTTCCGGATCTCCGTTTCCACTTTCGTGGCGGGGAGAGGATTTGAACCTCTGACCTCCGGGTTATGAGCCCGGCGAGCTACCGAACTGCTCCACCCCGCGTCGGTAAATACAATATTACCAATCAGTGAATGACTTGGCCAATCCTGGGATAGTGCATTGCATCACCAGGACACCCCTGGCTCGTGAAGCAGGGCAACCGCCCAACTCTGCACAGGTTCTCCCCCGGATGAAGGGATTGCTTTTCAGACCCATCCGGCGAGCTTGAAATAAAATCAACGCCGCGGTCGCCCATTGGCGCAGGCCTGAGAAGTCCGGTTAAACCAAAAACGGAGACCCTTCCGGATCTCCGTTTCCACTTTCGTGGCGGGGAGAGGATTTGAACCTCTGACCTCCGGGTTATGAGCCCGGCGAGCTACCGAACTGCTCCACCCCGCGTCGGTAAATACAACATTACCAACTGGTGAACTCAATAGCGAATCGAAAAGAGTGTCCTTAATCGCACTACGCCTAAATGTCCGACCTGATCCGAATTATCCTTTGGTTATATCCAGATGCCTCGGCCCGGCGTTACCCGGGTTTCAAAGACCCCAGGGTCTTCCGCCGCATGATTGCACACTCCGGCGGGTAGCCCGTCGCCACAAGGTGCCTGAGAGTCTGCTGCGATCGCCCTAGCCCGCTCAGGGGAAGATTCTCGGGCCTTCCAGCGCCCGGGGCACTGCGGTCGGCCTGGAACTGCGTCAGCCTTCGGCCCCAACTTACACATATGCCGACGACCGCCCCCTCCCGTACATGGGTTGACGGCAGTTCCCGCATCAATTCACGGGTACTGATCCGGCAACGGGCAACTTGCAGATTAACACAAAATGGAGATCCGTTAGGATCTCCATTTTGCCATTCGTGGCGGGGGCAAGATTTGAACTTGCGACCTCCGGGTTATGAGCCCGGCGAGCTACCGAACTGCTCCACCCCGCGATGACTAGACAATTCTTGCATCATCGCGGAGTGAAAGCAAATCGGTCAGCTGGTGCTAGTGCTTAGCCTTCAGCACCGTCCTGGGGTGCTGGCGATTGGGCTGCGTCCTGATTTTGTCCGTCGTCCAGTTTCACATCCCCGTCAACCTCGGTGCCGTTGATGGCCGCATCTGCGTCCATCGCGCGGGTCAAGGCATCCTCCAACTGCTTCTGCGATTCGCCGTAGGCTCCGAAGTCACTCTTGGCCAGCGCTTCCTGGCCATTCTTGATGGCTTCATTCGCATCAGCCAGAGCTTCGGAGAGCTTCTGGGTATCAGTCTTGGTTGGTTCCTTCTCGCCCTTTGGATCATCCTCTGGCGTAACGCCTTCGGTCTCACCAGTCACTGCACCGGACTCACCGCCGAAGACCTCATCCAGTGCTTCAGCCAAGGTATCGGCGAAGCCAACCTTGTCGCCGAAGGAAACCAGGACCTTACGCAAGGTCGGGTAGCTGGTCTGTCCCGAGGACTGAACGTAGACCGGCTGAACGTAGAGGATACCGCCGCCAACTGGCAGCGACAGCAGGTTGCCGTTCTTGACCTCCGAAGCACCCTGACGCAGCAGGTTCAATTCAGTGGTCACGCGTGTGTTGGTATCGAAGTTCTGCTGTGCTTGGCCTGGGCCAGGAACCGCAGTATCTCGTGGCAGCTCGAGCAGGCGCAGCTTGCCGTAGTCTTCGGCCTTCGCCCCAGGTTCGGAGCCGGCATCGGCGTTGGCCGAAAGGAAGCCGAAGAGCACGTTGCGCTGCTGGCCGTTGGCCGCGGCAGCAGGGATAAACGTCGAGGTCAGCGAGAACGACGCTTCATCCTGGGTCGGCATCTTCAAGGACATGAAGTATGGCGGCTGCTTCACGCCAGCGGCGGATGAGGTCGGATCATCCGGTACAGCCCACGCATCGTTGGACTCGTAGAACGCGTCCGGGTTGTCCACGTGGTAGGTGGTTAGCACTTCGCGCTGCACCTTGAACATGTCCTCAGGGTAACGTACGTGCTCCATCAACTCAGCCGACATGTCATCCAACGGGTTCAATGCCGTAGGGAAGACCTTCTGCCAGGACTGCAGGATCGGGTCTTCGGTGTCCCAGGCGTAAAGCTTGACCGTTCCGTCATAGGCGTCGACGGTGGCCTTCACCGAGTTGCGCAGGTAGTTCACGCGGCCGGTCAAAGACAGGTCCTGCGCATTAGTCAGCGAGTCGGTCACTGCCGAGTCCAATTGCTGCTGCTGCGAATACGGGAAGTCGTTGGAGGTGGTGTAGCCATCGATGATCCACTGCACGCGGCCATCAATGATGGCAGGGTACGCCTGGGAATCCAACGTCAGGTACGGAGCAACCTTGCTCACGCGATCTCGAGGATCACGATCGTAGAGGATCTGCGATTCGCTATTGACGTTCTGTGAGAGCAAGAGGTCAGTGGAGGCGAACTTCAGTGCGTAGACCAAGCGGTTGAACATGTTGCCAACGTTCGGACCGCCATCGCCCTGGAAGGTATAGCGGGTGTCTTGGTTCTCGCCACCGGTACCTGGACGGTCAAGTTCCTGGTCGGTCCATCCCTCATCCGGCCCGCCGACAATGGAGTAGGACGGAGAATTCTCACCGAAGTAGATCCGCGGCTCGTAATCCTCGTCGGTAATCAAATCACCAGAGGTCGGGATGCCACCGAGCATGAAGTCCGGACGACCACCGGCAGCCACGCGGTTACCGTAGGCAGCCACCAGGCCGTAGCCATGGGTGTAGTTGATGTGCTGGTTCACCCACGTGTCGGTTGGGTCCACGTTCACTTCACGGGCGGCAATAACGGTATCTTCCACCTTGCCGTCGATCTCGTAACGGTCGACGTTAAGGGTCTCGGCGAAGGTGTAGTAGCCGCGGAACTGCTGCAGCTGCGCGAAAGCAGCCGAAACCAGGTTTGGATCCAGCAGGCGGATATTCGCGGTGGTTGAGGTTTCCTCGGCCAGCGCATTCTTCTCAGTCGAGATCTTCGCATCGTAGTCAGTAACTTCGACATCGTCGAGACCGAAAGCCAAGCGCGTCATTTCGATGTTGCGCTCAATATAGTCGCTCTCCAACGCCCTTTGGGAAGGGACCACCTTGTACTGCTGGATCAGGAACGGGTAGACGCCGCTGGCAACGATCATCGTTGCTACCAGCATGGCGGTGCCGATCAATGGCAAACGCCAGCGACCGTTGATTGCCGCAATCACGAAGGTGATGGCGATAAGGACTGCCACAATGGCCAGAATCATCTGTGCAGGGATGACAGCGTGGACATCCTTGTACAGTGCACCGGCGACACGGCCGGACTGGTCGGTGAGGGTCTCGTACTGGCCGATCCAGAAGTTCACAGCCTGGAAGATCAAGAAGACTCCGACAACAACTGCGGTGTGCACCCGAGCGGCCTTGCCAACGGTTATGCCGCCACGCTCTTCAACGCGGATTCCGCCGTAGAGGTAGTGGGTCAGCAGACCAGCCACGCCGCTGAGCAGCACGACCGAGATCAGGAAGCCGTTGACCAGTGCGATGAATGGAAGGGAGAAAACGAAGAAGCCCAGATCCATGTTGAACTGGGGGTCAGTGCTACCGAAACCGACCTGGTTGAAGAACAGCAAGATGGTCTGCCACTGTCCGGCCACGGCAACGGCAGCAAAAATGCCGATCACCAATGGAATGCCAACCATCAGGAATCGGCGGACTGGTTCCAGCTGGGCCTGGTAGCGCGACATGGAATCAGGTCGGGTCGAGTTTGGCGCATAGACAGGGCGGTGCTTGTAGGCACTGCGCATCGAGAACCACATTGGAACCGCCATCAGCACCAAAGCGATCAGGAAGATCACTAATTTGGAGATCCGCTCAGTCCAGTAGACCTCGGAGAAACCCAGCTGGTTGAACCAGAGGATATCAGCGTAGAAATTCGACAAGAAAACGAAGACTGCGACGAGAATGACCACCGCGAAGATGGTCAGGGTCAGCGGCGAGGCTTTCTTGCCCGAAGGGTTGGAAGGTCGTTGTGGTTCTTGGGGCCGCGGCGGACCCCCGAACGGACTATCCGATCCGAAAGACACTATCTATTCCTTACTTTGGGTTCTTCCCGTTGTTCCCAACAAGAGAACTCGTGTACCTAATTCTTGTACGGGCGTTGTGTACGAGACTGGTTTCCTTGCATCACATTCTTCCCTTGATGCCCGGCTAAATCTATTCGCATGTCGTGAAAGTCGCCGGGTCTTCACCTGCGGCGATCTTCTCCAATGCCTGGCGAGCTTCTGACAGGGTTGCAACCTTGATGACATCCAGTCCGGCAGGAATACGCCCTATGGCTTCAGCGCAGTTGTCGGCTGGGGCCAAGAAGACGGTTGCTCCGGCATTCTTCGCCGCCACCATCTTCTGGGCGATTCCACCGATTGGACCGACCTTGCCATCGGCTGAAATCTCACCGGTACCCGCGATGTGGTGGTCCCCCGCCAATGAGCCTTCCGTCAGGCGGTCAATGATCGCCAAGGCAAACATCATGCCGGCGCTGGGACCGCCAACATTTTCCAACCCGAAGCTCACATCGATAGGGAACTCGTATTCGTTGCCCAGGAAGACACCCAACTGGCGTTCGCCATTCTCGGCTTCCTTGGTGTTCACAGTGACATCTACGTCGCTGTAGACGCCATGCTTATCCGGTCTGCCAACGGTCAAGGTTGCTGGTTCTGCACCGCGGGAATTCAGTTCTTCCTTCAGCTGTTCCAGCGAAGTGATCCTCTCTCCTTCGAATTTCAGAAGGCGATCCTTGGGCTCAAGCACTTTTTCATTCGTGCCGGTGGAGAACTCAGCGACCGTAAGCCACTCGGTAAAGCCCTGATCCAGCTCGGCCAAAGCCGCTGCCACAGCCAAGTCCTGCGATGAAGTCATCATGAAATCATTTTGTTCATTCTTCTCTTCCGAAGAGACACCACGAGAAATGATGGTTTCTTCAGGAACTAGATCCTTGGCCGGATTGACCAATGCTTCAAGTACGACAGGTATGGTGATTCGGTTCTGCCCGCCACCCTGGACGTAAATGGTCAACAGATCCAAGACGCTCTCCGAAGGGTATGACTGGGCTCCCTTGATGGAGACCACATCGTGCCCGTTGTCCTCGCCAAGAGTGTTAAACACTGGGCCAGGCGACCGGATCATGAAATTCGTCGGGAGAAACATCATGACGCCGATCAGGAGGAGCGCAACGACGCCGGAGCTGGTGCGTTTCATGGTTTTGGAACCTCGCGGAGTACGGCTGGAATCGCCTGGCTCCAAAGTCGAGTCTTGTGGTTCCTGTACGTGCACTGATCCTGCTCCCGCCAACTGTCAAAAAATACGCGGATCCGTCCTTGCAGACATCCCCACCCTTAGCCTACTGAAGCCCTGGGTTTAAAAGCATCAGCATCAAGGCGTATTCGATGTGCCGAAAGCGAACTGAAGCCCAGATTCATGGGAACTATCAGCTACTCGCGGTAGTTTTAAAGGCATGGCACAGAACCCCCCGAATAACCGCCCTAACGGCGATGACGACGAAAACAATCAGCAGGACCCATTTTCTGCAATGTTTGGTCAGCTCTTCGGTGGCGGGTTCGACCCGAATGACCTCCCGCCGCAGCTTCGTGATGCCCTTGGTGCTCAAGGCGATCCGGCTGCGATGCAGAAAATGATGCAGCAGGCCCAGGCCATGATGTCCGCGATGATGAGCAATAACGCGTCTTCCGGTCCGGTGAACTGGAAGCTTGCATCCGACACCGCTTTGCAGGCATATGCCAGCGATGATCCGGCGGTATCGGACGCGCGCAACAACGCCATCAGCGATGCGTCAAACCTTTCTGAACTGTGGCTGAACAACGCTACGGTGTTCGAGTCGAACGGCCGCTCGACCGAGGCATGGACTCGTAAACGATGGTATGACAAGACCCTGGCCACCTGGAAGCAGGTCACCGAGCCTGTTGCCGAGTCGGTAGCTAACGCAATCACCACCGCGATGAAGGATCAGATTCCCGAAGAGATGAAGGGCATGCTCGGCAATTCCGATGGCATGTTCCGCAATCTCGGAGCCAGCATGTTCGGCATGCAGCTGGGCACTGCACTGGGCGGCTTGGCAACCGATGTGCTTGGCGGCACCGATATCGGCCTGCCTTTGGCAGGAACCACTCCAGGCATTATCGCGGCCAATGTCAGCAAGTTCGGCGATGGCCTTGAAATCCCAGAGCAGGAAGTCCTGCTGTATGTGATTCTGCGGGAGAACGCACACGCACGATTGTTCAACCGGGTCCCTTGGCTAAGCTCCAAGTTGATTGGTGCCGTGGAATCCTATGCTCGGGGCATCCATATCGACATGTCGCGCATTGAAGAAGCAGTACGCGGTATCGATCCGTCCAACCCCGAAGCGCTGCAGTCGATGCTGGGTGAAGGATTGTTCACCCCGCAGCGCACCCCCACTCAGGAGAAGGCTCTAGAAAACCTAGAACTGACGTTGGCATTGATCGAGGGCTGGGTTGATCATGTGGTCTCCTTGGCCGCCCAGAACCTTCCATTTGCTGGTCACCTCCGCGAGACGATGCGTCGCCGCCGTGCTTCGGGTGGCCCAGCTGAGACTGCCTTCGCATCTCTGGTTGGCCTTGAATTGCGCCCACGCAAGCTGCGCGAAGCGGCTGCCCTGTGGGAGCACTTGTACGACGAACGTGGAATCGAGGGCCGTGATGCCGTATGGGATCACCCAGATCTGATGCCTACCGCGGAAGACCTCACCGATCCCAAGGGCTTCACGCATCGCCTAGAAGTTGCCGCGACCGAGTTCGACGACTTTGACGCAGCACTGGGTAAGCTTCTGGACGGCGGCTTCGACAACGCTGAACCCGAAGCCGAAGGCGATGACGGCTCAGGGAATCCAGAGGATCCGAAGAACTGATTAGATCGAAACCTCGAAGGAGGGATGTGCACGAGTGCACATCCCTCCTTCGTGCATTGAGCTACTGTTCCTCGTCATGGCCGAAACCCGAAAGTTCATCCTGGGCCCGGCCCAATTCCTTGGCGTGAGCGTTGTAGCCTGCGTGGAATGCCTCCAAGAAAATATCCGCCTGCGCTCGGCGTTCGAACCGGTTCAGCAAAGCCTGGAACCTAGGTCCGTGGCCGGCCCGCGGGACCACCAGATGCGCAAGCTCGTGGACTAGAACATAGTCCTGCACCCAGCTGGGCATATGCTGCAACGTGACCGATAAGCGGATGCTGCGCTGCCGATATGAAGCCGAACCCCAACGCTTATTCTGGTTGGCTACCCAACGCACGGATTGCGGCGCGGCTTCGCCGGCGAAGTACTGCTGGTCAAGAGATGCCGCTCGGCGCTCCAGCGCATCATCGGTATGACCCGCGGTACGCGCTTGGCGTCCCCTGCGATACTTCGAGATCATCTCATCAACGAAAGCGCGTTCCGTTTTTTCGTCCAGCGCTGCAGGGACTTGGATAATCAGCCGGTTATCGCGCCACTGGGAGGAAATGGTCTTCTTGCGCTTGGCCGAGCGGAGAACCCGCACTGGAATCTCATCCGGCGCTACGAAGTCGACGGAGTTTGGAAAAGCTGGCATTGCATTGCGCCTCTTTCCTCATCTATGGCAGCGGCCGGGGACCTTCCTGTCCGCTCACTACGTGATCTCTAAGCTACGTCCTAGCCTGAACAGCTTCGGACCAATTCGCCAACTTGTGGAGAACCCTATGCGCGGCGCTCGCCAACGACCGCAAGCACCGCCTCGCCATATCGTTCAAGCTTGCTACGTCCCACCCCGGGAATCTTCGACAATCCCTGGATTGAATCCGGCTGGTGCTCCGCGATGGACATGAGGGTTGCATCGGTGAATATGACGAATGCCGGGACCGCGTTGGATTGGGCAACCTCCGATCGCCATTCACGCAAAGTCTCAAACAACGCTTCATCATAGGCAGCAGGGCACGAGGCGCAACGTTTGAGCTTTCGCTCTTTTGCACTGGTCAAGAAGGATCCACAGGTCATGCAGACTGCGGGCGTGATTTTCTGTTCGCGTTTGCGGTAGGTGGTCTGCTGCCTGCTGCTGGCTTGGCGTACCGATTTAATTCCATCGAGGAATCGTGATGGGTATCGGTGCGCGCGTCCGCCCGGGGTCCTTGCCAGCGACCAGGACAGGTACAGGTGCTTCCGTGCGCGGGTAATACCCACGTACAGCAGCCGCCGTTCTTCATCGAAGCCCGCTTGGTCCTTGGCATAGGAGATCGGGACCAGGCCTTCGTTCAATCCAACCAGAAATACAGCATCCCATTCCAGCCCCTTGGCTGCGTGGAATGATGCCAAGGTGACGCCATCCAGAGTTGGCGCGTGCTGGATCGCTGCGCGGTCTTCCAATTCCTTGACCACATCGTGCAATGTGGCATCAATGTCTTGTTCTTTTTTAAGCGCAACGACTTCGTCGGCCAGGCGAACCAGTGCCGACATCGATTCCCAACGCTGGCGCACCGCACCAGTGCCGCCGCTTGGGGCATTCGCCGAGTAGCCGTGCGAGGAGAGCACATCGCGCACCATCTGCGCAACCGGAGTATCTGCGGCGACGCTCAAGCCGGCCCGCAAGGCCAGCATCCCTTCCTTGACTTCGCGACGGGAGAAGAACCGCTCGGCACCACGCATTACGTAGGGGATGGAATACGCCGTCAGTGCTTGCTCAAAAGCCTGGGACTGCCCGTTAGTGCGGTACAAGATGGCAATCTCGGAGATGTCCTGGCCGTTTTTGAGCAGCTGCTTGATGCGCTGGGCGACTTCCTCGGCTTCATTTTCGTCATCCGTCGCTTCAAAGAATTCAGGGGCCGGACCGTGATCGCGTTGCGCGATGAGTTCCAGTGGTTCAGGCCAGGTCACGTTACGGTCAGGGACTTGGGATTCAATGCGCCGATTAGCAAGCACCTTATTCGCCAGGTTCACGACTTCAGGAGTGGAGCGGTAATCGCGTACCAGCTTCACGACCTTTGCTTCCGGAAACCGTGTGCCGAAGTTCAGCAAGAAGTCTGGGCGTGCACCGGTGAAAGAATAGATGGTCTGGGAGGCATCGCCCACCACGCACAGTTCGTTGCGCTGGCCAAGCCAGAGATCCAGGAGCCGTTGCTGCAACGGCGAAACGTCCTGGTACTCGTCGACGACGAAGTGGCGGTACTGCTGGCGTACACTGGCTGCGACTTTTTCATTGTCTTCAAGAATTGCAATGGTCAGCAGCAGTACGTCTTCAAAGTCGATAACTCCGCGGTCATCTTTGAGCTCTTCGTAGGTCTGGAAGATGCGGGCCATGCTCACTGCTTCGAGACCGTTGGGCAGTTCTCGGGAAGACGCAATCTTGGCGTAGCTTTCCGGGGTATGCATGGAGACCTTGGCCCATTCGATTTCCGCAGCCAGATCACGGACCATGGCGCGGTCGCTGGAAATGCGCAGGCGACGCGCTGCCTCCGCAATGAGCGGGGCCTTGTGTTCTACCAAGTTCGGCAGGGTACCGCCAACGGCCTGCGGCCAGAAGTACTGCAGCTGGCGCAAGGCAGCTGCGTGGAAGGTACGCGTCTGCACGCCGGGTGCGCCGAGCTGACGCAAGCGGGTACGCATCTCCGCAGCTGCACGCGTGGTGAAAGTCAGCGCGAGAACACTGGTCGGGTTGTAGATGCCAGTATGCACGCCGTGGGCGATCCGGTGGGTAATTGCTCTGGTCTTGCCGGTTCCTGCGCCCGCCAGAATACACAGTGGACCGCTGAGGGTTTCAGCTGCTTGCCGCTGTTCAGCATCCAGTCCCGCTAGCAAATTGTCTGCTGGCGGATTGTCGTATTCGGTCACTTGCTCAGGGCCTCCGGAAGGGGTTCGCCGTACCAGGTACGGATCAATGCGTGGGCTATCGAGACTCCGCGCGGTATATCTATTGTTCCTGATTCCAGAGCTTCACGCAGTTCGGCTCGTGTGAACCAGCGAAGGTCCATGATTTCTGCACCATCCGGAACCAGCTCTTCGCTCAAGGCTTCAGCAGCGAAACCGAGCATCAGCGATCGCGGCATTGGCCAGGGCTGGGAACCGCGGTAGGCGACCTCTCCAATACGCACACCGGATTCTTCAAAGATCTCGCGGCGCACAGCAGACTCCAGGGACTCCCCTGCTTCGACGAATCCTGCAAGCACCGAGTACATCCGGTGCTTGAAGGTGGCGTTGGATCCGAGCAGCAATCGATCTTGGCTGTCGATCACCGAGGCAATGATTGCCGGGTCGGTACGTGGAAAAAGCTCGTGGTCATTGTTCACGCAACGCTGGCCCCACCCGAAGGTGGCAGCCCTAACGGGTGAACCGCAGCGTGGGCAGAATTTCTCTGAACGGATCCAATTGGCGATCGCCTGCGCTTCAACGAAGAGTTCTGCATGCAGTTCATTGAGCAGGTTGAAGCCTTCACGTAGCGTCGTCCAGCGCTCGATGCCGCTGGAGGCATAGTCCGCGGCATCAACGAGAGCCAGAACGTATTCCGTGCCTGATGCACGCCCCAGGTACACCTGGCGCTCGGAGTCTTTTGCGAGGTAGTCCGTGCCGTTGAGAAAGAAGAGATCAGAGCCGATAGTTGCCGCGCCACCACCACTGATCAGCAGCACCTTGGTGCTGCGCTGCTTAAATAGGCCAGGCAAAAGCATCGGGTCTTGCTTTTCGGTCAGTGGGCGCTCAATCAGAGACTGTCCGAAGTGGAGTCCGGTAAGTGGGGTTCGATAAGTTTCTGCCAGAGCCATACCTCTAACCTAATGCACGTAGCGCTCCAGAATCTTGATGCTTGCTCAATGTGGATAGCTGTTGATCAATGAGATTCGTCGCAACTCTGAATGTTGCCGGTGAATCCCGCCATATTCCGTGCGTCATTCAACGATAGAAAAGGGAATCTCGCATACGGTGGAACTTGTGAAACGCACTGCCATGGAACTCGCCGCAATTGCCACCGCCGCCGTCCCCGGATTGACTCCGGTAGGCTTCGCGGCGCTGTCCGACGATGCAGAAGATTTTGACTCAGCATTGATCGTCGACGCACTCAAGCATCGCTGGCGCGTTCGTTCACCTCGGCATGACGAGGCAAGCATGCGTCTGGAAGCAGAGCTTTCGGCCTTGCGCGCTTTCTCCGCCAAGGTCCGCGCTTCACTGCCGTTTTCCTTGCCTGCCGTAGCCGGCACCGTGCGCCAGGGCCCACTGCGCACCTTTGTCTACAAGGATATGCCCGGACACGTTCCGACCCTCGATGAATTGGTTGATGTCGGCAGCAACCTGGCCAAGTCGCTGGGCCAGTGCATGGCTGCCATCCACCAGATCCCAGATGAAGCTGTTGAAGTGGCAGGCCTGCCGACCTACACTGCCGACGAGATTCGCCAGCGCAAACTCAACGAACTGGATACCGCCGCGGCTACGGGCAAGGTGCCAAGCGGTTTGCTGCGCCGTTGGGAACACGCCATGGAGGACGTGGCGCTGTGGCGTTTCAACGCTGCCGTAGTTCACGGCGACTTCGATGAAGAGCAGCTGCAGATTTCCCATTCCAGCATCACTGCAGTCAAGGGCTGGACAGATTTGCACGTCGGTGATCCCGCTGATGACTTCGCTTGGCTTTCGGCCATAGAAGACCAGAGCTTCAGCGAGCGCGTTTTCACCGCCTATGTCGAAGCCCGCGGCAAGGCTGCGGATCCGCACATCATGCGTCGCGCCGCGCTGGCCGCCGAATTCGCGCTGGCGCAGTGGCTGGTGAAGTCTTTGGATTCCAAGGACTACGAGCGCATCGCCGAGGCCGAAGAGATGCTACGCGAATTGGACCAGAACATCGCGGAGTACGGTGGCCAGCCATTGTCGGTCGTGGAAGCTCCGCGCCCTTTGGCTCCCCAGCCAGAAGCACCGGCCCAGAAGGCTCCGGAAAAGCCGGCCGCCGTCGCCGCGCCAAGCATTAACACCGACAAGGTCACTCCCCTGGCAGCGGAATCGCCGAACTCCGCAACACCCCGAAGCACAGCGTCCAATGTCCAGGCCGCGCCAGGGGAGTCTGGTGACCAGCCAAAATCTGATGCTGTTCAGGCTGATGCCAAGAACAGTTCGCCTGCGAAGGATGAACCCGCCTCCAAGGCCGCCGAACACGATAGTGATGCAGCGGAGGCCGAGTCAGCTGCCGCACGGCCAATGAGCACGGCTGAGCCTGCTGAAAAGAACAACAAGCCTGTTGAGGACGCCGAGAAGTAAAGACTTCCCAGCGTCCTGAGCGGCTAGCCTTCGAGCTGTTCAAACGCGCTGCTGATCATCTGTTCCAGTTCTTGCTCATCGGAGAGATACTCCGCGTGGATCGTAATGCCCGCCGCCACATAGTAGAAGGCGGCCTTGATCTCCTCTAGCGGGATTCCGTGCAGGCGTGACCAGCCCAGACGATACACCGCGAGCTGGACCAGCTTGCTCTTCAGATCCTTGCCGCTAGGAACTCGACCGGTTTTCCAGTCCAGCATCAGCCACGTACCGTCGTCCATCCGGAAGACGGCATCAATGCGGCCACGCACAGCCACCGGACCCACACGGGTCTCCAATGGAACCTCGACATAGGCCGGCTGCAGCTTGGACCATTCGCTGGATAGGAACGCTTCCTTCATGGATTCAAGGTCCAGCGCCTCATCAAGATAGCCATCTGCCGGATCCTGCAGGTCTCCCAGATCAAGCATTGACGTCTTCTCGTAGAACTCTTCAATCCAGGCATGGAACGCGGTACCGCGCCGTGCAGCGAGCCCCGGTCGACGCGGCACCGGGCGTCGAAGGTTTTCCAGTACCCCAACCGGGTCCTCGGCCAGCTCGACAAACAACGAAGCACGCACATGCTCTGGTGCCTCGATGCTGCGCTCACGGCCAGCCAAGAACTCGCGCTGGCCTAGAAGTTTCTCGGCTTCTTCAGCCCACTGCCTCCCGAAGCTGGTCAGCGGCTCATGATCTGTTGGAACGGATTCGAGATCCTTCGCCACTTCCGCAATGACATTGCGCCGTGAATACGGGTATGGAGTCTTTTGCACTCCCCCCGTGACGACGGGGCCTTCCAATGGATCGTACGGCCACAGCGCTTCAAGGGGCGTCAAAGTGCTCGGGTTTTGTTCCGGCGCTTCTTCGTCCTTCACCCAGACCCCGATCTCCGCCTGGGGTTCCTCGCCTTCGGCCAGCGGAAGCAAACAGGTGAAGAATTCTGATGGCTCGGTTGGCTTGGTACGGGTGCTCGTCCAGACGCTGCTACTGCAAATCAGCAATGACTTGGCGCGGGTCACCGCAACATAGGCCAGGCGACGCTCTTCGGCAATGTGGTGGTCCTCTACCTGGTCCTTGAAGACCGATTCGGCTTCCAGCAGTTCCTTCAAGGCCGGCTGTTCGGTGTCCCATTGGGGCAGGTCGCGGGCGTCGCCACGGATTTCCCAGGGCAGCGCTTTGTCACCGCTGGTCCACCGGTCGGATTTGGAACCCGGGAACACCCCGTCGTTCAAGGTCATCACCGCCACGATGTCCCATTCCAATCCCTTGGACGCGTGAACCGTCAGCAATTGGACTGCCGCGGGGTCAGCATCTTCGCTTGGCAGCGGTAGTCCCTTTTCCTTTTCGGCGGCCTGTTCCAGCCACATCAAGAAGCCGGACAGTTCAACGCGTGGCGCATTGCGGCAGTATTCGCGCACCACATCGGCGAAGGCATCGAGGTTGGCTCGCGCCTTGTCTCGAGATATCCACGGACGGGCAGCCACCTCGATGTCCAGGTTCATGGCGCGTTCGGTCTCGCGAATCAGCGTTTCAAGGTCGTCATTGGCCAGCAGCCGCAGGCCGGCGAGTTCATCGCGCAGAGCCGCCAAGCGCTCGTAGCCCGCTGCGCTAATGGTCCTGCCGTCATTGCTGGTCCACCCTTCCCTGGGCAGGAAGTCCAGTGCTTCGACGAGGCTGGCCGCATCATTGAGTTCGGCGCGGGCCGCCTCGGTCACTGCTTCTTCGGGGCTCTGTGCCTCTTCGCTTTCTGCCGGGTCTGGCTGCAGCCCGCGGGCTCGCCGCCGTTCCAGCTGGCGGGACCAATCGGCGAAGGCCATCAGGTCTGCGGCACCCAGCCGCCAGCGCGCTCCAGCCAATAAGCGCATGAGCTTGTCGGAGCGCAGAGGGTCAACCAGCACGTGCAGGTACGAGACCAGGTCGGTGAGCTCAGGGGTGCTCAGCAATCCGGATAGTCCCACGAGCTGGTATTTGATGCCCCGCTCAGCGAGCACCTCGCCCATGATGCTCAACTGGGCACGATTTCGCGAGAGCACCGCACTGGTCTTCGGCTCGGAAGATGCCCTATTCTCGGCAACAATCATGTCAGCTATGGCTTCTGCCTCGTCGCGAACCGTTGCGCAACGGTTGAGCACCACACGACCTGGCTTGGCATGCGCCGAGGAATCCAAGGGCTTGACCGAGACCGGGCCTTGATGCTGCGGCCCGCCGGCGGTGATGCTATTCGCTGCCGCGAGCACGTTGACGGTATTGCGCCATGCGATGGTCAGGTGCTTCACGTGGGCGACGTCCCGGCCTGTGTCCCGAACAATCGGGAAGACTTCTGGGAATCGGAACAGCTGTCCGGCACTGGCCCCGCGGAATCCGTAGATGGATTGGTTAGGGTCACCCACCGCGGTGACCGGATGGCCTTCGCCATAGAGTTGAGAGAAAAGCGCCATCTGCGCGTGCGAGGTGTCCTGGAATTCATCCAGCAGCACCACCTTGTGGCTAGCCCGTTCGGCGAGCGCAGCTGCCGGCACCTCCTGGGCGATACGCGCTGCGTGGGCCACCAAGTCGCCGTAGTCCATCACCCCGAGGCGCTTCTTTTCCCGGGCGTACTCTTCAGCCAACTCAGCGATGGTGGCACGTGAAGCCAGCTTGTCGATGAGCTTGAGGGCTGCTTGGGTAGTTTTTTTGGGCTTCTCTGCGTCCATCGGCAAGGTGCGCAGGCGTGCCACCAGTTCATCAATCCACTGATGGGCCTCCGGTGCGGTGACCAAGTGCTCGGATGCTTCGGAACTGAAGGAAACGATGGCATCAATCAGTGTGCTGGTGGCACTGTTCAGGTGCTCGTAGTTGCCGGTGTATCTTTCCAGCACCGAGTGGGCCACCTGCCATGATTGGGCCGCGCCCAACAAGGCACTGTCTTCTTCAAGGCCAAGCCGCAGCCCATGGTCTTGGACCAGGGTGTTGGCGTAGGAGTGGTAGGTGGATACCGCAGGGTCCAGGAAGTCCCGGGTTTCTTCTGGGCTGAGCAGACCGGTGGCCACAAGCTGCGCGATCTTGGCACGGATACGCACGGAAAGCTCTCCCGCTGCCTTGCGGGTAAAGGTCACCCCGAGAATCTCTTCCGGCCGGACCAGCTGGTTGGCTACCAGCCAGACGACTTTATCCGCCATGGTTTTGGTCTTGCCCGAGCCGGCGCCGGCGATGACCAGCATCGGTTCCAATGGCGCAGCGACTATCTCAGCCTGCTGCGCAGTGGGCGGAAACTGCTCGCCCAGGGCTGCGGAGAGTTCTTCTGGAGTGAATCTGATATTGCTCATGGTTCGGTGACCTGTCGTCCTTGGGCGCACAAAGGGCAGATTTCGGGCAGCGTGCAGTTGCCGAGGATTCCCGCGGCTCCCGAAACGTGCCGGGTGATGAATTCACTGTTTCCCATCAGCGAGGCAGCTTCGAAGATGAGCGTGCGGGCCCAATCTTCTTCACCAATTGATGGTTGTTCACGGACCGAGGCGCCCTTGGTGCTGGTACCGACGTAGACCAAGGATGCGCCGGCTGGCTCATCCGGGAGTCCTGCAGTTTCCTCGTGATCTTGCAATGCACCGAGCTGGATTGCGGTTTGGTAGACGCCTAGCTGCGGGTGTTCCAAGGTTGCGTCCTTGGATGGCGCAGTGGAACCGGTTTTCAGGTCAACGACCCTCACCTTGCCGTTGGCGTCAGCTTCGACGCGGTCGATAATTCCGCGAAGCTGGATATGCGTACCGTCAGGGGCTGGGACCTCGATCTGGAACGGCATCTCGCGAGCCACCAGTTCGCGTCCTTCTTGGCGCATGGTGACGCAGTAGGCGGCGAACTTCTTGAGCATGCTATTGGCACGGTCGAAGTCCCTTTGACCTTCCCAGTTCACCAGTTTTTCCAGCTCTGGCCAGCGTTGCTCCAGGATCTGCTGGTACTCGCTTCCGCTTGCATCGGGATGCTCTTCGGCGATGGAGTGGATCAGCGTACCCAAGGAGGCCGCGAAATCGCGGGCAGCGGTTCCACCAGCGCTTTGCACAAACCAGTTCAGCGGCGATTTCACCAGGGTTTCCACCTTCGACGGTGACACCCGCCGAGGCTGGTCTTCCGGGATAACCGGTTCATGGGTAGTCAGTTCGCGCAACCCCCACCAGGAACTTGGATGCGCTCCTCGCACCGGGCGCTCTGCCTGAGCCAGGCGTCCAAGCACGTGGGTGGCGTCCTGGTACAGGCTAGCTGCTTCCACATCGTCCGGCGCTGGCACTGCCCCAAGGCCGGCGGCCCTGGCTCTCTCGGCAGTGCTGCGCAGCTCTGCCACCAAGGTTGGAAGCGAACGGATGCGCGGAACCGCGGTTGGTTCCCTGCCTTCTGGCCCCGGTGGCTCGACCAGGTCCAGGAACGAGGAAGGCTGGTTGTCCTCGTTATCGACCGCCGTGCAAATCAGCTGGTCTCCAGCACGGGAGACGGCATTGCTGAAGCTGCGCAATTCGTCGTTGCGGATTTGGCGTACCAAATGCGTTGGCGTTCGGGTGGCCAGGAATTCAATGCCATGCTCCGCGGCGTCGGCGAGCGCATTGGAACCGAGCAGCTCGCCACGGAGCCGGAGGTTGGGCCAGGAGCCTTCTTGCAGCCCGGGGATAAAGACCACTGGCCATTGCTTTCCGGCAGCGGCAGCGGTAGTGAGAACCGTGACGGTTTGCCCACCGGCAGCACGGGTTGCCAAGGAGTCCATGGGCAATTCCTGCTGCAAGATGTGCTCGATGAACTGCTGGACGCTGGCGCCGGGAAGCTGATCCACAAAACGTTCTGCGGCTTGGAAAAGCGACAGGACAGCATCCAGGTCATGATCGGCGCGGCGGGCGGCAGTGCCGGTGCCCAGGGCCTCTTCGCGCCAGGCTTTGGCCCGGCCCGAGGCCTCCCACATCACCCAGAGCGCTGTTTCCGGTGTAGCGGTTCCGCTGGCCAGTTCGTCTTGCAGCGCAGAGTACATTTTCAGCAGCCGGTTCAGTCCGTAACCCGGCTTGCCCAATTTCTCGGCCATTACCGGTTCACGCAGGCAGGATTCAAGCAACTCCTGGCTGGAGCGGCGTCCGCCGGCTGCGGCTTCCTGCTGGCGCAGGAGCTGGCGGATCCGGCGGATTTCCAAGGCGGTGCTCATCCCGTAACGCGACAGCAGCAGGTTCTGCATCAGGAGCGGGTCATCGGTGACAGAATCGCTGAACGCCAAATTCAACAGGTCAAGCAGCGGACGGACCGCACCTTCATCCTTCAATGGAATCTCGGCCGGCGGCACCTGCACGCCGATTCCCTGGCCTTCAAGAAAACGGCTGAAGGAGCGCACCTGTGAACCGTTGCGCACCACAATCGCAATTTCAGCTAGGCTGCGGTTCTCATAGAGGTTCAGATGCACTATCCGCTGGGCAATGAAACGTTCTTCCAAGGTGGAATTCTCGAATACCAATACCTGGCACAGTTCGTGTTCCGGCACGTTCAACGGCTCAATAGCCCGTCCGCGCAAGCCTGCAGCCAGCGGCACGCGGCTGACGATCCGTTTCCATGCCTCGGTGATCTGTCCAGACATTCGATAGCCGTGGGTCAGTTCGAGGCACGTCGCTTCGCCAGCACTCGAGTAATTCTGTGCGAAACGATGCAATTCATCGGTGCGGGCACCGCGGAATCCCTGAACTACGCTGTCGGGTGCAGCGAAAGCGACCATGGCGCGGTCCTTGCCGAGCAGAGCCAGGAGGCGGTGCTGCGACAGGGTGGCTTCTTGCAGGTCATCCACGAGGATCAGGGCCAACCGGTCCTGTTCTGCGTGCAGGAACGCTTCATTGTCTTCCAGAATTTGTGCCGCCCGGGTAATCAGCCCTGCCGGGTCGAAGGCTTCGGCGCTGCCCAAGTCCAGCAGGTCGCGGTATTCCTGGTAGAACAGCGCCGCAGCGTGCCATTCGGGGCGGTTGGCTTGCTGGCCGAGGTCAGCGATGTCGGCAGGTTCCAATCCCAGCTCTGAAACACGGTCGAAGAACTCGCGGATTTCCTTGCGGAAGCCGCGAGTCCCTACTGCAAGCGCCAGCTCGCTTGGCCACTGCGGTCCTTCGGTGAGGCCTTCGGCATGGCCCTCCAGCAGGTGGCCGATGAGGGTGTCCTGTTCCGGACCGGAGAGCAAGCGGGGAACGCGTTCGAGCTGGGGCAAGAGTCCTTCAACGCGGGCACGGCGGATCAAATCAAAGGCATAAGCCGACCAGGTGCGAACCACCGGTTCGGTGAAAGTCCGTTCTGCTCGGCGGCTGAGCTCATCACGGATCGAGGCAGCGGTCAGTCGAGTTGGCCCGATGATCAAGAGGGCCTGCGGATCGAGCCCGGCGTCAAGGTGCGCAACGGCGGTGTCGATGAGCAGATGGGTCTTGCCCGTACCCGGCGCCCCAGTGACCAGGACCGGGCTTTCCACCGAATGCAAGTGGCCACGGACCGAGGTGGCTTTTTCGCGGGGCTGGCTTCGGGTCTCTTCCATACTCATAGTTGATCATCCATCTCGGACATTTTAGGGTTGCCCAGCGCCGTACGCAGCGCGTCAATTTTTTCCCACGCCCAGTCGTTGGGGTTCCAGCGGTATCTATTCATGTTCACGTGACGGCCAGGTGCTGCCAGTTCTTCTGCGATCCAGTGCCGTTCTGCTGCTTCGGCAAGCGCATCGGCCATGGAACCGTTGGAGCGGATAATCCGCCACCATGGTGTCCCTTCCGGCGCGCTTGCCATCGCCTTGCCCGTTTGGCGTGCTCCCCCGCTTCCGAGAAGTTCTGCCACGTCCTTGTAGCTGAGCACCGCCCCTGCCGGGACGAGTGCTGCGAGGCGATGCACCGCCTCTGAATAGTCCAGGGGTTTTTCGGCTGCGTCAGATGTCATAGCCCTATTCTGCCAATTAGCTTGCAGGACTCCACAACACGCAATTCGCAGGGCCGTCCTGTCCCGCCTTGGCTGTAGCGTTATATCCATGACTGAATGGCACAAGGGCCTGGCAATTGGCTTTGATTTGGAAACCACTGGTGTTGATACCAATACTGCACGCATCGTTACGGCATCGGTTGTCTTGCTGGATGCCGATGGCAAAGTGGTGAACAACCGCGAGTGGCTGGTAAACCCCGGGGTCGAGATTCCAGAGGCCGCGGCCGCAGTTCACGGAATCTCCACCGAGAAAGCCCGCGCCGACGGTGCCCCGGCGAAACAGTCCGTTCAGGAGATCTTGAATTTGCTGAAGTTCGCCTCGGAGCAAGCGCCAATCGTTGCTTTTAATGCTTCGTACGATTTCTCAGTGCTCTACAGCGAAGCCGTTCGCTACGACCTTGAGCCGTTTTTCCCGGGCAATGTGATCGATCCGTTCATCATCGACAAGCAGGTTGACAAGTTCCGCAAGGGGAAGCGCACCCTTGCGGCGGCTTGCGAGTTCTACGGTGTAGTCCTCGAAAATGCGCACACCTCGTTGGCCGATGCAGTTGCCTGCGTCGAGGTCGCTCGCCAGCTGGGCGAACGCTATCCGCAGTTGCAAGTAGATCCGATGGTGCTGCACGGCTGGCAGATCGGTTGGGCGAAAGAACAGGCAGAAAGTTTCCAGAAATACTTGCGCAAGACGAAGCCTGAAGCTGTTGTCGACGGCGCTTGGCCTATCACCGAGTCGTAAAGATTGAAATAATCAGCTTCTTGTGCCCCGTTTCACATGGGGTCAACAGGCCTCGCGACCACCATGCGGAAGCCAATCGTTCATTTTCTGTCATAAATCAACAAATTATATTCGAAGGCTCGCCCATTAAGGCCTCATACTAAGAATCTTGACTGTAATTTCCCCTTGATTCGGGCGATTTTGTTCGATGATGATTCAATGGAGGGTACTCTCTACACCCTTTGAGAATCTGAAGGAACACGCCTAGTGATCACAGTCAGTGACCTGCGCAAGGTCTACCAGCAAGACGGCAAGGATGTTGTTGCCCTTGATGGTGTCAGCCTTGAAGTCCCTACCGGGAAAATTCATGGCATCGTCGGACATTCCGGAGCGGGTAAATCCACTCTCGTCCGTTGCTTGACCTTGCTCGACCAGCCCACATCCGGAACCGTTGCCGTTAACGGCAAGGAGCTGACCAACGTCAGCACCGACGAGTTACGGAATGCGCGACGTCGAATTGGCATGGTTTTCCAGCACGCGAACCTCTTCGACTCGCGCACCACCGAGCAGAATGTGGCATACCCGCTGGAGCTTGGTGGCGTGCCCAAAGCCGAAATTGATGCCAAGGTCGCTGAACTCCTGGAGCTCGTGGGCCTGACCAGGTTCGCCAAAGGGTACCCATCCCAGCTTTCCGGTGGGCAGCGCCAGCGCGTTGGTATCGCCCGGGCGCTGGCCACCGATCCGGATGTCCTGCTCTGTGATGAGCCGACCAGTGCCTTGGATCCGAAGACCACCGATGAAATCCTCGATTTGGTCAAGAAGCTGCGCGATCGGTTGAACATCACCGTGCTGATCATTACCCACGAAATGCACGTCGTGAAGCAAGCCTGCGATTCCGTTTCGCTGCTGGAAGGCGGCAAGATCGTGGAGCACGGCAATATCGAACAGGTCATCACCAACGCCGAAGGCACTTTGGCTTCCACGTTGCTCCCGCTTCCGGGCGACGCACCACGCGTCGAGGGCGAAGGACCGATCCTGGACCTGCTCTACACCGGCGGCCAGGCGACCCAGCCTGTCATCTCTTCCATTGCCCGCTTGTTCAATACCGATGTCAATGTCTTGGCTGGTTCGGTCGAGCAGCTTGGCAACCAGCAGTACGCGCACTTGCGCCTGCAGCTGGCTCCCGACGCGGATCTGGATGCAATCGTGAACCACCTGAAGTCCACCGGCATCGCCGTAACCGTGAAGGGAGCCAAGTAAGCAATGGATTTCTTCACCCCCACCGTACTCAAGGCCGTAGGCCAAGCGACCGTCGAAACCCTGCAGATGGTCTTGATCTCAGGTGTGATCACCGTGATCATCGGACTGCTGCTGGGTATCTTGCTGCATGTCACTGGCAAAGGCGGACTGGCGCCGGTCCGCTGGCTAAACGCGATTCTCTCCACGGTGATCGTGAACATCACCCGTTCCGTCCCGTTCGCCATCTTAATGGTCGCCCTGATTCCGTTCGCCGCGATGCTCATCGGCACCGCGCTGGGCCCGATCGCTGCCTCGGTCTCTTTGACCATCGGCACGGTCCCATTTTTCGCCCGGCTGGTGGAAACCGCCTTGCGCGATGTTTCCGCTGGCAAGGTCGATGCCGCGCTGGTGATGGGTTCCACCAAGCTGCAAACCATTCGCAAGATCCTGGTGCCTGAAGCCATGCCCGGCATCATTTCAGCCGTCACCACCACTCTGGTGACCTTGATCGGCTACTCCGCGATGGCTGGCTTGGTAGGCGGTGGCGGTTTGGGTCGTCTGGCCTACAACTACGGCTACGTCCGCTACAACATGCCCATCATGCTTGCGACCATCGTGATTATCGTGATCATGGTCCAGCTGGTGCAGGTCATCGGTGATGCGATCGCCCGCAAGGTCGATCACCGCTAGTCAAAACTTCCGCCGGTCTATCCGGCGGAGCCGTGGAACCGCTGAGGACACGGCAAATCCACTCGCATCGTGCCTCACGGCTCTACCTAAGGAAAGACAAGTTATGCGCAATAAACTCGCACTCGCCATCACCGGTGTTGCCACCGCATTCGCCCTGACCGCTTGCGGCAGCAGCGAACCAACTGCTGATGCTGCAGCGACCCTGGATCCGGCAAACCCTACGGTTATCAAGGTAGGCGCCAGCCCGGTCCCACAGGCAGACATCCTGAACTTCATCGATGAGAACTTGGCGAAGGAAGCCGGCATCGACTTGGAAGTCATGGAGATCGATGACTACGTCACCCCGAACACCGGACTTGCCGACGGCTCGCTGGATGCCAACTACTTCCAGACCGAGGCCTACCTGGCTACCGAGATGAAGGAAAAGGGCTACGAGTTCGCGCACGGCGCTGGCGTCCATGTGGAGCCAATGACCGTCTTCTCGAAGAAGTTCAAGGACGCCAAGGACGTCGCAGAAGGCACCAAGGTACTGCTGAACAACGACCCGGTGAATCAGATCCGCGGCATGCGCGTCCTGGAAGAAGCAGGGCTGCTGCAGAACCTCAGCGATGATGATTCCCTGCTGACCGTCAACGGCAACGCGGACAAGAACCCGCTAAACCTCGAAATCACTGACGCCAACGCCGAGCAGGTCGTCCAGTACTACAAGTCCGATGATTCCATCGGCTTGGCGGTCATCAACGGCAACTACATCGTCCAGGCCAAGCTGGACAAAGCAGAGATGCTTGCCCAGGAGTCGGGCGAGAACAACCCCAACGCCAACTTCCTTACCTGGCGCGACGGCGAAGAGACCCCGGCTGTTGCGAAGCTTGAAGAGCTGTTGCACTCCGATGAGGTCCGCGATTACATCGAGAAGACCTGGACCGACGGCAGCGTTATCGCCGCTTTCTAATCCGGTTTCCAGCCACGGGGCATTCCCGAACGCGTGAACCTTGACTGCCCGAGTTCCATATACGGAACTCGGGCAGTTCCGTTTCCCGCCGTCTTTCCAGGCTTAAATAAGCCAGGGCCAGGCAAGCACCTCACGGTGCCTGCCTGGCCCTGGCTGTTGCCCTCGGGAGCCTGCGATTAGGCCGTGGCGGCCGCAGCGGCCCGGGCAGCTGCTGGGAGGGCCGCGAAGATCTTCTCCATTGCGGCATCGTCATGGGCCGCCGAGACGAACCATGCTTCGAAGACGCTTGGCGGCAGGTACACCCCGGAGTCCAGCATCGAGTGGAAGAACGGTGCATAGCGGAAGGCTTCCTGCCCCTGCGCATCAGCGTAGTTGCGCACTCCCCTTTCGGCGGTGCCGAAAGCTACCGAGAACAAGGTACCGGCGCGCTGGATCGAGTGGTCCAGGCCAGCGGCATTGAAGGATTCGGTGATGGCACCCTGCAGCGCCTCGGACTGCTTGGCCAGGTGCGCGTAGACGTCCTCGGTCGCGTGTGTCAGCTGGGCGATGCCGGCAGCCATCGCTACCGGGTTGCCCGACAGCGTGCCAGCCTGGTAGACCGGACCCAATGGTGCCAGGTAGTCCATGACCTCAGCGCGTCCGCCCAGGGCCGCGGTGGGCAAACCGCCGCCGATGACCTTGCCGAAGGTGTAGAGGTCTGCGTTCCAGCCCTCCTCCTTGCCGGTCAGGCCCCAGTAGCCCGATGAGGAAGCGCGGAAGCCGGTGAGGACCTCGTCGAGGATCAGCAGCGCGCCGTGCTTGGCGGTAGTTTCCTTCAGGAACTTGTTGAATCCGTCCTCTGGAACTACGACACCCATGTTGCACGGAGCAGATTCGGTAATCACCGCAGCGATATTCGCACCGTGCTCGGCGAAGGCGGCCTCGATGGCGGCGCGGTCGTTATAGGGCAGCACCAGGGTCTCTGCTGCCGTGGCAGCGGTCACGCCGGCGGAACCTGGCAAGGCCAGGGTGGCAACACCCGAGCCGGCGTCGGCCAGCAGGCCATCGAGGTGGCCGTGGTAGCAGCCGGAGAACTTGATGACAAGGTCACGGCCGGTGTAGCCGCGGGCCAGGCGGACGGCGGTCATGGTGGCTTCGGTGCCGGTGGAGACCATGCGCACGCGTTCCACCCCGCCCATGCGGGACTTGATCAGCGCGCCGAGCTTGGCCTCATCCGGAGTGGATGCGCCGAAGGACAAACCGCGGTCCACGGCCGCGTGCACGGCAGCCTGGATCTCCGGGTGGGCGTGGCCCAGCAGTGCCGGACCCCATGAGCACACCAGGTCGACATACTCCTTGCCGTCGGCGTCGGTCAGGTATGCGCCCTTGGCGCCGACCATGAATGGAGGAACACCGCCGACCGAACCGAAGGCGCGCACCGGGGAGTTCACGCCACCTGGCATGACTTCGCGGGCTTCGGCGAAAAGCTTTTCAGAGTTCGACATGTTATTATTTGCCTTCCTTGAGCCAGCCGGCAACTTCGGCTGCATAGTAGGTGAGGATCTGCTGGGCACCGGCGCGCTTGATCGACAGCAGCGATTCAAGCACGGAGGCCTTGCGGTCAATCCAGCCATTGGCGGCAGCGGCCTCGATCATCGAGTACTCGCCGGAAATCTGGTAGGCGGAGACCGGAACTGGGGAAATATCGGCAATATCGCGCACAATATCCAGGTAGCTCATGGCCGGCTTGACCATGATCATGTCCGCGCCTTCGGCAATATCCAGTTCAGCTTCTAGCACCGCTTCGCTGCGGTTGGCCGAATCCATCTGGTAGGTGCGGCGGTCCCCCACCAGCTGGGAGTCCACTGCCTCGCGGAACGGGCCGTAGAAGGCGCTGGCGTACTTGGCGCTGTAGGCGAGGATGGAGACGTCCTGGCGCCCGGCAGCATCCAGTGCCTGGCGGATGACGCCGATTTGGCCGTCCATCATGCCCGACGGACCCAGTATGTGGGCGCCGGCCTCGGCCTGGGCCACGGCCATCTGGCCGTAGATTTCCAAGGTCGCATCGTTATCCACGTTGCCCTGGGCATCGAGCACGCCGCAATGGCCGTGCGAGGTGAATTCATCCAGGCAGACATCGGACATGACCACGAGTTCATCGCCCACCTCGGCGCGCACCGCGGCAATGCCGCGGTTCAAGATGCCCTGCGGGTCCAGACCGGCCGAGCCATTCTCGTCGCGTACTTCCGGGATGCCGAAGAGCATGATGCCACCCAGGCCCAGCTCGGCCGCGTTCGCCGCGGCAGCCTTCAGCGAGTCCATGGTGTGTTGGTAGACCCCTGGCATGGAGGTGATCTCGTTGGGTTCGCCCAGTCCCTCGCGCACGAAGGCAGGCAAGATCAGTTGGCGTGCCGAAAGCTCATTTTCTGCCACCAGGCGGCGGATGGCAGGATTCTGCCGCAACCGGCGCGGGCGATGCTGAGGGAAACCCATGGCTCCTCTTTCTCCAGTTCTCATAACTTCTTATTCCGTTGTGCACGCTTCCGGTCCCGGAGTTACCGGTGCCGGAGCAAATCTTGGGCCGCACGGGCCAGGCCCTGCGGGGTGGGAGCGGAGGCCACGGCATGCACCGGCAGCCCGGCACGCTCCATGGCCCGGGCCGTTGGATGGCCAATCGCGATGGTCTGCAGCTTCCCGGGCAGCTGCGTCCCTGCCAGCTGCACGAAGCGGCGGACCACGCTGGGCGCCGAGAAGACCACCAAATCCTGTTCTTCCAGTCTGTCACCGATCCGGTTCGCCGGTAGGACGTTGAGTCCGGCTGCCGCTTCCGGCTCAGTCACCGGGGTGCCGGGCGCCGGGGCATCCACGGTTTCATAGGCAATGAATTCGTTGACCTGCACCGGGTATTTGCCCAGCCCATCAGCCAGCGTGGAGCTGGCCAGATCGCCGTGCGGATAGCAGATCCTGGCACCCGGCTCAGGGATCCATGCCGCAAGCATGCCGGCAGCCGATTGCTCTTCAGCTTCGAAGTCCACGCTGCGGTCCAAGTGCCGCTTGATGGCCTCGGTGGTCTTCTCTCCAACCGAGGCCAGACGCAGTTGCTCCGGCAGGAGCGCTCCAGCCAGGACCTGCTGCACCACCTTGACGGTATTCACCGAGGTGAAGACCAGCCAGGAGTAGTCTCCGGCGACCAGATCGCTGGCCATGCGCTGCAATGCGCTGCGGTCGGCGGGCCAAACAGTTTCGATCAGCTGGGCGCACCACGAGGTGATGCCCAGCCGATCGAATTCCTGCACGGTGGCCGCGGCACGTGCCGGGTTGCGCAGGATCAGTGCTTGATAAGCCATGGTCCGGAACTAGGCCAGCCCGGCAACTACGGCAGCGCCATCAGCGATCATCGACTGCGCCAGCGAACGGCCCAGCTGCTGTGCTGCATCCGCCGTGCTGCAGGAGATCCGCGCACTGCGGCGCATGGTCTGCGAGCCGTCGGGGTTGCAGGCGACCGCTTCGAGGACCAGCGCATCGCCCTCGATATGGGCCAAGGCGCCAATCGGGGCAGCACAGCCGGCTTCCAGTTCGGAGAGCAGCGCACGTTCGGCTTCCACTTGCATGCGGGTGGCGGCATCATCGAACTGCGCCAGAGCCGCATCCAATGCGCCGTGGCCGGTGCCCGCGGTACGGGTTTCCAGCGCCAAGGCGCCCTGGCCCGGGGCGGGCAGCATGATGGAGGGATCCAGGTACTCGGTGATGTGCTTGTCCAAGCCCAGGCGGCGCATCCCGGCAGCTGCCAGGATCACCGCGTCCAGGTCACCCTGGGTGCCGCGGCCCACGCTGCCATCATCCAGCGTCTTCCCGACACCCTCGACCCGGCCTAAGCGGGTGGGGACGTTGCCGCGGATATCGACAATCTCGAAGTCGCTGCGGTAGGCCAGCAGCTGGGCTGCACGGCGCGGCGAACCGGTACCGATCTTCGCACCCTGGGGCAGCTGGTCCAAGCCCAGCGAGTCGCGCGAGCACAGGGCATCGCGGACATCCTCGCGCGGCGGGATCGAGGCCAGGACCAGGCCCTCGGGCTGCGCAGTGGGCAGGTCCTTGAGCGAGTGCACGGCCAGGTCGCAGCCGGAATCGAGCAGGTGCTGACGCAGCGCGGCGGCGAAGACGCCGGTGCCTCCGAGGGTGGCCAGCGAGCCGGTCACCACATCGCCTTCGGTCTTGACCAGCACGGTCTGCACGGCCAACCCGGAAATCCCGGCCAGCTTCTGCGCGGCCCATCCGGTCTGGGTGGTCGCCAGCGCGCTGCCGCGCGTTCCTACGCGAAATGCTTCGGTCATGGCTGGGGTACACCAACTTCTGAATCGACTGCGCCGATGGTCGGGCGCAAGGTTCCGTCCAGGGCGCGCTTCTCGCAGCAGCCCGGACGGCAGACATCAAACCATGGGCCGCCTTCGAGAACCGAGGTGCGGCCGGCGCGCAGGGCCTTGCCATCGGGGCCGGCCAGGCGTTCTTCGACCAAGTCCACCAGTCCGGAGATGAACGCCTGGTGGGTGCCCGGGGTGGCGACGCGGTCAAAGGCCAGGCCCAGTTGGGCGCAGCTGTCCTTGGCTTCGGTATCCAGATCCCACATGACTTCCATGTGGTCCGAGATGAAGCCGATGGGCACGACCACGACGCCGGCGACACCGGCTGCGGCATCCTCTTCCAGCGCGTCGTTGATATCCGGTTCCAGCCATGGCACATGCGGTGCCCCGGAGCGGGACTGGTAGACCAGGCTGTGCTCCAGGCCCTTGGCCTCCTCTACCTGGGACAGGATGTAGTTGGCCACCGCCTGGTGCTGGCTGGTGTAGAGATTCCCGTAGCCTGCGGCCCGGATACCTTCGGGTCCTGCGGCCTCGGCGTCGGCCATCGGAATGGAGTGGGTGACGAAGACGATCTTGATCGCCCCGTCTTCCTTGCCCGCTTCGGCCAGCTGCTCACGCACATTGGCCAGCGAGGAACGCAAGGACTGTGCAAAGGGCGTCACGAAGGCAGGAGTGTCGAAGAACTGGCGCAGCTTGTCCACTTCCACCACACCGTCCAGCCCGGTGTTGACTAGGCCCATGCCCGCATCCTCGCGGTACTGGCGGCAGGCCGAGTAGCCGGAGTAGGCGCCGGTGCCCATAAGCAGCACCTTGCGGTGGCCGTCGGCAGCCAGCTGCTTGAGGGTGTCGTCGATAAACGGGTGCCAGTTGCGGTTGCCCCAGTAAATGGGCAGGTCGATGCCGCGGGTAGCCAGCTCTGCCTCCAGCGCGGCCTTCAGTGCACGGTTCTGCGCGTTGATTGGCGAGACGCCGCCGTTCTTGCGGTAGTGCACCGCAACTTCTTCCAGGCGCTCGTCAGGGATGCCGCGGCCCTCGGTGACCTTGCGCAGGAACGGGATGACATCATGCTGCCCTTCCGGTCCGCCGAAGGATGCCAGCAAGATGGCATCGTAGAACTTGGGAATCATCTGGCCGTTGCGGTCATATCCCTCGCGGGGGTCAAAGGCCTGGCTCACTTCAGTACCTCTAGCGCTTCAGCTGCCGAGATGCGGCGGCCGGTGTAGAACGGAGTCTCCTCACGCACATGGTGGCGGGCTTCGGTGTAGCGCAGGTGGCGCATCATGTCGACGAGATCGATCATGTCGTCGGCTTCGAGGCAGATCTGCCATTCGTAGTCGCCGAAGGAGAAGGCCGCTACGGTGTTGGCCAGCACGTTCGGGAATTCGCGGCCCAGGATGCCGTGGTCGCGCAGCATCTTGCCGCGGGCCGCTGGATCCAGGGTGTACCACTCGGTGGAGCGGACGAATGGGTAAACGGTCATCCATTCCTTCGGATCCAGGCCGCGCGCGAACGCTGGCGAGTGGTCCTTGGCGAATTCCGCTTCACGGTGCACGGCCATGGTGGAGTAAACGATTTCGGTGCCGGCCAGCAGGGCCGAACGGCGGATCTTGCGCATCGATGCCTGCAGCAGCTGGGCCGATGGCCCGTGCACCCAGAACATCACGTCAGCGTCCTCGCGCATGGCCGAAACGTCGTAGATGCCGCGCACGGTGGCGCCTTCGGCGGCCAGCTCGGCGACCAGCGCATCGAATTCAGCGGCAGCAGCCTCGGAACGCTCGACAATTTCCGAACGCTTGAAAATGGTCCAGAGAGTGTAGAAGAACGTCGGGTTTTCTCCTGCATTTTCGCGTTCACGAATTACTGGGGAATTATGCTCCGGTGCGTTGCTCACTTGATATTCTCCTTGATCTGGTTTCGGACAAAAGTCCAGGATAGTTGGCCCGGGTGCGGTTAGCGGGCGCTGATCGCGACGGCACTGCGGGCTTGGGCGATAACTCGCGCCAGTCCGGTGCCGGCAATCCATGCGCCAACCACATCGAGCCCTTCGAAGCCCGACAGGCTGCGCTGCAGTTGCGCGCGGCGCGCGGTAGCGGCCTGGCCCTGCAGCGGAACCATGTCGCTGAAGCGTGAAACGGTGCTGCCCAAGACATCATCAAGATGCAATTGAACACCGAGAATCTTTGAAGCATCTTTGATTGCCTGGTCGATGAGAGCTGAATCATCTCCGGATTCGACAAGTTGCTCATGTTCGCCGATTCGTCCAAAGGACAGGCGCAGTACGTGGGTGCCAGGGCCGGCCTCTGCGGCGAGCCAGGGCCACTTGGCCGTGGAATGGGTCAGCGCCTTGGCCGTCAGCGGGGCGTTCCTAGAGACCAGCACACCCGATCCGCGCGGGGCATCATCGAGTTCCGGCTTATCGACCACCAGGATCGCCAAGGCAATGGCATTGGCACCGCTTTCGCTGGCGATCCGCTCTTCTGGTGCCAGCAGGGGGTTCAGCAGGTCCAGTGCCGGCTCGGCCGGCGTCGCGAGAACTACCCGGTCAGCGAGCAGTTCATGGCCCAAGGTCGTGACTGCATACGGATTTGGCGACTGCGCATCGTGGCGCAAGGAGGTCACCGGCGAATTGCGCACCAGCGCAACGCCAGCCTGCTCCAGCTGGGACACCAGGGCTTCGACCATGGTGTACATGCCGCCGTTGAGGCCAGCCACACGGGAACCAGCCGGAGCCGAAGCCTGCAGTCGGGTGACGGCGCGGGCCAGCGAACCGGTCTCCTGCATGGCTTGGCGCAGGCCAGGCGCGGCGGCGTCAATGGAAATCTTGGCAGGGTCGGTGGAATAGACGCCGTTGATGACCGGGGCCACCAGCTGGTCCAGTACCGCCTGTCCCATGCGGGAACGGACCACTTCAGCGATGGTCGGGTTCTCCGTGGCCCACTTCTTGTTCATTGGCGTGATCAGATCCGCTGCGGCACGCACGGTGGCCGGTCGGCCAATGATGCCGCGCACCTCGTCGGTGCGCACATTGCCCGGGATGCCCAGCATTGCGGTGGCAGGCATCTGGTGAGCATGAATTTCCTGCTCTTCCCCCTGGATGAGCCAGGCCCGCTCTCCGGAGGTCCTGGCGATCTGCCCGCCCAGATCCAGCTCGTCGAGGTAGGAGGAAACAATGCCGCCACGCAGGGCGAAGGATTCCGCGCCAGCATCAATCTCCATGCCGGCAACTTCGGTGGTGCGCACGCAGCCACCGAAGTTCGCGGTTGCTTCCAGCACGGTCACTTCGTGTCCGGTCTGGCGAAGTTCACGGGCAGCGACCAGGCCGGCGATGCCGCCACCGATCACCACCGCATGCGGGGCCAATGGCTTCTGGGCCTGATCGGCCGATTCGCTCTTCGCTAGGCGTGCTTCGCTGGCGCTGCGCACCTTTTCCAGCAGGCGCAAGGCATGCGCTGCGGCATCGTTGGCAATATCGCGTCGCGGTTTGGACGCGCCGGTGGCTTCAGCTGAATCCCCTGCGCGCAGATTGCGCTGTTCCTCGCTCACGTGCCTAGCACCTTCTACCTTCACAATATGCCGATGCCCTGTTCCCTGCCCATGGCCTCGGGGGCCAGCTGGAACACAGCGTTAAACCTAGCTTAGACCTGTTGAATTACAGCGAGTGAATGAGCTCCACCACACGGGTCAACACGGTTGGGTCGGTGGTTGGCGGAACGCCATGGCCCAGGTTCACCACATGTCCGCGGGCCTTCTTGCCTGCTGCAACCACTTCGCGCACGTGCGCCTCGAGGACTTCCCACGGGGCATCGAGCAACGCCGGGTCGATGTTGCCCTGGACCGAAACGTCCTGGCCCAAGCGTTCAATCGCGGTTTCCAGCGGGATGCGGTAATCCACGCCCACGGTATCCACGCCAGCATCGCGCATGGCGGTGAGCAGTTCGCCGGTGCCGGTTCCGAAGTGGATCAACGGCACGCCCAGGTCGCGGACGTAGTCCAGGGACTTCACCGAGTACGGAGCGACGTGCTTCTGGTAGTCCGGAAGCGAGAGCGAACCAGCCCAGGAGTCGAAGAGCTGCGCGGCCGAGGCGCCGGCTTCAACCTGCGCCCGCAGGAACTTGCCCGAGGCGTCGGCCGCCCAGGTCATCAGTCCGTCCCAGACGTCCGGGTCGGTGTGCATCATGGTGCGCGGGCCCAGGTGGTCGCGGCTTGGCTTGCCCTCGACCATGTAGGCGGCCACGGTGAATGGCGCACCGGCGAAACCGATCAGCGGGGTCTTGCCCAGCTCGGCCACGGTCAAGCGCACGGCTTCGCGGATGGGTTCCAGCGACTCGTCAGTCAGCTCCGGAAGGGCAGCTACCTGTTCCCTGGTGCGAATCGGGGTGTCCAGCACCGGGCCAACGCCTGGCACGATGTCCACGCCAATGCCTGCAAGGCGCAGCGGGATGACGATGTCCGAGAAGAAGATGCCGGCGTCCACCTTGTGGCGGCGCACCGGCTGCAAGGTGATCTCGCTGGCCATGGCAGGGTCAAGGCAGGAGTCGAGCATGCTCACCCCTTCACGCAGCTTCAGGTATTCAGGCAGCGAACGGCCAGCCTGGCGCATGAACCACACCGGGTGATGCGACGGCTTCTTGCCGGTCAAAGCGTGGATCAAAGCGGAATCTTGGGTACGTCCATCAATCAACGGATGGTTCTGCGACAGGGTCATGCCCCAATTCTGCCAACTCTTCAGATTAAAAGCCCATTTACTGCGTTCGCCCGCAGGGGAAGGTGAGCAAACTAACCCCTTGGAACCATGCGGATTTAGGCACACCTGCGTTGTCTGCCGGTATTTTCCGGCCTATTCTGGGGTCACTGTGGTTTTCTTATCTCTTGTCGCATCGCATTCCCAGCTCGATCTGGAGACCGTCGCACAAATCAGTGCTTCGGCCGACGGGCTGGCAGCTGCCTCCGTTAACGGTTCGGCGGCTATCAATGGCGCCGTCGTGCTGGCCACCTGCAACCGCTTCGAAGTCTACGCAGACGTGGACCACGTGGAGGACGCAGCAGAACATCTGGTCAACGAGCTGGCAGCAAGCACCGACCTCTCCCCCGAATTCCTGGCCCGCCGTCTCACCACGCTGGAAGGCGACCCGGTAGTTGAGCACCTCTTCTCCGTAGGCGCCGGACTGGAATCGGCCGTTGTCGGCGAACGCGAAATCGCTGGCCAGGTGCGTCGAGCACTGACCCAGGCGCAGCAAGAGAAGACCACAACCAGCAACCTCACCCGCCTGTTCCAGAACGCCACCCGCGCGGCCAAGGATGTCGGTTCGAATACCGACCTTGGCACCCAGGGCAAGTCCGTGGTTTCGGTGGCCCTCGATCTGGCCGAAGAACTGGCCACTGAAGGCCGCGACTGGTCCGAGCAGGATGTTGTGCTCTTTGGCACCGGTTCCTACGCTGGCGCCACCATGGCGTTGCTCAAGGAACGCGGCGTCCAGCGCATTTCGGTTTACTCGCATTCCGGGCGCGCCGCAGATTTCACCGCGAAGCGCGGCGGCTTCCCGCTCAGCGACGAATTGCTGCCGCAGGCCCTGCGCGAAGCTGACATCATCGTTGGCTGCTCCGGCGGCGGTCACCAGTTGGCCCGTGCAGAGCTTGAAGCGCTGCGCGTGAAGAAGCACCCGCTGATCGCCATCGACATGGCGCTCACCCACGACTTCGATCCGACCATGGTCGAACTGCCCGATGTTGAACTGATTACCTTGGAATCGGTGCGCATGGCCGCCCCGACCGAGCAGGCCATGGCCGTTCACGCGGCTAGCCGCATCGTCAAGAAAGCCACCGCAGAATTTGCCGCCGCTCAGCGTGAACGCGAGGCCGACTTCGCGATTGTCGCGCTGCGCCAGCACACCAAAGCCGTTCTGGATGCCGAGATCGCGAAGGTCCGTGCCCAGCACGGCTGCAGCGCCGCGGCCGAAGAAGTCGAGCTGGCCATGCGCCGCATGGTGCGCCAGCTTTTGCATGTGCCTACCGTGCGTGCCCGCGAACTGGCAGGCGAAGGCCGCACCGGCGAATATGTCTCGGCCCTGGAAACCCTCTACGGCTTGGAGCTCTCGCAGCCGGAGCCCGGGAAATCGGAGACTACGCAGGCCCCGGGCAACTGTCCAGCCGCCCCGGAAGCCAAATCAGCGTAGAAAACCTGATTTCCCCCAGCATATTTCCACTTTCCGCACAGAAGCATGGAATACTACTTCCAAGTAGATTATCCACCCGAGAATTCCTTTGATGACTTGGGAGCTGATCACTCTGCAGCTGGAAAGGCCCCATTCGACATGACGGAACTCGAAAATATCAAAGGCACCCGCCCGCAACGGATGCCCCGTGAAGCGCGTCGTCGCCAGCTGCTGCAGGCAGCGCACCAGGTTTTCGTGGCCCATGGGTACCATGGTGCGTCCATGGACGAAATCGCTGAAGTCGCCCTGGTTTCCAAACCGGTGCTCTACCAGCATTTCCCCGGCAAACGCGAACTCTACCTCGCCTTGCTGGATTCGCACCTGGCCGACTTCAGCCGTCAGTTGGATGAAGCGATCCGCTCCACCAGCGACAATCGCGAGCGCGTCTTCGCCACCATCAACACCTACTACAGCTACATCAAGGGCGAATCCCAGGCGTACCGCCTGATCTTCGAATCCGATGTGCTCTCGGACCCGCTGATCGCCCATCGCATCGAGCAGTTCAACAGTTCGCTGGCTTCCTCCATCGCCCGCGTCGTGGTCGAAGATACCGACATGAGCGAGGAGGAAGGCCTGCTGGCAGGCCGTGCCCTGGCAGGCCTCTCCCAGGTTTCGGCGCGTTACTGGGCCACCAGCAGCTCCTCGGTGGACCAGAATGCCGCCGTGGATCTCATCTCCCGTTTAGCTTGGCGCGGAATTTCGCAGTTCCCGAAAGAAAACTAGCTAAATTAGTGTTCAGAGGCCCCATACGGGACACCTATTTCGTTCGAGAGGATCTGCGACAATCATGGAAATCCGCATTGGCATTCAGAATGTAGCCCGCGAAGTTGTACTTGAATCCGAGCTCAGCAACGCCGAAGTCAATGAGCTGGTCTCGAAGGCGATCGCCGACGGCACCGTTCTGGCACTGAAGGATCCAAAGGGCCGCGAGGTCCTGGTGCCTGCTGCTGGCATCGCTTACGTTGAGGTTGGCCCGGAAGAAGTCCGCCGCGTCGGCTTCGCACAGTAGAGCTTGTTGCGCGCCGAGGCATCGCTTCGGCAGCTGGTGGCCGGTTTCGCTTAGAAGCGAAACCGGCTATTTCTTCGCCTAAATGGTGATTTGACTCACCGAGTCATGGTATTGCTAAGGGGTGACTGAACGAAGAATCCGCAGCCCCCGCCCGGTTCCCGCCAACTCGCTGGCCCAGCTACTGCTCGGCCTTGAAACAGAGTTCGAGGTACCGGCACCCTTCGACGAGCAAACCCTGAAAGCCGCGGAACTGGCGGTAGCCCAGGTCCAGCACCCCGAAGAAGACGCCACCGGCATCCCGTTCTTCACCATTGACCCGCTCGGCGCCACCGATCTCGACCAGGCGATGTTCCTTGAACGAAACGGCCAGGGCTATACCGTGCACTATGCGATCGCGGACGTTCCCGCATTCGTGACCTTGGGCAGCCAGCTGGACCAGGTGGCCCGCCAACGCGGTCAGACCTATTACCTGCCGCACCGCAAGATCACCTTGCACCCGCCCCTGATTTCCGAAGACCAGGGCTCGCTGCTGCCAGACCAGGACCGGCCAGCCTTCCACTGGAAAATTTCCCTGGATGCCGATGGCGCCCTGGGCGAGGTCCAGCTGAACCGCGCGCGCATCCGTTCCCGCGCCCAGCTCGACTACGCCTCGGCCCAGGCCCGGCTGGATTCGGGGGAACCCGATGAGCAGCTGGAATTGCTCGCCGAAATCGGTGCTGCGCGCCTGCGGCAAGAGCAACTGCGCGGCGGAGCCTCATTGAACCTGCCGGACCAGGAAATTGAAGAAGCAGGCGACGGCTACAAGCTGGTCAGCCGCACCCCGCTGCCCCTGGAAGGGCACAACGCACAGATTTCCCTGCTCACCGGCATAGCCGCAGCCCGCATCATGCTCGAGGCCGGTGTGGGCATCCTGCGCACCATGCCCGCACCGGATGAAGCGGACCAGCAGGAATTCCGCACCCAGACCCAGTTGCTGGGCACGCCGTGGGACGCAACGCAAAGCTATGGGCAGTACCTGCATGCATTGGATGTCAGCGACCCGAAGCAACTGGTGATCATGCATCGAGCCGCCGCGCTGTTCCGCGGTGCGGACTACCGGGTCATAGCCGGGCAGCCTGTAGAGGAACTGATCCAAGCGGCACTGGCGGCACCCTACGCGCACACCACCGCGCCGCTGCGTCGGCTCGTGGACCGCTTCGTGCTGCTCACCTGCCACCTGCTTTCCACCGGCCAGCCGATCCCCGAGCAGCTCGCCTCGGCCCTGGAGGAGCTGCCCGGGCTGATGCGTACCAGCAGCATTGCCGCCAACCGGGTGAACAATGCGGCCGTCGACCTGCTCGAAGCCTATGTGCTCAAAACACGTGTCGGGGAAGAATTCCAGGCCATCGTGCTGAAGTCAGCCGAGCAAAAGGAAGATGGAAAGATTCGTCCCGGAGTGCTGCAGCTGGCCGATGAACCGGTCACCGGAGAGTTTTCCGGTTCCGCCCAGCCGGGCACCTTGGTGCGCGTAAAGCTGGTCCAGGCTGATCCCGCGGCCCGCAAGATCAGCTTCGAAATCGTGGCCTGAGACTCCTAAACCCGGGTTTCCGGGCAAAACCGGCTATGCTTGGCCTATTAGTAAATAGGATGCCCGATCGCAATGGGCTGATAGATGAAACAGTTTTATGGCGACTTCCCAGCGGCCGCCATCCCGCAGGTGCTTGACCAAGCCACCTAACGTGAAAGTAGCGATCGGCTCCGCTGGATTCGTGCGGTATCCGCATGCTCCTGGCTTGTTGCAAGCCGGAATGGAGCAGGTACCGTGCCCACATGAAACGAGAACAAAGACATCGTGACTGACACGACGCTTTCGGCCCCAGTGGCCGAACCACAAGACAATGAGCCAACCATCGCAGAGCCGATCAAGCAGAGCTTTGCCGATTTGAAGGTTCGCGAAGACATCGTTGCTTCGCTTTCGGAAGCCGGGATCGAGTACCCGTTCCCCATCCAGGCCCTGACCCTGCCAGTTGCCCTGGGCGGCAACGACATCATCGGCCAGGCCAAGACCGGCACCGGCAAGACCCTGGGCTTTGGCATCCCTGCCCTGCAGCGCGTGATCCGCGAAGGCGACAAGGGCTACGGGGATCTTGAATTCCCCGGTGCCCCGCAGGCACTGATCGTGGCCCCGACCCGCGAGCTGGCCATCCAGGTCGGCGCCGACCTGGCCCAGGCATCGAAGCACTCGAACATCTCGATCACCACCATCTACGGCGGCCGCCCCTACGAAGAGCAGATCAATGCCCTGAAGGCCGGCACCGACGTGATTGTCGGCACCCCGGGCCGCTTGATCGACCTGAACCGCCAGCGCGTGCTGAACCTCAAGCAGGTTCGCACCGTGGTACTGGACGAGGCCGACGAGATGCTGGACCTGGGCTTCCTGCCCGATGTCGAGCGCATTCTGGCCGCCTTGCCGCCGGTACGCCAGGCGATGCTGTTCTCCGCCACCATGCCCGGCGCCGTGATCACCATGGCCCGCCGCTACATGACCCGTCCCACCCACATCCGCGCCCAGGATCCCGGCGATGATGACTCGCTGACCAAGCGCAACATCCGCCAGCTGGTCTACCGCGCGCACAACATGGACAAGGACGAGATGGTGGCCCGCCTGCTGCAGGCAGAAGGCCGCGGCAAAACCATCATCTTCACCCAGACCAAGCGCTCGGCTGCCAAGCTGTCCGATGAGCTGGTGGACCGCGGCTTCAACGCCGGTTCGCTGCACGGCGATCTGGGCCAGGGCGCCCGCGAGCAGGCCTTGAAGGCCTTCCGCGCCGGCAAGGTCGACATCCTGGTAGCTACCGATGTCGCGGCCCGCGGCATCGACGTGGATGACGTCACCCACGTGGTCAACCTGCAGTGCCCGGATGATGAGAACACCTATCTGCACCGCGTAGGCCGTACCGGTCGTGCCGGCAACACCGGTATTGCGGTCACCTTCGTGGATTGGGATTCGGTGCCCCGCTGGTCGCTGATCAACAAGGCGCTGGGCCTGAACGTTCCCGAGCCGGTAGAGACCTACTCGTCCTCGCCGCATTTCTTCGCCGACTTGGGAATCCCCAAGGGCACCAAGGGCCGCTTGCAGCGTGCCAAGAAGACCGCGGCAGCTGAGGGCGATGGCTCGCCACGCCGCGAGGATTCGGCGCGCACCCCGCGCCGCCGCAGCAATTCGCGTACTCGCACCCGCACCGTGAACGGCGAGCAGACCCAGCAGCGCGGTGCGCAGGACTCCGGCGCCGAACAGGAGGGCGCACGCCACGGCCACTCCAAGGGCAAACAGGACCGTCCGGCACGCGAAAACGAGCGCCACCGCGAAACCCATGCTTCCGGCGGGGAGCAGGAGGCGACCGAGGGCGCATCCGCTGCCCGCCGACGCCGTCCGCGCCGTCGCACCCGCAGCACCGAAGCAGGCGGCCAGGACTAATTCCCAGTCCAACCGGTCAGCCAACTTTTCCGAAAGGAACCTACACCAGCGGTGCTCGCTCTACCCGAAGAACCAGCTTTGCCCGACGCTGGAACGCAGGATGCCCCGGCGTCCGTCGTTCCAGCCTCGGGTAATACCGTGTATCACGGTGATAACCTCTCCATCCTTGGCACCCTGCCCGATCAAAGCTTCACCTTGATCTATGTGGACCCGCCGTTCAACACCGGGCGCAAGCAGACCCGTGCCCAGCGCACCATGGTTCGCGCTGCCGAAGGCGAAGGCGACCGCACCGGATTCAAGGGACGCGAGTACAACACCGAGCTGGGGATCGCCCGTTCGTATCACGATACCTTCGACGACTACCTCAGCTTCATCGAGCCGCGGCTACGCGAGGCCCACCGCCTGCTGGCCGAGGACGGCACGCTCTATGTGCACCTCGATTACCGCGAGGTGCACTACGTGAAGGTGCTGCTCGATGGGATTTTCGGCCGGGACTGCTTCCTGAACGAACTGATCTGGGCCTACGACTATGGTGCCCGCGCCAAGAGCCGCTGGCCGGCCAAGCACGACACCATCCTGGTCTACGTGAAGGATCCGAAGAAGTACCACTTCGATTCGGCCGAGGTGGACCGCGAGCCGTATATGGCTCCCGGCCTGGTCACCCCGGAGAAGCGCGCCCTGGGCAAGTTGCCGACCGATGTCTGGTGGCACACCATCGTCTCGCCTACTGGCAAGGAAAAGACCGGCTACCCGACGCAGAAGCCCGAAGGCGTGCTGCGCCGGATTGTGGCCGCGTCGTCGCGCCCCGGCGATTGGGTGCTGGACTTCTTTGCCGGCTCAGGCACCACCGGTGCGGTGTCCGCGAAGCTGGGACGCCAGTATGTGCTGATTGACCAGAACCCCGAGGCCATCGAGGTGATGAAGGCTCGTTTGCCTGGAAGCACCAGCTATATCGAGGCCTGAGTTCCGGTCCCCTGGGCAATAATCCTATGCAGCATTTCCGGCTCGGTGAGATTCTCGCCGAGCCGGTTCAGCTTTCCGGTGCCGTGGTAGTCGGAAGATCCGGTGACAATCAGATCGCGATCTGCGGCCAGCTGGAGCAACCAGGCCTTTCCCTCGGCGGTATTGTCCCGGTGGTGCACTTCGACCCCCGCTAGCCCGGCATCGATCATCTCGTAGAAGGTGGAATCGGGAACTACCCGTCCGCGTGCAGAGGCCTTGGGATGCGCGAACACCGGAACGCCACCGGCTTCCCGCACCAATTGCACCGCAGTGGCAGGATTCACCGCTGGATGCGAAACGTAGTAGCGCGAACGCGAGGAGAGGATGTTGGCGAACGCTTCATTGCGGTTATCCACCACCCCCGCGGTCACCAGCGCATCGGCAATATGCGGGCGGCCCACGGTTGAACCCGGCAGGCAATGCTCCCCCACCAGCTCCCAGCTGATCGGATAGTCCTCGGCCAGCAGGTCGACAATGCGGCGGGCACGAACGATCCGCGAGTTCAGCGCAATATCCAGCTCATCGAGCAGCGGCTGGTAGGTGGGGTCATGCAGGTAGCTGAGCAGATGCACGCTGATGCCGTGGGTATCCTGGCAGGTGATTTCCATGCCCGGTATGAATCCCAGTCCCAGCTTCCCGGCTTGCGCCGCGGCTTCGGCCCAACCGGTGGTCTGGTCATGATCTGTCAACGCCACGACATCCAGGCCCGCAACCGAAGCGGCGCGCATGAGCTCGGCCGGAGTTTCAGTTCCGTCGGACACATTGGAGTGGGTGTGCAGGTCGATTCGCATATGCCTAGGTTATCCCCTGCGCTGATTCTTTGCTGGGATACAGCTGATGGTGACACACTTGGAACATGACCAATCAAGATTCATCTGCACCAAGCACTGATCAGCCGTTGGAAGACCGCGTGAACAACCGTTCCCAGCGTCCAACGTCCAAGGCATTCCAGGACTTCATGGCCTCCTCGTGGGCGCAAGACACTTCTGATCTGCCAGAACAAGATGCCGCTGCCAGCTACGCAGCCGCTCGCCGTGCCAAGCTCTCGGAGAATTTCCCCGGTGAGCGCATCGTCATTCCGGCAGGCCCGCTCAAGGTCCGCTCCAACGATACGGACTACCGTTTCCGCCCGCATTCGGCGTTCGCCCACCTGACCGGCCTGGGCGTCGACCACGAGCCCGACGCCGTACTGGTCATGGAACCGACCGATGACGGCGTGGGCGAGCACGGCTCCAACCACGTTTCCACCCTGTATTTCGCGCCGATGGCCGGCCGCGACACCACCGATTTCTATTTGAATTCGCGTTCCGGCGAATTCTGGGTGGGCCCGCGCCCAACCCTGTCCTCGCTGTCGGCGCGCACCGGGATGCCCACTGATTCGTTGGAACAGCTGGAAATCGCGATCACCAAGAATTCCGGCCCGCAGGCCCTGGGCGGCATCCGCATCCGTCTGGTGCGCGAGGTGGATCTGAACATCGAGGCGCTGGTGGATACCTCGCGCATCAACACCGGCCAGGACCTGGAAGCCAGCGATGCCCTGGATACCGAGCTGGCCGAGTTCGTTTCCGAGCTTCGCCTGGTCAAGGACGCGTACGAAATCGCCGAACTGCGCAAGTCGGTTGCCGCGACCATCAACGGCTTCGAAGACGTGGTGCGCAACCTGGACAAGGCCGTCGCGCACGAACGCGGCGAACGCGTTGTCGAAGGCGCCTTCTTCGCCCGCGCCCGGCTTGAAGGCAACGAGCTGGGCTACGACACCATCGCCGCCTCGGGCAACAACGCCACCATCTTGCACTGGATCCGCAACACCGGAACCGTCAAGCAGGGCGAGGTGCTGCTGCTGGATGCAGGTGTCGAGGCCGAATCCCTGTACACCGCAGACATCACCCGCTCGCTGCCGGTGTCCGGCAAGTACACCGAGGTGCAGCGCAAGGTCTACCAGGCCGTGCTGGATGCCGCCGATGCCGCCTTCGCTGCGGCCAAGCCGGGCCTGAAGTTCCGCGACCTGCATCTGGTGGCTACCCGCGTTTTGGCTGAGCGGCTCTCCGAGTGGGGCATCTTGCCGGTATCTGTGGAAGAAGCCATGGATCCGGAGGGGCAGCATCACCGCCGCTGGATGCCGCATGGCACCAGCCACCATCTCGGTCTGGACGTGCACGACTGCGCCCAGGCACGCGCCGAGCTGTACCTGGATGCCGAGCTGGAGGAGGGCATGGTCTTCACCATCGAGCCCGGACTCTACTTCAAGGACGAGGATCTGGCGATCCCCGAGGAGTACCGCGGCCTGGGCGTGCGCATCGAGGATGACATCCTGGTCACCGCCGATGGCGCCGAGAACTTGAGCGTTGCCCTGCCACGCAAGCCTGAGGAAGTTGAAGCGTGGATGGCTAAGTTGCGCGGCTAATTCGTCCCGCAGCGTTAACCAGCGAAAGGCATGGGCGCAGTTACCGAGGTAACTGCGCCCATGCCTTTCTTTGGCCTAGCTGGTCCCTATGCTTCAGGATCCTTGCGAGGCGCTGGTTCCTGGACCGGGGCCTGCGGCTGCTGCGAAGTATCCACTCGCGGCTCTACCTGCGACAGGTCCTGCGTGTCCTTGGCCTCGGCGGCCGGTGCTTGCGCTTCGTCCTTGGCTGGCTGCTCGACTGGCGCGACTGGCGCAGCTGGCTTGGCCTCGTTGACGCGCACGCCATAGCGGGGACGCCCATCTGGCAGGTCGGGGAACTGCGAGCTGCGCTCTTCCTCGGCGGCCGGCTGCGCAGGCGTGGCCGGCACTGCGGCGGCTGCCTGGGCCGACGGCGCGGCAGCTGCGGCAGGCTGCTGCTGCGGGGCCTGGGCAACTGGTTGCGCAGGTGCCTGCTGCGGACGCATGGGCAGCTTGGAGGCCAGCGTGCGGGCCGACTGCGCATGCTCGAAATCCACCACCACGTCAAAGCTGGTGGCAACGAACTGGCTGGAGGACGCGAAATCGCGCTTGCCGCGACGCGTCGAATAGCTGATCACGCCGGCGATCATCCAAATAGCCATGCCCAGGCCGATGGCGGAGAGAATCTGGTACAGCCCGTTGCCGCCACCGCCGAAAAGGGTCAGGAGGAGGCCGACAAACAGGCCCATCATGCCGCCCTGGGCCGCGCCAGCCAGCGCCACGCGCGGGTAGGAAAGTTTCGCGGTGACTCGCTCCACGGTGCGTACGTCATTGCCGACGATGCTTACCGCGGCGACCGGGAAATCATTATCGGCCAGGTAATCCACGAGCTTCTGCGCGTCGAGATAGCTGGTGTAACGTCCAAGCAGTTCTCCGCGCGGCAGGCCGCTGGTGCTAATCGAATTTACTCCATGAGGCGAGGTCATATCTATATTGTGCACAGGTTTACTGTGAGCCTGCCTAGTTGTGAAGCAACTATCGCTGAGGGTGAAAGAAACAGCACTGGCCCTGTGGCTTTGCACACCGGGAACGGGGCTGAAACGCGATAGTCTAGGAGGGTGAGCGCACAAGTGTCTAAAATCTTCGTCGCCCGGCTGCTCGGGCTTGATGTCTTTGACCCCTTGGGCGACCGCTTAGGCCGCTTGCGCGATGTCGTGGTGGTCTCCCGCGGCCCCAAGAAACCCGCCGCCTGCGTGGGCTTGGTCGTCGAGGTCCCCGGCAAACGGCGGGTGTTCGTTCCGATGACCCGCATCCAGTCCATGGAAGCCAACCAGGTGATCTGCAACGGCCTGGTGAACATGCGCCGCTTCCAGCAGCGCGGCCAGGAAATTCTGGTTGTCGCCGAAATGTTCGACCGCACCATCACCTTCGTTGATGGTTCCGGTCGCGGTGTCATCGAGGACATCGGTTTGGCGCAGACCCGTCGCGGGGACTGGGAAATCAACGAATACTATGTCCAGCGTGGAGAACCGACGGCCAATTTGCTGGGACTGCGTTCGCGCCGCCGCAACAAGGTGCTGGTCTCCTGGGACGAGGTCAGCCACGGTTCGAAGAATGAACCGCAGTCCGCTGACACCTTCGTGGCCGCCCACGATGAGATGAAGCCTGCCGACTTTGCTGACGCCCTGCATGAAATGAATGAGAAGCGCCGCCTGGAAATCGCGGCCCATCTGCAAGATGAGCGCCTGGCCGACGTGCTCCAGGAACTTCCGGACCGCGAGCAGGTGGAGATCCTTTCCGCCCTGGGCCTGGAACGTGCCGCGGACGTGCTTGAGGAAATGGACCCGGATGACGCGGCCGACCTTCTGGCTGAAGTCAGCGAAGAGACCAAGCACCAGCTGCTGGATCTGATGAACGAGGAAGAGGCCAAGGATGTCCGCCGCTTGCTCGCCTACCCGGAAGGTACCGCCGGGTCGATCATGACCCCGGTTCCGGTGATTCTCACCCCTGAATCCACGGTCGCTGAAGCCCTGGCCTCGGTGCGCCTGGAGGAATTGAGCCCGGCGCTTGCTTCGACCGTATATGTGGTGCGCCCGCCGCTGGAGACGCCCACGGGACGCTACCTGGGCCAAGTCCACATCCAGGCGCTGCTGCGTGCCGCTCCCCCGGAGCCGCTGGGCGATATCCTTGATACGGAGCTGGAGCCCATGTCGGATCTGGCCAATATCACCGAAGTGGTTCGCCATTTGGCCACCTACAACCTCACCAGCGTAGGCGTGACCAACAAGGAAGGCCGGCTTGTAGGGGCCATCACCGTGGATGACGTGCTGGACCACATCCTCCCGGATGACTGGCGTTCCCAAGACTAGCCAACGCCCCACCCACCCATCAGCAGCAAAGGAGTTCCAGCTATGGCTGAGCAGCGCAAGAGTAACGGCCTGGATACCCCGCTTGCAGCACGACAACGCTTCTGGCCCCGGTTCTCCCCGAACCCTGACCTCTTTGGTTCGGCCACGGAGAAGTTCGCCCGCTTCATGGGCACCCCGACCTTCCTGCTGTACATGACGGTGTTCTGCGCCTTCTGGCTGATCTGGAACTCGGTCGCCCCGATCAATTGGCGTTTTGACGATGCCACCATCGGCTTCACCGCGCTGACCTTGATGCTCTCCTTGCAGGCCTCCTACGCCGCTCCGCTGCTCCTGCTGGCGCAGAACCGCCAGGATGACCGCGACCGCGTCTCGCTGACCGAGGACCGCGCCCGTGCTGAACGCAATCTGTACGACACCGAGTACCTGACCCGCGAGCTGGCTTCCCTGCGCTTGGCACTGCGCGATGTTGCCACCCGCGACTACGTGCGTTCCGAACTGCGCAATGTGCTTGAAGAGCTGCTGGAAACCTCTGATGGCGAAGAGCTGCACCTGCGCGCGAAGAAAAAGGGCGGCAATAAGAATTCGCACCCGCAAACCGGGATGATCGAAACCGTCAAGCCCCAGCAGGGCCAGCACCGGAAGAGCAAATAAGCATTGAGCACCACCCCAGAACTCCTAGCCGCCCTCGCAAAGGTCAACGACCCGGAGCTTCGCCGGCCGATCACCGAATTGGGCATGGTGGAATCAGCTGTCCTGGCCGATGGCACCGCCAAGGTCAAGATCTTGCTGACCATCGCCGGTTGCCCGATGCGCTCCACCATCGAGGAAGAGGCCACCGCGGCCCTGCTGACCGTAGCAGCGGTGCAGCGCGTTGAGGTGAGCCTGGGCGTCATGGATCCGCAGCAGCGCGCGGAGCTGCGCGAGTCACTGGCCAGCCGCCGCACCCCGTTCTCCGATCCTGCTTCCCTGACCCGGGTGATCGCTGTGGCCAGCGGCAAGGGCGGCGTGGGCAAGTCGTCGATTACCGCGAATCTGGCCTGCCAGCTAGCCTCCCAGGGCTTGAAGGTCGGCCTGATCGACGCCGATGTCCATGGTTTCTCCATTCCCTCGCTGATGGGTATTTCGCAGAACCCCACCCGGGTTGATGACATGATCCTGCCGCCGGTGGCGCACGGAGTGAAGGTCATTTCCATTGGCATGTTCCTGGATTCCAACCAGCCGGTGATCTGGCGCGGCCCGATGCTGCACCGGGCCCTGGAGCAGTTCCTCTCGGATGTCTACTTCGGGGACCTGGACTACTTGTTGCTGGACCTGCCGCCAGGCACCGGGGACATGGCCATCTCCGTGTCCCAGCTGCTGCCCAATAGCGAGCTGCTGGTGGTCACGACTCCGCAGTCCACGGCTACCGAGGTTGCCGAACGCGCCGGCACCATCGCCTTGCAGACCCATCAGAAGGTGATCGGGGTGGTTGAGAACATGAGCTTCCTGCAGCTGCCCGACGGGTCGCGCATGGAGGTCTTCGGTTCCGGTGGCGGTGCCAAGCTCAGCGAATCGCTGAGCCAGCAGCTGGGCTACCCTGTTGGGATGCTGGCCCAGATTCCGCTGGAAGAGTCCGTACGCGTGGGTTCGGATCAGGGCCAGCCGGTAGTGCTCAGCACCCCGGGGGCACCGGCCGCGGCAGCGATGCGTGAATTGGCCGGGAAATTGGAACAGCGACCGCGCGGGCTTGCCGGGCGATCGCTGCCGATGTCTTTCTGAGGACTTCTGGGCCTAGGTGGCTTCTGAGTCGAAGGGTGCCGGTTCGTTGGCGCCCAGCTGCAGCTGCTGCGCGGTAGCCGAAGGGACCGCGGTGCGCACCGGTGCTGGGGCCACGGTCTTGGCTGGAGAACCCTTTGCGGCATTCACGGCGTCGTCGAATTCATCGACAAGCGCCTCCTTGATGATTCGACGTGGATCATACTGGCGCGGGTCCAGCTTCTTCCAGTCGATATCGGCAACCTCGTCGCCTACTTCCTCGCGCAGCTGCTCCTTGGCGCCATTGGCCATGCGCCGCACTTCCTTGACCAGGTTCGCTAGCTTTTTGGCGTACTCAGGAAGCTTTTCGGGGCCCAGAATAACGACCGCCAGCACGGCGAGAACGATAAACTCGCCACCATTAATACCAAAAAGATCCACGTAAGAAGATTACCTTGTTACAGTGCCACTGACGAAGTCACCGCGCCACGCCAACGGTGAACACGCGATGAACGGGGTTAGCTGGCGGCGCGCAAGCCTCGCGGGATGCGCGGCAACGACATGGTCTTTGCAGGGCGGTTGGCTGGATTGCGGTGAGCGAGCGCATCACGAAGCATGGCGCGGCCACGGTGGATGCGAGAACGCACGGTCCCGAGCTTGACATCCAGGATGCGTGAGACTTCCTCGTAGGAGAAGCCTTCCATATCGCACAGGACAATAGCGGCACGGAACTCCGGCGACAACGCACGCAGGGCTTCTTGCACGTCGACATCCAAGTTGTTGAATTCGAAATAGCGTTCCGGGGTTACCGCGGTACCGGGCATCCGGTCTTCGGATCCCTCGGCGAAACGGTCGAAGCGGATCTTGCTCTTGCGCCGAGCCTGGTCCAGGAACAGGTTGGTGGTAATGCGGTGCAGCCACCCGCCCATGGTTCCGGGGGTGTAATTTTCCAAGGCTTTGAATGCGCGAACGAATGCCTCCTGCGAGAGGTCCTCGGCATCTTGGCGGTTACCAGTCAAACGGTAGGACAAACGGAAGACCCGTTGCCCATGTTCTTGGACCATCTGATCCCATGTCGGAGTCGTGGTTTCGGCAGTCACCGTAGAAGAAACTGTTTCACTTCGTGCATTGTTCACACTCCAAGTATGAAATGGGAAGCTGAGCTGAAGCTAAGAATACCCTGCGCGAGAACCTCCAAGTTCAACAACTTCAGGTAACGACGTAGGTACGATGGGAACTGGCCCCGCCAATTCAACCCTTGAGGACCTCCGCCGATGCCATCGATGAATCCAGAACTCTTCGCGAGCTGGACCTACACCCAGAACCACGTCAACGAACCAGAGCATGTCGCCCCGGTTCGCGAACGTGCGGAAGACCTGGGCGTGCGCTGCATCGATCAGGCCGGCCGCTCGATGCTGCAGATGCTCTGCACCCTGCGCCAGCCGCGCAATATCGTGGAGATCGGATCCGGTGTGGGTGTCGCATCGCTGGCGATGCTCGAGGTCATGGGCAACGCCATGACGTTGACCGCGATTGAATCGGATCTGGAGCACGCCAACGCGATGCGCCAGGGCCTGCGCGATTCAGGCATCCCCACCGCCCGCGCCCGCATTATCAATGAGCGCGCAGAGAACGTGCTCTCGCGCTTGGCCGACCACGCCTACGACCTGGTACTCATCGACGCCGGCGCTGAGCTGCTGCTCGAGTACGTGGCCGAGGCCAAGCGGCTGGTCGGAACCGGCGGGGTGATCATAGTGAACAACGCCTATGACGAGCACCGCCTGGCCAAACCCGCGGTTCGCCGCCCCTCCACCGTCACGACCCGAGATGCCCTGCGCATGCTGCGCGAGGACCCGCGCTTGCAGACCCACCTGTTCCCTACCGAGCAGGGCCTGTTTGTGGCCACTGTCCTTCCTGCCAAGGCCGCGACCCGCCTCTAGCCGCTGATTTCGGGAAAGACAAAGGACCGACATTTCTGTCGGTCCTCGATTGCCGCACCAGCAACCCGTGCGGCCAAAGCTAGAACTTGGGCAAGCTTACTCAGTTACCTTGAGCAGGCACTCACGCAATTCGGTTGCCTCGTCGTTGTTCAACTCGACTACCAGTCGTCCGCCTCCGTCGATTGGCAGGCGCAAGATGAGGCTGCGGCCTTCCTTAGCGACTTCCATTGGTCCATCACCGGCGCGTGGCTTCATAGCAGCCATTAAGCTGTTCCCTTCGTCTGTGGCTAACGCATGCACTGGCGCTTGCCGTGCATACAACCGAATGCCTAGTCCATCCTCAGCAAGGATTCCCTGCTGAGTTGGGACACTTATCTTTTATTATTACTAATTTTCGCCCGTGTCGCTAATCACACGCCGTGACTCAAGGTCACGAACCGTATTCTCCAGCTCGGTAATTTCTGCCGCGAGGACATCGAGCACCTCATCCACCTGGTCGCAGCGGTAACCGCGCAAGCCCAAGGAGAAGCGAACTTTCTCCACATCTTCAGCGCGCGGATTCTTGGCCAGCAGCACCGGCGGCAACGAAGCCTGGTGCTCTACCAATCCCGTGATGGGCTCCCCAGTGGATTCGAAGTGGCGACCTGCCGGTACATTCTTCCGCTGGCTGGACAGCAGCAGCGCAACAGCACCCACCAGCAATACTGCGATGGCAACAAGGAGGAACGGCATCGCCTACTGCCCCTTCGCCAGGTCGCCGACCTTCAGGTTTTCTTCATGCGCACGCAGCACCAGATCCACCGCTTCATCAGGATCATCGGTGATAGTGAACAAGTCCAGATCACCGGGGGAAATGGTGCCTTCAGCAACGAGCGTCTTGGTCATCCAGTCCACCAAGCCGCCCCAGTATTCGGTGCCCACAAGCACAATCGGGAAGCTGGTGATCTTCTTGGTCTGGACCAAGGTCAACGCTTCGAACAGTTCGTCCAGGGTGCCAAAACCCCCGGGGAGCACAATGAAGCCCTGCGAGTACTTCACGAACATCGTCTTGCGCACGAAGAAGTAGCGGAAGTTCAGGCCCTTGTTGACCCAGGCATTCAGTCCGGTTTCAAAAGGCAGCTCAATGCCCAGGCCTACGGAAACGCCGTCCTTGTCAGCAGCTCCCTTGTTGGCCGCTTCCATGGCGCCGGGGCCGCCACCGGTGATGGTAGTGATGCCTTCCTCGGCCAAGCGGCTGCCGACACGCTGGGCCATCGCATAGTACGGGCTGCCTGGATCCGTGCGCGCGGAACCGAAAACCGCGATGGCAGGACCGGTGCCGGCCATATTTCCAAAGCCAGAGACGAATTCCGATTGGATTCGCAACACGCGCCACACGTCGCTATGCGTGACATCGACCTGCGGGCTTTCCAGAAGATGGTGGTCAAGCTGATCTTCCGGTTGCTTTCCTGGCCAGCTCGCTTCGATGTGGCGCTTTTGCCCGACCCGGGCATTTTCTTCACTCTTACGCTGATGAACCATAGCTTCACTCTATCGGTTACTCCTGCGCATCTTCGGATGTGACCTACCGCGGATTGGAGAACAGTTTGATAACAACTAGGTGTGACATGGTCGACGGGTCGCGTAGTCGCCGTCACATCAAGTAATGTCTACAACATGAAAAGCGATCATCAGGCTCAAGCTTCTTCTGAAGGCCCTATCGTCCAGCTGACTGGGGTCAATAAGCACTACGGTGCGCTGCATGTGCTCAACGGCATCAATCTCGAAGTGACCAAGGGCGAGGTCGTTGTGATCCTCGGCCCGTCGGGCTCGGGCAAGTCCACGCTGTGCCGCGCCATCAACCGACTGGAAACCATCGACGAAGGCACCATCAAGATTGATGGCAAGACCCTTCCCGAAGAGGGCAAGGCACTGGCCAATCTCCGGGCCGATGTCGGCATGGTCTTCCAGTCCTTCAACCTCTTTGCCCACAAGTCGATCTTGGAGAACGTGACCCTCGGTCCGATGAAGGTCAAGGGCATGAAGAAGGAGGAGGCCAGGAAATTGGCGATGCAGTTGCTGGAGCGTGTGGGCGTGGCCAATCAGGCCGGCAAACTGCCCGCACAGCTTTCTGGCGGCCAGCAGCAGCGTGTGGCGATCGCCCGCGCACTGGCCATGAAGCCGAAGGTGATGCTTTTCGACGAGCCAACCAGTGCCCTGGACCCGGAAATGATCAACGAGGTCCTGGACACCATGGTGGGTCTTGCCAAGGAAGGCATGACCATGCTCGTGGTCACCCACGAGATGGGCTTCGCCCGCAAGGCGGCGGACCGCGTGATCTTCATGGCCGACGGCCAGATCGTCGAGCAGGCCACTCCTGAGGAATTCTTCACCAATCCCAAATCCGACCGTGCCAAGGATTTCCTTGGCAAGTTGATCACCAACCACTAATTTCATCATCACGCATCCAATAGGAGGAACAATGCGCAAGACTCGTTTCGGCACTGTAGCCGCAATGGCCGCCGTCGCAGCCCTGGCCCTGACTTCATGTGGCGGCTCCGGCGACAGCGAAGCCGACGGCGACAAGATCCGCATCGGCATCAAGTACGACCAGCCGGGACTCGGCTTCAAGGACGGCGATAACTACACCGGTTTCGACGTTGACGTCGCCAAGTACGTAGCCAGCGAACTGGGCTACACCGAGGACAAGATCGAATTCATTTCGGCACCGTCGGCCAACCGCGAGACCATGCTGCAGAACAACCAGGTTGACATGATCTTCGCAACCTACTCGATCACCGATGAGCGCAACAAGGTTGTCGACTTCGCTGGTCCATACTTTGTCGCCGGCCAGGACCTGCTGGTTCCATCCGACTCGGATATCGCCGGCCCAGAAGACCTCGATGGCAAGAACCTGTGCTCGGTCACCGGTTCCACCTCGGCCCAGAAGGTCAAGGACAACTACGCCCAGAACACCAACCTGCAGGAACTTCCGGGCTATGCAGAGTGCACCACCCAGATGAGTGGCGGCACAATTGACGCGGTTACCACCGATGACATCATCCTTGCCGGCCTGGCTGCGCAGCCTGCCTACAAGGGCAAGTTCAAGGTTGTCGGCGCGCCATTCACCGAAGAGAACTACGGCGTGGGCCTGCCTGATGGCACCGACAAGTGCGGCGACATCAATGCGGCAATCACCAAGATGATCGAGTCCGGCGAGTGGCAGAAGGCCCTGGACAAGAACACCGAAGGCACCGGTTACAAGCCGAACGCTGAAACCAACCCGCCAACCCTTTCGGATTCCTGCGCCTAGCAGCATCTGATGCGATGGGGGCCAAACGCAGCGTGTTTGGCCCCCATCTGCAATCTGCGTTTCCCAGGTACCAGCTAATGCAGGTACCGGACCCATAGCCGCTTGGCCGGTTTTCCGGCCATCGAGACAGAGGCTTGCAGTGGAGAATTACTTATCCATATTCACTGAGTACGACATTCCCGGAGCTTTCTGGGTCAATATCCAACTAACTTTCTGGGCTGCCATTGGCGCCCTCGTGCTGGGCACCATCTTGGCCTTGCTGCGCATCTCCCCCGTAGGGAGCTTCCAGGCCCTGGGCACCAGCTACGTTAACCTGATTCGCAATACCCCGCTGACCATCATCATCCTGTTCTGCGTGCTGGCCCTCTACGGCCAGCTCGGATTCGTGCTCAGCAGCGATTTCCAGGGAAACTTCTTCCGCCTCGCCGTCCTTGGCCTTGCGGTTTACCACGCGGCGTTCGTGTGCGAAGCGATCCGCTCGGGCGTGAACACGGTTCCCCTGGGACAGGCAGAAGCTGCTCGTGCCATCGGCCTGAGCTTCTTGCCCGCAGCGCGCTTGGTGATTCTGCCGCAGGCCTTCCGCGGCGCGATTGTCCCCTTGGGCAACACCTTGATCGCCTTGATCAAGAACTCCACCGTCGCAGCGGTCGGTTCGGTTGCCACGGAATCCTCCTCGGTCATGAAGACCATGATCGAGTTCCGCGCAGATATCGTGATCCCGATCTTCTTGACCTTCGCAGTGGGCTTCGTGATCATCGTCATTCCGGTGGGCCTGTTGACTACTTGGGCTTCTAAGAAACTGGCGGTGGCACGATGAGCGCGTCGATTCTTTTTGATACTCCCGGGCCAAAGGCCCGCCGCCGCATCTTGGCGGTAAACATAGTCGGCGCCTTGATTGCCTTGGGCATCGTGGCGTGGATCGTCCTCGGCCTGGCCGCCAAGGACCAGATGCAGCCTTCGCAATGGGATGACTTCATCGAAGGCAGCACCTGGAAGAACTACCTGCTTCCGGGCTTGTGGAACACCACCAAGGCAGCAGTCCTGGGCATCATCGGCTCGGTGATCTTCGGCCTGATCTTCGGTGTCGGCCGCTTGGCGCAGAATAAGCTGATCAACGGAATCTCCACCGTGATTGTCGAATTCTTCCGCGCGGTACCAGTGCTGCTGATGATCGTGTTCTTCAACGTCTTCTTCTCCCGTTCCCTGCAGCTGTCAGGTGATACGGCGATGTGGGCCGTGGTCGCGGCGCTGATCTTCTACAACGGCTCGGTCGTTGCGGAGCTGGTCCGTTCCGGCGTGCACAATCTGCCCAAGGGACAGCGCGAGGCAGGCATAGCGATCGGCCTGACCCGTGGCATGTCGCTGCGCCACATCGAGATCCCGCAGGCGCTGGTCGCCATGCTGCCGGCGTTGATCGGCCAGTTCGTTGTGATCTTGAAGGACTCGGCTTTGGGCTACATCATCAGCTTCAACGAGTTGCTGTTCTTCGCCCGCACCTACTCCTCGCCTAACGGCAACGTCCTGCAGGCGCTGATTGTGGCGGCAGCTATCTTCATCATCATCAACTTCACCTTGAGCAAGATTGCCGTGATTGTCTCGCGCCGGCTGAGCAGCCGGGTGAAGAAGGAGAAGAATACCCCGGCCGGCCCGGCCGCAGCTATAGTCGGCGCCCCAGCCGGCCTCGACGTGCCAGCGCCACAGGATCCTTCCGATCCCAAGGCCTAGCAGCTGAAACAAAAAATCTCCGTACCGCATGATTCACGCGGTACGGAGATTTTTTGTCTCTTCAAAGGCTGATCATCCCAGCCTCTGCGCTAGCCCAACCAAGTGCGCAGGGTCTGCAGGCAATCGCGGATGGCCTGCTGCGGCACATGCTCATCATCGCTGTGCGCCAGCAGCGCATCGCCCGGGCCGAAGTTCACGGCAGAGATGCCCAGGGCGGAGAAGCGGGAAACATCGGTCCATCCGTACTTCGGCTTCGGTTCCTGGCCCAGTACCTTGATCAGGTCTGCGGCGATCTCCTGGTCCAAACCGGGTTTGGCGCCATCAGCGCCATCGGTGCGTTCAATGTCGAAGCCGTCGAAAAGCTCACGAACCACGGCTTCAGCTTGGGCCAGTGTCTTGTCCGGAGCGAAGCGGTAGTTCACTTCCACCTCGCAGTAATCGGGAATCACGTTGCCGGCAATGCCGCCGGCAACACGGACCGCGTTCATGCCTTCACGGTAGTCCAAGCCTTCAACGGTGATGGTCCGGGGCTGGTAGGCAGCCAAGCGCTGCAGGATCTCCCCCGCATCGTGGATCGCGTTATGCCCCATCCAGGCACGTCCCGAGTGGGCTGCCTTGCCGCGGGTGCGGATGACGAAGCGGCTGGTTCCGTTGCAACCGCCTTCGACGGTGCCGTCGGTCGGTTCCAGCAGGATCGCGAAGTCGGCCTCCAAAAGTTCCGGGCTGTTCTTGGCCAGGCGGCCCAGACCGGATTTGGCTGCTTCTACTTCCTCGTGGTCGTAGAAGACGTAGGTGATATCGTATTTGGCCTCAGTCAGTTCTGCAGCCAGCGCAAGCTGCACGGCGACCCCGCCTTTCATGTCCGTGGCACCACGGCCATAGAGCACCCCGTCGATGACTTCTGCGGGCACGGTGCCCTTGGCGCCCTCGGTGCGCGGCAAAGGCACGGTATCGAGGTGCCCGGCCAGCACGACGCGGCGTTCGCGGCCAAAGTTGGTGCGCGCTACGATGGCGTCCTGGTCCCGGTGCACCTCAAGGTGCGCCAGCTTCCGCAGCGCCTGGTGCACCTTGTCGGCCAGCTCTTGCTCGTTGCCGGAAACGGATTCAATGTTCATGATCTGCTCGGTAAGCAGGGCAACGTCTTGCTGCAGGTCCAATTCGTTCACGGCTGGCTACGTCCTGAGTCTCTAGCTTCACTTTTTTGTCATTTATCAACGTTACTCCGGGCAACAAAGATACGATCAGTGTATGACTTCAGAATCTGTGACATCCAGCGAATCATCTGTCCGTTTAGCCTCAGCCCATGGCCTGGCAACGGTCGCATCCGATGGAACGATCCTTGATGTTTGGTACCCGGCTCCAGTCTTGGGCGAACTCGCCAAGGCTGAAGGGCTCTCCGGTGAACTCGCTGCCGCCGCGCAGGACGATGCAGCCCGCGGCACCACCCAGAAGGTCGTTTCACTGACCATTAATCTTGATGTAGCACCAGCTGACACCGCCGATGTGTGGCTGCGCCTGCACCTGCTCTCGCACCGTCTGGTCCAGCCGAACAGCATCAACCTCGACGGCATCTTCGGCCACCTCGCCAATGTCGTGTGGACCAACTCCGGGCCTTGCCAGGTAGAGGGGTTTGAGGTGACTCGCTTGAAGCTGCGCGCCCGTGGAGCGGTCACCGTGTACGGCGTGGACAAGTTCCCGCGCATGGTCGACTACGTGGTCCCAGCCGGCGTGCGCATTGCCGACGCTGGCCGCGTGCGCCTCGGCGCCCACCTGGCCGAAGGCACCACCGTCATGCATGAAGGATTCGTCAATTTCAACGCCGGCACCTTGGGCACTTCGATGGTGGAAGGCCGCGTGTCCGCTTCGGTCGTTGTCGGCGATGGTTCGGATGTCGGCGGCGGCGCCTCGATCATGGGCACCCTCTCCGGTGGCGGCAAGGAGCGCATTGTCATTGGCGAACGCGTACTGCTGGGCGCCAACGCCGGTGTAGGCATTTCCATCGGTGACGACTCGGTAGTGGAAGCTGGCCTGTATGTGACCGCCGGCACCCGTGTGGTTCTGGGCGAGAAGCAGGTCAAGGCGCTGGAGCTTTCCGGCGTGCCGAACCTGCTCTTCCGCCGCAATTCCATCACCGGCGCCGTTGAGGCGTTGCCGCGCGCCGGCCAGACCGTTGAGCTGAACAGCGCACTGCACGCCAACTAGTTCTTGCCCTGCAGTCCAACTGGCAGATCACGGAAGTGATCTGCCAGTTTTTTATTGCTGGGCTATCCGCCGGGGAAGATGATGGTCACCATCGGCTGGATGAAGCCGTGGAAGGCCTTGGAGTCGCGTAGCAGCGACGTACTGGCCACGATGGTAGCCGTGCCGGTCAGCCATGCCCTGGGCTCGTCCAGGGGCACGTCAATGAGCTGGATTTCCTGGCGGGTGGATTGCATGCCGTGCTCCACCCCGTGGTCGATGAGGATTCTTTCCAGCTCATCCATGCGGTGCGGCACGTACTTGCCACTGTTTTCTGCAAAGTCCTGGGCATGCTGCTGGGCAAAAACCGTGGCCTGGCCGTAGTGCGCGCGGGCCAGCCGGGCCAGGGCCGGGTAGCCGTCGTCTTGAAGCCGTTCAATCAGTGCATCGCTGGCCGCCGGCTCCTTGGCCGGCGCTATTGCGGTCAGCGAATCCCACCAGGAGCTCCATTCCTGCTTGAGCTGTCCATGCGAGTCGTCGATCTTGTTGCGGTTCTTGATATTGGAAGCCAGCCGGCTATTGGGTCCGGCCTCCGCGGGGTGGACGCCTGACAGTTCGCGCAGGTACAACGCCATCAGCATATTCTGATTGGTATTTATGGCTAGCGACCAATTATTTCCACGACGTTGGTACATGCATACCACCTGACTCTTCGGCACACTTGTCGTTCCCTCTGCCTCATAGGATACTCCCGAAGTACCGCTTAAAACAGGGAAGGACCTGTCGCCCCACTTGTGTGGGAAGACAGGTCCTGCCGCCGGGATCCGGAAACTCGCCCTAGGCCTGGTAGCCGGGATAGTCGCGAGCGGTTTCACCCATGTACAGCTGGCGTGGGCGGCCGATCTTCAGCTCTGGGTCCTTGATCATTTCGCGCCACTGTGCGATCCAGCCTGGCAGACGGCCGATGGCGAACAGCACGGTGAACATCTTCTCCGGGAAGCCCATTGCGGTGTAGATCAAGCCGGTGTAGAAGTCCACGTTCGGGTAGAGCTTACGCGAGATGAAGTACTCATCATTCAGCGCAGTCTCTTCCAGCTTCATCGCGATCTCAAGCAGCTCGTTCTTGCCCTGCTTTGCCAGCAGGTCGTGAGCGGTCTTCTTGATGATCTTGGCGCGTGGATCGTAGTTCTTGTACACACGGTGGCCGAAGCCCATCAGGCGTACGCCGTCTTCCTTGTTCTTGACCTTCTGCATGAAGTCTTCTGGGGAGATGCCGGAGGACTGGATCTCGCGCAGCATCTTCAGCACGGCTTCGTTGGCGCCGCCGTGGGCTGGGCCGGACAGTGCATGGATACCTGCAGAAACCGAAGCGAACATGTTGGCTTCGGAGGAACCGACCAGGCGCACGGTGGAGGTGGAGCAGTTCTGCTCGTGGTCAGCGTGCAGGATCAGCAGCAAGTCGAGGGCCTTGACCACATCCGGATCCGCAAGGTAGGGCTCGGCAGCGGTGCCGAAGCACAGGCGCAGGAAGTTCTCGACCATGTTCATCGAGTTGTCCGGGTACAGCAATGCCTGGCCGATGGACTTCTTGTGCGCGTACGCAGCCAATACCGGCAGCTTTGCCAGCAGGCGCAGGGTCGAACGCTCAACCTGTGCGTCATCCTTCGGATCCAGCGAATCCTGGTACCAGGTCGACAGGGCCGAAACAGCCGAGGACAATACCGGCATCGGGTGCGCGTCGCGCGGGAAGCCGCCGAAGAAGCCCTTGAGCTCTTCGTGCAGCAGGGTATGGCGGCGCAGCGAATTGTCGAACTCGGCCAGCTGATCAGCAGTCGGCAGTTCGCCGTAGATCAGCAGGTAGGTTACCTCGATGAAGCTGGACTTCTCGGCCAGCTGCTCGATTGGGTAACCGCGGTAGCGCAGGATGCCCGCGTCGCCGTCGATGTAGGTAATCGCGGACTTGGTAGCCGCGGTGTTCATGAAGCCGGGATCGTAGGTCACGTTCCCGGTAGTCTTCAAAAGTGGGGCTACGCCAAATCCGTCATTGCCCTCTGCTGCCTGAATTACTGGCAGCTCGAGGTTGGATTCTCCAAAGTGTAGCTGTGCAGATGTGGTATCTGTCATTGCATCTCCTAACCGGAAAGCGTGTAGTTCCGAAAGGTCAGTCGTCACCGTAGAACATACCGCGATTTGACCCATTCAAGCTAATTAGGGTGTCATCTTCACCGGTTGGCGGAAGAATTCAACCGTTCAACGGCAGCCGCGATCCGCTCATCGGAGGCGGTCAAGGCCACGCGTACATGGCGTTCCCCCGCGGTGCCGTAGAAGACGCCAGGACCGGCAACGATGCCCAGTTCCGCCAGCGCCCCGATGGTTTCGAAGCTTGGCCGCCCAGCGGTGCACCACAGGTACAGTCCTGCCACCGAATCATCGATGGCCAAGCCGAAGTTCTCCAGCGCTGGCCGCAGCATGGCCCGGCGTGCCCGGTACAGCTCGCGCTGCGCCGCAACATGCTCGTCGTCATTCAATGCCACCACCATGGCGTGCTGGATTGGACCGGGCACGATCATGCCCGCATGCTTTCGGCTGTTGACCAGAGTTGGCATCAGGTTCGGGGCGCCGGCAACGAAAGCGGCGCGGTATCCGGCGAGGTTCGACTGCTTGGACAGCGAGTACAGGGCGAACAGGTCATCGAGGTTTCCTCCGTTGACCGCCGGGTCCAGGATGCTTGGCACCTGGCCCTCGTATTCATCCCATCCCAGTTCGGCGTAGCACTCATCGGAGGCCACGACGGCACCCATTTCACGCGCCTGGGCCACGATGCTTGCCAGCTCGGCGGTAGCACGGACCTTGCCGGTCGGGTTGCCTGGCGAGTTGACCCAGATGAGCTTCACGCGTTCACGCTGCTCAGCAGTCAATTCCGAAAGGTCGTCGGTGGCGATGGCGGTCGCGCCGACCAGCTGGGCGCCGATGTCATAGGTGGGGTAGGCGATCTCTGGACGGACCACGATGTCGCCGGCACCCAGGCCCAGGAACAGCGGCAGCCATGCCACCATTTCCTTGGAGCCGACCGTTGGCATGACATCATCGGTGCTCAAACCGGTGACATTGCGGCGACGGGCGAACCAGTCGACGATGGCCTGGCGAACTTCAATGGTGCCGTGCGTGGTCGGGTATCCGTGCGAGTTCGCCGCCTCGGCCAGCGCCTGCTGGATCAGCTGCGGCGTGCCATCGATCGGCGTGCCGATCGACAGGTCCACGACTCCCCCCGGATGCGTGGATGCTTGCTCGCGGTATGGGGCAAGCTGGTTCCAGGGGTAATCGGGGAGCTCAAGCATAAAAGTGAAAACCTAGCCTTGGTTCTGTGGTGGCAAGGCGCTGATCAGTGGGTGGTCAGTGCCGGTGTTACCAATTTTAGCGGCGCCGCCCGGGGATCCAAGTTCGTCGAAAAAGTCGACGTTTGCCTTGTAATAGTCGGCCCATTCATCCGGCACGTCATCTTCGTAGTAGATGGCTTCAACGGGGCAGACAGGTTCGCAGGCGCCGCAGTCAACGCATTCATCCGGGTGAATGTAGAGCGAGCGCTCACCTTCATAGATACAATCTACCGGGCACTCTTCGACGCACGCCTTGTCTTTAACGTCGACGCACGGCTGAGCGATGATGTAAGTCACGAGGGCCGAGACCTTTCCTTGCACTGGGTGGTTTCAACAGGAGCTAGTGGTTTCCTCAGATGCTCTTTGAATCCTTTACCAGCTCAAACTACAGTCTAGTCCTGATACCCATGCATCGGACCGCCCATTGGCTCGCTGTGACGTAATCGACCATTCACATTTCAGCTTCCCGGGGTCCAGATGAATTCTTCTTACGAAAAGATGACGTTTCCAAATGCTTAATTTCAGTGATGTGACGCCCGGTGAACGGCTTGTTGTCCGCTACCGCTTGGCCGACGGGCGGGCCGGTGAGCATTTTTCCGATGCACTGGGCGAGTTGCAGGAAGTGACGGAGGAATCGGTGAGCATCCAAACCCGAGCTGAACTGGTATGCATCCCCCGCGCGGCGATCACTCACGCCAAGCGGGTACCGCCGGCTCCGACGCGCCGCAGGCCCCGTGCCCCTCGCGCCGAGTAGCAGCCTGCAAGCCGCGCAATTTTCCTGCCTCCAGGTGTTGCTGCCGCGGGCACACCCATACCGCTTGGGACGACATGTGATTTGAAACTGCCAATCACTCAGCGCTTTTCGCGTATGCTGTTTCCATGCCCTCCGATAAACTTGTCCAATCGCGAGCACGAGCTCTCAGCTCCCCGCTGAGGCTTCGCATCTTGCGCTTGTGCCTCCATGAGTCACGAACGAACAAGGAAATTGCGGACATTCTCGATTTGAATCCCGCCACCTCCTTGCATCACGTGCGAACCCTGGTCAGCAACGGTTACCTCGCGGCAGAAGAATCGCGCCGAGGCAACCGTGGCGCCAAAGAAGTGCCCTACCGCAGCACCAAGCAGTCCTGGGGCACGCGCATTCCCGACGCGGCCCCCATGCTGGTGGACACCTTCCTGCAGGAAATCGAGGGACTTGATCCCCAGGAGATACAGGTAATCCGCTTGGGCCTGAAGCTCAATGAAGAAAGCCAGAAGGATCTCATGAGCCGGCTGCGCGCTGTGATCGAGGACTACGCGATGCGAGATCCGGATCCAGACGGCGTTGCCACCTCGTTGTTCTTGGCCCACCACCTGGATATCACCGGCAATGCGCGCAAAGACCAGTAGCCTGCTTTTCGCCTAATTAAACACAGAAGGAGCTCTTCCCGTTGGGAAGAGCTCCTTCTGTTTTCAGTTCTGGCGTTGTTGCTTGCGCAGCACTCGCAAGGAGCACAGCAGGGCAATCACCGATGGAATAACCATTCCATACATCCACAAGGCCGAGGCCAGCGTTGGCCCGGGCAGGTACTTGTAGTACTCCATGCCCAAGATCAGCTGGTCATCGCCCACATAGGAAATCAGACCAACGGTCACATAGCAACCGATGAACCCCAGCGCACCGGCCCACAGCTTCGATGAAGACACCGCAGCCCAGTACACCAGAACTCCGAGCAGGAGCCAGGCCAGACCCACACCCCAAACCAGCGGGATGTCGTTTCCGACATAGCTGATGGAGGCGTGGATTGCGGTCCCGAATAATCCTGCTGCCACGGCGGCAACAACACCGCGCCAGAGCGCGGAGAAGTTGCTGCCGAGGGATTTGCGCTTATTAGGAGCGAGCGCGTGCACGGGTAGCCTTGGCACGGTCGTTGGCGTTCAGCAGAACCTTGCGGATGCGGATGGCTTCCGGGGTAACCTCAACGCACTCGTCTTCGCGAGCGAATTCGAGCGACTCTTCCAGAGTCAAGTTACGTGGTGGGGTCAGGTTCTCGAACGAGTCCGAGGAAGCAGCACGCATGTTGGTGAGCTTCTTTTCCTTGGTGATGTTCACGTCCATGTCGTCGGCGCGGGAGTTCTCGCCGACGATCATGCCCTCGTAAACCTCTTCGGTTGGCTTCACGAAGAAGTTCATGCGCTCCTGCAGGTTGATCATCGCGAATGGAGTCACAACGCCTGAACGGTCGGCAACGATCGAACCGTTGATGCGGTATTCGATTGGGCCTGCCCATGGCTCGTAGCCTTCAGCCAGCGAAGCAGCAATGCCGGCGCCGCGGGTTTCGGTCATGAAGCGGGTACGGAAGCCGATCAGGCCACGTGCTGGAACCATGAATTCCATGCGAACCCAGCCGGTGCCGTGGTTAGCCATGTCGGTCATGCGGCCCTTGCGCGATGCCATCAGCTGGGTGATAGCACCCAGGTACTCTTCAGGCACGTCGATGGTCATGCGTTCCATTGGCTCGTGAACCTTGCCGTCAACCATCTTGGTAACAACCTGTGGCTTGCCAACGGTCAGCTCGAAGCCTTCACGGCGCATCTGCTCAACGAGGATGGCCAGTGCCAATTCGCCACGGCCCTGGACTTCCCAAGCATCTGGACGCTCGGTAGGCAGGATGTTCAGCGAAACGTTGCCGATCAGTTCCTTGTCCAGGCGATCCTTGACCTGTCGTGCGGTGACCTTGGCACCCTTGACCTTGCCAGCCAGTGGCGAGGTGTTGATACCGATGGTCATCGAGATCGCAGGTGGATCAACGGTGATCAATGGCAACGGCTTAGGGTTCTCAAGGTCGGTGAGGGTCTCGCCGATCATGATGTCTTCGATACCGGCAACTGCAACGATCTCGCCTGGACCAGCTTCGTCAGCTGGAACGCGGGTCAGGCCCTGGGTGGCCAGCAGTTCGGTGATCTTGACCTGCTTCATGGTGCCGTCCTGGCGAGCCCAGTTAACCTGCTGGCCCTTGCGCAAGGTGCCGTTGATCATGCGCAGCAGCGCCAGGCGGCCAAGGAATGGCGAAGCGTCAAGGTTGGTGACGTGGGCCTGCAGGACTTCACCTTCGGTGTAGGTCGGTGCAGGAACATGCTTGATGATGGTCTCGAACAGTGGCTCAAGATCTTCGTTGTCCGGCAGGGTGCCATCGCCAGGCTGGTTCATCGAAGCGTAGCCGGCCTTGCCCGAGGCGAAGACGACAGGAACGTTCAAGATTGCGTCCAGATCCAGATCCGGAGCTTCGTCAGCCAAGTCCGAAGCCAAGCCCAGCAGCAGGTCCATGGAGTCGGAGATGACGCCATCGATGCGGGAGTCGGGACGGTCGGTCTTGTTGACCACGATGATCACTGGCAGGTTGGCGCTCAATGCCTTGCGCAGCACGAAGCGGGTCTGCGGGAGCGGGCCCTCGGATGCGTCAACGAGCAGAACCACGCCGTCAACCATGGACAGGCCGCGTTCCACCTCGCCACCGAAGTCGGCGTGGCCTGGGGTGTCAATGACGTTGATGGTCATCTTCTTGCCCTCGGCTGCTGGGCCGTTGTAGAACACGGTGGTGTTCTTAGCAAGAATGGTGATGCCCTTCTCGCGTTCCAGCTCACCTGAGTCCATCACGCGATCTTCGGTTTCACCATGGCTGTCGAATGCGCCAGTCTGCTGGAGCATGGCGTTGACGAGGGTGGTCTTGCCGTGGTCAACGTGCGCAACGATGGCTACATTGCGAAGTTCATCGCGAGTAATGGTGTTTGCTGACATGCGTGAAGGCTCACTTCCGCTCGAAAATTTGGGTCTGTGGAGTCGGGGCCAAAGTCGACCCAACAATCCAGTTTACGCGCTCGAGACTCATAGTCTGTTGATCTGTGTCAGAACATACAGGAATTTCATGTATCAGTCGCAAAGAATTCAGCGGATTGACCGCGTTGGCATCCAAAAACGCAGCTTGCTAGGCCCAAAGTTGACTTCAATTTCCGGGAGTTCAGCGTCCAGCAAGCCGCCGCATTTTTCTATGGTGGATTTTGAACCGATGTTATCGGAATCACAGGTAACCAGCGCATGTTCAATTCCTGATTCGCGAAGTTCCTGCAACCCGAATTTGCACAGTTCCTGTGCCACACCACGGCGACGATACTCGGGAATTACACCATAGCCGATATGTCCGCCGACCTGAAACAGGCTCTCGTTGATTTCATATCTGACGGAAACCCGACCTACCAGATCCCCATCGTCAAAGGCGGCGAACAGCGCCGAGCGAACCCAGCCTTCTGGAATGTGCTCGCCTCGGCGCCCTGCCTTCATCCGGTAGATATAGTCTTCCCAGTCCTCGGCGGCAGACCAAGTTGGCAAGAACTCGAAGTCTTCGCGAAGCATCAAGTGGTGGGCGTCGATTGCCTGCTGTTCGTCCTGGCTTTCCAATTCACGGATCTCCAGCGTCTTTCCCAACGTCATAGCGCCAGTATGCCAGAGCGCCTTCGCCTCCCACCGGTGAATTGCGCGCCAAAGATGCGCCTGAGCCCTAGTAGGCCACCTGCTGGCCCCGCACTTGCCTGGCCCATTCCACGGTTCCGCCGCTAAGGCTGTAGACCGCAATGCCTGCATCCCGACCGGACATGGTGATCCGCGCCGCCTGCTGCGAACGGGCACCGGTTTTGCACACGAATACGACCGCCGAAGCGCTGTGCGCGAGCTTTCCCAGACCCCGTTCTTTGAGCTGCGCGAGCGGGAGGTGCTGGCTGTGCGGGATCGCTATGATGTCGCGCTCCCAGGATTCGCGCACATCCACCAGCAATACCGGTTCGTCCGCTTCCAGCTCCGCTAGCTGCTGAACCGTGAGCTCCGGGACATGCCCTTCGGCAGCGCAGGAAACCGGCAGGTACTCCCCCAGCCCGGTCACCGGCTCACGTTGCGGATCCCTGACGAAATCGAGGGTCCGCACACTGGCTTCCAGCGCATCATAGAGCCAGAGCTTGCCGCTCAGTGTGGTCCCGATTCCGGTAATGAGCTTCAGGGCTTCGGCGCACATCACCGAACCGATAACGCCGCACAGTGCGCCGAAGACTCCTCCTTCGGCACAGCTGGGCACGGAGTCCGCGTCGGGGATTTCAGGAAAAAGATCACGCAGCATCGGGCCGGTGCGCGGATCGAAGACGGACACCTGCCCGGAGAACTGGAAGAGGGTTCCCCACACCAGCGGGGTGCCGGTGATTTCCGCGGCATCATTGGACAGGTACCGCGTGGCAAAGTTGTCGCTGCCGTCGATGACCAAGTCGTATTCACTGAATAGCGCCACTGCGTTGGATTCATCCAGCTTTTCATCCACGGTGATGATCTGGACGTTCCGGTTCTGCTCGTGGGCCATCCGCCGCACCGAATCCACTTTCAGGCGCCCTGCATCCTGTTGCCGGTGCATGGTTTGTCGTTGCAGATTGGACAGCTCGACGGTGTCATCGTCGATGATCCCGAGGGTGCCGATTCCCGCAGCGACCAGGTAGCTGGCAATGGGACTGCCCAGGCCCCCGGCTCCGATAACCAGCACCTTGGCGTTGGCGATGCGGCGTTGCCCTTCTTCTCCCACCCCGGGCAAGGACAAGTGCCGGGAATAGCGCGCCAGCTCTTCCGGTTCCAGCTCCGCGCCGGGTGCTACCAAGGCTTCCCGGCTCACGAGAAGTCACCGACCAGGGTTTGCATCATGCCTTCGGCCGGCGAGGAGGCCAGTGCGGTATCGCGGCGCGGGATCCGGCCAGCGAGCCGCGCGGCGCGCCCGGCACGCACGGCATCCTTCATGGCCCTGGCCATGAGCGGCGCGTTGTGCGCCCGGGTCACCGCGCTGGCCAGCAGCACCGCGTCGCAGCCGAGCTCCATGGCCAGGGCCGCATCCGAGGCGGTGCCCACCCCGGCGTCAAGGATCACCGGTACCTGCGCGCGCGAGACGATGGTGGAAATATTGTGCGGATTCAGGATCCCCAGGCCCGAGCCGATCGGTGCTCCGGCCGGCATGATTGCCGCAACCCCGGCGTCCTGCAGGCGCTGGGCAAGTGCCGGATCATCATTGGTGTAGGCGAAAACCTGGAACCCGTCGGCCACTAGTTGCTCGGTGGCCGCATGCAGTTCCAGCGGGTCCGGCAGCAGCGTGTGCTCATCGGCAATGACTTCGAGCTTGATCCAATTGGTTTCCAGAGCTTCACGGGCCAGGTGCGCGGTGAGGATCGCATCGCGGGCGGTGAAGCATCCAGCGGTGTTGGGCAGCGCAATCACGTTGTTGCGCTGCAGCAGTTCATACACGTTGCCTGCGCCGGCCGCCGAAAAGTGGCGGATGGCCACGGTGGTCAGCTCCGTTCCGGAGGCCTGCAGCGCGCTTTCCAGGGTGGTCAGCGAACTCGCTCCCCCGGTGCCGAGGATCAGGCGCGAGGACAAGGAGCGTCCGGCGATTTGGAATGGGTCGCTGTGGATGTCCAGCTCGGTGATGTTGCGCGTTTCCATGCCTAGCCTCCCTGGGCCGCGGTAACGAGTTCAATGCTGTGCCCTTCGGCCAGCAGGTAGCTATTCCAGGCGCTGCGTGGAACGACAGCGCCATTGACGGCGGCGGCAACTCCGAGCTTGCTGCCGTCAGCGGCCACCGAGTTGGCGTCCAGTTCCTTGCCGATTTGCGTGCTGATGAATTCGCGAAGGGTGGTTCCTTCGTCCAGGTTCAGTTGCCGTGAATTGAAATTGATGCCGATGCTTGTCATGGTTGCTGCTCCGTTCGGTGAGCGGTCTAGGTTGCGTTGGCAAAGCGGTGGGGATCCACAGCCTGGTGCAAGGGGTGGGATTGGTGGCCGTGGGCGAGATCCGCAGTGAGCGTTGCGCCCAGCGGAGCCAGCAGCACGCCGTGCCGGGAGTACCCGGTGCAGAGCAGCAGCCCTGGATCAAGGCGTCCAAGCAGCGGCCGGTCATCTGGCGTGGCGGGACGTGCCCGGGCCGTTGCCTCGTTCAGCGTGCAGTCGCTGATGCCGGGGACAAGCTTTCTCGCGTTGTCCAGCAGCAGGTGCATCGCGCCAATGTTCACCGCTTGTTGCCGGTCTTCACGGACACTGGCGCCAAGGACGAGGCTGCCGTCCCTTCTCGGCACTAGATACACCTGTTCCCGGTGCACGATGCCGCGGATGGTGCGGGTGATGAGCGGCGGGCCTGCTGGTCCCTGGATCCGGAGGATGTCTCCGTAGACCGGACGCAGCGGAAGTTCGTTCAAGCCATCGAGGGTGCCAAGACCGGTGGCCACGATGGTCTGCTCCGCTTCGAAGATTCGGCCCGATGCGGTGCACACAGCGGTGGTCCGCTTCCCGTCGGTCACCAGTGCCTGCGCCCGTTCCTCGACCAGGTGCGGACGCAGATGCTCCAACAGGATCTTGACGATGGATCGAGGGTCGACCTGGTGGTCATCTTGGCACAGGACCGCGCCAGCAATATTGGCGGCCAAGGCTGGTTCGAGCTTGCGGGCTTGGCTGGGCAGCAGCTTTTGCGCTGACAGGCCGAGGGATATCTGCAGTTCGGCCAGCTCGTGCAGGGCTTCGCGGTCCGCAGGCTCTGCGGCGACAACGAGCGTGGAGTTCTGCAAGTAGTCCGGGCGTTGCCCGGTGGCCGATTCGATGCGCTCGATGAACTGCGGATAGGCGGCATTCGAGGCGGCAAGCAGCTGGTGCAACGGGCCATTGCCCCAGACCGTTTCAGCTGCCGGGGCCAGCATTCCTGCTGCCGCGTAGCTTGCACCTTGGCCGGGTGCCGGATCGATGAGGGTGACGGTGTGTGCGCGTGAATCCAGCTCGAACGCGACGGCCAGGCCGATTATCCCGGCGCCAACAATGTTGACATGCACAAGGGCACGCTTCCTTCCTACGGCGGCATGACCCGCATCAGGTGTAGCGGTCGGCTCGGTGCCCTCTCAGCCTGGTCGATTCAGGCTCCCGCGGATTACAGCGATTATAAGCATGATGCAGCTCATAAAGTCGAACTTCACTGAACGCAGTTCCGTCATCTTCTGTGATGTACTTGCTGACATGGCATTCCATGACTTCCCTATCGAGCTTTCCCAAGGTTCTGCGCTATCCAGCACCATCATCTCGTTGGAGCAAGAACTCTTGGAATCTAGCCAACGCCATAGCCAGGAGCAATTGCAGCGGCGCTTGCATCCTCGGTTCGCCGAGGTGGGAGCCAGCGGGCGAGTCTATGATCGCGAGGCCATCATTGCCCAGCTGGCCCAGGAGCCGGCACGGGCTGCCGGGGCGTTGAAAGTCGAAAGCCCGGTGGCTCTCCAGCTTTCAGACCAGCTGGTGCTGCTGCGCTGGAAGCTGCTCTCCGGTTCCCCCAGCGAACGCAGTTCACTGTGGATCCATGAGCAGGGCCGCTGGCAGCTGCTCTTCCACCAGGGCACGGTCGCCGCTCATCCGCAGCCATCTGCAGGACCGAAGGAAACCGTGCATGCCGACGGTGAATTCACGGTGCGCCGGCTGCGCCTTTCGGATGCCGAAGCGGTCTTCGAGGCATTCTCCTCGAACCCCGACATGCTGCGCCAAGGCGACGCCGATTCCCCGCAAAAGGCTGAGTCGTATGTGCGCGCACTGCTGGAGGCCGGGGAACGCCAGCAGGCGATGGCCGTCGCATATCGGGATCGGCTGGTGGGACTGGTGTGCGGTACGGTCGACCCGGCCAATCGGAACGCGTGGATTTGGTATTGGATGAACCAGAATTACCGGGGCCGGTCGCTGGCCACCCGCGCCGTGGCAACCTTGGTGGATTACCTGTTCGACGAGCTGGGACTGTACCGCTTGGAGCTGGGCTTGCGGGCAAATAATCCCGGGTCGAAGCATGTGGCAGAAAGCAACGGCTTCCTGCACGAAGGTGTCGAGCGGGGCAAATTCCTGGTTGCCGGAGAACGCATCGATGTGCACACCTACGCGCGGTTGCGTACCGATGGCGGCTCTGCGGTCATGCCCTTGCCGTGGGGCACGCAGCAGTAGCTTGGCGGGCATCAAAAAAGTCGCGGAATCCGGTTTTGGATTCCGCGACTTCTTATCTGTCCCTCAGGTTTTGTGATGCGTGGTTAGATGCCTGGGTTCGATGCCGGTGGCGTCGAGTCCGGGCCATTGGTGGCCTGTTGGGCCTCCATCTTTTTCAGCGTGCGGGCCGCAGCATCACGACCGCCGAGGCCAAAGGCCAGAGCCGCTGCCAATGCTGCGCCAATGACGATTGCGCCGAAGGCCATGTTGATGATCGAATCGGCGATACCCATGTACTTCAGGCCCATCGCCACGAACAGCGCAATTGCCGTGTAGCGGATGATCTTCGAAGCAGTAGTGTCACCCAAGAAGCGGCCAATCACATTGGCGATGACGAAACCTGCGGCGATAATTGCTGCGCCGAAGAGGATCTTGCCGCCCAAGGCCAGGATCTCATTGAGGATATTGGTGATCGCTGGGAAGTTCAGCATCTGGGCCGCCATCACACCGAAGAACAGCACGATAGCAATCTTGACGATGCCAGCGATGATTCCCGAAGCGCTCTTGCCCTCGGGAACTACGCCCCACTGGGCAACAACAGTGTCGGTACCCACGCCGTGGAGGGTGGATTCAAGTAGCTGCCCGACGAACTTGGCAATCAGGATACCCACGGCCAAGAGCGCCAAGGCCATGATGACCTGCGGGATTGCGGTGAAGACCAGCTGCAGCATCTGCTGGGCAGGTACCGAAATTGCCGCGATGCCCAGAACCTGCAGGGCTGATATTGCGACGACTAGCAGGATCAAGGCGAAGACGATGTTGGCAATGATGTCAACGATCTTCGCTTGGGATTCGCGAGACTGAACTTCATCTACTGGTTCGTTGCCTGGGGTGACCTTGCGGACCAGTCCGCTAAAATCGACAGTTCCCAAACCGGTCCTCAGCAGCTGGCGAACGATATTCGCGATGACGTAGCCAATGAAGAAGATGAAGCCCGCACCGATGAGGTTGGGGATGAAGGCCATGACGCCGCCGAGCATGCCCTGCACCGGCGATAGCACTTCGGATAGAGCGAAGACCTGCAGGATTGCCACGAGGCCGAAGAGCCAGACAATCAACCCCGCGACCTTGCCTAGGGATTGGCCTATTTGTTCTCCGTCATTGCCCTGCTTTTGCAGGAACTTCACCCTGTTCACCAGTTTGGCGGCAGCCCAACGAATTATGCGTGCAACTAGCCACGTAATGATGAGGATGATTAGCGCGATGCCAACCTTTTGTAGCATCGACGCCCAGTCGATATTGCCTAAAACGTTCTCAGACTGCATTGCTGCTCCTTCAACGTAGGGACAGTCCGACCCTACGATGAAGGTTCTCCGCTGACTAGGGCAAAGACCCATGCTCCCAGCTTGAATCATTGGACTTTCACAGCTCGAATTGCGAAAAGCTGACTATATCCCGATGTGTTCAACGAATTCCGAACAATAAGACCTTGCCGACAACTGATCCACGCAATGTTAGAAAGTTCGCGGTTGCGTCCAAACCCGTGAATTGCCATGGAAGCTATTGCGGATTCAGCCATTGACCTTTATTCATCCGGGAATTGCCGGAAGTCCCGCTACCTAGTTGATGACTTCGCTCCGCACGGAAGCGCCCAGTTCAACGGTGCGGGAGACGGTGCAGTATTTGTCATGCGAAAGCTTGACGATGCGCTCCACCATGCTGGCTGCCTTGCGGCCTTCCTCGGTATCGGGGAACTTCAAATCGAAACCAAGATGGATATCCTCCATCCGGCTCGCCGAGTTCTCAGAGACCTTGTAGCCGCCCGCTTTGACTTCGAATTTCTCAGGCTCGCTTCTCCTGGTGGTCGCCACATCAACATCAATTGCGGAACATCCTGCGATGGCAGCAAGCAGCAACTCCACCGGGGTTAGCAATCCTTCGCCCTGGCCGAATTCTAGGCTGGCTCCCGATTCGAGGCTAGTGGCCCTGTACTTGCGTGCCTCGACGCGTTCGATGCTGACTTCACGGATCTCACGGCTATTTTCACTCATGAAACTATCGTGCCACGATCCAGGCTGAAGACTACACGTGGCGCAATACGACTCGTTGCGGCGACGATGCAGATTCCCCGGGCACAGGCACGAATCCGCAGTCGCCAAAGAACGCAATGGCAGGCTGGCGCTGGCAATCGAGATGAACTCTGATCCCGGGAATGCTGGCGATGATTTCATCCAGCAGGATGCGGCCCACACCCTTCTGGCGATCAGTGTGCCTCACCCAGAGCAGTTCGATGCGTGTACTGCTCCATGCCGCAAAGCCAACAATGCGTCGACCATGCTGGGCAATCCTGACTGAGACCGATTGGCTATAGACAGCTTCCAGGGCGACGGCCACCGCATCAATATCAGCAGCCGAGAGGAAGTCTCCCCGGCGTTCCACCGAACTGCGCCAAATGTCGAGCAGGTCAGGCACTTCATCCACGCTCGACAGCTCGCGCAGCAGGAGAGTCTCTTCCATGCCATATTCCTTCATGCTCAAGCGAATCCGTACTTGCTGATTCGAAATGTAGCCGGGTGCCAGCGATTCCTCAAGTTTTCATGGATCGTTGCGGCACACCAGCATGCGGTTTTTCCCCGGCTCAAGCCGGCTCGTTCATGCGGCCCGTGCGGTGGGCCCAGTCCCGCAATTCGGCCGCGGCCTGCTCGGGCTGCTCAAGGTGCACGTTATGCCCTGCAGAATCAAGCACGCGGATCCTCATCGAGGGGTACCGGCGCGATAGCTGCTCGGGATCCCGGTATCCGGTGATGTGGTCTTGTTTCCCGCACAGGATGGTTACCGGAATATCCAGCTGGCGTTTACGCTCCACGGGCAGAGGATCCAGGAAGTAGCGCTTGGATAGCTTGGCCATAGAGCGCAAGTTCGCGCAGTCCAGCCCGGGCAGCACCCACTGCGCGAAGCTCTGCCACGCCTGCTGCGATTGCACCACGGCAATATCGGAGAATTGCTGTGCTTGGCGGGGATCTATCCGGGCCAACAGCCCGGGATCCTCTACGACTACCTGCGCTTCGGGCACAGTGCGCCGCGAGGCATCGGGAAAGACCACTGGGGCCAGGAGGAATAGTCCTTGGGCCTGGCCGGGAAACCTGTCGGCCATCTCCTGGCAGAGCAAGGCGCCAAGAGAGTTGCCCAGCAGTGCGAACGGCCCCTCTCCCGCGGTTTGCCTGATCAGTTCCTCCAACCAGTTTGCAAGTTCTGGCAGTCCCCCGGGGTTCCCTAGCGGTGGACAGGTTCCGAAGCCGGGCAAGTCGACGTAGTGCAAGTCGAAGATCTGCGCGTTGGCCAGCTCTGCTTCCAGCGGCTTGAGGATACGGTGGTCTACCCCGTTGCCATGCACCATGAACAACGGGATCCTGCTCTTTGGGGCTACTCGCATTTCACCGTGCTCTTCTCCTGTGCCTCGCGCTGGCTCGCAGCGTAGCTGATCATCCATTGGCCAGCTACGTAGGTGAGCATAATCCAGAATCCCATTCCGGGGACATCGATATCCGCAAATGAGCGCAGCGCGATCAAGGAATCGGAGAGGAAGAATATTGCGCCGCCGAAGCCTGCGATCGGACCCAGCCCGGTACTGAGGATGGCCATCATCATCAATGCCAAGCCATAGATGATCACCGGGGCGAGCAGCACTCCCGCACCGGGTGAGCAGAGGACCAGCAGCAGGGCAAATGCGGCAAGATAAGGAAGCGGCATCCACCAATGGCGCAGTATCGAAGATTTCCAGTATCTTGCCAGAGCGGCGATGTAGAAGAACTGCGCAACCAGGAATGCGCTAACCATGGCCAGGAATACAGAATCGCCGTCCATGAACCGGGGCAAGGTGTCACCGACCCAGGAGAAGAAAAGGGCTATGAGCACCAGCCGGATCAGTGTGCCACGCGGCGAGGTGGTGAGGGCGAGAACCGTTCCTGCCAACAGCGGCATCAGCAGGATCTGCGTGACGTCCGCCAGCAGCCCCGAAGGCCAGAACAGTTGTGCCAGCAAATGGGTGGCAGTTGCGAGCAGGAGCGCCAGAGCCGCGATCCCGCGGCGTGACTGCCCCGGGATCACCGCAACGGTGTGCTCATTGCCTAGGTGTGGTTGCACTTTCTTCCTTGGGTAGTGCCGATAATTGCGTTTAGCGGCCTCGGGGCGTTGCCGGATCCGTCACCGGTTGGAAGCCGACGGGGCCAGGACGCAGAATTCATTGCCCGAGCGGTCCTGGAATACCCGCCATGGCAGCGTACCCCACGGACGGTCCAGTTCCTTGCCGCCCAATGCGCAGATGATTCCCAACGCGTCCTCCATGCTCTCGGCCTGTTCGAGACGCAGGTCCAGATGGATCGCATTCTTCCCCGCAGTCTTGGGTGAAGCTTCCCGGACAAGGACCAGCCGCGGGCCCGCGCCTGATGGATGAGCCAGAACCACTGGAGACCGCGCAACGATGTCCCATCCCAGCAGCTGCTTCCAGAATTCTGCATCTCCGGCCGGGTCAACGCAGGCCAGTTGCAGGGCTTCAAGCTCCAAGCCGCTTGCGTCCTGGTCGTGGGCACGGAGCAGAAATTCGTTGCCTGCGGCATCGAGCCTGGACTCCATGGCATGCCGGTGCCGATCGCCAAGGCGTTCGCTGAAATGGGTGCCGGATCCGAGGATCAGGTGCACGCGCTGTTGAGCACGGTCCGGGTTCCGGACAGCGGGGAAGCACAAATCCAGGTATCTCGGTCCGGCCAGCTGCAGCCGGGTTTCATAGCCGTCGGCGTTATCGGTCAGCATCTGGCACTTGAGCAGGACCTCCCAGAATTCCCCTTGCTGTTTCGGGCTTTCGGCATCGAAGACGATATTTTCCCAGTACATGCTTCCAGCCTACCGCTGGGGTGATTCCGGTCACTTCGCGCATTCGTTGAACCGGCCAATAATATCCACATATGGAAATTGATTATCGTTGACTTAGGCAATGGAAACAAGAATTCTTTTTGCAGGATTTCCACAAGAATTAGTTGCAATGCTAATTTCTAACACCATGATTACATGCTTGAATTTGAGCAAGTTGTTTATCTTAGTGCCATTAATTCCGATTCCAAGATTCTCCTGGCGGAAATTGGAGCATTTTCCGCCGGTATTATGTTGCCATGAGCAACACGGATTTTCCCCACCTGATGTCAGAAGGCCGGATCGGGCCTATGAGCACCGCCAACCGCATTGTCCTTCCCGCTATGGACATGAACGTTTCCGAAGGCGGTGAAATCGAGCAGTCGGAAATCGACCACTATGTCGCGCGTGCCGCCGGCGGAGCCGGACTTGTCATCACCGGCGCATGCGCTATCGCCTTCCCTTACGGAGCGGCCTCGATGAAAGAACCGGGACTGTCAGAGGACAAATACGTCCCGGGCATCAAGGCACTGGCCGACGCCATCCACGCTGCAGGCTCCAAGCTGTGCATCCAGTCCACCCACCATGGCAAGGTAGCGCGCGTAGACACCGCCAACGGACGTCCAGTCATGGCGCCGAACAAGCCGGACTACAGCTACTCCATGAGCGCGCTGGCCGACTGCACCCCCGAGGAACTCGCGAAGATGGGTGCTGCCACCAAGGGCAAGCAAGCCAGCTACCACGAGATGGCCCAAGAGGACATCGACTGGCTGATCGCCGCATGGGCCGACGCGGCAGAACGCGTAGCCAAGGGCGGAGCAGATGCCATCGAGATCCATGCGGCGCACGGATACATCCTTGGCGTCTTCCTGAACCAGCGCGATAATCTGCGCACCGACCAGTACGGCGGCTCGCTGGAGAACCGTGCCCGCCTGGCCTGCCAGGTCATCGCCGCCGTCAAGGAACGCGTGGGAGATTCCTTGGCGATCCTGGTGCGCGTAGCCGGAGAGGAATACGGCCAGGAAGGCGCGTTGAGCCTTGCCGAATCCATCGAGGCGTCCAAGATGTTCGAAGCCGCAGGCGCTGACGGCATCCACGTGACCGGTTGGGGACGCAACCCCTTCGACAACTTCACCGACGGGCCGCTGCCGAACAAGGTCGGGGCCTACCTGGAGAATGCCGCAGAGATCAAGAAGCATGTTTCCATTCCGGTGATCGCCGTGGGCCGCATGCTCCCGGACATTTCCGAGAAGGCGATCGCCCAGAACAAGGTGGACTTCGCTGCCATGGGACGCCAGCTGCTGGCCGACCCGGAGCTTCCCAACAAGCTGCGCGACGGAAAGCTTGACCAGGTGCGCCCATGCATCAATTGCTACCTGTGCGTGGCGGAGAACTTCTTCGATGACACCCCGTTCTGCGCAGTGAACCCGGCACTGGGTAACGAGAAGCTGCTGCCGTTGAAGCCGGCAAGCGCCTCGAAGCATGTGGTTGTCGTTGGCGCGGGCCCTGCGGGCATGGAGAGCGCACGCGTGCTCACCGAGCGCGGGCACCGGGTGACCATCGTCGACAAGGCCGACCGCTTGGGCGGAACCATGTGGTTCTCCACCATGACCACCCCGGATAACGAGCGCCTGCTGCGCTGGTTGAAATCCGAGCTCAAGCGCCTGCGGGTTGCGGTGAAGCTCAATACCCCAGCCACCGCGGAAACCATCCGCGGGCTGAACCCCGACCACGTCATTGTCGCTACCGGCGCCGTGCGCCCGAAGCCGGACATGCCAGGCGGCGACCTGCCCAACGTGCAGACCGGCGACACCCTGCGCGCCATGATGCTGGGTACCGCTACAGCCGAGGAAGCCGGACTGGTGCTGAGCACCATGGGCAAGCTCGGACGGCTCTCGGGCTTGACCAAGTCCCCGGAATTCGTCCGCCAGTTCACCAAGTTCTGGCTGCCGATGGGCAAGGACGTTGTAGTCATCGGCGGCTCGCTGGTGGGACTGGAACTGGCCGAGTTCCTGGCCGAGCGCGGCCGCAACGTCACTCTGGTCCATGAGAGCCAGCAGCTGGGCTTGCCGCTGGCCATGCCGCGCCGCTGGACCGGCGTCAAGGAGAATCTCGCGCATGGCGTCAAGATCCACCGCAATGTCTCGGTCACCCGCATCACCGAGAAGACCGTGGAATGGACCGAAGGCGAAGAGCAGTTCAGCGCCCCGGTCGACATGGTCATCTACGCCGATGGCACCACCAGTGCCGCGCCGGTAGCCGATCAGCTGCGCGGTGCCGGATTCAGCGTCGATGTCATCGGCGATGCCAGTGCGGTCAACTACATCCACGGTGCCGTGCATTCGGCGTGGAAGGCCACCGCCGACCTGTAGTCCGATGCAACTTGCACGCCCATAGGCAGCGGGCCAGCAGCATCAGGCGGATGCTGCTGGCCCGCTGCCTGTCGCGAACCCTTGTCCCATGGCAGGCCCAGTGCTTGAATGGGCCAATGGGCCTTAGAATGCTTACCCCCGCCGCGGCGCAGGTTGCCGACCTCGTCGATGAGCTCGCCAGTTGGCAACGCGATGGCCTGCCCCTGCAGCTGCATCCCGGGGATGTGGGCTGGTACGCAATGCGGGGTCTGGAAATCACTGCGCAAAGCCTGCGGGTCTGGGCGGATCGCGAATCGATTTATGCCATTGGCCTGCTCGATGGCCCGGATCTCATGCGAATGGCCCTGCATCCGGACTACGTCGGCATCCAGCCGCTGGCCGAGCAGATCCACACCGACCTCCTCTCGCCGCAACAGCGGATCTTCCCTTCCTCATCCGCCAGCATCGAAGCCCGCGGCGCGACGGCCTTGGGCCAGGTCCTGCAGGCCAACGGGTGGGCTCCGGGCGAAGCATGGACTCCCTTGCGCCGTTCGCTGGACACTCCGGTGCATCTGCCGGAGCTTACCTTTCGACGGGTGGATTCTGCCCAAGCCAGCCAATGGATGGAAGTCCACCTCAATGCCTTTCGCGGCGCCGATTTCTCAGCAGAAGACTTGGCGCGTGCGGTGCAGCGCTGGCATACCATGGCCAGTACTCCCATCTATGCCCAGGGGCAATGCCTGACCGCCTATGACAGCGACATGAACCCGCTGGCTGTCGCAGCGGTCTGGTCTGCTGGTCCCGGACGGCCAGGGCTGCTGGAGCCCATAGCGGTGCATCCGGCATCCCGCGGCCAAGGGTACGGCACGGCGATCAGCCTGGCGGCCGCTGCAGAACTGCGATCCATGGGAGCATCCAGCGCCTTGGTATGCACTGCCAGCGACAACACTGCCGCCGTTGCCACCTATCTCGCCGCCGAATTCATTGCCGATAACGAATCCTGCGACTGGCATCGCGGGAAGAACGAGGAATCATGAAAGTCTCCGAGCTCCTGTCAGACTTGGCCCAGCGGACAAGTGACGCGGTACGCGCGCTTCCGCAGCTGGGCAGTGAACAGCTCAACGCGCACCCGGGCAACCACCCCAACTCCATTGCATGGCTTCTATGGCATTCAGGGCGCGAAGCAGATATCCAGCTCTCGGCGCTGAGCGGTCAGCCTGAACTCTGGGAGCAGTTCCGGGACCGCTTCAATTTGGGCGAGCTCGGCGATTCGATGGGCTTCGGGCACAGTGCCGAGCAGGCTCGCTCGATCATCGTCAACGACCAGCAGCTGCTCCTGGACTATTTGGAGGCGTGCCTTTCCGCGCTCGGCGGCTACGCCTCCAGACTGCGCGAGGAAGAACTCGACGAAATCATTGATCGAAGCTGGGACCCGGCGGTTACCCGTGGGGTGCGCTTGGTATCGATCATTGACGACGCCTCGGTCCATGTCGGGCAGGCTGCCTATGCCGCTGGCGCCTTGGGCTAGGCTGCAGGCAGGCTTTTGGCCCTCTTGGCGATCCACCAGAAGATCACCAGCTGGAGCACCAGTACGATAGCCGAGATGCCGGCATCGCCCCATCCCATCGAATACCCAGCCTGCAAGGTCCCGATTCCACTGGCTACTGGGTAGAACAGCGGCCACAACACCGCGAGGTTGCGCATCATGGCAAAGGCAATCGCGAACAAGATCGCGAAAGCACCGAATCCTGCTGCAGCTGCCGCCGGAACCGAACCGAGGTGCTGAACCATAAAGCCGAGGCCAGTCAGCGCAATAGCTGGCAACCATCCGAAAGCGCGTTCCCACCGCAGATACAACCATCCAAAGACAAAGAACGGTTCCCACAAGGCCAAGAAGTTCGCCGCCAGATGGCTTGCGATATCGGCGCCACTGGCGTTGGCCAAGGTGACCAGCTGGTAGGCGGACCCGGCACCCAGCACCAGGGAAATAGCGAGGGATGCCAGCAGGAGTTTTCTCGTGATCCCCACCCCTGCAAGAGTCTCTCGGCGCCGGTGCAGCACCGTCCAGAGGGGGACAAAGGTTCCGAAGACCAAGATGCCGAGCCAGAGAAAAAGGCTATTAATCGCGGTCCCCGCGTAGTAGCACAGGGAAAACGCCAGCAACGTGGCCAAGGCAATGAGCGTATCGGCTTCAGGTCGCCACGCGAATGCACTCCGACGGTGGCCCATGGCTGTTTCAGATCGAGCAGAAAAAGCATTCATGTTGACGTGCCTCGGTGCCGTGGGTTGGTTTAGCTGGCTCCGTCCGAGAATAGCAGTTCCTCAACCGTCCGATCATAAAAAGCATGAACAGATACGGAATTGAAACAAAATACTACTTGCAATTATTGCAACTAGTTGCAAATATTGAGGCATGAGCAAAGATTCCAGTTCATCCACCCCGCTATCGCCCGGCAAGGCGCAGCAACTGCTGGGCTCGGTCCCCCACCGCCCCCGCCGAGAACTCGAGGCCGTCGATCATGCGATAGCGATCTTGGTCGTTGCCGCATCATTGGCGGCAGGACTGCTGGCGCTGTCCGGATACGGATGGATCGCCGTAGCGCCAGCAATCACTGCCTTATTGTCAGCGAATCACTGGTTCTCTGCGCGGCAACGCCGCATCAATGAACCGCGTTTTCGCGGTGCCCGCACGATCCTGGTCCTTTTTGCCACCTGGTTGTTCCTGCCTATTTGGCGAAGCATCGTCCATCATGAAACCGCACCTTGGCCTGAAGCACTGCTGCTGGCAGGCCTCGCACCGGTGCTGTGGCTTGGATACTACCTCTTCCTGTTAATTCGGCGCTGAGCTCCATGAATTACCAAGAACTTGATCCCTTGCTTCTGGCGCCCAAAAGATTCGTTACGCTGGCGCATCTGAGCCAGGTCGAACGGGCGGATTTCGCTGGACTCCAAGCAGCGACGGGGCTGTCCACCGCCGACCTTTCAAAGATCCTCAAGGATCTGGAAAATCGTGAACTAATCCACCTGTCAAAGGAACGCAAAGACCGCTACGGCATCACCCTCGTGTGCCTGTCGGAGACTGGCCAGCGCACCTTCAAGAAACTGATGAAAACTCTCAACCGCATTGCGGGAGAATAGTGCAGGGCACCTGATGCCTTCACGCTTCAAGGAAAGAACTCATGAAACTCGTTATTATCGGTGGCAACAGCGGAACCGGCGCTGCGCTGGCTGAACTCGCGCGCCAGGCATCCCATGAAGTTACCGTCGTCTCGCGAAGCGGTTCCCGCACCGCGCATGGGCAAATAATTCAGCTCAACGGCGATGCTTCTGATCCTGAATTCGCGGTGCAGGCGATTGCCGGCGCCGACGCCGTAGCTATCACCGTGGGTGGCAGCAAGGGAAAGAAAAATGCCCGCACTAGCGTGACTCGCAGTGTTGTCCACGCGATGCAGGCGAACGGTCCCCAGCGCCTGTTGATCCAGTCTTCCCTGGGCGCCGGAAACTCCGGTTCGCAACTTCCCGGCGTCATCGGTTTCCTCTCCAAAATGCTATTGGCCAAGCCTTTGTCCGACCACACCGAGCAGGAAAAGCTAGTGGAAGATTCTGGCTTGGATTGGAGCATTGTGCGCCCCACCGGATTGGGCAGCAAGCCTGCCCTCGGCAAGTGGACCGCACTGCAAGTTGGTGAACCAGGCCGGCTGGGTGGAAGCATTACGCGTGATGATCTTGCCGCGTTCATGCTCGAAACACTTCAAAGCAACCAGAGCATCAGCAAGGCCTACGGCATCAGCAACTAGTTCGGCTGCGGAAAGCCAGGGGCCCTTGACACCCGTTTGGTGCGGGCCAGTCCCGGCAATGCCGGAGCCTGCCGCCAAGGCGAAATGCCCTGGCGGCAGATTTTCCAACTATTCACAGAACACAAATGTCCTGAGAGGTGCCGGGCTGTGCCCGGGTTGCCGTTCCTTGATGCAACCCGCGTGCGGCCGTCGCCCGCCTGGCGCGCACTGCCTGATCCGGGGAAGGCCTAGAGCCAAGGTCCGAGCTGCTTGCCGGACATCTCCGCCAACCACATTTGCCACAGCGGTCCGAAGCTCACGCGACGAACCCCTAGCTCACGCAAGGTTCCGAGGTCCCCGGCGGGGTGCGCGTTGACTGGGTGGGCCGTCACGTTCACCGGAATGCTGACTGCTCGCACGGCCTGCGCAACCTGATCGGCATTGGCCAGGGCCACCGGATACACGCTACGCGCACCAGCCTGCTCCATCAGCTTAATGCGCTCGATTGCCTCGCCCAGCGGGTCTGCGAACTTATCGGCCAGCTTCACTGCATCGGTGCGTCCGTTGATCACGAATTCGATGCCTGCTGCATCTGCTGCTTGGCGGACGCCGTTAATGTAGTCCGCATGCTCCTGGCGTTCACGGACACGGCCGCCTTCACGGTGGAGAACATCTTCGATATTCACGCCGACAGCGCCCGCTGCCGCAACGCGTTCGAAGAGTTCCTTCGGATCCAGGCCGTAGCCGGATTCAACGTCAGCGCTGACCGGCACATCGACACTACTGGTGATTCGCTGAACCGCGGCCAGATAGTCTGCGAAGTCCATCTTCTCGCCATCTTCACTGCCCAAGGCATCGGCGACGGGGTGGCTTCCGACAGTCAGCGAGGCGAAGCCAGCGGATGCCGCGATGTTGGCGCTGAAGGCATCCCACACGGTTGGCATGACCAGCAGTTCACCTGAGGCGTGCTGCTTGGCGAGGTTCTGGGCGAGAGCTGAAATTTCAGTCAAGGATATCTCCTAGAGTCGTGACGGAATCCACCCAGTCTACGGCTCGGAGTCCACGATGGAAACAACTGGAAGATGAACTCCCAGGATTCGGCATGAGCGCTGGAACCAGGCATCATTTCAATTCTATTGCTACTTGCCAGGTAGCGGTTTAACCATGATCAAGCAGGGCGTCCCAGCTCCCCAGAGGCTAGCTTCCTCCAGGGGAAGGAAGCCCTGCTTTTCATAGAATCGCCGAGTTTTCGCGTAGCCGGCATCCGGGTGCGAAGGACCCAGGGTCTTGACCTGCAAGAGCTGCACTCCGCCGGCGAGCGCCTCGGCTTCAATGGCTGCGCACAAAGCCGAACCGATTCCACCGCCGTGGTATCCACGGTCGACCACCATCAGATGGATCTCAACGGAGTGGTGGTAGTGCCGTTCTGCCAAGAGCACACCGAGCACTGCGCCTTGGGCATTGCGAACGGTCCAGGTTTCCTTGGTCCGCGCGGACTGGATGTACTCTGCGTTTGATTCAGGTTGGCCAAACCATTCAGGAACGGTGGCAAGCAACCGCGCAACGTCGTCTGGCACGGGATGGTCCCTGGTTGCTGCAAAGCTGGATTGTTCCACGATGGCTCCTGACCGGATAGTACTTGCGCTAGCTAGAGTGGGGTCATGATTTCCAGACGATTCCCGAAACCGTCGCGGGCATGGAACCGCAGATATCCTTCAAAGGTTTCGCGCTCTGCCCAAGACAGTTCATAGCCCATGGAATCGATACGGCCAGCGAGGGTTTCCCACTCCTCTACCGAGTCGCAGACCATTCCAGGATGCGCTTTCTTGGCTGGAATGAATGGATCGTCTATGCCCAGATGGATTTCCGCCACAACGGCATCTGCGTTGAAAGCGCGGAACCAGCAACCTCCCCTGCCGGCAAGGGAAGGCGGCTTGGGGACTTCGCTTAGGCCCAGGGCTTCACCGTAGAACCGGCGGGCTTCAGCTTCCTGGCCGCGTGGCATCGGCAACTGAACGTGATGGAGTCTCATCTGGGCCTTCCTCGTCGCTGTTGCTGCCAATATACCTGCAAGGAGACTGCCCAGGGCTAGGTTCGGCCAATATTGAAGATCAGGGTTTCAGCCCGTGCTGCGTCACTGTCTGGATCTTCAACCCGGCGTCCTTCCAGCTTGAATCCGGTCTTTTCAAGGACTCGGATGGAAGCTGCGTTTCTCGCATCGCAGGTTGCACTGATCCGTTCCAAACCAAGATCCTCGAATCCCCGACGGAGCAGGAGTCCAGCGGTTTCGGTGGCGTATCCGTTTCCCCAGTATTCTCGATTCAGGGTGTAGCCGATCTCCCCTGCCTTGGCTTTCCGGTCGGTGACCCACACCGACGCTGAACCGATGAGAACATCACCGAGCATGACCGCCTGCAGGACCCTATGCGGTTGCTCGAGCAGTGCATCGGCGAGAAATTCCCGGGTGTCGGCCAGTTGGTTGGGTCCCCATGTCGAGTACTGGCACACCACTGGGTCAGCGGCAAAGGCATGGATTGCAGGCAAGTCCTGCGGTTGAAAATCAGCCAAGCGTATTCCGTGCCCAGCGGCACTCCTGCCGCTGGCTGCCTGAGCGTCGCGCACTATTTCTCCTTTGCAGGGCAACGCCAGTCTATGTGTTGGGGCGGACCCTATCGGGCTGGCGGGGTTCAAGTCCAAGCATGTTGCGCAGCTGTTAAGCGGTGTTGAGATTCGTTGCGTTTTTTGGAATCGTGGCACCCACATGCCCTGAACTTGGTATGTCCTCAACCGGAAGGAGAGCCTCGTGCTCGCACTGACCGACCAAGCAGCATCGATCGTGACCGCGATCGTCACCAACCAGGCCGAGGAAGAAACCGCTGGTCTGCGCATCATGCAGGCAGACAGCACACACCCGGAAGATGCCGCTTTCGGCCTGCAGATTGTCCCCGCTCCCGAAAGCACCGACGGCGTCGTGGCTTCCGAAGGCAGCCCAGTCTACGTGGATGAAGCGATTGCCGACGCTTTGGAGGGCAAAGTACTCGACGCGGCGGTGGATGAGCAGGGTGGCGTAAGCTTCCAGCTCCTTGAGCAGGGCTAATTCTGCACCCTGCTCTTTAGCTTTGGCTGCGGGGGCCGTCCTTCGGGACGGCCCCCGCAGTTCGTTAACAATCTCCCTGCACCGGTACGCTGGACGGATCATATTTGCAGGCCAGATGCCCCGCACCCTTGTATATTGCGACGCAGTGCGTCATCGTTCAACTAAGGGAAAGGGGAAAGCAGTGGAAACGCGCGCGGTACGCAAACATGAGTGGGCGACGATTCCGAACGCCATCACGATTATTCGCTTTCTCCTGGTGGTTCCCATCATCGGCTGTTTGCTGGCCGATACCGAACCGGCACTGACAGCGGTTCTGCTTCTTGCCTTCGGCCTGAGCGACTGGGTTGACGGGTTTATTGCCCGCAAGTTCAATCAGGTTTCGCATCTGGGCGTCCTGCTGGATCCCATAGCTGATCGTTTGGGCATCGTGGCTATCGCGATCGCCCTGGTGGCCAATGGGGCGATCCCCGTATGGGTTGGCCTGGCCATTTTCATCACTGACCTGATCCTGCTGTGCACCTATTTCTTCTTGCGCCTGGGCTCCCCGCCGGCTTCCACGTGGCTGGGAAAGATCCGCACCGCCATCATGATGCTGGGGCTGGCCTGCGTGGCGTGTGGCAGGATCCCCGATTTTTCGGTGCTGGCAATCCCGGGCGTAGCCATTTTGACTGCCGGTACGGTGCTGCATTTATTTGTCGGGTTCGGCTATCTGCGCATCATGCGTGCTTCTGCCAAAGAGCAAGGGGCATCGGCCAACTAGTCGCGGTTTTCCTGCTGCATTGCTCCGGCCAGGAGCGTCAGTTCGGGTATTCGCGGCTTCCACAAGGCTGCCCGGCAGGCACTCAGTTCCCTGAGCTGTGTTGAGGCCAGCTCATCAAGTGCCCGGATATAGTCGGGAACAATTTCGCGTGGCAGCCGCAACCCCATGGTCAGGTGCGGGGTCCACCGTGGTCCGCGTCCATCGTGATTCAGTGCGCTGATTTCCCGGGCTGCCATTTCCAAGGCATCCGTGGTTTCCAGCAGCCACGCAACCGTCTGCTTGCGCTTCGTGCCAAAGACAATAGTGCCCACCCGTTGGAAGCTCGCGGGGATAAGCGCAGGCAGTGATTCTGCGGCCCGCTGCGTCACGATCTCGCTCATGCTGGGCGAAAAGGTGATGGTGATATGTGGAGTCTGGTGTTGGGTGGGGAAGCCGCGCATCTCCAACTGGGCAAAGATCTCCTGCACTTGCTGCTCCTGCTCTGCTGGAAGGTGCAGCAAAATGTTGTCCGGGGACCTACTCATCAAGGTTCTCCTTCCTCATGCTGGTGATCGGGCGCGACCACGTGCGTGCGCATGACTGCTTGTCCCCCACCGCATAGTTGCTGGCTTCTCCGGTAGGCTCATAGCCAAGGCTCTTCCAGAACGGTTCCGCTTCTGCGGCATTTGTATCGACAATCGAAATCCGGCAGGCGGTGATTGACGGATGATCCTGGATCACAGTGAGCACCGCTTCATGGATCCGCTTCCCCAGGCCTTGTCCCTGCCTGGCGCCGTCGACCATGAGCAATCCGATGTGGACTGTATCTGATCTCGGCCAGCCGACAATCAGATCCGCGAATCCGGACAGTTCTTCGCCTTCCCAAAGGCCAAGATCAATTTTCTGCTCGGATTGCGCCTTCGGCGGCAGGGCGCTCAATGCCTGAATTGCGGCATCGGATGCAGGCCCGGCACCGGTGACACGTTGCGAATATCCCGGGTTGCTTTCCATCAGCCGTTGCAGGCAAGCTGAATGCTCGATGGAAAGCAGGGTAACCGGCAACTTGGAAGGTTGCCTATCCATGAGCAGTCTCCCCGGCCACTTTCCTGATCGCTTCAGCTTCGAAGATCATCAGGGGTTGTTCTCCGTTGAAGGGGTTCTTCTGCCAGTCACCCCAAATTGCGCGAACTCTGAACCCTGCGGCAACTAGATCTGCACTGATCTGCTCGACGCTGCGGAAAGCCAGGTCCAGCTCCTCAACCAGCACTTCGCATGTCTCCTCAAACCTGTTGTGGAAGCGTAGTTTGACGAGGCCAGGACTGGTTTCTTCCGCATCGCTCCACTCGGTCAGCGGACCGAATTGCGTGTCCCGGGTTACTGCTTCTTCGTCATTCCATTGCTCCCAGGCGCGAGTCGATGGGTTCCTGCTTTCAAAGGCCAGCACGGCCCCGGTCGCCGCGGCAGCGCGTAGTTGTTCCAGGGTTTGCGCCCACTGCGGATCCGGGATGTGCTGGGCTACGTTGCCGGTCATCACCATCAGGTCAAAGGGTCCGCCGTCGATTGCCGAAGCGTCACCGTGAATCCATGTGACTTGCTCAGCGTTGGGCCGTTGTCTGGCGTAGTCCATCATTACCGGTGAGGGGTCAACTCCAACGACAGTTCTTTGCGTAATGGCAAGCGTAACCGTCAAAAGGCCGGTGCCGCAGCCCAGATCCAGTATCCGGTGCGCTTTGGTTTCAGCCGCCAAGGCACGGTAATAGTCATGATCCGGTCCGTCGGGATTATCCGTATCGTAGAGCGCAATGATTCGTGGATCGTAGTCAGCGAAGCTCACTTGGGCCTGTTCCGTTCTCAGAGTTTTCCGTCGAGGTGCAGCGTGCTCCATCAATTCTTGCATTGCCTAGGTGCAGCCCGCCCATTGGCAAGTACTTCCATCAGGCGTGTTCAATTCGCCGGACACCACGCCGAGTCCTCGCGTCAACACCGAGGGCACCACGCTCCTGCTTTGACCTTCCAGGACTGCAGCCTTGGCAAAACGCGGAACCGAATTGGCTGCCTTCCATGCCCTGTCTCCACCTGGCAGTCCCCGGAATCGCGCCACGAGTTGACCGCGGCCTTGGGCACCGCAGGTCCAGCGGAGGCCGGATGAGTCCCGGCATCGGCTGCAGGCTTCCCGAAGCAAAAACGATCAGACGGTCTTGTGCCCGTGACTCGGCGACGTTTAGCAGGTCCGGGTTGGGGTCGCTGAACCCGGACTGGGCGCTATTCCGGTCGCAGGCAATTTCCCGGCTCGCTTCGCCCGCGCATCCGTTTTCCGTTCCGGAGCATATTCCCCAGCCAAGCCGCGCCTATCGGAAGCGGATTTGGCGCAATGGCATTTTCCCAAGCCAAGCGTGGCAATTGTGACCTAGACAACCGGTGGTGAATTGGGCATTGTTGGTTCAACAGACGTTTCCAGTCTTCTCGAAAACTTCCTGGAGGAGCCCATGCCCGAGGCCTACATCATCGATGCGCTGCGTACACCTGTCGGACGCCGTGGGAAATCGCTGGCGCAGACGCATCCGCTGGATCTCGCCGCCGCGCCGCTGGCCGAACTGGTGAACCGCAACAACATTGATTCCGAGCAATACGACGAGATCATCCTCGGCTGCATCGACCAGCTGGGACCCCAGGCCATGGACATCGCCCGCAACGCATGGTTGGCCGCCGGCCTTTCCGAACACGTCCCCGGGACAACGGTAGAACGCCAGTGCGGCTCCGGGCAGCAGGCGATCTCCTACGCGGCCCAAGCAGTCATGAGCGGAAGCAGCGACCTCGTGGTTGCCGGTGGCGTCCAGTCCATGTCGAGCATTCCCCTGTCCTATTCCAACTCCGCCGCCAAGGACTTCGGCTTCCCCGATCCCTACACCGGCTCCACGCTGTGGGCGTCGCGCTACGGCGAGCAGGAAATCTCGCAGTTCCGCGGCGCAGAGATGATGGCAGAACGCTGGAGCCTCACCCGCACCCAGCTAGAGGACTTCGCTGCGGCCTCCCATGAGCGGGCATTGAACGCCCAGGCGCAAGGATACTTCGACCGCGAGATCCTTGCTTTGGATTCCCTGGCTGCAGATGAGGGGCCACGCCCCGTGGACCGTGCCAAGATGCAGTCATTGGCACCGATTGCCGAAGGCGGCGCGCATACGGCAGCCACAGCATCGCAGATGTCTGACGGCGCCGCGATGCTGCTCATTGCTTCCGAGGCCGCGGTCAAACGCTATGGGCTGAAACCCCGCGCCCGCATCCACCACATCTCGGCCCGAGGCGATGACCCGGTCATGATGCTTTCGGCCCCGATCCGCGCCACCAAGCATGCCCTGGCACGCGCCGGGATGGGCATCGAAGACATGGACCGCATTGAAATCAATGAGGCCTTCGCCGCGGTAGTGCTTGCCTGGCAGCAGGAAACCGGCGCCGACATGTCCAAGGTCAACGTCAATGGCGGCGCCATCGCCCTGGGCCACCCCATCGGTGCCACCGGTGCACGGCTGATGACCTCCTTGCTCCATGAGCTGGAACGCAGCGATACCCGCTTCGGCCTGCAGACCATGTGCGAGGGCGGCGGCCAAGCCAACGTCACCATCATCGAACGCCTCTAGCTACCCGCACCCGCCGCAAAGGAAACTACCATGAGTGCATTGCGCGCCACCTCGGCGATGAATCCCGATGACCAGAACACCATTGGCGCGCTGCTGCGCCGCTCGGTGGCCCGCTGCCCCGCGGACAATGCTCTGGCCTTCGGGGAACGGAACTGGACCTACAGCCAGCTGGCCGGCGGGGTGAATCGGGTGACTGCCCGGTTGCGGCAGGCAGGCCTGCCGGCCGGTTCGCGCGTTGCTGCCTATGCAGCGAACAGCGACGCCTATGCCATCTTGTTCCTCGCCTGCGCCAGTGCCGGGTTGGTCCACGTGCCGGTGAACTTCGCGCTCAGGGGCGACGAGTTGCGCTACCTGCTGCACGATTCCGGGGCCGCACTGGTCATCGCCGATGAGTCCCGCCTCGAACTGGTCCAGGAACTGCGTGATGCCGGTGGCCTGCCGGCAGTCAAGGATGTTTGGCCGCTGCTGCCCGGAACCGGAACCAGCGTGCTGGAAACGGCGATGGATGAAAGCGTGGAGGCCGCGCCGCCTGGAGCTGCGGTGGCCGGCACGGATCTGGCCCAGCTGCTCTATACCTCCGGAACCACCTCGGCACCCAAGGGCGCAATGATGACCCATTCGGCGCTGGTGGCCCAGTACGTCTCAGCCATTATTGCTTTGGATCTGGAGGGCACGGACCGGCCGCTGATCGCGATGCCGCTCTACCACTCGGCGGCCATGCATGTGTTCCTGCTTCCCTATCTGTCATTGGGTGCCAGCATCCGCTTGCTCGCCAAACCCGATATCGGCGAAATTCTGGACCGTGTGGAAGCCGAACGTATCGGCTCGCTGTTCTTGGCCCCCACCGTCTGGGTGCCTCTGAGCAATCACCCGGATCTGGACACCCGCGATCTGGGCTCGTTGGCCAAGGCGCAGTACGGTGCCTCGATCATGCCGGTGACCGTGCTGGCCCGCTTGCGCGACCGCTATCCGCAGATCGGGTTCTACAACTGCTTTGGCCAGTCCGAGCTCGGCCCGTTGTGCACGGTGCTGCGCCCCGAGGAGCACGATGCACGCCCCGCGTCCTGCGGCCGCCCGGTGTTCTTCATCGAGGCGCGCGTGATGACCGCCGAGGGGAAGCTCGCCGGTGCCGGTGAGCCCGGCGAGATCCAATACCGTTCTGCACAGGTCATGAGCGGCTACTGGAACAAGCCGGCGGAAACCGAGCAGGCATTTGCCGACGGCTGGTTCCGCTCCGGCGACCAAGTGGTCATGGACCAGGGCGGCTACATCCAGGTGGTGGATCGCATCAAGGACGTCATCAATACCGGCGGGGTGCTGGTGGCCCCGCGCGAAGTGGAGGACTGCATCTACGAATTGCCCGAAGTTGCGGAAGTCGCGGTGGTGGGCATCGATGATGAACGCTGGATCGAGGCGGTGACCGCGGTCATTGTGCTCAAGGCCGGCGCCACGCTCACCGCCGAAGAGGTGCGCGAGCACGTCAAGTCCAAGCTGGCGCACTACAAGGTTCCCAAGCGCGTGGACTTTGCCGCACAGCTGCCCCGCAACCAATCGGGCAAATTGCTCAAGCGCCAGCTGCGTGCCGAACGCAACAAGACTTCGGGCGGCGCCCAGTGACCCGGGACCCATGGGCACCCTACGACCTGGCCTCGGCTTTGGACATCGATTATCTATCCACCTTCGATGCTGCCACCGACGAGGATCGCAAGCATTGGGCCCGCGCCCGGCACTACGGAGAAGAGATCCTGCCCAGCATCAACCAGCATTGGGAGAACGCGCATTATCCGCTGGATCTGGTTCGCCGTATGGGCGAACTCGATTTGTTCACCGACGGTCTTGAGATTCCAGGCCATGCCCACTTGTCCCCGCTGGCCGCGGGCCTAGTGGCCATGGAGCTTTCGCGCGCGGACGGTTCGATGGCCGCGGCCGCCGCGGTGCAGGGCGGCCTGGTGCTGCGCAGCCTGAAATTCTTCGGCAGCCCCGAACAGCAGGAGAGGTATCTGGAACCCGTGGCCTCCGGTGAGCTGCTCGGTGGTTTCGCCCTCAGCGAGCCGCATCATGGCTCGGACTCTGTTGGCCTGGATTCCAGTGCCCGGCGCGATGGAGATCACTGGATCATCAATGGACACAAGAAATGGATCGGCAATGGAGCCGCCGGAGGCATCACCATTGTGTGGGCACGCGACGTCGCCGACTCCCGGGTCAAGGGGTTCATTCTCGACCAGCAGGCCCCTGGCTACGAGGCTTCCCCGGTGCGCGGCAAGGGCGTGCTTCGCGCGATCGAACAGGCAGAGATCCGGCTCACGGACGTTCGCGTTCCAGAATCCGCCAGGCTCACCGGGGCCGGCGCATTCAAGGATGTCTCGCGGGCGCTGGTTGAAACCCGGGTGAATGTTGGCTGGTCGGCGCTAGGCCATGCCCAGTTCGTCTTCGAAGCGGCCCTGCAGTACGCCAAGCAGCGCACGCAGTTCGGCAAACCCCTGGGCGCGCACCAGATGGTGCAGGAACGGTTGGCGCAGATGCTCGCCGAAATCACCAATATGCAGTTGCAGTGCGTGGCCGTGGCCGGCGCCCAGGCTGCCGGCCGGTTGAAAGACACGCAAGCTTCGCTGCTGAAGTACCACAACACCAGGGCTGCCCGCCGGGTGGCAGCCGCCGCCCGCGACCTGCTCGGCGGCAATGGAATCTTGCTGGAAAATCACGTGATTCGCCATTTCGGCGATATCGAAGCCTTGCATACCTATGAGGGAACCGAGTCTGTGCAGGCGTTGATCCTCGGCAGGGATCTGACCGGATTCAGTGCCTTCGGCTAGCTTCGCGGAGTACGATAACAACGAATTACCGAATCCACGGGGCCAACGCCGGAAGGGATGCCCATGCCATACCTTGTCGATTTCAAAGACGTATCCACCCACGGTCTTGAGACTTCGCCTGTTGCTGACGCGCTGGCAGGCTTGCGCGCCAACGAAGCGCGCTATCTGAAGAACAAGTTCAACCACGACTTTGCCGTGGAGCAAGCAGACGACGCTAGGGAAGCCATAGCTTGGGTGCACACGATTCTGGCGCAGGAACGCGACTTGCACATCGCATCGAAGCCATTGCAGGCAACTGTGTTCGAGGCGGATGGCGCCAAGCGCGCCTATGTCTTCTACGAGTCCGGCTTATCCATCAATGTTCTCTACGGCCTGGATCCCAGCGAGAAGCGCGCCGTGGGCTTCAAGCTTTCCGATGGCATGGCTGTGCCCAACGAGCTGGAAGGGAAGTTCAAGTTCGCCCGCCAGAAGTCCAAGCTTGCAGGGACCATCCGCGGCTCGTACTTCGTGATCAAGAACGAATACTGACATTTCGCCCATTCCGCCGCTGCCCTCAGGCGCGTGCCGGCCGTGAGGTCATTTAGTGCTCTGGCTTCAATCGCCGCGCTTTCTTGATTCCTTCGCGTTACCCGGCAGCTGCGCGTAGGCATCCTTGGCAGCTTCGAGAAGGAAATCGGCAGGCCACAGTTCTTGCAGCTCTGCAGGGAACGCAATGTCCGTGATTGCCGCACCGTTCTCATGAGCCGAACCCAGGGTCGTGGCGAGCAGCTCGAAGCAGTGCATTTGCCGAACGACGAATTCCCGGTCGACGGGCTCTCCATGGCCTGGAACAATCACGTCTCCCGGCTGGATGCGCGCTAGCAGGGATTGGAGCACCATAGGCCACTTCATCGGATAGGCGTCCGAGTCGAACATCGGTGGACCAGACTGCTCGATGATGTCGTCAAGGAACCATGCCTTGGCATCAGGAATATGGATCGCAAGGTCGGTGTCGGTATGCCCAGCACCCAGCGGGATCAGTTCAACTTCCCGTCCGCCTAGATTTGCCGTGCAGGGTTCGGCCAGCAAGTGGCTAGGCGGCGTCAGCGTTACACCGCCCCAATTCATTTCAGGCTCGATTTCCGGCGAGCGCTGCACCATTTCAAGCCGGGGCTTCTCGAACTGCTCGAAGTGCGCGGGGATCCGGTGATGGCCGTAAATCGGGATTCCCCGCTGGGCAAAGAGCTGGTTGCCGAAGGTGTGGTCATAATGCGCGTGGGTGTTGATCACGGCAACGATCGGCAGTCCGAATTGCGTTGTGGCTTCGTCAAGGATTTCTTGTGCTTCGGGTGCGTTGTTGCGGGTATCGATGATCGTCACGCCTTGCCCGCCGTGCACCGCTCCCACGGTAATATCCAACGGATCATATCTGCGCTGGAATACTCCCTCGGCAACGTGCTTCCAGGGTCCTTCAGCCATCTTTTCCCCTCTTGCCAGCCTTGCTCGGGCTATAGCCCTGCCTTCAGCAACTGCTTCCAGCGCTGCGGCATGGGTGCCTCGATCACCAGTTCCTGGCCGTCGGGCTTGGGAATCACCAGCTTAGTCGCATGCAGGAACAGCCCGCGACCCCCAAGCTGTTCGACGCGGCGGTTGAACTTCGCGAAGCCATACCGGTCGTCTCCTGCAATCGGATGGCCTTCGCTTTGCAGGTGGACCCGGATCTGGTGCTTGCGTCCGGTCATCAGCTGCACATCCAGAATGGTGGCGCGCTGGCCTACGCGCTGCTTCACGGTGACATGGGTTTCGGCTCGCTGACCGTTCGGATCAACCACGACCTTGTCGGCACGGCGCAGCAGCGGCGAGTGGATCGTTTCGGTCTTTTCGCTCCAATGCCCTGCAACGAGCGCAAGGTAGTGGCGTTCTATCTCCTCTTCGCTCTCCCGAAGCATCTCATGCAGGTAGCGCAGCATGCTCGGGGTCTTCGCCAACACCAGCAGCCCGGAAGTATCGCGATCCAGCCGGTGGCTCAATTCCAGGTCCGGCAGCTCGGGGCGCAACTGGCGGAAAGCTTCGATAACCCCCGCAGGAACATCGGTTCCCCGGTGCACGGCGACGCCGGCAGGCTTGTCAATCACCAGGACGTCCCGGTCTTCGTGCAGGACGCAGTTGCGTAGCCGATTGAGCAATGGTGCCGGGACATCGAAGGCTGGTGCCACGCCCTGTTCTGCATATAGCGCCGGCAGCGTGATCTGGTCGTTTACGGCTAGCCGGTAGCCTTCCTGGACTTTCTTGCCGTTAACACGCAGTTGCCCTTTGCGCATCAGCCGGAAAAGCTGCCCGGCGGGCACCGTCTTGAGCTGGACCCGGAGGAACTTCTCGATCCGCCGGCCAGCATGCTCGCCGTCGACAAGGATGGTGCGTGTCTTGGAATCAGACCGCTGTTCTGACGCTGGCTGCTGGAGGACTCCAGACAAGAATTATCACTCCGTTTATAAGGCCACATCCAGTGGTGGATCATGGCGTCGCCGCTTTCGACGAGTCATTTGCAAGGGACTTCCGGGAGCTGCCGCCCCGAATTGGCCAACTTTCATGGTACCCCGATGCCGTGAGCCGGTACGAACAAAGGCGCTGTTATGAGGACTGAACTCACACCTCGCCCGGCGCTCATCGAGCCATAGCGTTCGCTCGGCGAACCAATGATCAGCCCTGACCCTCGCGTTGCAGCAAGGGTGCAACGGGTGAAGGTACCGCACCTCCAGAACCTGCCGGGCTCTTCGAAGCCCCGGTCCTGTTTTCAGCCCAGGAGTCGCTTGCCACCATCTCCATGACTAGGCTGGGTTCATGGCCACAGTAATCCTTGTGCGGCACGGACGCACTACCGCCAACGCCACCGGCGTACTGGCCGGACGCACCCCCTCAGTATTCCTCGACCAAACCGGCGAAGAACAGGCGATTCGTACCGCCGAACGCCTAGCAGCGCTCCCCTTGGCTGGCGTTGTCTCAAGCCCGCTGGAACGCTGTGTGCAGACGGCGGAGTTCGCCATGCAGCGGCAAAGCCCAGCGGCGCAATTGCTGATTGAACCCGAACTCTCGGAATGCGACTACGGCCAGTGGCAAGGCCGCACGCTGCAGGACTTGGCCGCCGAAGACCTCTGGAAAGCAGTGCAGTCAGCTCCGTCCTCGGTGACCTTCCCGGATGGCGAATCCATGGCCGGAATGCAATCCCGGGCAGTAGCAGCCATCAGGCGCCATGACGCGGCCATCGAGGCCGAGCATGGTGCCGGAGCGGTATGGGCGGCCTTCAGCCATGGCGATATCATCAAGTCGGTACTGGCTGACGCGCTGGGAATGCATTTGGATCTGTTCCAGCGACTGAATGTGGGCCCGGCTTCCGCATCAATTGTGCACTACGGGACCGGTGCGCCTCGCGTGTATTCCATCAACACCGACGCCGGAGACCTCTCCTGGCTAGCCCCAGGAATCAAGACAACCGATGCCCCAGTCGGCGGCGGAGCAGGACACTAAGGAGAGCGAAATGACGGCAACAGTCAACGAATTCAATTGGCCAGACCGCATTGTCATTGGCACCATCGGCGAGCCCGGGTCCCGCACCTTCTACCTCCAGGCAAGAGCCGGCAAGGAACTGTCCAGCATCGCCTTGGAAAAACAGCAAGCCGCGGTGGTTGCCGAGATGATTGACGAGATTCTCGATCAGCTCTCCACCGTCAAGGGCAACCCCTTCAGCGTTCCCGAACATACTCCGGTGGAACTGGTTGACAACGATCCGCTGGAAGAAGTCAACGAGTCCTTCCGGGTGGGTTCCATGAATCTCGGATGGGATGCCACCGTAGCGCAGGTAGTTCTGGAAGCCTTCTCCTTGAACGAAGAAGATGAAGCCGACTTTGATCCAGATGGACCGGGCGCGCTGCTGCGCGTGCGCATGCCCGTAGGCACTGCACGCGCTTTCGCCATGCGCACCCATGAGATCGTGGCTGCTGGGCGGCCTATGTGCGCCAACTGCGGTTATCCGATTGATCCGGATGGGCATACTTGCAAAGATGAGACTGGCGAATGAGCTCGCCCGATCTGCTGACCGCGCAGCTGGAACTCACCGGCCGCATCACCACCGCCTCCAATGCAACTTTCCTGGGCAGCATCGGCGAGAACAGCGTGGTCTACAAGCCCATTGCTGGCGAGAAACCCCTCTGGGATTTTCCCCATGGCACCCTCGCATACCGCGAAGTTGCCGCCTTCCTCGTATCTGAAGCCCTGGGCTGGAACCTCGTCCCGCGCACTTGGCTGCGCGAAGGGCAGTTTGGCGAAGGCATGGTGCAGCTATGGCAAGATGTTGATCGAGGACAGCGCCCAGTAGACATCGTAGCCGCGGACATGGTGCCAGCTGGCGGTTGGAAGACCATTCTGCATGGGCAGGATGAATCGGGGCAGCAGATGACGTTGATCCACGAGGATACACCTGTGCTGCGGCGCATGGCGGTCTTCGATGCACTGGTCAACAACGCAGACCGCAAGGGCGACCACATTCTAGCCATGCCAGGTAGCCACCGCTACGGAGTCGATCATGGGCTCTGCTTCAACGCAGAGCACAAGCTGCGCACCGTGCTTTGGGGTTGGGTTGGCCAACCGCTGGGTGAAGAAGAACTGGCCGGCCTCCGGACGGTCAGCGATGCCCTGGACGCAGAACTTGGCCAAGAACTGTCCCAGCTGCTAGCCGATGAAGAAATCGCGGCGCTCGCCGAGCGCTGCGCTACCCTGCGCAGCGAAGGGCACTTCCCTGCTCATAGGGGGCAGATGCCCGCCGTGCCCTGGCCGCTCTTCTAGAACTCCGATTCCTATTGACCTCAAGGCGGCAGGCAAGCCATCCTTGGATTCTGATAGCAAAGGCAGGTCGCGCATGGGAACGGTTGAAGCCAACGGTGTGGAGCTCGGTGCCGAATCCTTCGGCAGCAAAAGTGATCCATTGGTTCTCCTCATCGGCGGAACCACCATGCTTGCTTGGCCAGATGCCCTGTGCCAGGCCCTGGCCGCTGGCGGGCGCCATGTGGTTCGCTACGACCTGCGGGATTGCGGTGAATCAACGGCCGGGAACCCGATGAAACCCGAATACAACCTGCGCGATCTGGCCTCTGATGCCGCAGCGCTGGCCAGATTACTGGATAGCCGTCCAGCGCATGTAGCCGGTATCGGAGTCAGCGGCATGATCGCGCAGATTGCGGCGCTGGATCATCCCGAATCATTCGGCGCCCTGACGCTGATAGGCACACGACCAGTAGCTCCCGGACCGGTAGACAAAGATTTGCCAGATCATGACCAGGCAACCATGGGCAAGCTGTTTTCCCGCCCTATGCCGGATTGGGCAGACCGCGCGGCCGTTGCCCAATTCTCCGCCGAGGGTTCGCAAATTCTAGGCAATGATCCAGAAGTTGCCATGGACTTGGCCTCCCGCATCTGGGACCGTACGGCAAGCGCAGAGGCAGAAGCCCATCTGGCAAACCAAATCGGGATCGTCTTTTCCAAGCTGGACTGCACTCCGCGCTGGCGCGAGCGGCTGTCCGAGCTCGATATCCCCACCTTGGTGGTTCACGGTGCAAAGGATCCGTTCTTCCCCGTCGGCAACGGCATAGTGCTAGCCGAAGAAATCCCGAACGCTTCCTTGCTCGTCCTTGAAAACGCTTCAACTGCCATTCCGTCTTCGGCGATCCCCGAGGTAGCTTCTTCGATGCTGCTGCTCTAGGAACGTAGCGATGCAATTCCTAGTCACAGGGCAATATAGGCTGTCCCCATGGATAACCGACCTAAGCGAGTCCCAGGCGGAGAACTTCGACCTGCTGAACTAGAGCTGCTGGCCTTGCTCTGCAGCGGCACAGATGCTGTATCAGCAAAGGCTCGACAGCAACTGAAGTTTGCGCGTTGGGGCGGCTACCAGTTCAAAGAATGCGAGTGCTTCTCGATTTCCTTCACAAGCAAACGCGATTGCCAAAGCGTCCGGCATGGTGGTGGCCCATTCTCCACTGTTCTCGTTTCAAAAGATGGCAAGGAGCTGGGGCATCTGGATCTCTGGGTTGTTGCCGGATACCTGCATTCAGTCGATTACAGGCCGTTTGAAGACGATCCCGGGCACCTGCCAACGGCGGAGAATTACACGTTGGAATTCAGCGAACGGAACTAGGCTTCAGCACTTGCGGGCAGCTGTTCTCCACTGTCCCGAGAAATGCGTCTTTACTTGCCTGCGGGTCATTTCAACCAGCCTGGTTGCTGCCGATCAGGGCGCCATCACTGGTGGCGATTAGACGCGGAAGGCCGCAAGGATGCCAGTCGTGGAGCACACCGTGGTTCTCGTGCGCTGGCCGCGTGGCATCCTCCGGCTACTACTTCTATGCGCGGCGTGGGATTAGGTCTAGTATTCGAGGCACCTATTCATGCCTTCGAGAGGTTTCTCCATGTCATTTCAAGCCTATCTGGACACCATAGAAATGAAGACCGGGCTCACTGCTCGCCAGCTAATCGAGATCGCCCGTGAGAAAGGCCTTGGCCAAGAAGGGGTCAAAGCAGCAGAGATCCTGGCATGGCTCAAGGAGGACTACCAGCTGGGCCGGGGCCACGGCATGGCGATGGTCCATGTCATTCAAAAGGGACCGAATATCTCCAGCAAGCACGTTGGATCCGGAGGCAAGCACAATGACGAATCAGATGTTCTGTGGCTCGACGGCATCGCAACTAAGCCTTCCAACTGAACCAGCCGAAAGGCAGGGGCTATAGTTCCGGCTCGGAGTACTCGGTTCCAGTGTCTTGCCGTTGGTCGCGGACCGCAGTGATAGCGGATGTAGCAAGAGCAATTGCTATCGCGATCCAGAAGCTGCCAAGAGCCTCGGCGAGCGACCGGCCGGAAATCATGCAATAGCACGCAAGGAACAAGGCCAGCCCCAAAATCGAGATGCCAAGGTACACCGAGACTCGTAGCCAGGCTACCTTGGGAAGTTTCCTCATTCGATCTGCCTCCACTTCCCTAGCGCTCGGTCCTATTTCTTCCAACGGTATGTTGAGCTGTGGGGATAGACAACATCGACCGTGAAAAATAGCCCGGGCTATCGCCAAGCCCGGTCATATCCTGCGCAGGATACCGCTTGGGCGTCACCACGCCCGCCCGCGAAGGTCGACTTCACCTTCTGGCCAGGAAGCAAGCTGGGACTCGATGGGCAGAATAAGCAGAGGTTGGCCCGGCGGGTCGTAAATTGCGTGGCCTCCACGGCTAATCGAACGCTCGGCAGCGGAAATCCGAGTCCATCCGCACGAGCTGTAGAAAGCGGCCACCTCCTCGCGGCAACCGAGATAGCCGAACGCAATCCCGCCGGCATCAACCATCGACGAAGCCACGAGATTCATCAGGATCCCGCCTAGGCCGCGGCCCCGCGCGCGCTCGGAAACCAGCACTCCACCCACACCTGCAACGACAAGGCCGCGGCCTCCCACACCGATCGTGCGTCGCGCCCACCCGACATGGCCGACAACCTCGCCTTTGCACCGGGCCATGATGTGGAAATCATGCGGGGCATAGCCATATGGCAGATCCGGATCCCAGATGCCGGCATCCCGCAGGTACTCGGCATCGAACAGTCTGCGAAGCTCTGCGGCATCTTGTTCTGCCAGTTCTGCGTGCGCAACAATCTCCAGCGCAGTTTCAAGTATCGGGGCTTCGCTCGAATCGTCTGCTCGCGTCAACGACAGGCCTCCTTTTGGATTCCGGTAACTGCTTCAAGTATCAGGAGTATGCGTGCGATACGGATTCCTGTCTCCTGCCATATTTCCCTTGCCCGCATCCCGCACCAATGCGCGGATCCTGCCCTCTGTCTGGCGCAGCTCATCCAGTAGTCAGCCTGGAACGCGACTATACATTATCCCTGGACTCCACGAGGTTCCGGCACAGGCCAACCTCGGCTCTCACGACCCGCAATCAGACGAGCGGCGCGACCAGCGGCACCAACACGAGCGAGTTCGCAGGCATCCGATCAGACGTGATTACTTCAGCCATTCGCCGAGTCCGTACTGGCCGGGGACGCCGAGGTTCTCGCGCAACGTGGATCCCACGTAGTCCTCGGGATACAGGCCGCGTTCGCGCAGGATCGGCACGACCTCGTCGACGAACGCGTCAACGCCGTCCTCATAGACATCGGGCGACAGCCAGAAGCCGTCGGCGGCACCGGCCACGAACCATTCCTGCAGGTGATCGGCGTGCACCGTTCCCGGCCCTACGGTCACGGGATGGTAGTCGATCACGCCGTGCGCGAGGATGTCGCGCGGCGACCACCCCTCGCGCGCCACCTTGAGCGCGATCCCGGAGCGCGGGTCCTGCGGTGAGGCGTGAGCGCTGGCCAGCTGTTCGGGCGTGAGCGGCTTGTCGATGCGCTCGGGCAGGATCGGCACACCGATCATCGCGCTGAGGTGCGGCAGGCGCGCCTCCATGACCTTGCCTGACATCGACAGGCGCCGGTCGAGCCCTTCACGTACCGTTGGGGACACTGTGGTCATGATGCCGACGATGAACTTCACGTCGTCGGGGTTGCGGCCAGCTTCCTCGGCGGCCCGGCGCAGCGCCCTGCGCGCAGCGCGAGCCTCCTCGATCGTCCACACCTCCGTGATGAAGCCGCTCGCATAGCGCCCCGCCAGCTCGAGCAGATGCGGGCTCGGTCCTCCCGAGGTGAAGACGACGGGCTGGCCTTGCTCCGACGGCGGCAACGCGAGCGGCCCGCGGGACGCGACGTACTCGCCGCTGAGGTTGATCGGCTGCAGCTTCGCGGGGTCGATGAAGCGGCCCGATTCCTGGTCCTTGATCCAGGCATCCATCTCCCAGCTGCCCCAGAGCGACTGCACGATCTGGATCGATTCATGGGCGCGCTGGTATCGCTCGGCACGGTCCGCGACGGGCTTGCCGTAGTTCGACGCGACGAGCTGGTCGCTCGTCGTGACGGCGTTCCAGCCGGCGCGGCCACGGCTCATGATGTCCAGCGTCTTGAACTGCCGGGCCGTGTTGAACGGTTCCTGGAACGTTGTGGACCCCGTGAGCACGAAACCGATGTTGTTCGTCGCTTGCGAGATCGCGGCCGCCTCCATGAGCGGATCCATGATGTTGCTGACGGTCGAATGCTCGAGGCTGCCCCGCACGGCCGGGAAGTCGGGCGTGAATACGAACGAGAAGCCACCGCGCTCGGCGGCTTGGGCGTAGCGAATGTTCGCCTCGACCTTCGAGTAGTTTCCGGGGTCGACGTGCGGTGCCCGCCAGGCACCGGGCAGGGTGCCGTAGCCGTCAGTCAGCGACAAGCCGAGAATCATCTTGCGTTGTTCCTTGTTCATGGAACCATCATCGAAGATTGACATCCATGTAAAGGTCAAATTACCGTGCCTGCAGGCCCGCGGACTCTGGCACCAAGGCAGACTGCGCAGCCTGCGGGCGGATTCGCGGAGAGCTGCCGTGGCCGGGAGGCGGTTCCGACCCTATCCTTGACATGGATGTGAAGGAGAACTGGAATGCGGATCGGCGAGCTGGCCAATCGAACTGGGGTGCCCACGCGCATGCTCCGGTACTACGAGGAGCAGGGACTCATCACGCCGCTGCGGCTGGAGAACGGGTACCGCGATTACGACGAATATCTCGTGGAGCGCGTGCTGAAAATCCGCAGGCTGCTCGACTCAGGGGTCCCCACCCGGATCATCCGCGACATGCTGCCGTGCCTGAACGACATTGGCAGCACGATCGTTGCCGATCCCGATCCCGAACTGCGCGCGATGCTCGTCGAACAGCGCGACAAGCTGGCCGAGCGCATCGTCCTGCTCCAGCAGAACAGCGACGCGCTGACGCGATACATCGACGCGATGGATCGCGCCTGACTTCCGCACGCACAAGGCGCCGGAGAATCCCGTCCCCTGCGGGGCATGATCGGCAGGGCAGCTCCTTGCGCGCCGCGGGCAGTGGCCGCAGGGAGCTCAGGCCGATACTTGAGTGCCCATGAATTCAACAGGTCCCTAATCGCGCTTCGGGGCTCCACCCAAGTAAGAGCTCTAGAGCGCAGGGCGGAGTTCGTCCGGATTGCCGCGCGGATCCGGCTCCCAGACCGTCGGTTAAATCGCCGCAACGCGGGACCTGGTTCCTCAGCCTGCTTGCGGCGTTGCCCCATAAGGGAAAAGGCCCATGCACCTTGAACGGCATCGCTAATGTGGAGGAGCTTTCCTTCCGGCGCCACTTCGTGATGAATCAATGGCACGAGGCAAAAAATCACCCCCGGCTCCAAAAGAAATCGAGGGCGATTGAGACATGAGAATTGCACGTTGAAGCGGAACTCCACCGAGTTCCGGCACTACCAACCGCTGGGTGCCGAACCGGTGCCACGAATCAATCCACCGACCACCTGGCACCTCGCGGGCACCAGCCCAGGAAGAGCACAGAGTTGTGCCGTCTGCGATCGAAGCATAAAATGAACAGAAATTCATTGAAAGGATTTTCGTGCCGCGGACGACGGAACAGAATGAAGCGTTGCGTTCAGCCACACGCGCTGCTGTGGAGACGGCCGCCGTCCGGGTCTTCGCGCACCGTGGTTTCGCGGCCACGAACATGCGTCAGATCGCCGTCGAGGCGGGGATCAGCACTGGGTCGATCTACCGGCACTATGCGAGCAAGGAAGAACTGTTCGATGAACTAATCGATCAGGCCTCACGCGGGCTCGGGGCTGTCGCCGTTCAGCTCTCGACCGAAGGGGATCCGCTCTCCATGATCCGATCCTTCACCGAGGTATACGTGGCAGACCTCGCAGCGAACAACGGCGCGGCCGAGTTCTACATGGTGATCAACCAGGGCTTCTCGACGGACACTCCTGAGGGGACTGCGGCGCGACTGGCCGCAACGCAGGGGACGCTCTGGCGGGCCTTCGCCTTGCTCATCAGTCGAGGCCAGGCCGCAGGCCAAATCACCGCGGGAGACCCAACCCGAATGACTTCTCACTACTTCGCCATGCTTGCCGGTATAACGACGATGCACGTTGCTCTTCGGGAGGGATTTGCGGAGCCCGATGTCGAGCTGATCCTACGAATGTTCACAGGAGGACCCCGATGAAGATCGAAGTCGCGCGCGCAGACGAACTGGGTGAGGGGTATCGGCACAGGATCGCTGAAGTTCTCACGCAAGGGTTCGCCGAGGATTTCGCGTTCTTCTCCAAGGACCCCAGTGTGCTTGCCGACGCGTTCGCCCCGATGCTCATCCTGGAGCGCTTCCACGTCGCGCTCGTCGACGGCGAGCCCGCCGCGGTCGCGGTCGTCACCGAAGGCGAGCAGGAGTGCTTCGAGCCGGATCGGCGCGAGCTCCAGCGCGTGCTCGGTCCAATACACGGCATGATCAGCTATCGGATCATCCGCAGTCGATTCATGGGGGCCTATGACGGTGCCCGCACCGGTCTGACGGAGATTGCGTTCGTCACGACAGCGCCGCAGCATCAGGGCAAAGGCGTAGCCACTGCGCTGATGCGCCGGCTCCTGGAACTGCCCTCCGACAAGTTCGTGCTGCGCGACATCAAGGACACCAACACCCCCGCCCTCGGGCTGTACGCCAAGCTCGGCTTCACCGAGACACAGCGGCGACGCATCAAGTTCGCGAAGCGAGCGGGGTTCTCCGCGTATGTCTCCATGGGGCTCAACCGCGCTCAGGCTGATGCTTGAAGAGCGTCCGGGCTCGACAGGCCCGGAAGCGCGCTTCTGGGCTGTCCTCAAGTCCGCACTCTAGTTCGAAAATCTAAACTCCACCACGTCGCCGCTCTTACCAACCTCTCAGTACCCGGCGAATCCCCGAAGCGTCGACCCTCTCTTGGCCCTGCGAACACCAAACTCGCCGAGCAAATAGGCAACCCAGGTTGACATCCGGCCACTTAGCAACATAGGTTGACGACATGGAGTCTCCGCGGATCGCAACAGTAGCAGCCGATACCAGCGACCCGAAAGCAGGATTGCGGGCCGTAGCGTCCTTGCGCGTGCTTGCGGACACCTTGGAACTTCGGCAGGTCGAGGCCGCGTTGCGTTCGGGCATGAGTTGGCAGGAGATCGCCGACGCGCTCGGAGTGACGCGACAAGCTGCCCACAAGAAGCACTCCAAAAGAATTGACCCCGCGATCTCGACACCCAGGAGGAACAGATGAACAAACTCGTCCGCGCCGCTCAGACCAGCCAATCGCTTTCCCTGGCCGCCATGGAGGAAGCATCCCGGCTCGGGCTCCGCGAAGCCGACATCGACCACCTGTTCCTCGCATTGGTCATCAACGACCAGTCTGCCGGCCGCGCACTGCGCGAGCTGGGTATCGACATTGACAGCGCCCGTCTCGCCGTCGAGGACCAACGTGATGCACAGCTGGCTTCACTCGGCATCGAGGCGTCGTTCCCCGAGGCCGGGCGCATCGTGTTCCATGAGACGGATGGGTACGAGTGGACTCGTCCCGCTCGGGACCTCATCGCGAAATCCAGCAGCAAAGGCAAGTCGGGCGACGCTGCCGCCGTTCTCCGGGAACTCGTCGGAGAGCCCAGCGGCCTGATCACGGATATCCTCGGCCGCCTTGGCACAACATCCGATGCGCTCATCGAACGCCTCGATCGGGCCGACTCGCCCTCTATGAAGTCCATGCCCTTTGCAGCGAAAGTGAAGGGGCGGACCACGGGAACGATTGAGACTTTCGTATCCGCACCACTGGACGAAGTGTGGGCGTTCCTCACAGATCCCGCACGTATCCCCGAGTGGGAACCGAGCATCGGCACCCTCGACCAGACCGGTCAAGAAGCGATGCCGGGTACGGTCTGGGAGGGCACGGCACCCGCAATCTATCCAGACGGCAAACCTGTGAAGATCAAGCCTCAGTTTCGTCGACGCAGTGTTGAGCTCATCGCAATTCACCAACCGGACAGGATCGCATGGAGCTTTGGCTATCCCGACGTCGCGCAGGGTAATTCGATTCTGGCTGAATTCACCTTGGCGAACGCGACCGGTGGCACACAGCTGCGGATCAGCAGGTCCTGGTCGCGACGCCAAGGGTGGCGAGGACTTGTCGCATGGCCGCTGCGTCCAGTCCAGAAGTTCCTAGTGTGGATCACCCTGTTCCAGACCGGCAGCGCGATCAGCCGAACATTTCGCTAGTCCCAGGCACGGCGACTCGCCTGCTGGTCGCACATAGATCAAGTGCCCGGATCTCCACAGGGAGATCCGGGCACTTGAGCGGGACATTGAAGCGGAACGCGACTACACGTTGAAGCGGAACTCCACGACGTCGCCGTCCTTCATGATGTATTCCTTGCCTTCGATGCGGGCCTTGCCCGCAGACTTGGCATTAGCCACCGAACCAGCGGCAACGAGGTCTTCGAAGCCGATGACCTCGGCCTTGATGAAGCCGCGCTGGAAGTCGGTGTGGATGACACCGGCTGCCTCAGGCGCGGTGGCGCCCTTGGCGATGGTCCATGCGCGGGTTTCCTTCGGGCCAGCGGTCAGGTAGGTCTGCAGGCCCAGGGTGTCGAAGCCGACGCGGGCCAGCTTGCCCAGGCCGGACTCGACGATGCCGGCATCTTCCATCATTTCGGCCGCTTCGTCTTCTTCCAGTTCAGCCAGTTCGGATTCGAACTGGGCATCCAGGAAGATCGCCTCGGCAGGGGCAACCAGCTCGGAGAGCTTGGCCTGCATCTCGGTATCGGCCAGGCCAGCCTCATCGGTGTTGAACACGTAGATGAATGGCTTGGTGGTCATCAGCTGCATCGGCGCGAGCTCTTCAAGGTCCACGCCCTTGGTCTTCGCGGCGGCGAACAAGGTGATGCCTTCTTCGAGCACCTTCTGCGCGTTGAGCACTGCGTCCAGGAACGACTTCTCGATCTTCTTGGTGCGCAGTTCCTTTTCCAGGCGAGGCAGCTGGTTCTCGATGGTCTGCAGGTCCGCGAGGATCAGCTCGGTAGCGATGGTCTCGATATCCGAGGCCGGGTCCACCTTGCCGTTCACATGTATCACGTCGTCATTCACGAATGCGCGGGTGACCTGGCAGATCGCATCAGCTTCGCGGATTGTCGCCAGGAACTTATTGCCCAGGCCTTCGCCTTCCGAAGCGCCCTTGACGATGCCGGCGATATCCACGAAGGAGACGGTCGCAGGCAGGATGCGCTCGGAATTGAAGATTCCGGCGAGCACCTTCAGCCGCGAGTCAGGCAACGGCACGACACCCACATTGGGTTCGATGGTTGCGAACGGGTAGTTGGCTGCCAGCACCTGGGCACGGGTCAGCGCGTTGAACATGGTGGACTTGCCGACGTTTGGCAGTCCGACGATTCCGATAGTAAGAGCCACGGGAGGAAATTCTACCTTTTACTAGTGATGAGCGCGCAATGGTGTACTGGCGCTTGAATTCTTATGGAGAAATCAGGCCTGCGGGCGGGCGTGTCCGCCCAGGGCACGTTCCTCGTCCCCGGCTTCCTTGAGCTTTCCGCGGATTTCCTTGGGCAGCGAGAAGATGATGTCTTCCTGCGCGGTGGTGACCTCGGAAACGTCGGTGAAGCCGTACTCTGCCAGCAGCGCCACGACTTCGCGGACCAGCACCTCTGGCACCGAGGCACCGGAGGTCACGCCGACGGTGGAGACGCCCTCGAACCAGGCCTCGTCCACTTCGTTGGCGAAGTCCACGCGGTAGGAAGCCTTTGCCCCGTGGTCCAGTGCCACCTCGACCAGGCGCACCGAGTTCGAGGAGTTCGCCGAACCGACCACGATCACCAGATCCGACTGCGGCGCAATGTTCTTGATCGCGGCCTGGCGGTTGGTGGTTGCGTAGCAGATGTCATCGCTGGGTGGATCCTGCAGGTTCGGGAAGCGCTCGCGCAGCCGGCGCACGGTTTCCATGGTCTCGTCCACGCTCAGGGTGGTCTGCGAGAGCCAGATCAGCTTGTCCGGGTTCTTCACCTGGACGGTGTCGGCTTCCTCAGGGTTGTTCACGATGGTGGTGACCTCCGGGGCTTCGCCGTAGGTGCCCTCGACCTCTTCATGGCCTTCGTGGCCGATCAGCAGGATCTCGTAGTCGTTCTTGGCGAAGCGCACGGCTTCGCGGTGCACCTTGGTGACCAGCGGGCAGGTGGCATCGATGGTCTGCAGGTTGCGGTCCGCCGCGGACTGCACCACGGCCGGGGAGACGCCGTGGGCGGAGAAGACCACTAGGGCGCCCTCGGGCACTTCCTCGTTCTCCTCGACGAAAATCGCTCCGCGGGATTCCAGCTCGGAGACCACGTGCAGGTTGTGCACGATCTGCTTGCGCACGTACACCGGAGGACCGTAGTGCTCCAGCGCCTTTTCAACGGCAACCACTGCCCGGTCCACGCCTGCGCAGTAGCCGCGAGGAGCGGCCAGCAGGACCTTGCGCTCGGTGACCGTTGGGGAGGCAGCTGCAATCTCGGCCGGGGTGCGGCGCACCCGCGGGATCCGAGGCATTGACAGCGAGACCGTAGTGGAAGTGGAAGTAGCCATACCTCTAGTCTACGAAGTGCATGCAAGTTAGCCCATGCTCATATGATGCGCGCCACCCTCCGGGGACTGTGAGATCTGCCTCCGAAGGGTGCTTGCCGGTTCAGCAGGGCAGCGAACTGGGCAGCAGCACCGGGGTGCGCACCACCGCGCCGGTGCCATCGGACCCGTGGTAGGCCCGGCACACGCCCACCGAGCGGGCGCCGAGGTTCGCCTTGATCTGGCGCAGCGCATCGGGCGAGAAGCCGTACCACTGCATGTGCATCAGCACTGTATCCCCGGGCACCGCGGCCGAGGCCCGAGAGACGGTAATCGACTTGGATTTCACGTCCCAGTCGCGGGTGTCGCGGGACCAGGTCCAGATGGCCATCCCGCGGCTGTCGTAGCCGCAACGCACCGAAGCGTCGATGGCTCCGAAGGGCGGGCGCCCGAAATTCGTGTGCACGCCGGAGCCGCCCAGTTGCGCACCGGCCTGCTGGCAGGACAGCGGGCGCAGATCCGGGTGGCTGATCGAATGGTTGATCACCCATTGGCCCTTGGCCCGGGCCAGCGCGGCCAGGTCCACGCCGTAGCGCGACTTGAACGAGCCGAGGCAATCGCCGGTGGGAGCGATCACCAGGCCGATGTTGCTGCTGGCGGCGTAATCGATGACCGAGGTGAAGGCGCTCAGCGTGCGCGGGCAGTCATCGAAGGTGAGCACCACCCTCGATGTCCGGTTGGGACCGGTGGACTGCGGGGCGGAGGGCGGCTTCGGATAGGTGGTCACGTAGCTGCCGCTGACCCAGCCGGTGTACCCTCCGTAACTGGCCTTGTACCATCCGTTGGAGGCGCGGGCGTAGGCGGGAACCGTCTTCCCTTTCGGGATGCTCAGCAGGACCCGGTAGCTGGTGGATGTGCCGGTGCGCAGATTCAGGTCATCGAGCGTGCGCACCGAAGCGGCGACCACGTAGTAGCCGCTGACGTACCCGGTGTACCCGTTGTAGCTGACCTTGTACCAGCCGTTGGAGGCACGCCCGGATACAGGAACCGAGGTCCCCGTGGGTATCTGCACCAGGATCCGGTAACTGGTCGAGGCGCCGGTGCGCATATTCAGATCCGCCGTGGTGCGCACCCGGACCGGCAAGTCGATGGATATGGCACTGGCAACGCCCACCGTTGCGGCCGGCACTGCCGCAGCCGCCAGCACGGGCATCGGGGCCGCGGCGGAGAGCGGAATGGAACCGGCCAGCAAGCTGAGCGCTGCCACCCAAGTCCACCCAGAACGCGCAATATTCTTATTCCCCAATGCCCCACGCATGGCCCTGCATCCTTCTCGAGTGCTTCCCCAATGCTCAATAGTGTCCACCCGCACATTGCCCCTCGCAATGCCCGCAGGCAGGCTTGTCCCAATCGTTGGAAAACCCCGTTTCCCCGGGTCTTGCGGGGCCAATCGGGTATGAAAATCGCCCATTGCGATACCTGCGCTCCACCTGCCGCGGCCTAGCCCCAGCCCCCGGGGATCCGGCCAGCCGTCGGTGCCATGCGGTAGTCTCACAGATGCACCAGAGATTCGACTTTCCAAGGAGCGGCACCGATGGATCCCCAAGCCCCCGCCAGTTTGCCGGCGACCGCCGGGCAGACCACCGCGGACAATCCTTGGCCGCTGCGGCTGCTCTCGGAAAAGCTGAAAATCCATATCGAGAACTCTCCGGTGGTTTGGGTTGAAGGCCAATTGCTGGAAGCCAATGTGCGCAACGGCCACGCCTACCTCACCCTGCGCGATGTCGATGCGGACTTCTCTTTCTCGGTGACCATTTGGGCCTCGACGATGCGCAAGCTGGATGCCACCCCGCAGGTGGGCTCCCGCGTGGTGGCCCAGGTGAAACCGAGCTTCTACGCGAAAACCGGCCGGCTTTCCTTGAATGCCACGGACCTGCGACCGGTAGGCTTGGGCGAGCTGCTGGTGCGCCTGGAACGATTGCGCCAGGCGCTGGGAGCAGAAGGCCTCTTCTCCCCTGAGCACAAGCGCCCGCTGCCTGTTCTTCCCCACCGCATCGGCCTGATTACCGGGCGTGATTCGGATGCGGAGAAGGACGTGCTGCGCAATGCCAGCCTGCGCTGGCCATCCGTGCAATTCAAGGTCATCAATACCGCCGTGCAGGGAATGGATGCCGCCAACCAGGTCATCGCAGCCCTGCAGCAGCTGGATGCGGACCCGGACATCGATGTCATCGTCATCGCCCGTGGCGGCGGAGCCCTGGAAGACCTCTTGCCCTTCTCCAATGAGGATCTGGTGCGTGCGGTCTTCGCAGCCCAGACGCCGGTGGTTTCGGCCATCGGCCACGAAGCGGACCGCCCGATCCTGGATGATGTGGCCGATCTTCGCGCGTCGACCCCCACCGATGCAGCCAAGCGCATTGTCCCGGATCTGCAAGAAGAATTCGCCGGCTTGGAAATCGCCCGCAATCGCTTGGACCGTTCCATCAACAATCTTCTCCAGCGCGAAGCCCAGCTGCTGGCCTCGGTGCGCGAACGCCCGGTGCTGGCCAACCCGCAGGTGATGGTCACCTCCCGTGCCGAAGACCTGGAGCGCTGGAAGCAGCGCTCGACGGATCTGCTGCGCCACCGAGTGATGCGCGCCAACGACGAGATCAACCATCTGAAGAACCAGATGCGTGCCCTGTCCCCGCAGCAGACCCTGGACCGCGGCTATTCGGTCACCCAGCTGGAGGACGGAAGCATCGTGCGCGAGGCAGCCCAGGCGCCAGCAGACAGTAAGGTGCTCATCCGGGTGGCTTCCGGGCAGCTGGTTGCACGAACCCTTGAATCCCTCCCTGCCGGCGACAACGCAAGCTAATCACCACGAATACCAATTTGGAGTAATCATGACTGCACAAATCCCTGAAGACATTGCCAAGCTTTCCTACGAGCAGGCTCGCGAAGAACTGCTGGCCGTGGTCAACCAGCTCGAGACCGGCGGAGTTGCGCTGGAAGCCTCGCTGGCGTTGTGGGAGCGTGGCGAAGCACTGGCAGCCCACTGCGAGAACTGGCTCAACGGTGTCTCTCAGCGTCTGGAGCAGGCCCGCGCCAACCACGAGCAGGCCGCCGGCGAATAGCCTGTCCTCACCCGGACCTACTTCGTGGCCACCAGCCGGGCCTTCTCCTGCTCCACATCGAAGGTGGCAACGGGCCAGTCGGGAGCGACGCGCTCCAGGGTAGCCAGCAGCAGCTCGGCGACGCACAAGCGGGCTTTCCACTTCTGGTCAGCGGGAACGATATGCCATGGTGCGCCCTGGTTATCGGTGCGGTTAATCGCCACCTCGTAGGCGGACTGGAAGTCATCCCACAGCAGGCGATCATCGACGTCGCCCGGCGAGTACTTCCAATGCTTGTCGGCACGCTCCAGGCGTGCCGAGAGGCGCTCGAATTGTTCTTCTCGGCTGATGTGGAGCATCACCTTGATCGGGTGGATGCCCTGCTCGATCAGCTGCTTCTCGAAGTCGACTATTTTCCCGTAGCGGGACTCGACCGCCTCCGGGGTGGCGAAGCCCTTCACCTTGGCGACCAGAACGTCTTCATAGTGGGAACGGTCAAAGACTCCCACTAGTCCCCCGGCGGGCAATTGCTTGGTGATGCGCCAGAGGAAGTCATGGGCTGCTTCTTCCTCGGTTGGCGCCTTGAAGGCATGGTGCTTGACGCCCTGCGGATCCAGCATGCCAAGGACGTGGCGAACAGTCCCTCCTTTGCCGGACGTATCCATTCCCTGCAAAATGAGCAGGACTGCTGGGCCTTGCCCGCCAGCTACCGAGGCGGCGAAGAGCCTCTCTTGCAGATCCGAGAGCAGTTCAGCCAGCTGCTCCATGCGCTTCTCGGCGGCCTTCTTATCCTGCGGGGCGTCGCCGGGCCACCAATCAGCATCCTTGGTTGCGCGCTCTGAAAGCTTCACGCCCGGTTCTGCACGTAGCGCTTCTAACAGGTTGGCAGGATAGGCGCTCATCATTAAGTCCTCACGCGTGTGTCGAAGTGATGCGATTCGTTGTTGCCAGCCTACTGCCACTGCAGGCGCCGTGAGAAGCGGTATTCGTCAACGGCGAAGCACCCATCACGGCTCGATGCACAGGATCGCTAAGCCTCGCGAAAGCGCCGGCAACGGGCCGATACGCCAAATCCTCAGGACACCAAATTCTCCGGTCGCAGTCGCTGGCAGGCGATATCCCTGAAGTTCCGGGGGCCGCATTCCCCGGTGGCCGCCTTAACGCACAACCGGCCCAGAATCACGTGGGTGATTCTGGGCCGGTTCAGCATCCGGGCAGCCTATGCGCGAGCGCGCCAGTCCTCCAGGAACTGTCCGATGCGTCCAACCGCATCAGTCAGGTCGCGCACGTTGGGCAAGGTGACCAAACGGAAGTGATCCGGACGGATCCAGTTGAAGGCGGTGCCCTGGGAGATCAGGATCTTCTGCGCCTTGAGCAGTTCAAGGGCGAAGGTCTCATCGTTGTGGATCGGGTAGACCTCGGGATCCAGCTTCGGGAACATGTAGAGCGCGCCCTTGGCCTTCTGGACGCTCACGCCAGGAATCGCGCTGAGCAGGTTGTAGGCCGCATCGCGCTGTTCAAGCAGGCGTCCGCCAGGCAGGATCAAGTCATTGATCGACTGGTAGCCGCCCAAGGCGGTCTGGATTGCGTGCTGTGCCGGCACATTGGCGCACAGGCGCATGTTGGTCAGCAGGTTGATGCCCTCGATGTAGTCGCCGGCCTGGTGCTTGGGACCGGAAATAGCCATCCACCCAGCACGGAAGCCGCACACGCGGTAGGCCTTGGACAGGCCGGAGAAGGTCAGTATCAGCACGTCATCTGCCAACGAAGCGGTGTTGATGTGCACGGCGTCTTCGTAGAGGATCTTTTCGTAGATCTCGTCCGAGAACACAATCAGGTTGTGCTTGCGCGCCAGCTCGAGGATCCCCTCCAAGGTTTCCTTGGGGTACACCGCACCGGTCGGGTTATTGGGGTTGATGATCACGATGCCCTTGGTGCGATCGGTGATCTTCGCTTCCATGTCCTGAAGATCAGGAAGCCAGCCTTCTTCCTCGGTATTCATGTAATGCACCGGGGTGCCGCCGGCCAGTGAAACCGAAGCGGTCCACAGCGGGTAGTCAGGGGCGGGAATCAGGATCTCGTCGCCGTTATTCAGCAGCGCATTCAACGAGAGGGTGATCAGCTCGGAGACACCGTTGCCCAGGTAGACGTCATCCACGCCGATGGTCTGGATGCCACGGGTCTGGTAGTACTGCGAGACGGCGGTACGTGCCGAGAGAATGCCGCGGGAGTCGGAGTATCCTTGGGCGTTAGGCAGGTTGCGAATCATGTCAACGAGCACCGCGTCGGGGGCCTCGAAGCCGAACGGCGCGGGATTGCCGATGTTCAGCTTCAGGATGCGGTGTCCTTCGGACTCCATGCGCGTGGCGTGCTCAAGCAGCGGGCCGCGGATGTCGTAGAGGACGTTGTGCAGTTTCGTTGATTGTTTGAATTCTGCCATGGTTACACTTTCTCACGTCAGGTGCGATCGACACACCTTGTTACTCGACCGCTATGGTCAGCGGTCGAAATCCTGGGAGAGCTGGCTGGGGCCTACTCTTCGATGATCCATTCCCAACGGGTGGCCGCTTGCTCTGGGCTCAGTCCGTCGGCCTGGCTGACCATGCGGTTCAGGTCCACGAGGGACTGCTGCGAGAATTCGCCGGTGATCTTGTCCAGTTCTGCCTGGGCCTTGTCATCCACGTCGCCGTTGGCCAGCACCATGTACTGCTCGGCGTTGAAGAAGGCGGCGCTTCCCGGAATGCTGTAGAAGCCTTCATCGGAGATGACTGCATCTCCCGACCCGAGCGCCACCGCGCTGTCCACCGAGGCACGCAGCTTGCTGGCCAGTTTCGCCGGCTCCTCAGCCACGACCTTCGGCTTCTCGCAGCCAGCGTCCTCCAATGATGCCTTCAAGGATGCGGCGTTGGCTTCATCGCTAATGATCGTCAGATCTGTGCAAGCCGCAATCAGGGTTTCCACCGAATCGACCTTGTGCAAGGTTGCCTGGGCCTGGCTCATGACCAAGACCTTTCCCGCATCAGCTGGGCTGAGTTCCAAGGCAGAGAGCTCCCCCTCAGCGTCATTGATGGCGCTGCGCAGGTTCTTGGATTCCTCGACGCTCAGCAATTGATCTTCACCAGTGATGGCCGCCGGGTCAGCAACCAGGGGTAGCGCCTTGGCCGCTTGGTCCACCGCCAAATCGGCTTTTCCGTCGACCACCTGCTGGTAAGGATCAGCACTGGGCTTGTTCAACGACACCTTATAGCCTTCGGCTTTCAGCGCATTGGCATAGACATGGACCAAGGCCTGGTCTGCAGGTTGAGAACCGGCAGCAATCTGCAAGGTGATGGCCTTGCTTGGCTCGGCCGTCGGCGTTGCCTCTTCGGTGCAAGCAGACAGGGTTAGCAGCAGGGTTGCGCTGAGTGCGCCAACGGTGATGGTATTTCGCAAGTTCATGTCCCTATTGATTCTAGGGCAGGCCAGCGGCGATCCGCCGCTACTTGCCGGGTGCGGTCAGTCGCAAGATGCTCTCAACGCGTTCAATGCAGTTCAGCTTGGCTATCTCCTCGCGGGTAAACCAGGCGGCCTGGCTGGTAGAACCGTTGACTTCATGGCGCAGTTCTCCACCGGTCAGCTTGGCCCGATAGGTGACCGCCACCGTTTGCATGGCATGGCCTTCGCCCGAGTAGCGCTTGGAACCGGGAATAACTCCCGTGCTGACATCCAGAAGCGCCAGCTCGCCCACTGCGTAGCCGGTCTCTTCATAGACTTCACGGCGCGCGCCTTCTTCGATAGGCTCCCCCAAGTCGATGCCGCCGCCGGGAAGGGACCAGCGCGGGGTGAAGCGTGGATCGCGATGACGCATATCCCAGAGCGTAAGCAGTACCTTTCCTTCATGTTCCACCAAGCAATAGGCCGCCAGCCTGGTATCAAAGGATTCACCGGTGTGCTCAGAACGACGTGTCATATCCCCAATATATCCGTTTGTTCACCGATTATTTACTCGTACGCGGACGGCATACGCCGATTTTTCTGCCAAAGATCCCACTGATATCTCGCGAATATGATGAAATATTCTTATGGCCCAGCAATCAGAGCTTTCATCAAACGTCGATCTGGACGAAATCGATCGAATCATCATCGACGAATTGGTCGCTAATGCACGTATCTCCAATGCGACCCTCGCACAGCGTGCGGGCATCGCTCCATCCACCGCACTGTTGCGCACCCGTTCGCTGGTCGAGCGCGGCATCCTCACCGGCTACCACGCCGAGGTATCGCTGGGCGCTGTAGGCCGTACCGTGCAGGCACTGATCTCGGTCAAGCTGCGCGCCCACGACCGCGAGAAGATTGACGCTTTCGTGGCACGCATCCCGCAGCTGCCCGAGGTGCTGTCCATGTTCCATGTTTCCGGCGGCACCGATTACCTGCTGCATATCGCGGTCGGTTCCACCGATGCACTGCGTGACTGGGTGCTGGACAACCTCGCCACCGACGAGTCGGTGGGCCATACCGAAACCACCTTGGTCTTCGCGCACCACCGCGGCAACCGCGGCCCGCTGCCATTCGATGACATGATCAGCTAGCAGCGCTTAAGCGACTTGTGGCCCGGACCTCGCGAGGTCCGGGCCACAAGTCTTTGTGCTTGGAATGCTTATGCGCGGCGGCGCTGCATGACCGCGTCCAGGTTCAGGCGAGGCTTGGTACCCGCGGCAGCCACGGGTGCGGCTTCCGGTGCGGGGGATGGCGCTGCAACGGTTTCCTTGACAGCTGGTGCGCTCTCGGTACGCTTGGCAACTACCGAAGCGACCGCTGCGCGCTCTTCGGCCGAAACTTCGGTGGCCAGGCGCTTTGCATCTTCCGATGCCTTCAGGCTGATCTGTTTGCTCGGACGCAGCGGTTCTTCCACCGGCAGTGCTGCCTTGTGGGTCCGCTTGGCACCCTGTTCAGCTGCCAGCTCCGCGGTCTTGGCGATGCGCTCGCTGGCTTCCACGTACGTTGGCTTGGGCACGTGCGTTGGTTCCCAAGTACCTGGCTGCTTTACACCGCCATAGCCGTGGGCCACTCGCAGCGCTTCGGCGCGCAGCTCTTCAGCGGTAATCGCTGGAGCGCGGCGGGACGAACCCGGGCGAGCGTCGAAGACCTCGTCATCCTCATGCTTGCGCGAGATGACCTGGTTAGCCGCGTCGTCAAAAGCGGGAGTCCGCAGCGCCTGCTGCCGGGTGGCTTCGAGGTGCTCGAGCAGCTTGCGATTGCGGTCGCGGACAGCCAGCCCGCGCAGGGTGGCGAAGGATGCTACAGCAATCAGCGCGAACAGGCCTACGGTGCCGAAGGTCAGAGCAGTGAAAGGAGCCAGGATGAGACCGAAGACGGTCGCGAGGACAGCCAAGGCACCGACGAGCGCGACGGACAACCGGCCATAGCGCACACGAATCTTGAGTTTGGTCGCAGCACTTTCCTGCGAAGCGCTCTGTGACGTGCCAGCCATGTGGGTCCTCCATCACCGATTGAGTCGGTCAAATCGTTGTGGAACTAAATATGGTTCCTTCGAATCAACACTATGCAACCTTGGGTGCGCGCTCATGCACATCCCTTGGCGTGTCTGCATGTTTTCAATGCAGTTCTCTCATATCAGAGCTCGATTGAACGAAATAGCACGAAATCCGCCTCAGTATTCGTAGATGCGTTCGAGCAGCGTCGTTTCCACCTCTTCACGGGTCAACGCAAAGGTGCGGTGATCCCGCCACTGCCCATCGATGTGCAGATAGCCTTTGCGCAGCCCTTCATCGCGGAACCCGAGCTTGTCCACCACCCGCAGGCTGGCCGAATTCTCCGGACGGATGTTGATTTCCAGGCGGTGCAGCTGCAGTTGCTCGAAACAATGGTCTATGACCAAGGCGCAGGCTTCGGGCATCAGGCCGAAGCCGGCATGGTTGCGATCCAGCCAGTAGCCGATGGACGCTGTGCGCGCGGCACCATATTGCACCGACGCCACGGAAACCTGCCCGATTAATGGCGGGCGGCCCTTGTGCAGCTGGGGAAGAGCCAAGGCCCAGGTGAATCCGCTGCCGTCAACTGCTGATTCATCCTTGGCCCTGAGCATCTCGCGAAAAGTCATGGCTTCTGGCGGGCCCAAGGGACTGGTGGGATCCCATGGCTTGAGCCATTTGGAATTGGCGTAGCGCAGATTGATCCACTCGGCTTCGTCACTGGCAGTCAGTTGGCGCAACAACAGCCGTTCCGAGGCCAGATCCGGAACCAGGCGCTTTGCTCGACGAGAGAAGAACATGTGCACATCGTATTACTTCGTCATGCTTGCAGCTGGCAACAGCGCTAGCAGGCAGCGTTTCGTTTCTTGCACGTAAGCTGTAGGCATGAATCCCACCGCTGATCTGAATTCTGGCGCAGGCAAGAAGGCCGCGCGTGCCGCTGTGCGCACTTGGCGCAGGGCACTTGATCCGAGCAAGCGTGAGCAGTTCGGACTGGATCTGGCGCACACGGTGATTGGCTATCTGAGCCAGAGCACCGGTGTCGTCCAGAAGGTCGCGGCCTATTGCTCGGGTCCGGATGAACCGTCCACCGAGGCGCTCTTGGATGCTTTGGCCAAGGAAGGCATTGAAGTCTACCTGCCAGTGTGCGAACCGGAGTACGCGCTCTCGTGGGTTGAGTACTCCCCCGGCATGGAATTCCAGCCAAGTACCTTGGCCCCGGTGATGGAGCCGGTGGGCAAGCGGATGGGCACAGAGCTCTTTGACGAGATCAATACGCTGATCATGCCTGCGCTGTCCATCGATTCGAACGGGCTGCGTTTAGGCCAAGGCGGTGGCTACTACGATCGCTTCCTGCCCTTGATCGACGATGCGCCGGTCCGTGTGGCGGCCGTGGTTTATGAGCACGAGTATGTTCCGGCCGGTTCCTTCCAGATCGATGAGCATGACCAACCCGTGGACTTGGTGTTCACTCCGCAGCAGGTGCATCAAATCATCTGATTTACCCACAGCTCGCTGGCAGCTCGCAGTGGGCCGCTGGACCTGAAGGTTGCATGGGGTTATGAGCTTCTTCTCCAGACCGCATGCTGCCTCCCGGCCCCCGGTGATTCCCAAGCCGAAGATCCGTCCCGTGCGCAACCGCAATGAATTGTTGCGCCGCTACCGGAAGCCTTTGGCCATCGCCTGCGCGCTGCTGGCCTTGGCGGGCGTGCTCAATGTGTTTTCCTCCGGGCAATTAGCGCAGCGCGAAGTCGTGGTGGCGCTGAGCGACATTCCTGCCGGGTCCCGCATATCCGCCAACCAGCTGACGGTGCAAACGGTGCGGCTGGCCCCGGAAGATGCCGAAGTCTTTGAAAGCATCGATGCCATCTCGGGGCAACGGGCAGCCGTGGCACTGACTGCCGGAACGGTGCTGCGCAACTATTCCTTGGTGGGGCCTCAACTTTTGACCGGTTCGCCGGAAGGCACCGTGGCCGTTCCCTTGCGCTTGAGCGATCCTGCCACCGTGACGCTGCTCCATCCAGGGCAACTGGTGGATATCGTATTGACCACCGGAGATGGCTTTGAAAAGGAAATCAGCTCGCAGACCATCGCCAAGGCGGTGCCGGTGCTCTGGGTTCCGGATAATGCCAGCAGTTCCGAATTCGGCATGCTCAGCGGCGCGGCTCCGACCGGTGAAGGAATTGTGGTGGTCGCGGCTGCCAGCAGCCTCTCGGATGATCTGGCCGGGGCAGTATCGCGCGGCAAGGTTTCAGCCGTCTTGGTGAATTAGGAAATCAGCCCCAGTGCGGCGGCTTCTCGCGCTTCATCATCTCAGCCAGGTCTTCCTTGGCGTCGCCCCAGTTTCTCGGGTCCTGGTCTTTGGCCAGCAACTCGGACAGCGGATCGGCGGCCGGCTGCTTAGCGCGGGACGCCGTCGCCGCAGCAGAAGTCTCGGCGGGCTGGTGGCCGGCTAGTGCCCGGTTCACGGAGTCTGAATGCGGCACTGGCGCGTAGCTGCCGGTGAGTTCAACGCGAGCAGTCAGATGCTGCGGGGGTGCGACAACGCGCGGCCGCTTGCGGCGGCCGCGCGTTGGTTCTTGCTCAGAAGTCATTACTTCTTTGGCTCCGGATCCTCGTTCTTGCTGGTAGCCGGGACAGGGGCTGGAGTCAGTGGCTTATCCGCGCTGTCCTTTGCAGGTGCTTGGGCAGCTTCAGCTTTGGCACCGCTTTCAGCAGCTGGCGCTTCCTGCTTGGTCTCGGCCTTTGGTTCCAGTCGTGCCTTGGCGGACTTGAGCAGATTGGACTTTTCCTTCGGCGTTTCCGCCTCGGTGGTGACTTCACGGGCCGACACCGGCCGAGCGGCGGCCACACCGGTACGGGTCGAAGCCTGGGCTGGGGCCGCAGGCTTTTTCAATCCCAGTGCATGGGCCAGGCGATCGGTGACAGCACCCGGATCGGTGAAGACGTCAATGGTCCACAGCGGAACATAGCGCCAGCCGTGCTTCTCGAAGAATTCCGGGCGCAGTCGGCTGCGTTCACGCACGGTCAGTCCGGCATAGTGCTCGGTGCCGTCGTAGACCACTGCCAATGGGCGGATGCCGCTGTGCGCAGAGTCGTAGGCGTGAGCCGACAGGTCCAGCACACCGCGGTAGTCCTCGGAAACGATGGCACCGCTTTCGCGCAGGCGGCGGGCCAGATCGGAGACCAATGGATCGAAGCGCGGATTGCGCATCGAGCTGACTCCGGAATCCCCTGCCTGCACGCGTCCGAACAGTTCGAAGAACTGTCGGGCACCACGGTAGACGCGGTTCAGGTCCACGTCTTCGGGCAACAGGCTGGACACCAAGGTCATGCGGGTCCGCGATCGGGTCATGGCGGCGACGAACAGCTGTTCGCCGCCCTCGCGGGACAGTGCACCGAATTCGTGCAGGGTCTTGCCGTGCGGAGTACGTCCGTAGCCCCAAGCGAAGATGACCGAGTCCCGGCGCAGGCCGATCAGCCGGTCCATGGTGGTCACCACGAATGGTTCGCGCTTGGAGCGCAGGTGCTCCATCGCGTACTTGTGGTTTGGCAGCTGGACACGGATCGCTTCGGCGATGGCCGAGGCATGGCTGCGGTTCGAGGCAATGACTGCCAGCGATTCGCCCCCGTGGTTCTTGAAGTGGCCGAAGACCAGATCCACCACGCGCGCCACTTCTGCTGCGGTGGTCTGCACACCGTCTTCGCTGCTGGACAGTGAGCCGGTGGCATCTGGCACGTATTCGCCGCGCAGCAGCGAGGAGTCGCCGGTGAGGTTCACCGCCATTGGCAGGCGCGAGAGCGCCGAATCGTAGTAGGTGGCGGACAGCTGTTCCACCAGGCCTTCGTCAATGCCGCGGTACACGGTGGACAGCGAACCGGTCACCAGGACCTTGTTCAGGGCTTCCAGCGCGGAACGGTCCACGCTCTGCTCGCGAACTCGTGCGGTCGGGTCTACGGAGACCTCGAAGCGCTTCGGACCGCCCAGCATTTCATCGCCAATGGCAATGACCTGGCCGGAGCGGCGGATCGCATCCAGGACTTCACGCAGGGTGAGGTAGTTGGCTTCCAGCAGGATGACCGCATCGAACTTCGTGTCCTCCGGCAGGGCGCTGCCCAGCAGCAGCGGAGCCGAGACGATGACCGGGGTCAGCGAATTGGCCAGCGGTGCTCCAAGATCCAGCAGCCCGGCAATGCTCGGGGTTCCGCCCTTGAGCATCTCGCGCAGCGCGCGGGAACCGGCTCGGTGGTCAGCCAGCGCTGCCTTCCAGTTGCGAGTCAGCGCCCAGCGGATGCGCTGCGGGCCGGCAGCGATGTGCGCGCCGTCAGCCAGTCGGTAGTCAGCCTCGATCTTCTCCAGCTTGGAGCCGTCATTCATGGCCAGGAAGTCGTCACCGGAGATCATGGCATCCAGCACGGACTGCCACCAGGCAAGCTCCAATTCGCTGTCTACCTGGTCGGCGTCGATCTCGCGTTCGGCGAAGTCATCGAGCAGGTCGCCCAGCCCGGCTTCAGCCAGCTGCTCGGAGATCAACGTGCGCTCGGGCAGCTCGCCCAGGTCCTCGCGGCGCTCGACCAGCGCTGCAATCACCGAGAGCAGCTCCTTGATGGGCATTTCGCGCAGGCGCGAGCCCAGGGAGGACGGCAGCATTTCGGCCAGCTTGTCGATGCGGGCACCGGCGTCGTGGTATCCGGCTTCAACATCCAGCAGGCCGCCTGGGACCTGCGGGTTGCGCTGGCTGGTGGCAATGGCTCGCCAGGCATCGCGCTGGACCGCCACCGCCTGCAGAGCGGACTGCAGGTCAGCTACGTGCATGCCCGGGCGGACGTATTCCTTGGCAATCTTGCGCAGCCGGGAACGGACAATGGAGCCCATCTCCACGCCGTGCTCGCGGCGCCATGCGCTGGTTGCGGTAGCGGCGATCAAATCATCGATGTCGCCCTCGAAGATGTCGGCCTCGAACTTGTCCAGCGATCCGCGGACGGCGACCAGCAACTGCAGCTGGTCTCCCCACTTGTCGTAGCTTTCTTCCAGGCGGATCTGCGAACGCTCGGCGATCTGCAGCATGTGCTCATGCAGGATGGGCAGGTCGCGGCCCAGCCCGCTGGCCAGGTTCAAGGCCTTTTCGGTGGCTTCGGTGTTGCGCAGCGGTGCACCATGCCATGGGCTGGTGGTGTGCATCTTGGAGAAGGCGCCAAGCTGCGCTGCGCGCTTGAGCTGTGCGGCAACATGTCCGCGCTGGCCCATGGAATCCAGCACCGAACGCTTCAGGCGCACGGTGGTGGATGGCGCTGGTTCCAGTGCGGAGAGACGTGCCAGTTCCTGCATTGCCTGGTATGGCGAGCAACCCCAACGGCTGCGCACCGAGTGCAGCGACTTCACGTGCTCGTGCAGTGCGTGGCGGGATTCGCGCAGGCGCTTGAACATGGAGCCCAGCTGCGGCTCGGCAGCGCGTTCGTTGCGCAGAATTGCCTTGGTCATCATCGCGCGCAGCGCTTCTGGATCCTCGTTGGGTTCCAGCAGCATGCTGCCTGCATCCAGGTGCTCGTTGAAGCGGGTCACGAATTCTTCGGCGGCAGAACGCTGTTCCGCAACCACCAGTACTCGCTTGCCCTGGGCGGCCAGCAGCGCGGCTGCGTTCAGCGCGGTCTGGGTAGCACCGGTACCGGCAGCGGCGTTGATGGCCACCGATTCACCGGCAGCGATGTAGTCAAGCATCTTGGACTGGGACTCATCCGCGTCCAGCAAGAACAGTTCATCTTCCGGATCACGGTCATCAGAAGACTTGGCAATGGTGGTGGTTCCGGTGTGGACCTTGCGGGCAGAAGATCCTTCGGAGGCAAGGCTCTGCTTACGCGAGCGCGCGGTTTCCTTGAGAATGTTCTTCACGCGGCTCAGGCGGGAGCCGGCAGCTTCATGGCCCTTGGCATCGGCGGCCTGCGCTTCAGGCTGCTCTTCGTCCTGCTTCTTTTCAGCGGCAGACTCGTCCTTGGCTTCTTCAGGCTTTGAGCCCTCGGTTTTGGAAGCGCCCGGCTTGGAAGCGACCAGGTTGGCCAGCGCTTCGGAGGTCTTGCTGCTTTGGCTGTTCCCAGCCTGCTTTTCCGCGGAGTCGTGACGAATTAGCGCCTCGATGACCGGGTGGGACCCATTGAGCTTGGCCGGGTCAGCTGGGTCCATCAGCTCGGAGAAGGTGGAGAGCAGCAGGCGGTGGCCCACCACTACGCCGGGAACCTCGGACATCTGGTGGCGCAGGGCATCCATTCCGCGGACCGGGTCGAAACGGGCGATGGAGTACGCTTCGGCGTCCACCGCGGCGACATCGACCTTGGCGTTGTGGTCGGCTTCGAATTGGCGCACGAAGGCCGGGGATACGGTGGCGCGGCCGACCAGCTGCAGGTCGTAGTCGTCAGCATCAACGTGCTTGGTCAGTGTGATGCGGCCGAGCATGATGGGAGCCGAGACAGGCTCGCTCTTGCCATCGTGGACCGCGCGCCAGTTGGCGACACCGGCGGCCAGGTAGCCGACGTCGATGCCGCGTTCTTCCCACAGTTCATTGATCTTGGCCGAGAGCGCACGGGCAGTGCGGCGCGCGGTAGCGTACTGGTCCGCATCGTGCAGCAGCGTGGACAGGCGGGTACGCCGTCCGGCAAGGAACTGGGCCAATCCCGATGGATTGGCATGGGTTATGTCGATGCTATTGGAGGTCGACGGAGCAAATCGCAGGGTGGTATCCGCCCCGGCACTCTGTCCCAGGGATTTCACCCAGGCAGCTACACGCTCGGCGGCAGCATTCTGTCCACTAGTCACGACAGTCATTCCCTTCACTGAACCGACCACATTCGGGCGCACCACAGGTGCAGATACGCCTCTTTCTAACGTAGTGCACGCACCGTGCAGAACCGGTGCGCGAAACACGTTTTAACTGCGGGAAGCGGAACCGGCGTACCGGATCCGCTTCCCATTCACTCGCCAAAGCGCAGTGAATTAGCAGTCTTGGGGATTTACTCCCACTCGATGGTTCCAGGTGGCTTGGACGTAACGTCCAGCACCACGCGGTTCACCCCATCTACCTCGTTGGTGATGCGGTTGGAGATCTTCGAGAGCAGATCGTATGGCAGGTGCGACCAGTCAGCGGTCATGGCATCCTCGGAGGAAACCGGACGCAGCACGATTGGGTGGCCGTAGGTGCGGTGATCGCCCTGTACGCCTACCGAGCGTACGTCAGCGAGCAGCACTACTGGCATCTGCCAAACTTCGTCATCCAGTCCTGCAGCAGTCAGCTCGGCGCGAGCGATCGCGTCAGCCTTGCGCAGGATGGACAGGCGCTCTTCGTTGACGGCACCGATGATGCGGATACCCAGGCCTGGGCCAGGGAATGGCTGGCGGCCAACGATTTCCTCAGGCAAGCCGAGCTCGCGGCCCACTGCACGGACCTCGTCCTTGAACAGGGTGCGCAGTGGTTCAACCAGCTCGAAGTCCAGGTCCTCTGGCAAGCCGCCCACGTTGTGGTGGCTCTTGATGTTCGAGGTGCCTTCGCCACCGCCGGATTCGACGATGTCCGGGTACAAAGTGCCCTGGACCAGGAACTTCACTGGCTCGCCCTCGGAAGCGGCCTCGGCGATGATCGCCGCTTCCGCTGCTTCGAAGGCGCGAATGAATTCGCGGCCAATGATCTTGCGCTTGGTCTCCGGGTCGGTGACACCGTCCAAAGCAGTCAGGAAGCGCTCGCGCTCGTCGGCAATGTACAGCTTGGCGCCGGTGGAAGCTACGAAGTCCTTCTCAACCTGCTCGGCTTCGCCTTCGCGCAGCAGGCCGTGGTTGACGAACACGCAGGTGAGCTGGTCGCCAATGGCGCGCTGCACCAGGGCAGCTGCAACAGCGGAGTCCACGCCGCCGGACAGGCCGCAGATGGCCTTGCCGGTGCCGACCTGGGCGCGGATGCGCTCGATCTGCTCGTCAGCGATGTTGTCAGCGGTCCAGTCGCCCTTCAGGCCAGCACCGTTGTACAGGAAATTCTCCAGGACATCCTGGCCGAACTCGCAGTGCTTCACCTCTGGGTGCCACTGCACGCCGTACAGTCGCTTTGCTTCATTTGCGAAAGCGGCAACCGGAGCACCAGCGGTGGTGGCCAGCACTTCGAAGCCTTCTGGGGCCTTGGAGACGGAGTCGCCGTGGCTCATCCAGACGGTAGGGGCCTGAGCGGCACCTGCCAGGATGGAGCGGGCATCGCCCTCAAAGTTGGTTGCGGTGCGGCCGTACTCGCGCAGGCCGGTTTCGGCCACGGTACCGCCCAAGGCGTTAGCCATGGCCTGGAAGCCGTAGCAGATGCCCAAGACCGGCACGCCGGCTTCAAACAGGTCAGCCCCGACGGAAGGGGCGCCATCGGCGTAAACGCTGGAAGGACCACCGGAGAGGATGATCGCTGCAGGGTTCTTGGCCAGGATGGCTTCGGTGGACAGGGTGTGCGGAACGATCTCCGAGTACACACGGGCCTCACGTACGCGGCGAGCGATAAGCTGCGCGTATTGGGCCCCGTAGTCGACGACCAGAACCGGCTTATGTTCTGGATTGAGGGGAGCAGTAGTCACCGTTACAGTCTACGCGGTTCACTGCGCGCGAGACAGCCAAGGTGATGTCATCAGCGTCACCTAGTGGATTTTTGGCAAAGGCAAAGGGCAGATCTGTTCATTTTCGATGAACGGATCTGCCCTTTGGCAATGAATGCAGCCACGTGTCAGTAGCGCTTGGCGGCCTTTGGATGCGCGGCCAGCTCGCGGTCTACTTCTGCGTGCACCTTGGCTTCGGTCCAGAAGGAAAGGAACGGGACGACGCCGCCGAGGGCGATCGTAATGAAGCGCATGAATGGCCAGCGCATCAAGGTCCACAGGCGGAAGTCTGCAAAGAGGTACACCACGTATAGCCAGCCGTGGGCGATCAGGATGCCCAGCGAGAGGTTCAGTCCCCCGGCCACCTCGGCACGGTTGTACATGCCGACGGCGTTGGAGGTGCCATCTACCAAGGTGCCACCCACGAAGAGTTCCAGGGACCAGAAGTACTTGAAAATCATTTCCAGCACGAGCAGCAGCAGCATCACGCCGGTGATGTAGGCGAAGACCTTGTAGAAGGTTGCGGCTGCACGGATCTGCTTAGGGGTGCCGCCGAATTTCCGGGGCTTCGGTGCCGGGGTGGTGCTGGACATCGTTGGTGATTCCTTCCGATTTCGGTAAGAAGTGCGGTGTGCGTGAAATGCTATTCGTTGCTGTTTCCAGCTTGGGTGGCGTTGCCGCCCTTGATATGTGTTTCGGCAGCGCGCTCAGCAATCTCGTCAAGATCCCGCTGGTAATCATCGCGCACCATGCGGTACCAGAGGAAGATGGCGAACCCTGCGAAGAGGACCCATTCCAAGCCGTAGAAAACGTTCAGCCAGTTGATCTGCGCTTCCTGGGGCTGCGGACCGACGTCGACAATTTCCAGGCCCGGCTGCGCTACGGTCTCGCCCTTGGCAGTGGTGATTTCGTGGGCCGTGACGAATCCTTCAAAGAGGACCGAATCCCAGATGTTCGCCAGCTGTGCCGAGGCGAGAGTTGGCAGCGTTGCGCTGCGCAGGTCTTCGCGGAATTCCGGGCCTTCGCTAGGCAGCAGGCGCCCGGTGATCTCCAGTTCGCCTTCAGGTGCCGGAGCTGGCTTGGTTGCTTCAGGCTGCCAGCCGCGTACCACCGCAATACCGGCGTCCTGGGCCGCGCCCTCGACCTTGAATTGGGTGATGACCCAGACACCGCGCTGATCGCCATTCAGCCGAGGCGCAATCAGCTGATCGGTGCCGGGGACGAATTCGCCCAACATGGTGACGATCTGGTCTGCCTTGATACCCAGCAGCTCCTTGCCGACTTCCTGATGCTCGATCAGCGCGACCGGCTTCTCGGTCTTGTCGATCTTGACCGGCGGCTCGGTTTCGGAGGCGCCGAACTGCCATCCGGACAAGAGAACGAATCCGGTGGCGAGAGCTAGCGCGGCAAAGAGGGCGCCGATCCATTTGGGCTTCAGAGCGGTTTTAAGCACACTCTAACGGTACTTCTATTTGGCGTAGAACTCGAAATGCGATGGCGTGAGATTAGCCCTGTTGCCTTATTTTCCGCTGGTGGAACCAACTTGCTTATTCATTCGTTGAGACCAAGCGCTTAAACGACACTGGCCCCACCCTTCGAAAGAAGAGCAGGGCCAGATCAGGATCCGCTAGAAGCGATCGGATTCGTACGGGGACAGCACGACGTCGACGCGCTGGAATTCCTTGAGGGTCGAGTAGCCGGTGGTGGCCATCGAGCGGCGCAGTGCACCAACCAGGTTCGAGGTGCCGTTGGTCTCGTGCGATGGGCCGTGCAGGACCTTCTCCAGCGAGCCGACGGTGCCGACCTTGGCGCGGTCGCCACGTGGGCTGGCCTCGTGAACTGCTTCCATGCCCCAGTGGTAGCCGGCGCCTGGTGCTTCATCGGCACGGGCCAGTGCGGTACCGAGCATCACTGCGTCGGCGCCCATGGCGATGGCCTTGACGATGTCGCCGGAGTTCCCCATGCCGCCATCGGCGATGACGTGGACATAGCGTCCGCCGGACTCTTCGATGTAGTCGCGGCGTGCGGCTGCAACGTCGGCGATGGCAGTAGCCATCGGCGCGTGGATACCCAGAGTGCGGCGGGTGGTGGAGGACGCGCCGCCACCGAAGCCAACGAGCACGCCGGCTGCACCGGTGCGCATCAGGTGCATGGCCGGGGTGTATCCTGCTGCGCCGCCCACGATCACTGGGACATCGAGTTCGTAGATGAACTGCTTGAGGTTCAGCGGTTCGGTGGTCTTCGAGACGTGCTCGGCCGAAACGGTGGTGCCGCGGATGACGAAGATGTCCACGCCGGCAGCGACAACGGTCTTGTAGTGCTCCTGGGTGCGCTGCGGGGTCAACGAGCCTCCAACGACAACGCCGGAGTCGCGGATCTCGGAGATGCGCGAGGTGATCAGCTCAGGCTGGATGGGAGCCGAGTACAGTTCCTGCAGCTTTGCGGTGATCTTCGGGTCGTTGCGGGTTGCCGCCTCGGACTCCAGGCCGGCAATTTCAGCCAGCACTGCTTCCGGGTCCTCGTAGCGGGTCCACAGGCCTTCGAGGTTCAGCACGCCCAGGCCGCCGAGTTTGCCCAAGGCGATTGCAGTAGATGGGGAGGTCACCGAATCCATTGGTGCGCCCAGGATAGGGGTGTCGAACTGGAAGGCGTCGATCTGCCAGGACACCGATACGTCCTTCGGATCACGGGTACGGCGATTCGGTACGATCGCTACGTCGTCCAGGGAATATGCCTTAGTTGCCCGCTTGCCGCGGCCGATCTCAATCTCGTTACTCACCTAACTAGGTTATCAAGATTCCCGGATAATCCCGCTTTTGATAGCGCATTGGCTTTAGGCGATGTTTCTGCGCTGGCTCTGGCGCATGGGGCCGCAAGTGGCACACCGGGACAACAATGCCCTGCCATCCGGTGAGTAAGATCACCGGATGGCAGGGCCTATGTTGAGCCAGGTTTACTTGGCTGCCTCGTATGCAAGCTTCTTGGCGGTCGCGGCCAAGGAGGTGGCGGCCCGCTCTTCAGAATCGGCAATGCGCTCAATCGCGTCAGCCAATACGGCGAAGTGCTCAGCACGCTTGGCGAACTCGGTCTCTGGATCAATCAGGTCCGCGAACTCATCCCACTGGGTGGAGAGCTGCCGGTAAGCATCTACGTGAGCTGCCAGCGCCGCCAGGCCTGGAAGTTCCGCCGCTTCCGAAAGGAACTCCGCGTACAGGCCGCGCAACGCGCCCTCGCCGCTGAAACGCGTGTCGGAGAAGAAACCTGCGAGCTGGTCCAAGCCGTTGGCCAGCGCTTGCTGGCTTGCGAAGATCTGGGACCAACCGGTTTTGGACTCGTTATCGCGCAGTCGCGTGGCCAAGGTGCGCATGCCGGTAATGCCGAAGTTCTTGGCAAAGTGCACTGGAACCCCGGAAAGCTCGCTGGTGCCCAGCAGGCGAGCGGTGGTTTCCCCAATCGCCTCGACAGCATTGGCGGCCAGGGTCTCGGCCTTCGGCGAGCGCGAGGACGGGATCCATGCCTGCCAGTGCTTTTCCTTCTTGCGCATCGCACGGGCGATGGCCAGTTCCTTGGGGCTTATAAGGTTCAGCGCACCTGAACCGTCATCTACCATCAGGTCCTTCTTGTGCTCGCCAACGACGACGAGATCCAGGGTCTCGGCCTCATCAACCGTGTTGCCGTCAATCCATGGCAGCGCGCTGATTGCCACGCGAACCACCACGGTGCGGCCTGCGTCCAGGGCAGCGTCCATGTATTCGACAGCGCGTTCGGCTGAGCCGGTGGTACGTTCGGTCACCGTAGCACCGCAACGAGCCAGCAGGTTCTGTGTATAGGGTTCCGGGTTGTGGCGGGTCACCAAGGTTACTGCAGTCTCTTCGCCGCCTTCATGGGTAAAAGCCATGAAGCCGATACCGCCGGCAAGGCCAGCGAGCAATGCCTGGCTCAGCGGTTCGCCGGTGTGCTTGTTGGTGACGCCAGCTTGGACTAGGACTCGGTGCCAGAGCGCAGCATCGTACTGGATGACATCTTTTGGCGCTGGGTACTCAGGCAGTTCGTCAGCTGGCGAAGCAGCCGGAGCGTTCTTGCCTTTCTGCTCCTGCGCCTTGGCCTTTTCGCGTGCTTCCTTGGCGTAGTCGCGTGCGGCGGCAGCGCGAGCGGCCCGAGGGCTTTCAGGCTTGCCGGCCAAGATGTTCTTGCGCGCGGTGGTGTAGCTCTCCCCCGTGCGTTCCATACGCTGTCGGGTTTGCTTCTTCAGGTTGGCTGGCTGGCCCATGTACTGATTGTCCTTCCGTCACCGGCGCATTGGCGCGAGGTTTCCCGCACGCGCAGGGAAGCGCCGCCATCGAACAAGTCTACGTGTCCGCGGCGAGCGAGTCCCGCGATGTTCTAGTGGGATTGGATACGCCACGGCGCGCGCCAATGCGCGGCGTCAAACTGGGACTAGGACAAAACAAGGCTCCATCTATGCCTGCATGGGGCAGGACAGATGGAGCCTCGAGTCTGTTTGATTTTGTGCTGCTATTCAGGCCGAAGGCATTTGGCGCCTAGAAACCGACTTTGTCGCGCCCCTTGAGCTCCAGCATCTCCCGGGCTTCCTCGGGAGTCGCGACCTCGAAATTCAGTGCTTCCAGTATGGTCCGGATACGGGTCACTTGCTCGGCATTGGAAGCGGCGAGCTGCCCCGGTCCGATCCACAAGGAATCTTCCAGCCCAACACGTACATGCGATCCCATGGCCGCTCCAATGGTAGCTAACGGCATCTGGTTCTTGCCTGCACCGAGGATGGACCATTCGTAGTTCTCTCCCAGCAGGCGGTCAGCCGTGCGGCGCATATGCATCAAGTCTTCCGGATGCGCCCCGATGCCGCCGAGCAGACCTAAAACCGACTGCACGAAAAGCGGGCCACGGGCCAGCCCGCGCTGGTGGAAGTGACTCAGGTTATTTAGGTGGGAAATGTCGTAGCATTCGAATTCGAACCGGGTGTCATTGGCGTTACCGATTTCCAGGATCCTCTGGATATCGGCAAAGGTGTTCTTGAAGACCAGATCCCGTGAATTTTCCAGGCCTTCTCGTTCCCAATCGTGTTCGAACTCCGTGAACCGGTCCAGCATGGGATACAGTCCGAAGTTCATTGATCCCATATTGAGCGAAGCGAGTTCAGGTTCGAAGGTTGCCACCGGAAGCATGCGTTCTTCGACGGTCATATGCGGGGAGCCACCGGTGGTGATGTTGACGATGGCGTCGGTGCCGTTCTTGAGCTTCTCCAAGATCGGTTCGAAATGCTTGGGATCCTGAGATGGGCGGCCGTCCTTGGGATCACGCGCGTGCATGTGGACTATGGCCGCGCCAGCCTTGGCGGCGCCAAGCGCAGCTTCGGCAATCTCATCGGCGCTCACCGGCAGGTGCGGCGACATGCTGGGGGTATGGATAGCGCCGGTGACAGCGCTGGTAATGATGACTTTTCGCTTGTTTTTCACAATACGCCTTCCTAGTACAGTTTCTCGGTGTTGCCATCGACTGCCATGGCCTGGCCGTTGATCCGAAGTGCCATCGGGCTGGCCAGGAACACCGCCATATTGGCGATGTCCTCGGCCTCGACCAGCTTGTTGAGCGATGACTGCGCGTGGTACAGATCGGAGACTTCGTCCACCGGACGCTGGAGCATTCGCGCCTTCGCCTCGATGACGGATTGGATGCGCGGGCCATTGACTGCCCCCGGGCAGATGGCATTGACCCTGATTCCTTCACCGCCGAGCTCGATGGCAAGCGTCTTGGTCAGCCCGATCACTGCCCATTTCGATGCCGAGTACGGACTGCGACCTGCCATGCCCAGACGGCCAGCGGCCGAGGACAAGTTGATGATGGATCCGCGGGTGGACTGGCGCAGCAACGGGAGCAAGTGCTTGATGCAGAAGAATTGTCCGTGGACATTAATATCGAAAGTCGTCATCCAATCTTCGGATTCAAGAGTCTCGATAGGCCCGGTAGGACCGGCGATTCCGGCATTGTTCACCAGGACGTCCAGTCCCCCTAGAGACTGCTGGATCTGATCGGGCAATCCACGTACCTGATCTTCATCCGACACGTCGCTCACGGAGGCGGCAAAACCCGCCGACGCGGCGGCACGCACTGCTTCAGGATTGATATCCGTAACGAAGACTTGTGCGCCATGGTTCCTGAACTCTTGAGCGATCGCCAGGCCGATGCCCGCAGCTCCAGCCGTGACGAGAACCCGGAGTCCGTCAAAGTCCATTTTCATGTTATGGGTATTCATTAGAGTTCGTTGCTCCTTAGTTAGATGCCTAGTGGCCGGACACAGCGGCTTTAGCGGGATCCTCGGTGCCTTGCTTGAGCTTGAGAGTGAGCAGTGCGCCAACGGCGCAGATCGCGACAATGAACCAGAGGCCCGACATCTTGCTTCCAGTAGCTTCTTCCATCAGCCCCATGATGTAGGGACCAAGGAATCCGCCGAACAGCCCGACGGTGTTCACGAAAGCAATGCCGCCAGCCAGAGTCGCACCGGAAAGGCGGGTTGCCGGGTAGGTGAACAGGATCGGCTGCAACGCGAAGAAGTTGAACGCGGCTAGCGAGAAGCCGATCAGTCCGAGCACCGGTCCGCCAAGCGCACCGAGGGTGAACCCGGCAACGATGCCGGTCATGGTTGCGCTGGCAACGATCCGCGATCGCGAGCCATTGGTGGCAAGCTTGGGGATCAGCAAGGCGCCTGCGGCAGAGAAGACCCACGGTATCGAGGTGAGCAAGCCGATCTGGATGGTGGATAGCTCTCCGTATGTACCGATGATCGAAGGCAAGAAGAAGCTCAATGCGTAGACTGCGATCTGGTGGGAGAAGTAGATCGCAACGACCAACAGGATCTGCTTGTCCTTGAGAACATGGAGAAGCTTGGAATTTCCAGCAGCCTGCGCGCCGGCGATTTCCTCAGCCGCGATTCGCGCTTCCAAGTCCTCGGCCTCGGCCTGGGTGAGGAATTTAGCTTCGGTGGGCTTGTTGGGCAGGAGTTTCCAAACTGCGATAGCCAAGAAGCACGCTGGCAACCCCTCGATGATGAACATCCACTGCCATCCGTGCAACCCGCCAACGCCGTCCATAGTCAGCAGCAGGCCGCTCAGCGGCGCCCCGATGACGTTCGCCAGGGCTACGCCGAGCAAGAAGAGTCCGTTGGCCCGGGCGCGGTCTTTGACGACAAACCACTGGGTGATGAAGTAGATGACTCCCGGGAATAGGCCCGCCTCAGCGATGCCCAGCAGCATGCGCAGGATATAGAAGGACCACTCCCCCTGGACCAGTGCCATGCAGGCAGACAGGATTCCCCAAGTGATCATGATCCTCATGATCCAGAACCGTGCGCCGACCTTGTGCATGATCAGGTTTGAGGGAATCTCCGAAAGCGCGTAGGTCAAGAAGAACAGCCCGGCACCCACGCCGTACGCTGTAGCCGAGATACCCAGATCGATTTCCAACCGGTCTTTGGCCATGCCGATATTCGTGCGATCAATGAAAGCCATGACATAGGCTGCGATCAGCAGCGGCATGATGCGCCGGAAAATCAGCTTGTTGAGCATTTCCGGTGAGCGCATCCGACGTGTCGCGTTGGTAGTTTGCACGGTCAGTTCCTTCCGCATGCAGGCATGACGAGTAGAGGGCACCAGGCCCTTGGCTTTGAGAATGTCTAGTGGTGAGCTAGAGGGCAGGCATTCGCCCTGTAGCAGGGCACCCGCAAGTCCTACCGATATGGAGGCTGTGCTCGCAGATCGTGTGCTTGTAGGTGTTCCGCGGCTCGACGATCTGTTCCAGGAGTAGCTCGAAGGACCTTTCCGCCATGTCTTTCACCGGCTGGACAATTGTTGTCAGCCCGATGATTTTCGAGCGGCTGTGCCTGAGTCCGTCACAGCCGACGATCGCGACATCCTGTGGAATGCGCAGGCCCAGCGACAGCGCATGCTCCATGACACCAATGGCAATTTCATCCGATCCGCAGACCACAGCCCGTGGCGGATGCGCCGAGCTGAACAATCTTTTGGCGGCCAGCTGCCCGCCTTCCGAACTGAGCTTGGTACTGATCAGGCGTTCTCCCGCAACCCGGACACCCCTTTGTTGGGCAACCCGGACAAAAGCCTGTTCGCGCAACAAAGACGCAGTAGAGGAACGCGGCCCGATGACAGTGGCCACCTCCGAATAGCCGTGATCCAGAACGTGGGACATGAGTTCCCCCGCAGCCGCGTCGTCATCGATCCCGACGAAATCACCAGGCAGATGCTCGGAATTGCGCGACAGGCAGACATAGGGAATTCGTTTCTGGCGAAAGGTCCTCAGAGAACGCGAATCTTCCTTGATTGCAGCGGCGATAATGACGCCATCAACATTCCGGGCAGCCAGGGTACGAGCAACTTGATCCAGCGCCTCGGGGTCGTCCCCCGTTGTTGCGACAAAGACATCGAACCCGGCCGCGGCGGTGGCATTGATGATGTGCTGTGCCCAGATCGTATACATCTGGTTCACGATGTTCGGCAGCACTAGGCCGACCACGCGGGTCAGAAGCGGGTCCTGCTGCTGCCCATGGTTGGCGGGACGGTAGCCAAGTTCGTTCGCCACCTTCAGCACATGGCGCCGGGTCTCAGGCGAGGCACCGGGTCGACCGTTCATGATGTAGCTGACCGTTGCAGAAGAGACCCCTGCAGCTCGGGCAACAGCAGCAGCAGAGACACGCGCTGGTCGAAGCGATAAATGCGACTGGGTGGTCAACGCGCACCTCCATTGGTGAAATCGGATAAGAACCTGCGAATGCTTGTGATCACCATTACATGGCATGGAAATACGTTAAGCAACATTAAGCTTCAAAAGCTAAATCTTCTGAATCACCTTATTCATGCACCTGAAGCACCGGGTGCAACCGGAGATAGGACGCCTAGCCACTTACGATTGCTTAATGCCGAACCGCACTAGTAGCGTCCTCGAAAGGATGTGACGGCAGTCATATTCCTCTCCAGCAAATTGATCGGCCTACTCTTGGAGGTGCACGATGCTCACAACCGCAATGAAGCCTGTGACTCGTCTTGTCGAACGATGGATGCCCTCAGCAATGGTATTCGCCGTCCTGCTGACGTTGATCGTGATGCTCATGGCCTTGACGATGACCGACTCGTCTCCGGTCGCCGTGGTGAATGCTTGGGGCGAAGGATTGACAGGGCTACTGGCCTTCATCACGCAGATGTGCCTGGCCCTGCTCTTCGGGCATGCACTGGCCCATACCCGCCAGGTCCAGGGGGTGCTGTCGAAAGTATCAAGCATTCCAAAGAACGCGGTGCAGGCCTACGCCTGGGTCACCCTGCTGACCTGCTTGGTGTCCTGGGCCCAGTGGAGCCTGGGACTAATCGTCGGAGCGATTCTGGCCAAGGGTATCGCCACCAGCTGCCGCGAACGCGGCATCAAAGTCCACTTCCCTTTGTTGGTCGCTGCCGCCTACACCGGCTTTATTCCCTACCATATGGGATATTCAGGGGCAGCCCCGCTGACTTCGGCCACTCCTGGCAGCTTCATCGAGGAATTCCTGGGTGCTCCGGTCCCGGTTACGGAAACGGTCTTCAGCTGGTGGAATATGACTGGCCTGCTCATCATGATTCCCGCGCTGGTCATCGGCATGGCGATGTCCCGGCCTAAGACCGACGAGGAGATCCTGGAGATCCCGCTCAGCAACCCGGATTCCCAGACGGAGGCCCGTCAAGCTGGGAAACCGGAAAGCCCGGCAGATTGGATTGAATCCAAGCGCTACGTCACGACCGGACTGGGACTACTGCTCAGCGTCTTCATCGTCGGGCACTTCATGCGCCTGGGCTTCGTTTTGACCTTCGACATCGTGAACTGGTCGATGCTCGCGATCATCCTCTTGCTGGTTGACTCCCCTGTAGCGTTGGCCGGGCTGATCAAGAACGCTTCGACAGTCACCGGCGAAGTGCTGCTGCAGTATCCGCTGTACGCCGGCATCCTGGGGATCGTGACAACGACGGGACTGATCACCGTGCTCAGCGATGCGTTCATCTCGATGTCCAACGCGAACTCATTGCCGATTGTCGCCTTCCTCGCCGCCGGCTTGGTAAACATCTTCGTGCCCAGTGGTGGCGGCCAATTCGCCATTCAGGGACCGATTTTCATCGAAGCGGCCAACGCCTTGGGCACGGATCCCGCCTTGATCATCATGGCAATCGGTTACGGCGACACCTGGACCAACATGATCCAGCCGTTCTTCGCATTGCCGATCTTGGCGATCGCGGGGCTCGGAGTGAGATCCATCTTGAAGTACACCTTTGTTTCATTGGTCATCAGCGGTGCGGTATTCCTCTTCATCTTGCTGTTGCCCACCTACATTTTCTAACGAGCACGCAAACAAGGAATTCCCATGAGTCTTGAACAGTTTTCACTGGCCAACCGTCACGTTTTGGTGACCGGAGCTGGCCGCGGCATCGGGCAGGCTATGGCACTGGCAGCCGTCAAAGCCGGCGCACGTGTCAGCGCAGTGTCCCGCACGGAGTCCCAGCTGGAGCAAACACGGCAGCTTGCCGGACTCGATGGGCAACGCCTGCACACCTATACCTGGGATGTAGCGCAAACCGGCAAAGCCAATGAACTTGTAGACCTTGCCGAAGGCAACGGTCCGGTTGATTCCGTGATCCATGCTGCGGGTGTGCAGCTGCGCAAGCAGGCCATCGATTTGGATCCTGAGGAATGGCGATGGGTACAGAAGGTCAATGCCGAAGCCCCTCTGTTCCTCAGCACCGAGATCGCGCGGCGGGAGATCTCCCGCGGCAGCGCGGTCGGAAGCCACGTCTTCCTCTGCTCCCTGGCAAGCACCATTGGGCTGCCCAATGTCGCACCATACGTCATGTCGAAGTCAGCCGTACTCGGAGCTGTCCGCGCGCTGTCCCGGGAATGGTCGCAACAAGGCATCCGCGTGAACGGCATTGCTCCCGGATACGTCCAAACGCAGCTCACTTCAGATCTCCTGGCCAAACCGGCAGACAGAGAACGAATCCTCTCACGGATCCCGATGAATAGGCTGGGGCACACTGATGACTTTGCCGGACCGGTGGTTTTCTTGCTTTCGGAAGCATCCCGGTACATCACTGGACAGATGCTCAACGTCGACGGTGGCTGGCTGGCCTCCTGAATCAGCTAGCAGAGATGCGAAAAACCCCATCGCCTCTGGCAATGCGCCAGTGGTGATGGGGTTTTCCGCATCAGATGAGCCTTAGCGCGAACGGTAGTTCGGTGCCTCAACGGTCATCATGATGTCGTGCGGGTGCGATTCCTTCAGGCCTGCTGCGGTGATGCGGACGAACTTGCCGCGTGCCTTCAGCTCGGGAACGGTGCGTCCGCCAACGTAGAACATGGTCTGGCGCAGGCCGCCCACGAGCTGGTGGGTGACAGCCGACAGCGGGCCGCGGTAAGGGACCTGGCCTTCGATGCCTTCAGGGATCAGCTTCTCGTTCGATGGCGCGTCAGCCTGGAAGTAGCGGTCCTTGGAGTACGAGGTGTTCTTGCCACGGGTTTCCATTGCGCCCAGCGAGCCCATGCCGCGGTAGGCCTTGAACTGCTTGCCGCCCATGAAGACCAGATCGCCAGGGGACTCAGCGGTACCTGCCAGCAGGGAGCCGAGCATGACCGAGTCGGCGCCGGCCACCAGGGCCTTGCCGATATCGCCCGAGTGCTGCAGGCCGCCGTCAGCGATCAATGGAACGCCAGCTGGAATAGCTGCCTTGGCTGCTTCGTAGATAGCGGTAACCTGGGGAACGCCCACGCCGGCAACGATGCGGGTGGTGCAGATGGAGCCCGGGCCAACGCCGACCTTGATGGCGTCAGCGCCAGCATCGATCAGTGCCTTGGCACCGTCATAGGTGGCTGCCTGGCCGCCGATGATGTCCACGTGCGCGGCCGCTGGATCCTTCTTCAGGCGTGCAATCATCTCCAGCACGCCCTGCGAGTGGCCATTGGCGGTGTCGACAACCAGTGCGTCAGCTCCGGCGTCGATCAGGGTCATGGCACGCTCGTAGCCTTCGCCGAAGAAGCCAACAGCAGCTGCAACACGCAGACGGCCTTCGTCGTCCTTGGTCGCCAGCGGGTACTGCTCGGCCTTGTCGAAGTCCTTGACGGTGATCAAGCCGGTGAGCTTGCCGTCGTTATCGATGAGTGGAAGCTTCTCGATGCGGTTCTTGGACAGGAGCTCGATTACCTTCTCTGGAGCTACACCGTCATGAGCGGTCACCAGCGGCATGCCGGTCATCACTTCGTAGACCTTGGTGGTCATGTAGCGTTCGCGAGGAACAAAGCGGGTGTCGCGGTTGGTGATGATGCCCAACAGCTTGCGGTTCTCATCTACCACTGGCAGACCGGAGACGCGGTACTGAGCGCACAGCTCATCCCATTCAGCCAAGGTGGCACCCGGGTGCACAGTGACTGGGTCGGTGATCATGCCCGACTCGCTGCGCTTAACCTGGTCAACCTGCTTGGCCTGGGACTCAATGGAAAGGTTGCGGTGGATCACGCCGATACCGCCCTGGCGTGCCAGCGCGATTGCCATGGGTGCTTCGGTCACCGTGTCCATTGCAGCGGAGCTGATGGGCACCTGGATGTTGATGCGCTTGGTGAAGCGGGTGGTGGTGTCCGCCTCCGAAGGAATCACATCCGTCGGGCCAGGCAACAGCAGAACGTCGTCGTAGGTGAGTCCTTCAAAGGCAAAGGGGTTGAACTCAGTCACGGGGGAACCTTTCGGGGCGACAGCGGAGGTTGATTAAATGGTAGAGCTCTTTTGGCGTTCCGGTTATTCCTTCTTGGCGCACTGTGTTCAACCTCATGTCCCATCCCGCATCAGGGGTGATTTATTCCCAGTTTGTTGCATCCTTGAAAGAAGAAGCGAACTGGCGCTTGGCACTGAGCACGAAGGTCTTGGACAGGTGCGAATCATCCAGGTACGTCAAGACGTTGCCTATGACAGCTTTGCAGACCCCCTCGGGGCAGAGCAACCCCGTCATGTCCAGGGAAACAACCTGGTCGCCATAATCATTGGAATCCAGGAATTGCTCCACTGGATTCACGCTGTTCAAGGCGTAGCCGGCCGAACCATCGCAGTTGGCAGGAAGTCCCTTGTTCGAATCCACGCATTCCGGAATGGAGTAGGTATAGCGCGGGGTATCGCGCATCGCGATGACCCGGCTTCCGGCATCGAGCAGCGGCTGGATCATCTCGGCGTAGTTGTCCACCAGGATCTCCTGCTCCCCCGGGCTGCGAAGCATGTCATCAGGGTCCGCTACGGTCTTGCTGGCCGTGGTCAGCACCATCTGCGGAGCCAGATCCGCTACGTATTCCTGCGCCGCGTCCTGGAAACCGGAGCAGGCTTCTTCCACGCGGTCAGCATCGGAGCCGTAGCGGCAACCCGGTTCGTACACCAAGATCCAGCTGCCGCCAGCTTCCTCGATCATTGCCGAAGCCGCCGCAGACCAGTGCTGCATGTGCGAATCGCCCAGCATTACCAGGTCCGGCGCTCCCCCGTCGAAAGTGCCGCCCTGCTCGCAGAAGTGGATGCGCTCGTCATCTGGAGCGTTCGCCCCTTCGCAGACATCGCCGGGAGTCTGCCATTCGCTATCCAGTTCGGTCGCCAGCGGCAGGGTCAAAGCCGCAGGTGACGGATCCCAGTCATCTTCGGCGTTGGCCCCGGGGTTGTCGGTGGCGGTCTGCGCCGCGGCCATGGCCCTGCGGTGCTCGACGTTGTTCTCCCAGGCCATCACCGGAAGGCTGGCTACGCCAAGCCCCACGGCGACCACGGCAAACTGGGCAATGAGCTTGAACCCGGTTTGCGGAATCAGGCGCGAGAAGCTGGCACTGGCTTGCCAGGCGATGGCCGGTTTCTCGACGAACTTGGTGGTAGCCCATGAAGCGAGAATCGAGGCAAGAATCAAGACGCTGCCGGCAGCGAAGGAGGCCTTCTCGTTCCCGGAGACCTCAAGGTAGAAGACCAGCAACGGCCAGTGCCACAGGTACATGCCGTAGGACAGGTCGCCCAGCTTTACCAGCGGGGGCAAGGAAAGCAGGCCCGACGGGTTGGCCCAGCTGCGCGGTGCCGGAGCCGAGATCACCAAGGCGGCGGCGACCGTGGGCACCAAAGCCATGAAGCCCGGGAACTGCCCCTGCACATCCAGTACGGCGCCACTGCCTATGACGGTGGCCAGGCCGGCCCAGCCTCCGATGCGGCGGATCTTCTCGGGCAGGCTGGAGAGCCACGGCAATGCCAAGGCGAGCAGCGAACCGAGGGCGAATTCCCATAGGCGCGCGCCCGTGTGGAAGTAGGCCACCTGCTGGTTGGTGGCGGTGATGTGAATGGAATACGCGAGCGAGCCGAGGAAGATGGCTCCGAAGGCGCCGCCTGCTACGGCGGCGAAGCTGTGCCGGGAGAAGAACTTCTTCCAGAGCAGTGCGCTGCCGGCAAGAACCAGCGGCCAGATGATGAAGATCTGTCCCTGGACAGACAGGGACCAGAAGTGCTGCAGCGGCGAGGCGGCGGCTGTGTTGAAGGCGTAGTAGTCCACCTGGTGATCCGAGAGGTACCAGTTCTGCCAGTAGAACAGCGCGGCATTGGACTGGTCGATCAGCTCCAGCCAGCGCGTACTAGGCAGGATGATCCATGCCGCGATGACCACGCCAATGATGACTACCGCCGCTTGCGGTATCAGGCGCGAGAATCGATGCAGCCAGCCGTCGAGCAGAGGCGGGCGCTGCCCGCGGGCGATGCGCCGTGCGGTGGAAGAAGTGAGGAAGAAGGCGGAGAGCATCAAGAAGATGTCCACACCGCCGGAGACCCGGGAGAACCAGATGTGGTAGCACATCACCAGCAGGACTGCGAGGGCGCGAAGTCCCTGCAAATCAACTCGGAAACCGGCACGCTGGGTGCTTGTCCGAGACTGATCCAAGGTATGGCTCACTGGCTGCGCTTTCGTCGGGGACAGGTTATTGTCCTCGGCGTTTTCTACTTGATTCACGTCAGACAACCAACCATCTTATCAATTCGCCATGGCCACACCGTGCGAGTTGACGCTGCTGCCGCTGTAAAGCAGCGTATATAGATTGACCGTATTGGCCTGACCTGCTCAGGATTAGCTGTCGAAATTCGAGAACTGGCGCAAAGTTCCACGGCGGTTTGCCGCCCAGCCATCGTCGGCACGGCGGCAAATTGTTGCTTGGCCAGGTGAGCGAAGTCAATCCGCGCATTCTGAAACAGCAGCTTTCTTGATTAGACTCATGAATAACTCTGATCAGTTCTAGCCGAGAGGCTCCCGGGTGACGTCTTCAACTCCTATGCCAGGACGACGCGAACGCAACAAGCAGCAGAAGCTTGAACGGATCATCTCCGCGGCCAGCGAACTCTTCGCGGCACACGGTGTCGATGAGGTCACCACGCAGCAGATCGCCGACGCGGCGGATATCGGAACCGGAACCCTTTTCCTCTACGCCAAGTCCAAATCCGAGCTGCTGCTCATGGTGCAGAACCACCGCTACGAACGCTCCTTGGAGCAAGGCATCGAGGCCTCTAAATCAGCAAAGACCGCGCTGGAGGCAACCATGGCCCTTTTGGTACCGATCATCGACTGCAATCGGAAGCATGTCGACAACGGGCGCTTTTATCTGCGCGAAATGGTTTTTGGCGATTCGGCGGAACCGCATCATGCCGAAGCCCTGCGCATAGCGGCGTTGACCGAACAGGCGATTGCCGAGCTCCTGGGCACGCATAGGAATCTGGAGGCGCCGGAGGCAGCCACGATTGCGCGGGCCATCACTTCCATCCAGTTCCTGGCCATGGCTACTGCTGCGGACCCGGCACTGGCCACAGCTGAAGTCGCCCGGGGCATCCGCGCTCAGATTGCTGCAATCCTCCCCCACTGACGAGCAAAGCGCGCCCACCGCCCAGGCGAACGCGCTCGCTTTACTTCTGCTGCATGGAGATGACGGTCTTGCCGCGCCGGCCACCAGCCTCCATCGATTCAAGGGCCTCTGCAGTTTGCGCAAAACCGAAGACCTGGCCCACCACGGGCGTCAGGACCCCGGAGTCCACCAGTTCGGCAATGCCTCGCAGCTGCTGGCCGCTGGGCTTCATGAAGAGGAACTCGTACCCGACACCCAGCTTCTTGGCCTTCTTGAGAACTGACCGGCTTAGCGCGCGGACCGCCAAGCCCATCACCGGATTCAGCCCTGCTTCCTTGGCGAATGCCGGAGTCGGCGGACCCGAGATGCCGATGACCTTCCCTCCAGGGCGCAGGACTCCCAGCGACTTGGCAAGCGTTTCGCCGCCCAGGCTGTCAAGCACCAGGTCATAGCCCGAGATACTTACCTGGAAATCCTCGGTCTTGTAGTCGATGACTTCATCGGCTCCGAGATCCTGCAAGAATTCGGCGTTCGTCGCCGACGCTGTTGTCGCGACGTAAGCGCCCAGGTGCTTGGCCAGCTGGATGGCGATGGTTCCGACGCCGCCAGCGCCAGCGTGGATGAGTACTCGCTGCCCCGGCTGCAGATTTCCCCGCTCAACTAGTGCCTGCCACGCAGTCAGTGCAACCAGGGGCAGCGAGGCCGCTTGCACCAGGTCGATGGAGACAGGCGCCTTCGCAATATCCATTTCATTCACGGCAATGCGCTGGGCGAAAGCTCCGATCCGATGATCTCGAGGGCGGGCAAAAATCTGGTCCCCTACCGTAAAGCCGCGGACTCCTGAGCCGAGCCCGATCACGGTCCCTGCGACGTCGTGGCCGAGAACCAGCGGCATCTTGTATGGCAGGATTGCCTTGAATTCGCCTGCGCGGATCTTCTCGTCAAGCTGGTTGACGCCAGCGGCCGCAATCTCGATGAGTACCTCCCGCTCCCCCAACTCAGGTTCAGCGACCTCGGCCTGCACCAGGGCACCCTTGTAGTTTTCGAGAACGAACGCGTGCATGGAAGATCTCCTGTACGGATATGAAATGGGCATCAATCTTTGACTGAGTTCAATTATGAGCGCACTCATTTATCGTGTCAATGAGCTGGGTCACCCCGGGTGGATCGTTTTCTGAGAACAAAAAGCCGCCGCTGGATCCAGGAGATAAATCCTGGATCCAACGGCGGCTTTCGCTCACGAAGCAATGCTTCGGTGACGGGCTAAACCCTAGTGGCCGTGCGCCTCTTCAGCTTCTTCAGCCTTCTCTGCCACCAAGGTCTCGGTGGTCAGAACCAAGGCCGCGATCGATGCTGCGTTGCGCAGTGCCGAGCGGGTTACCTTGACTGGGTCGATGACGCCTGCGTGCAGCAGGTTCTCGTAGACACCGGTCTTGGCGTTGAAGCCTTCGTTGGCTGGGGACTCCGCCACCTTGGAAGCAACTACCGCACCGTCGAAGCCGGCGTTGGTAGCGATCCAGAAGAGCGGCTGCACCAGCGCGCGGCGGACAATCGCAACGCCTGCTGCTACGTCGCCTTCGGTGGCTGCGATGCGGGCATCGGTATCCAGCGAAGCCAGCGCGTCAACCAGGGCGGTACCGCCGCCGGCAACGATGCCCTCTTCCAGGGCAGCACGGGTGGAGGACACAGCATCCTCGATGCGGTGCTTGCGTTCCTTCAGCTCGACCTCGGTGGAAGCGCCCACCTTGATCACGCCGATGCCGCCGGACAGCTTGGCCAGGCGCTCGGACAGCTTCTCGCGGTCCCACTCCGAATCGGTGCGGTTCAGCTCAGCCTTCAGCTGGGCTACGCGCTCTGCGACATCTTCCTCGGTGCCAGCGCCATCAACGATGGTGGTGGAATCCTTGGTGATGGTCACGCGGCGTGCCGAGCCGAGTACCTCGGTGCCAACCTGGTCCAGGGACAGGCCCAGTTCCGGGGAAACAACCTGGGCACCGGTGAGGATAGCCAGATCCTGCATCATTGCCTTGCGGCGGTCGCCGAAGCCTGGAGCCTTGACGGCTACCACGTTCAGCAGGCCGCGCAGCTTGTTGACCACCAGGGTGGAAAGGGCTTCGCCCTCGACATCCTCGGCGATGATCAGCAGCGGCTTCTTCGCTTCCAGGACCTTTTCCAGCAGTGGCAGGAATTCTGCCACGGTGGAGATCTTGGCTGGGTTGATCAGGATCAGTGCGTCTTCCAGGACAACTTCCTGGCGCTCCTGGTCGGTGATGAACTGTGGCGAGAGGTAGCCCTTGTCGAACTGCATGCCTTCGGTCAGGACCAGCTCGGTAGCGGTAGTCGAGGACTCCTCGATGGTGATCACGCCATCGGTGCCCACGGTCTTGAAGGCCTTGGCCAGCAATTCGCCGATTTCATCCGACTGCGCGGAGATCGCGGCTACGTTAGCAACCTTGTCCTCTACGGCAACGGCGTTAGCGGCCAATGCGTCCGAGACGATCTCCACAGCCAGTTCAATGCCCTTGCGGACATCGCCCGGAGCGGCGCCTGCGGCGACGTTCTTCAGGCCTTCCTTGACCAGGGCCTGAGCGAGCACGGTGGCGGTGGTGGTGCCGTCGCCTGCTACGTCATTGGTCTTGGTGGCTACTTCCTTGGCCAGCTGCGCGCCAAGGTTCTCGTATGGATCTTCCAGATCGATCTCACGCGCAATGGTGACACCGTCATTGGTGATGGTCGGGGCGCCCCAGGTCTTGGCAAGCACCACATTGCGGCCGAGTGGGCCGAGGGTGACCTTCACCGTGTTTGCGAGCTTATCAATGCCCGCTTCGAGGGCGCGTCGCGCTTCCTCGTTGAATGCTAGCTGCTTAGCCATGCATTTTCTCCTGAAACTTTAGAGAGGTTGGCGTTACTTTACGACGACTGCCAGTACGTCGCGAGCCGAGAGCACCAGGTACTCTTCGTTGCCGACCTTGACCTCGGTTCCGCCGTACTTCGAGTACAGGACTACGTCGCCTTCTGCAACGTCCAGGGGAATGCGGTTGCCGTTGTCATCGATGCGGCCTGGGCCTACGGCGACTACGGCGCCTTCCTGTGGCTTTTCCTTAGCGGAGTCTGGGATGACCAGGCCCGAAGCGGTGGTGGTTACGGCTTCGACCTGCTTGATGACAATGCGGTCTTCGAGCGGCTTGATGGAGACAGACATGGTCTCTCCTTTTCGTGTATGAACCAATGGTTGTAGGGGTGCGCCCTATGGCATTGGACCAACCGTCGTCGCGGTGCCAGTTGGTGGTATCCAGTCAGGCGGTGTGTAACGCTGCAAGCTGCAGATGCGACTTCCATCGTGACACCCACACATGACTTTAGGACGAGCTTTAGCACTCGGTCAAGGCGAGTGCTAATCATTGCCCTACTTCTTCACACCGGTTCGCGCAGAGCGCACAGCCGCGGACTCTTCGATATCCTCCGGAGCGTCCAGATCCATCTCGGTGAGCTTGACCATCTTGGACTTGGTCACCATGCGGTGCACCAGCCACAGTCCGAGGAACAGCGGCAGCCCGATATAGGCCGAGAGCACTTCCAGCCCGTGGCCGGCCAGCACCGCTTGGTAGTTCTGACCGACGATCACGGCAATCAGCATCAGGAAGGCCACGATGGGTCCTAGCGGGAAGAGCGGGGCCAAGTAGGGCAGGTCCTTCACGCTGTAGCCCTGGGCGAGATAACCGCGGCGGAAGCGGTAGTGGGATACGGCAATACCCACCCAGACGATGAACCCGCACAGCCCCGAGACATTCAGCAGCCAGGTATAGGCCGCACCCTGGCCCACCAGGGCGGTGAGGAACCCGAAGAGGCCTACCGCAGCGGTGGCCAGCAGAGCCATGATCGGCACGCCGCGGGAGTTGGTGCGCCCGAAGATCTTCGGAGCCTTGCCATCGTGGGCCATGGAGTAGAGCATGCGGGTTGAGGCGTAGAGCCCCGAGTTGCCAGCCGAGAGGATGGCGGTGAGAATGACCGCGTTCATGGCAGCAGCGGCAAAAGCGATGCCGGCCCGCTCGAAGACCAGGGTGAAGGGCGAGGAAGCCACGTCGGCTTCGCCGCTGGCCAGCAGGCTCGGGTCGGTGAACGGAATCAGGCAGCCGATGATGAAGATGGCACCGATGTAGAAGAGCATGATGCGCCAGAACACCCGGCGGATGGCCTTGGGCACTTCGCGGCGCGGATCCTTGGCTTCGCCTGCGGCGACACCCACCAGCTCGGTGCCCTGGAAGGAGAATCCGGCAATCATGAAGACCGAGACGATGGACAGCCAGCCGCCATGGAAGACATCGTTGCCTTCGCGCCAGTTGGCCAGCGGATCGGTGTGCGCGCCGAGCACCCCGAAGATCATCAGCACGCCGGCGGCCAGGAAGGCGATGACGGTGACCACCTTGATCATGGCCAGCCAGAACTCGCCTTCGCCGAAGGCCTTGGCGGACAAAGCATTCAAGGCGGTCAAGGCCACCAGGAAAGAGCCGGCCCAGACCCAACCGGGGACATCAGGCAACCAGAAGCTCATCACGATGCCAGCGGCCACCAGTTCCGCCGCGACAGTGATGGCCCAGTTGAACCAGTAGTTCCAGCCGATGGCGAAGCCGAAGGAGGGGGAAACGAAGCGGGTAGCGAAGGTCTGGAAGGATCCGGCCACCGGGATCTTCGCGGTCATCTCGCCCAGGGACTGCATGAGCAGGTACACCATGAGACCCACCGCGGCGTAGGCCAGCAGCGCGCCGCCGGGACCCGCCTGGGCAATAGTGCCGCCGGAGGCCACGAACAGCCCGGTGCCGATGGAACCGCCAATGGCGATCATCTGCAGGTGGCGGCTGCTCATGCCGCGCTTAAGCTGGTTCTGCACCAGGGGTGCGGGATCCACGGCCTTTGGACCGGTTGTCGACGTCACTGTCGTTCGCTGCATAGGTTTCATCACAGGTGCCATACAACACCAGTTCCACAGGGGAATGCGACGTGGATCACTTCAGGTCTTGCGGAGGACATGCAGCCGCTTGCAGCAAGCGGGGCGAGTTGGTCCAGCGAACCGTTTCCTAGTGGCGGAGAACTGTAAAACAGCGATAGGGCTACTCGTTAGCCAGATGATCCAATTAGCAACAAGCATTACTCTCTCTAACCAAATCAATGCCCATGAGATAGTGATACTTAGTCTTTTGGTTTCAGTGCTTCACACCTCCCGGCTTCGAACTGCTCTTGGCGCAACTGCTGGGCGGCCGGATCCCGGAGCTTGGCGAAGCCCGCTTGGCAATTCTGCGAATTCTGAATGTGACGCGTTTTTGTCACATAGATCACTGGCCCTGCGGGCTGGGCACACCGAGAGGGCCAGTCTGTTCCAAGACGCATCAACGATAGTCTTGGATCATGGCCCAGGCTTCAAATGACTCCACGCTCAATGAACAATTCGCCGCCCTGCTTTCGGAAGACGGCTGGAAGCTGCTTTCCACCATCGACCCGTCCATGGTGGCCACCAAGGATGCTGCTTGGTCGCTGAATGAGAAGCTGCGCAAGGAAGGCCACGACGCCCAGGTGGTTCGCGCCGTCATGGCGCAGGCCGAGCTGCGTTTCCGGGCGAGGGTGAAATTCGGCCCCTTTGCAGACTCGTTGATCTTGACCCCGGCCGGACTGGAGCAGGCCACGCGCCTGACCATCGCCGGGCTGCATGCCCGCCGCTACACCAATGCCGGTTCCACCCACGTCGCCGACCTCGGATGTGGCATCGGCACCGACTCCATTGCGCTGGCCAGCGCTGGCGTGCAGGTCACCGCAGTAGAGATGGATGAAACCACCGCGGCAGCCACAACACTGAACCTGATGCCCTTCGACAATGCCACTGTGATCCACGGCAGCGCCGAGGACACCGATCTGACCGGGGTTGACGGCGTCTGGCTGGATCCAGCCCGGCGTACCGACGTGAAGGGAAGCACCCGCCGACTCTTTGACCCCGAGGCGTTTTCCCCGCCCCTGTCTTTCGTGGAGAAGCTGGTGGACTCCGGGCTGGACGTCGGAGTGAAACTTGGTCCGGGCCTGCCCCATGAAGCGATTCCGGCGAACGCCGAGGCTGTCTGGATTTCGGACCACGGCTCGGTCATCGAGGCCTGCCTCTGGTTCGGCAAGCTCAAGCGCAAGGACATCGCCCGTGCCGCGCTGGTCATCGACAAGGACGGCGCCCACGAGTTGGCCAGTGCAGCTGCCGCGGCAAATGATCAGCCAGCCCCGGTAGGCGAATTGGAAGCGCACATCTACGAACCCGATGGCGCAGTGATCCGTTCCCACCTGATCTCGACCTTGCTGGAGCGCACTGGCGGCCACCTGCTCGATGAGCACATCGCCTACTTCACCCATAACCAGCAGATCTCCACGCCGTTTGCCCGCGGATACAAAGTCATGGCAGTGCATGACTACAACGTGAAGAAGCTGCGCAGCTGGGTGAAATCCAACGGCATCGGCACATTGGATATCAAGAAGCGCGGAGTCGACGTCACGCCCGAAGAATTGCGCCGCATTTTGCTGGCAGGCTCCCCCAAGAGCGCCAAGAACAAGGCAACGCTGATCCTGGCTCGCCTCGGCGACAAACGCGTAGCTTTCGAGGTCATCCCGCACTAGTCTGGGGTGACGCAGGTCCCACCGGAGCATTGTCCCGGCAGGAGCGGCGCAATACATACAATGAGTATGGAGAAACATCGAGGAATCGGTGGACGCTCCATCCACTTTGTTCGGCTCCGGAGCATTCCGTCCGAGACGTCATCAATAGGAGCGCCGTGCAGAAAATCGAGTTCGCCCACTCTTCCCAATCCACTATCGGTGTCGAATGGGAAATCGCCTTGGTCAATCGCGAAAGTGCGGACTTGTGCTCGGTTGCCGAGAGTATCCTTGACCAGCTCAAGGATGAGGCCGGTCTTGACCGCGAAGATGAGCATCCGACAGTGAAGCCGGAATTGTTGATGAATACCGTGGAGGTGGTCACCGGTGTCCATACCAACGTGGCAGACGCGGCTGAGGAACTGCGCACCAACGTGCGCATGCTCAACGAGGTCGCCGGAAACCACGGCGTGGACCTGTATTCCGCGGGCTCCCATCCTTTTGCCGCGCCGACCTTGCAGCCGGTGACGGACAAGGACCGCTATGCCAAGCTGATTGACCGCACCCAGTGGTGGGGCCGCCAGATGGTGATCTACGGCGTGCACGTGCACGTGGGCTTGGACGATCGCGAAAAAGCGCTTCCAATCACTGACGGTTTGATCAACTACCAGCCGCATTTCCAAGCACTCAGCGCCTCCTCCCCCTACTGGGGCGGGGAAGACACCGGCTACGCTTCGCAGCGTTCGCTGATGTTCCAGCAGCTGCCAGCTGCCGGGATCCCCTTCCACTTCGATTCATGGTCCGAATACGAATCCCACGTTACAGACATGCTGCACACCGGGGTTATTGATGATGTCTCCGAGATCCGCTGGGATGTGCGTCCGGTACCTCGTTTGGGCACCGTGGAAATGCGCATCTGCGATGGCGTGAGCTCTCTGGATGACATTGCCGCCTTTACCGCACTGACCCAGTGCCTGGTGCACGACATGTCGCTATCAATCGAAGCCGGCTACAAGATTCCTGTCATGCCGGCCTGGTTCCGAGTGGAGAACAAGTGGCGCGCCGCCCGCTACGGGCTGGATGCCATCATCATCCTCAACGCCCAAGGCGACGAGATGCTCGTGACCGACCACCTGCGCTCAGAGGTCAAGCGCCTGGCACCGATTGCCGAGCAGCTGGGATGCGCCGAGGAACTGCAGGGCATCATCCGCTTGATCGAACGCGGGGCGGAATACCAGTTGCAGCGCAATACCTTTGCGGCTTCGGGCGGGGATTTCAAGGCAGTGGTGCAGGAAAACGTCCGGCGCATGAAGGCTGTTTAGTCCGGGCAGAGCCCTTGAAGTCAGGAATTAAGGCATCCAGCTCATGCAGTAATCAAGATTCTTGATAACAGTTCGAGCTGCTGCTTCGGGATCGCCTGCTTCGATTGCGTCTACCAGTGATTCGTGGCCCTCGTGCAGGCAGCCATCGAATCCGTCGGAAAGCCTCTGGACCATCTTGGTTCCGTGGAAAACATCCCCGAAGCTCTCATAGATCTCATGCATCAGCGGAACACCGGAAGCCCGCGCCACTTCCAGATGGAATTTCCAGTCGGCTTTCGCCCACGCAGGATAATCCCGGTTTCCCCATGCTTCGCTTCGCTGGCCCAGCAAAGCGCGCAGCTGTTCGACTACTTTTGCATCAGCGGCTTTGGCAGCGAGCCGGGCCGACTGGGTATCCAGGGCGAATCGCACCTGGAGCACGTCCTGGTCGGAGTGGTCGCGGTACACCCGTTGGGCGGTGCCGCTGATCTCGCTGGTCGCGCGCACGTAGGTGCCATCTCCACGGCGGACCTCGAAGATCCCCGTGCTGGCCAGCGCCTTGATGGCTTCGCGCAAGGTCCCGCGGGAGACGCCCATTTCCGCCATCAGCTCGGGTTCAGCCGGAATGCGGTCCCCCACCTTCCAGCGGCCCTGCGCTACGGCGCTCTGCAGCTTCGCCACAACCTCTTCGGACAAGGGCGGACGCAATGGGGTCTTGCTCATGGCCGCTCCGCTTCAGCCGAGCCGTCCACTTCGATCAACGGATGCGAATCGGCTTCGGTACGCAGGCCGCCCAGCTTGTAGCAGAACAGAAGCTGCACCACAGCGAAGGCGAGGATGATCACCAAGCCAACCGTCCAAGATCCCAATGCGCCCTGCATGAGCCCCAGGGCGAAGGGTCCAATGGCTGCAATCAGGTAGCCGACAGATTGGGCCACCGTGGACATTGCTGTCGTTTCTTCTGCGCTGCCGCCACTGCGGCTGAGCATGAGCATCACCAGCGGGAACACCCCGAAGCCCAGGCCAATTAAGACCGAGCTGATCAAGGACAGTTCTACCGGCAAGAGCAGCAGAGCGATAAAACCGAGTACCGAGCAGCTGGTAGTCAGCACGAAGGCACTGCGCAGCAGGGCCGGCTTCGAAGCCATCCAGAGCATGATCATGACTGCCGGGATGCTGACTCCCTGCACGATGCCCAGCATCAAGCCGGCATCAACTGGCTCCAGCCCGCGCGAAATGAGGATATGCGGCAACCAGCTGACCACGGTATAGACCAGCAGCGACTGGATGCCGAAAACAGTGGTGAACAGCAAGCCCTTGCGCGTGGCCAGTAGCGGCCATGGAGAAACATGCGTGCCCTTCTGAACAGCGGAACGCTTCCCGGAGATGGACAGCGGCACAAAGACCAGCAAAGCCAGGCCGGCGGGAATCGCCCACAAAGCCAATGCCGTCGTCGGCGAACCCGCCTTCACCGCCAGCGGGACGCTGATTGCGGAGGCCAGCGTCGCGCCGATGGACATGGTGGTCGTGTAGGCCGCGGTCATCGACGCGGCGCGGTTCCCATGGTGCTCTCGAATAAATGAGGGCATGGCCACATTGCAGATGGCCAAGCCGCACATGCCTACCACGGTGCCGGCCAGCAAAGCCCAAGTTGAATCGACAATGCGCAAGGCCAGCCCAGCGGTGAGCAGCAGCAAGGACAGGGCGATGCCCAGTTCCAGTCCGGTCCTGCGGATCACCAAGCTCGTTGCCGCGCCAGCCACGGCAAAGCACAAAACTGGGATCGTCGGCAGCAGCGAAGCGATGAACGTGCCGTACCCCATCATCTCCTGCAGGTCATGGAAGAGCGGAGATGCCGAGGCAATACCCATGCGCAGGTTCAGCCCGACGAGGATCACCGCCGCAACTGCCAGTGCGCTTGCCCGCCAGGGATGCTTGGCGGCTTTGCTGGCAGGAGGCGGGGCCGCGGATTCTGATGCGTTGTCGATCACGTTTAAACATTAGACGTTTGATGTTTCACGCGGCGAATCCTGTGATCCAGCGCATCAGAACCTCGCGGCGTGCCCGCTTCCGTCCGCCAAGTGCTGCTGCTCGGGACAGAACGCCGGCTACGTCGTGCACTTGGCAAGCACCGCAGGATGGCCCGCGACCCGATTTACCCCAAGCCACCCTCGGGCTTCCTGGATCCTGGCAGCAGCCAGCCTCCTATGCGAAGCCCAGCTCGCGCGCCGTGAGATTCTTGTATGACGCTTTCCCGCCGGAGACAAAGAGCTTGATCCCGGCATCAGTGGACAGCGGGAACACGCGATGAGAGTGGACGAGCCGCCCGTCGCCGAAGAACACCTCGACGCTAGAGCGATCCACCAGGATGCGCACGTCGAGTTTCCCGCTCGGTACCTCCAATGGGCTCTTGGATTCGCCCTTATCCCCCGGATGGAAGCCCGGCTTGCGATTCACATAGGCGAACCCGCCGGCCAAATAGAGCCCGGTTGCCACATGACGCGTTCCGGATACGGCCCGGCACAGCTCGAAACCGATGTTTTCCGGCGGATTGGCCGGGTCCCACCGCAATTCGCACTGCAGCACATAAGCACTGCTGGAGAACGGGAGAATCTTCTCCCCCGAAACCACAGGGCTGCCGAACTTGGTGGTTGCACGGGCTAGCCTGTCCAGTTGCGCCACCGGAACAGAAGCGAGGTAGTTGCCATTCGGTCCGGCAACCATCCGCACCTCGCGCACAATCATGTCGTCTCCGTTGTAGCCATCGGTGGCCATGCTCGGAGCATTATGCGGATAATCCCAGAAGTTGTTCCAGCCAATGGCGCGGCGCATTCCGGGATTTTCGCTGCCATCAACGTGGTGGTCTGGATAGGTCACCGCGCCGTAGAAGTCGAAGCCCCAATCCAGCCATTGCGGCTCGGCCTGAGAAGCAGTGAAGGCCTTTCCGTCGAAGTCGCCAATCCAGTAGGCGTAGGTAGCGGGCAAATCGCGGGGCTTGCCGTTAGCGCTGGTTCCCAGCACCCAATGCCTGGAACCATCCGAAGCCTGGATCTGGAAGAGATCCGGGCATTCAAGAATGCCCAGCGTGGTGCGCACGAATTCGCTGGTTCTCGTCCACTGCTTCAGATCCGCCGAAGCATAGATTCCGATGCGGTCTCCCTCGGCATTGAGCAGGACCCACTGAGAGCTCTGCTCATGCCAGATCACCTTCGGGTCTCGGAAGGCATCGGTGCCCGGGTTGGCCAGAACCGGTTCGGTCCCTCCGGGCTTGAAGCTGCGCCCCTTGTCGGTGGAGTACCAGAGGTACTGGGCCTGCATGCCATTGGGTGCTTGGGTGACCAACGCAATCAATGCGCCCTTCCCGTATCCTGCGGTGTTTTGCTGGTCGATGACAATTGATCCGGACCAGCAGTCTCCGTTGGGGCTCTCATGCTTGCTGATAGCTACGCCGCGGTCAGTGAAATTCACGTGGTCAGTGGTACTCGCCATGCGCCAGCTGGTCCCATTGCCGCCGAGAATGTAGTCCTCGTTGTAGAGGTAGTAGTACAGGTATTCGCCATCAAGATACACCGGACGCTGCGGGTCGTTCTTCCAATTGTCGGGGACGCTGAAGTGGTAGCTGGGACGGTAGCTCATGGCCGGGGAAACGCCCTTCTTGGTCTTGGAGCTGCCTGCGGGAGCGGCATGGGCTGCATCTGGGCCAACCCCGGCCAGCCCCAAAGCGGTGGCTGCAGCCAGGGTTTTGACAACATTTCTCCGGGAGGCGCTGCCGTAGGCGGCATTCATATCCAGATTCAATTCATTTCGCTTTCGCCGGCCAGCACCCAGTGCTGGCGTGATTCATCGATCATGTGCTTTTTCAGGGTGGTGCTGGCCGACCAGCGGTGGATCTGTTCACGCAGGTCCGCGCGCTTCGACGCATCCTGGCTGCTGTCGCGGTCCGGGTCGGGTACCGCGCCCACCAGCAGCCGGGTGTATGGATGCCGGGGATTGTCCAGCAGCTGCACGGACTCGCCCGACTCGACTATTCGCCCCTCGTTAAGTACCGCGATCCGGTCCGAGAGATAGCGGGCGGATGCCAAGTCGTGGGTGACATAGAGGATGCAGATCCCATGCTCATCGCGCAGCTTGTGCAGCAGATTCAGCACGCCGATCCGCACCGAGACATCCAGCATGGAGGTAGGCTCATCGGCCAGGATGACTTTCGGCTTGGCGGCCAGCACGCGGGCGATTGCAATGCGCTGGCGCTGTCCGCCGGAGAGCTCGTGCGGGAATGAGGACAACACATCCGGGCTCAGCCCGACGGTGGACACCAGCTTGGCCATTTCTGCGCGCTTGGACTTGATGCTTGGCTGGTGCAGCGCCAAGGCGCGTTCCAGGATGTGCTCCACTCGGAAGGCCGGGTTCAACGAACCGAAAGGGTCTTGGAACACCATTTGCACTTCGCTGCGGTAGTTCCGGGCCGCTGATCCCTTGAGCCCGGATATGTCCTTTCCATTGACCAGCATTTCCCCGGAATCCGGTGCCTCAAGCAATGCCAAGCAGCGGGCCAACGTCGATTTACCGGAACCTGATTCGCCCACCAGCGCCACGATTTCACCGCGGTGCAGATCCAGGTCGATACCCCTCAGGGCCGGAACCTTCGTGCGACGGAACAGTGCGGTGCTGGTGAAAGATTTGCTCAGCGAACGGATACGCACCACTGGCACCATAGAGGCGTGCTTGGCAGCTGTCGAGGTCATGGCAGTTCTCCTTGAGTGAGGACCGGGGCTTGGGTCGGGGCGACCCAATGGCCTTCGCCTACCTGCCTAAGGTCCTTGATGTTGGTGAATCTGGTGCCTTCGGCCAAGCCGGTGAGCTTGACTTTCGGTCCGTGCAGGGGCGGGAACGCCCCGAGCAGCGCCTGCGTATAGGGGTGCTTCGAACCATGGCGCAACGACGGCGCCGGTGCCAGCTCCACGATGCGCCCTCCGTACATGATGCCAATGCGATCGGAGAGCTCAAGCATCAGCGACATGTCATGGGTGATGAACAGGATGGCGAATCCGAGTTCGCTTTGCAGTTCCCTGATCTGCTCCAGGATTTCTTGCTGAACCACTACGTCCAGCGCCGTGGTGGGCTCATCCAGGATCAGCAACCGCGGGTTCAGCGCACAGGCCATGGCAATGACAATGCGCTGGCGCTGTCCGCCTGAAAGCTGGTGCGGATAGGCCCGCAATCGCGCCGGATCGATGCGCACCATGGTGAGCAGCTCTTCGGCGCGCTGCACCGCGGCAGCACGGGTGCCGCCACGGTGCGTGCGGATCACGTCGACAAACTGCTCGCCAATTCGGGTGACCGGGTTCAATGAGTTCATCGCCGACTGGAATACCATGGCGACGTTGTTCCAGCGCCAGGCGCGCAGTTCCGCTTCGTCCATGCCCAGCACATCTTGGCCTTCAAAGAGGATCTTGCCGTGGGTGATCCGCGCAGGATCTTTCAGCAAGCGCATGATCGAGTTGGCAATGGTGGACTTGCCGCAGCCGGACTCCCCCGCCAAACCGAAGATTTCACCGGAGTGGATGGCGAAGCTGACCCGGTCAGCGCCGCGCACAGCTCTCTCGTCGCTGACGTACTCGACGGTCAGGTCCTGGACTTCCAATACCGGGACGCTCATTTTTCTTCCTTTCGCACCACGGTAGTCGCCGCGGTGCTTTTCGTTGCATGCTTCGGGCGGCGCAGGCGCGGATTGGTGATTTCATCCACCGCGTAGTTGCACAGGGCCAAGGCGAAGGCGACCAAGGCGATGGCCAGGCCCGATGGCACGAAAATCCACCATTGGCCCAGCATCAGCGATCCGTCGCTGGTCGCCCAGAACAGGTTGGTACCCCAGGAGATGGTGTTCACGTCGCCCAAGCCCAGGAATTCAAGCCCAGCCTGTGCGCCGATGGAGCCGATGATGCAGCCAAGCAGCGTGGTCATGACGACCGAGGCCATATTGGGGAGCATTTCGCGGACCATGATGCGCAGCGGGCGCTCGCCCGATACCAAAGCCGCGGCAACATAGTCTTTTCCGCGGATGGACATGGCCTGGGAACGCATGACGCGTGCACTGCCTGCCCATCCGGTAATCATCAGCACCACGATCACCGTGCCAAGACCAGGCGGCATGAATGCCGCCAGGATCACCAGCAACGGCAGGCCGGGCACCAGCAGGAAGACGTTGGTAACCAGGGAGAGCACCTCGTCCAGGCCGCGGCCGAAGTAGGCCCCGCTCAACCCGACCAGCACGCCGACAATGGTGGAGAGGATGCCGGCGGCGAAGCCGACGAAGAGCGACGAGCGGGCACCCCACAGGGTCAGCCCCAAAACGTCTTGGCCCTTGCTGGTGGTACCCAGCCAATGCTCCATGCTTGGTGCGCTGGCACCGGCCGAGGTAATCCGCGACGGATCCCCGGGGAAGAGCGCCGGGGCAAGCAAGGCCAGGATGATAAAGGCAAGCAGGATGCTGAGCCCAGCCACGGCCTTGCCGTTGCGGAGCAAAGTCCGCAGCAACCGGGTAGCACTGACTCTGGCACGCGCGGATCCGCTTTCCTCCGCTGGTTGCGAGGCAGCCAGAGTCTGTGGATCTGTAGCATTCTGGGTCATGGCGATCAGCCTTTCCGCACGCGAGGGTCGAGTCGGACGTAGACAAGGTCTACGAGGAAGTTGGCTATCAGCACCGCGGCAGTAATGGTCAGGAACATGCCCTGCATCAGCGGGTAGTCAAGGCCTTGGACAGCGCCGAGCAGCTGGTAGCCGACGCCTGGGTAGGCGAATACCACTTCGGTCAGCAGTGCGCCGCCGACGATGAAGCCGATGCTCATGCCCATGCTGGTGACCGATGGCAGCATCGCGTTGCGTGCCGCGTAGTTCAGCATGATGCGGTGCGGTCGCAGCCCCTTGGCCTCGGCCATCAAAATGTAGTCTTCGGAGTTGGTGGCAATCATGGTGTTGCGCATGCCCAGCATCCAGCCGCCCAGGGAAACCAGCACGATGGTCAGCGCGGGCAGGACCAGGTGCGCTGCAACGTCCAGGATGAATTCGAGATTGAATCCGGGAACCAGGCCTACGGAGAAGGCATGGCGCATCGGGGCGACGCCCATGTTGATGCCGAAGATGTACAAGGCCCCCATGGCTAGCCAGAAATACGGGAAAGAACCGATGAACACCAGCAGCGGTGGAGCAACCGAGTCCAAGAAGCCGCCACGGCGCCAGGCGGCAAGGATGCCCAGGAGGTTTCCGAGGATCACGGCGAAAATCAATGAAGTCAGTCCCAGCAGCAAGGTCCACGGCAGCTGCGAGGCGATGACCTCGGAGACTGGAGTGGGGAAACGGGAAATCGACATCCCAAAGTCGCCGGTCAAGACACGGCTAAGATAGCCAAAGTATTCGGGGATGATGGGGCCGCCGTCCACTCCCATCAGGGTTCGAAGTGCTTCGACTTGTTGTGGCTCAAGCCGTTGCTGCGAGCGGGACAGCATGCGGGTGACGGGATCGCCTGGCATCAGCCGCGGTAGAAGGAAATTCAGGGTGATTGACGCCCAGAAGGCTAGGAGATAAAAGCCCAAGCGCCGTAGGAGGAAACTCATGTTGTGTGTCCTTGGCTAAGGATCGCAACGCAGCGGGCGGACGGTATCCGCCCGCTGCGAAGGGAAAATGTTGCTAGTTCGCTGGTTCCAGGCTGGTGAGCACCAGAACGGTGGTCGGGGCCCGGTTGCTCAACGTGGCATACGGGTTATCTTCGGTTGGCCAACCCACGAAGTTCTCAGTGGTGTAGGCACCCCATTCCGGTCCGGCGAATAGCGGTACTACCGGTGCCAGTTCGCTGTAGCGAGCCTGCAGGTCGTTAACGATCTGCTTCTGTTCTCCCTCATCGCCGGCAGCCACGAACTTGTTCAACAGCTCATCTGCTTTTTTATCGCTGAACCGGTGGTAGTTGTCAAAGGTCTGCTTGCCCACGGGCTTGACGTTCTGGCTGCCCATGAGGTTGAGGTAGTACTGGTAAGGAGTCGGAGCGTTAGCGGTCCAAACGATTCCGGTGTCGAATTCACCGGTTTCGTAGCTTGCGGTCACCGCGGCCCAATCCGGCGAATCAACAGTCGCCTTGATGCCCACGTCCTGGAGGTTTTGGGCGATGATATTCGCTACCGAAAGCCAATCCGAGGAGGTTGAACCCACGGAGATATCGAAGGTGAATGGCTTGCCAGCGGCGGTGGTGCGCTGCCCCTGTGCATTCTCCTTGAAGCCTGCTTCATCAAGAAGCTTCTTTGCGCCTTCCACATCCCGCGTGGTCCAGTCGCACTGTTCGACGACCGCAGCGTCGCGCCACTTGTCATAGTTGCCGGACAGTCCGGTGCAGTCCGCTGGTTTGGCGTAGTCGGACATGCCGACCTTGACAACCTGTTCGCGGTCTACGGCCATGCTCAACGCCTTGCGTACGCGAACATCCGAGAATTCTTTCTTGGTAGTGTTCAGCTGCCAGTTGATTTCGGCGCCAGTGGTCGGGAACCAGAAATGACGGTGCTCCGGATCCTTGTCCACGTAGGTCGATTGGATATCCGGCATGTAGGTTTGCGTCCAGTCAACATCGCCGGAGATGGCGGCGAGGTTGGCTCCGTCGTTGCCGGCGAAAGCGAGCATGCGGATGCCGCCGATATTCTGCTTCTCGGGTTGCCAATAGTATGGGTTCTTGCCCAATTCGAAGGACTGCGCCTGGAAATTGGCTACTTCGGTGTATGGTCCGGTGCCTACCGGTTTCGGGTTCTCTTCATTTCCGGGCTTGTCGAACTTGGACCAGATGTGGGCCGGGACAATCACCTGCTGGCCCAGTTCGTAGAGGGCCGGGGTGAATGCCTGCTTGAAGTGGAACTCGATGGTCGAGTCATCGAGAGTCTTGATGGACTTCAGGTAGTCATAGCCGCCGAGCAGTTCCTTTTGCAGTTCAACTGAGAGCTTGACGTCCTTGGACGTCAGCGGGGTGCCATCGGAGAATTTAACGCCCGGACGCAGATTGAAGGCCAGCGACTTTCCGTCTTTGCCTGCACTCCACTCCGTGGCCAGCCAAGGCACGGTGTCGCCGCCTGCCGGGTTGTAGACCAGCATGGATTCGTAAATGGACTGCCCGGTCATTGGCGCAGCATTGGGCGAGAAGGGGTTGAAGTTTTTTGAGAAGGTTCCCATGTCCTCGCGCGGAATGGTCAGGAACGCGGCGTTGGCTGATCCGTCGCCCCCTTCAGTTCCGCCTGGATTCGATGAGACGCATCCGCTCAAGGCGAGGGTGCCGGCCACAGCGGTCGCGGCCACGGCAAGGTGCGCGCGACGTAAGTATTTGATTATCATTGAAGTTCCTCATCCATTCATGTGATGTGTAGCGGAGGGGAAGTTCATCTGCGGCCGTGCATGGCCACAGACGAACGAATGCGTGGGGGGCAGCCGATGGTAATTTGGCGATTCTCGATCGGCGAGCCCTCTACCATTTGATTCAATAGGGACACCCCCGCCATGCCCAGTTCTTCGAAGGGCAAGGCAATGGTTGTCAGCTTTGGCCGCATATGCGGTGCCAGAATTTCCTGATCATCGAATCCGACGATTGAAATGTCTTTTCCCACCTGCAATCCGCGTTCCTTGATTGCGTCATAGGCGCCCATGGCGATCCGGTCATTTCCGCAAAAAATTGCGGTAGGCGGATCCAGTTGGCTTAGCAGCGTTTGCGTACCGTGGTACCCGCTGTCGGCAGTTCCATCACCAGGCACGATCCGGGAATCATCGAATTCAATTCCGTGATCGCGCAGGGCCTGCTTCATACCGGCTTGGCGTCCGATTTGCGCAGGAATTCCTGTTTTGAGAGTGATGTGCCCGATGCTGGTGTGCCCGGCCTTGGCCAGGATTTCAGCGGCAGCGTATCCGCCGCCGAATTCATCCGGAACAATTGATGGCAATTGGCCTCCGGCATCGAAGCAGTTGACCAGTACGCAGGGAACTGATTTTGCATTTTCCGGCACCGTGATTTGGCGGTGCCAGGAAGTCGCGATGATCAATCCGCCAACCTGCTGTTCAAGCAGCTTCTCAACGGCGAGGTTATCCATGCCTGGATCATCGTCGCTGGGTGCGATAAGGAGGAAGTTGCCGTCTTTCCAAGCTGCCTGCTGCGCTCCCTTGATCACGTCAGTGGCAAAGGGCGAGGTGGCAATTTCGGTCACCAGCCCGAACCAGGAGCTGCGTTTGCTGGCCAAGGTTCGTGCGGCTGCGTTGGGGCGGTAGCCCAGTTCGCGCGCCGTTTGGTTGATTCGTTCTCTTGTGGTTTCGGGGATGCTTGATTCCATCCGGCCGTTGAGTACGAATGAGACGGTTGTTCGGCTCACCCCGGCTGCTTTGGCAACGTCGGCCATGGTCACTGACTGCTGAGACATGCCCCTCCTCCCCTTCGAGATCAGTGCGTTTCGCGTCGTGCCAACGGTTTGCTAACACGATTCAGTAACGCGCGTTACTACGCTGTGAAATAAGGTAACCTACATCACTTACGGCTGTCAAGGAAGAAGTTTTGCGGCAGTGAAAATCATTGACAGGATCGATTCCTGACCGTCAAGGCCATGGATCCAAGACATGGGAATCCCTTGCTTCATTCAGCTGAGTAGGGCAAATGGGGCACGATGCCACAGGGCAGAGGCGTAATCAGCACCCCGAAGCATGGCAGCCATTCCCCGAAATGGCACTGGTGGACACAAAGGAAATCGTGGAAATCAGGTTCGCGGAACCGGCCGGCTCGGTTGTGCCCACGAGTCAGCGGGATTTCATGGACTCGCGCTCAATGAGCGGCATGTCGATCTGATGCTCCCCGGGCTCCAGCTTTCCATCGAGCAGAAGCTCAACGGCCAGAGCACCCATCCCCTCATATGGAAGTCGAATAGAGGTCAATTGCGGGCGAAGGTAGCTGGCAATGATCTCGTCATCGAAAGACAGCACGGACAGGTCCGTTCCTGGCTTCAGGCCATTTTCGGCGAGCGCTTGGAAGACACCCATGGCCACGCGGTCATTGGCGCAAATGATGGCGTCAGGGTTGTACCCGTCGGCTAGCATCCGGATTGTTGCTTCATATCCGTCGGTGGGGTTCCAGTCGTCGAGCACCCAGTGGCCCAGTACTTCGAGGTTTGATTCCGCTAAGGCTCTGCGCAGGGAGCCGAAGCGGCGAGAGATACTTGGATAGGTTCGCGGATCCTTTTCGGCGTTTTCAAGTTCACCGATGACCGCAACACCCTTCGCCCCGGATTCGATAACCCTCTGCACGGCTTTAGCCCCCGAATCCATCTCATTGGGAAGCACTGCGACGCAAGGGCTGTCGTCAATGCCGTTGACCAGCACGGTGGGCAATCCAGTTTTCGGGATCTTCAAATCACGTTGGCGAGAATCCATGAACCCAAGAATCAGCCCGTCAACGTCCCGGTGGGTCATCTGCGTTATTGCTTCAGCCATTTGCTCTGGCTTGCCGAAGGTCTCAGCAATGAGCACCGTATGGTCTCGCTCTTCCGCTGCGCGCAGGATGCCGGTGATCATTTCGGAAGCAAAACGAGTCACGGTAACTTGATCAGAGATGAACCCCAGGGTGCGCGTCTTCCCGCTTCGCAAGGATTGGGCTGCCGCATTTGGCCGGTAACCCAGTTTCTTGGCGGCCGCGCGCACTCGTTCCGTGGCTTCGGCGGACAGTCGCGTGCCCGGCTTATTGTTCAGGATCATGCTGACGGCAGCCTTGGACATCCCCGAAGCTTCTGAAACGTCAGCAATTGTTATCCGCTTGGCTTTAGGCGATTCCACATTTCCCTCTTGAGACAGTTCGAATGCAATTATTCGACCCTAGCCTATTGCAGTGATTCGGCCACGCTGTTAGAGTCTTGTGCTAAATCCATTTAGCCAACTCATATCGAAGGATGGCAGCGTTGCCCGAAACTCAACAGGTCGCGGTGAAGCGACCACAGCTACATTTCACTGCGAAGAAAAACTGGATCAATGACCCCAATGGATTGTTCTTTGACGGAAAGCAATACCACCTGTACTTCCAGCACAATCCTCACGGCGTAGGCCACGGATTCATGTCTTGGGGCCACGCGGTCAGCACCGATCTGGTGAACTGGGAAGAACTTCCTATCGCGATTCTGCACGGCGACATGGCTGATATCTTCTCCGGCTCCATCGTGGTGGACCACCAAAATACCAGCGGCTTCGGCGACGGCACGGTTGCGCCGGTCGTTGCCATCTACACCGCGGCAGCCAAGGATGAGACCAACCAGTCCCAAGCCATCGCCTACTCGCTGGATGGTGGAATCACTTTCACCAAATACGGGCAGAATCCAGTTCTGGATCGAGGGTCCAAGGACTTCCGCGACCCAAAGGTCATCCGATACGAATCCGAGCAGGGTTCCTTCTGGGTCATGGTTGCTGTTGAAGCCATTGATCGCCGAGTGATGATCTACCGTTCTGAGAACCTCAAGGACTGGACCGAGCTCTCCAGCTTCGGACCCCAGGCTGCTGTTGCCGGAATCTGGGAATGCCCAGATCTATTCCAGCTACCAGTTGCCGGCACAGACCAGCTGAAGTGGGTTCTAATTGTTTCGCTGAACCCAGGCGGCGTGGCCGGCGGCTCAGGTACCCAGTACTTCATTGGTGAATTCAACGGCACCACCTTCACTCCTGATGAGACTCAGGAAACTTGGGATAGCTTCGGATACGAATCCTTGAAGCAGGGCGACTGGCTGGACTGGGGACGCGACTTCTATGCAGGTGTCAGCTTCCACGGCTTGCCACTAGACGAGCAAACTCTCATTGCCTGGATGAGCAACTGGGACTACGCCCGCGAGCTCCCCCACGACGGATGGCGCGGATCCATGAGCGCCGCACGCCGGCTGGATTTGGTGAAAGACTCCAACGGCAAGTTTGACATTCGCCAGCGCATTCTCGGATTGCCAAAAGCCGACGTTGCATCAAGCAAGGCCAACGCTGGCGAAAATCGTATTGAGCTGGGCTCCCCCGCTCTGGTTGAACTGACGTTTGCTACCAGCCCAACCGAACCAGCAGTCCTTTCCTTATTCCGCGCCGATGACACTCTTATCAGCGAACTCACCGTTGAATCCGAATTGATTCAGCACCGCCGCGAAGCAGGCAAGGTAGACCACGAGCTCTACGCCTCCAACCAGCGCATGCCTCTGCCCGCTGGTTCGGATGAACTAGATGTGAAAGTTCTCGTGGATCACGGATCTATCGAAATCCTAGCTGCTGGTGGTCGACGTTCCCTTACGGATCAGCTCACCGGTGAGGCAGCGCTGGCCTACGCGACCTTGCGCGTCGCAACTGGTGCGAATGCGTCTTTCAAAGTTCAAGAACTCTCTGATAACGCACTGGAGCCCAAGGCATGAGCCGCATTAGCGTAATGGGCGAATCCCTCGTCGACGTTGTTGAAGAAACTGCGCATCCTGGCGGATCACCGCTGAATGTCGCCGTCGGGCTTGCCCGGCTGGGACATGATGTTCAGTTCTATACGGAATTCGGTCAGGATTCCTACGGCATTCAAATTGCGGAGCACCTGGATCAGGCGGGAGTGCATGTTGCCGCCGGCTCAGTAACTGGGCATCCCACGTCCGTAGCCCAGGTAGTGATGGATGAGCACTTCAATGCTCGTTACAACTTCGACATCCACCAGCAGATTCCTGCTGTCCCCGCTGATGATTCCAGCGAATTGCTGCACACCGGTTCCATCGCTGCTTGGATTGAACCCTCGGGTCAAATTATTGTCGATGCTTTCAAGAATGCATCAGACGATTCACTTCGAAGCTATGACCCTAACCTCCGTCCGGATCTTGTCGAGGACAGGGACTCGGCTTTGCAACGCATTGAGCTGCTGATGGGCCTGAGCCACATCGTGAAGCTCAGCGACGTTGATGGTCAGTGGCTATACCCAGGCCTAGAGCCATGGGAGGTTCTGAAGCACGTAGCCAGCCTCGGCCCAGCCTTGGCAGTGATGACTCAGGGCGGCGATGGTTGCGTGGCGCTTTCCTCGGGACGGCAATTTGATGTCGCTGCCTCTCCCACCAATCTTGTGGACACCATAGGTGCCGGGGACGCCTTCATGTCCGGGCTGCTCTTTGGAGTGCTGGCTAATCCAGAATTCGCTCAAGCTCTTCGTCACGGCGCAACGGCTAAGTCTCAAGATGTTGAAGAGACACTTCGTCAGGCCTTAACCTCAGCTGCACTGACAGTGGCACAAGCCGGAGCCAATCCCCCGTGGATTAAAGACTTCTCCCTCGCAATCGCTCAGTAACTACGCTTCGCAGCGTTCACGAAAGAATCCAGGACAAAGATGGCTGGCATTACGACTACTTACAAGAATCCTATTTACCTCCAGAGTTCCTTCTCGATGCTCCTGTTCTTCGCATCGTGGGGCATTTGGTGGTCCTTCTTCCAGATCTGGCTCACCAGCGAATCAGCAGGTCTGGGGCTCACCGGGGCACAGGTCGGCACGCTCTACTCGGTAAACTCGCTGGCAACGTTGATCCTGATGTTTGCCTACGGGGCCATTCAGGATCGGCTTGGCGACAGAAAGCATCTGGCCACCATTCTTGCCTCGGTGACCGCCCTGATCGGGCCATTCTGCACGTGGGTCTACCAGCCACTATTGCAGTCCCAGTTCATGGCCGGCGTGCTCATTGGCGCCATTGTCTTGTCAACTGGTTTCCTAGCCGGAGTTGGGCTATTTGAAGCCTTGACCGAACGCTACAGTCGCCGTTTCAACTTTGAATACGGGCAGGCCCGCATGTGGGGGTCCTTTGGCTACGCTCTGGTCGCATTGGCGGCCGGCTTCCTGTTCACTATCAACCCCATGCTGAACTTCTGGATCGGGTCCGTTCTGGGCCTGGCCCATCTCCTGCTGCTGGTGCTGGGCCGTACCAATAGACAGCCAGTGATCGCCGCCGGTTCCGGCAGGAAAATTCTTTCCCCCGCAACTACACCGACAATTCGTGAAATGTTCAGGCTATTCCGTCTGCCGAGTCTCTGGCTGATCATCTTGTTCGTCATGCTCTCTTGGACGTTCTACACCGTCTTCGACCAGCAGATGTTCCCCGAGTTCTACACCGGCCTATTTGAATCACCCGAGACCGGACAGCGGGTATACGGAATCTTGAACTCAGTTCAGGTGTTCGTTGAAGCAGCCATGCTTGGCATCATCCCCCTGGTCATGCGCCGGATAGGCATTCGTTCAGCATTGCTACTGGGAGTGGCCATCATGTTTGTCCGCATCATCGGCTGCGCCCTGGTTGACGATCCGGTGCTGGTCTCGGCAATCAAGATGTTGCATGCCATTGAGACACCGCTATTCATCTTGCCGATCTTCCGTTACTTCACGCTGCACTTCAATCCGGCACTGTCGGCAACCCTATACATGGTTGGGTTCCAAGTATCGGCACAGATTGGCAACGTCATTCTGTCCACTCCCCTCGGTGCGCTCCATGACCGTATGGGCTACCAGCAGACCTTCATCGTGATTTCTCTAGTTGTGCTATTAGCTGGGATCTACGGATTCTTCGCTCTCAAAAAAGATGATCAGCAGGTAGATGGTGACCCGTTCATGCGTCATTCAAAAGCTGCCATGAACTCATAGCTGACTATTAGGCGAAGCGGGGTGGGATGTTGTCGAATTCGACGACATCCCACCCCGCTCTCGTTTGAGTAAGGAATGTCAAAAATGCGCAACTTCTGCATTGGGTTTATTTATGTTGCACACCTATTGTCGATGACTTAATTTCTTCATTTCGTCACTCTGGCTTCCTACGATCTAAACATTGTCGCCACGATAATTACACGGCGAATCACAGAATCATTTTGAAAGGTCTCCATGAAAACATCGTCTTCTGTTCCACGTCGCGGGATATTGGTTGCCGGCACCGCAGCCGCTATCACTGGACTCTTCGCCGCCAACAGCGCAACTGCATCCCCAGCACCGGCTGAGAATCCGGGAACGGGTCCCAGGCCAAAACTGAAATTCGCGGCAGATGGCAAGTTCAAGATCGTTCAGTTCAATGACACCCAGGATGGACCGCGCACCGATCGTCGCACCATTGAGCTGATGGAGAAGGTTCTGGATGCCGAGAAGCCCGGCTTCGCCCTGATCAACGGCGATGTAATCAATGGCTCCTCTCAAACAGTTACCGAAGGCAAGCAGGCTATCAACAACGTCGTGCAGCCGATGGAGTCCCGCGGTATCCCTTGGGCACTTACCTTCGGCAATCACGATGAAGATTCAATGCCCAATGGCACAGGCATGGACGAGGCAAAGATCCTGAACTTCATCCGAGGCTATGAGTTCAATGCCAACTCGAAGAATGACAAGATTGTTGGCGAATCGAATTCCCAGTTGCTGCTCGCTTCCTCGAAGAGCGCCAAACCTGTCTTTGGCATCTGGCTGCTTGATTCGAACCGCTACGCTCCAAAGACTGTTGGCGGCCAGGACTTCGAGGGCCTCATGTCCTACGACTGGATCCGTCCCGAGCAGATCGCTTGGTATCGCGAAGCTTCCATAGCCACCGAAAACCGCTACGGCAAGGTTCAGTCGCTAATGTTCTTCCACATACCACTGTGGGAGCACAACCACATCAACACCTACATGGGTGACTACTACGGCATCGAGCTCGGCTACGGTCCAGGTACCGGTTTCGGCACCTACGGCCTCGGTGGGACCGAGAACCATCACCTACGCGGCGCCCGGGTCTTCGAACTCGACGAGAACAAGAACAGCGTTTACGCCGGAACCCGCACCGTGTTCTCCAAGGATCTGGGTATCGACATGGGTACTCAGGGACAACCGATCGAAGGGCCACTGCCGCTTCCATAGCCAAGACAAGTTCTGAGCAAGACGAAACCGACCGACGAATGAGCGATTTCGTCTTGCCCAGACTTTTTTACCGCAGCGAAACTGGTAACGGCAAATTATCGAACAGCTGGAAACCATGGCCGGCGTATTTGTAAAGCGTTCCAGACCTTCTACGAAGACGCCTCCATCCACGAGGAATCCAACCCGGCATCATCTTCGACATGATCATGAAACCGGACTCGATGGGGAGCTACAGCGACAAGGACGTGGACCAGGTCGCCACGAAGTGGGTAGCCCAACACAACCACAAGGGCTCGGACTCACACCTGCAACCTCCCATCGACGTATTCCACGACCGCCGCAGGAATGCCACGCAGGATAACAACACTCTGGAACCGGAACAACCAGTCGAATTCCGCAAAACCGCGGGCGCCTTCAACAAGTCCTACGACTTCTTCTCGCAGGTCATCGACTACGGCAGCACCCGAATCGAGAAATTCGCGATCTACCTGAAGCTACTGGCCAAGGCACTGCAGACCACAGCCACCGGCAACAGCTTGGACCTTTCCGATGCGGCGCTCACCCACTATGCCCTGAGGTGCAAGAAGCACAGGACCTGGAGCTAGTGGGTGGGCAAGGCAAGGGAATCGAGAGGTGACTGCAGCCGATTCGGGCGTTGTGCGGGAGACGACCCTACGCACTTTCGACGGACAGATTAAGCAGATCAACGAGCTATTCGAAGACACCGGAATCAGCGACGACGACCAAATCAATGCCGTCGAATCGATCATGCGCACGCCGAACCACACGAGCAGTTACAACGTGAAGCGATTGCAAATGGACCGATAGATTTCAGTTCATCGCCAAGTCTTCCCGAGACTATTGACAAGATCACCTACACCTCGGGAGAAGGACGCAAAAGGCAATCAATGCCTAGCTAGAGGTGGATGCCCCGGACGAGATAGTTCATTTTCTTCTTGCGACTGGTTTGCAAGATCGGGCTAGGAAGCCTTCGCAACGTGATGCTATGACGAATCATTACCCTGAGACACATAGACGTACATAGGTGCAAGAGGTCTTGCTGTTCGCTTTTCCACTCAGTGGCTCATGACCCCGTTAGGAGTTTTGTTTAGTCTTGGACCGACAGATCTTGACTACGAATGCCGATTAGGATGGACAACCCTAGAAATTAGTTTGGGGTCCACCGCCTGTACGTGGTGGCCCCAAACTGAGGTTGCTCAGGTGTCTAGCTTCGAGAATTCAAAACGATGTTCGTTACCGGCTGCGAAGAGTCGGTTGCGAATTCCAGCCCAGACGGAGAAACGCCATCAGCAACCAGCTGCGCGCCGAGAGCTGCAACCATTCCGCCGTTGTCCGTGCACAAGCTAAACGGAGGAACCACCAAGGCTATGCCCGCAGAGGCACATCGGGCCGCCAGAAGTTCACGCAAGCGGGTATTCGCCGCCACTCCCCCGCCCAGAAGCAGAGTCTTCAGTCCCTGTTCCTTCATCGCCCGGACTGCCTTCGACGTGATCACGTCAACGACTGCTTCCTGGAATGACGCAGCAATATCAGCGACAGGAATTTCTTCTCCGTTGGCCTCGAAGTGCTCGACGCAGCGGGCTACAGCAGTCTTCAGTCCTGAGAACGAGAAGTTGTTGCGGTGCTTGCCAGGATTCTCGGCACTGCCCACGAACTTCGGCAGCGACAAGCCACGAGGGAACCGGAATGCCTTTCGGTCTCCATCCTTGGCCGCCTTGTCGATAGCCGGTCCACCTGGATACCCAAGACCCAGCAAACGAGCAGTCTTGTCATAGGCTTCACCGGCTGCATCATCAATTGTGGAGCCCAACAGCTGCACGTCGTTAGTCAGCGAAGTGACCTTCAAGATTTCGGTATGCCCGCCTGAGACCAGCAGTGCCCCGAAAGTAGGCGGCAATACGGTTCCTTCGAGAACGCCAACACCTACGTGAGCAACCAAGTGGTTGATCCCGTACAGCGGTTTGCCGGTAGCCAGGGCCAAGGCTTTGGCCGCTGATACGCCAACCATGAGGGCGCCGGCCAGGCCGGGACCGCTGGTCACGGCGATGGCATCAATGTCCTCAAGAGTCAGCTCCGCGGTATCCAAGGCGGACTGCAAGGTAGGCACGAAGGCTTCCAAATGAGCTCGCGCAGCGATCTCGGGAATCACGCCACCAAAGCGTACATGCTCATCCATGGAGCTGGAGACAGCGTTAGCCAGAAGCTTGTTGCCGCGTACGATGCCCACGCCGGTTTCATCGCAGGAGGACTCAATGCCTAGTACTACGGGTTCGGTGATGCTCATGCGTTGCGTTCTTCCTCTTGTCCTTGCTGTGCATCCAGCGGGAGTCTCATAATTAGTGCATCAACCCCGCCTTTGTAGTACCCCTTGCGGCGGTGGATGGTGGTGAATCCGATGGATTCATACAGGCCAATAGCAGTGGGGTTATCAAAGCGGACTTCGAGCATCACATCCAGTGCATTTTTCTCACCAGCCGTCTTGATCAGCAGGGACAATAGCTTGCGTCCCAGGCCTCGACCTTGGTAATCAGGGTGCATGGCGATGGTCTGCACATCGGCAATCGGCAAAACCACGCACAGGCCGGCATAGCCGATAACTCGACCAGAGTCTTCATAGACCCAGTAGGTGCGGGTGTCGCGCTGCGCTAGCTCGGATTCGAAACCAGCCAGTGGCCATGCATCCTCGGGAAACAGCTGCTGTTCCAGCTCGTGGACGGCCAGCAGATCCTCGGCAACCATGGGACGCAGGATGACCTGGTTCGCCTCGTTCATCACTTAGCCTGCTTCATGAACGCCGGAACCTGTGCATCGGATTCACGCAGGTACTGCGGCGAAGTGTCAGACAGATCCTTGCCCGCAGCCAGATCGCTTATGCCTCGGCGGACGAGGTAGCCAGCGTTTGCAATCCATTCAAAGGACTCAGGCATGGGCTTGGCCCCGGCTTCTTCCAATTGCTCGGCATAGATTCCGGCGCCAATGCCGTAGACCGGGAATGCAGGAAGGGCTGAAGCAGCTGAAACATGCGGGCCATCAACCATGGCTCCGTCCTGGTCGTAGCGAGCCCAGTACACTTCTTTGCGGCGCGCATCGGAAGCCACAATGAACTGTGCCGGAGCCTCGCCTGCATCCAGCACCTGTTCGGCGAGCGCATGCAAGGACATCACACCATGCACGGGTACCTGCCATACGAAGCCGAAGGTACGCGCGGCAACCAAGCCAACGCGCAGGCCGGTGAACGGGCCCGGCCCTACGCCAACGATAATGCCAGCAAGGTCTTGGCCTTTCTTTCCATGAGCGTCCAAGAGTTCCTTGACGTATGCCGACAGGGTTTCGGTCTGGTCGTTCCCCTTGGATGAAACCCGCTGGTCGACAACTAAACCGGTGGCTTTGTCAACCAGTGCCACCGATGCGTTGGCGGAGGTGTCGATAGCTAAGTAGTTAGGCATGCTTCTCTTCCGTGTGCTGCGCAGTTACTGCAGACAGCAAAGTGTCTTTCAACTGGGCAAAGGTGTCCTCGTCCCAGCGCGGGCCGATCCCCTTCAGGCTGAACAACCGCGGCTCGTCCAGCTCTTCCTCCGATTCTTCCCACGGGTTGGCACTCGGTGCGGCCAGGGCTTCGCGGTCCAGCTGGATTTCCAGACGCGAGTCCGTGAGATGTTCCACCTTGCCCAGCCCCCACTCCACAACGGTGACTGAATCAGCCAGCGTTGATTCGAGATCCAGGGTGTCCACGTCGTCGTGGCCCTTCAAGCGGTAGGCATCCACGTGGATCAGTCCGGGGCCATCGCCTAGCGCCGGGTGCTGGCGGGCCAAAACGAATGTAGGCGAGATGATTCCCTCGCGTACATTCAGTCCCACGCCCAGTGACTGAGTCAGGGTCGTCTTACCAGCGCCCAAGGCCCCGGTAAGAATCACCAAGTCTCCGGCTTTGAGCTGGGCACCAAGAGCTTCCCCCAGCGCTTCGGTAACAGTGAGGTCATCTAGTTGGCAGGAGAATTCCCGCACCGGGTTACTCACCGGCTTCACCCCAGCTGCCCTCGATGTAGTAGCGGGGCACGCGCGGAGAAATGCGGGTTACCACTTCGTAGTTGATGGTGTTCGCCGCATAGGCCCAAGTGTTCACCGACTGCCCGCCTTTACCGAAGATAATCGCCTCGGCGCCGAGGAAGTCCTCAGGCTTGATGTCCGCGCCCAGATCAATGACGCACTGGTCCATGGCGATGCGTCCGCGTACCGGGTAGGTGCGTCCGTTAACTGTTACCGGCGCACCTGTTGCGATGCGCGGCAAACCGTCTGCATAGCCCATGGGGATCAGCCCGAGGTAGGTCTCCGCTTCAGTCTTGTAATTAAGGCCGTAGGACACGCCCTGCCCCGGATGGACCTTCTTGACGTTAGCCACGCGGGTCTTCACTGTCATGGCTGGACGCAGGCCGAAACTTTCTGGCGAGTCGGTTTCAAAGGGGCTCAGGCCATACAGGCCCAACCCCAAGCGCACCATGTCGTGGTGCGAATCAGGTCGCGAAAGGATACCCGGCGTATTGGCGATATGGCGCACTTCAAGATCGAAGCCGGCTGCTTCTACCAGTTCTATGGCCTTGTTGAAGATTTCCAGCTGCTCGTCCGTTTCGGGCCGCTCTGGCTCATCTGCGACCGCGAGGTGGGAGAAGATGCCAACTACGCGCAGCAGTCCTTCTTCTTGGAAGTCGCTGGCGCGGTTCAACAGATCAGGCAGGGCATCCATAGTGGAGCCATTGCGGCCAAGTCCTGTGTCCACCTTGATGTGGATACGTGCCGGTGTCTGCACGGCACGTGCTGCGGCGGCAACGTATTCCAGCTCCCAGCCTGAGACTCCCAGATCAAGACCGGCATCAATGGCGGCCTCGAATGGGGTGTCCTCGGTGTGCAGCCAGGCCATCATGGGAGCATCGATGCCCGCTTCACGCAGGGCGAGAGCTTCCGTGGCATGGGCACACCCGATCCAGCGGGCGCCGCCCTCCAAGGCGGCCTTGGCTACGGGAATAGCTCCATGGCCGTAGGCGTCTGCTTTGACGACGGCCATAACTGCAGCTGGGGCTACAACATCAGAAATCTGCTTGACGTTGTTGCGGATGGCCGACAAGTCAATGACTGCACGACGTTCAAATCCGATAGCCTGTGCACCGCTGGTGCTGTTTGTCAGGTTGCTTTCTTCAAGCGCTTCAGAGTTCACCTAATCATCTTCGCACTTTTCGGTTCCGCTTGCCTTGTCCACCCGTGCGCAGTTCGGCACATAGTGCGAGTTAAAGTCGGAAGGGGCGGACCCAAGCAACTGTGTTGCTGGGTCCGCCCCTTGGAGACGGATATTTGTCAGGGCTTAGCGCAGAGTCTTCAGCTCGTCGCGGATCTGGGCGAGCAGCTCCAGCTGTGGATCTACTTCTTCCTCTGGCTCTTCTGCACCGGCAGCGCGGCGTGCAGCCAGTCGCTCGTTGAGCTTGGTCATTGGCAGAACCAGCGCGAAGTAGACAGCTGCAGCAATCAGCAGGAAGTTGACCAGTGCAGTCAGGAAGACACCGAACTTGATGTCAACGCCGTCAATGGTTAGCAACAAGAAGCTGTCGAAGTTTGGAGATCCAACCAGGGCGGCGATCAATGGCATCAGCACATTATCGACCAAGGCGGTGACTACGGCGCCGAAGGCAGCGCCGATAACAACAGCAACGGCCAGATCGACAACGTTGCCCTTCATAATAAAATCGCGGAAACCTTTTAGCATGGTTAGAGCATACACAGGAAAATCACAGCACGACTACGAATTTGGGCTCCGATCTGTAATAGTTCGGCAAGCTCACAGAAATCGTTAGCTTAAATATCAGCTGAAGAAGCCTAGATTTTCCTCAATAGCATCCTGCGCACCGAGTGATCCGCCGCCTTGCGCAGTACTAATTGCGCCCGCCCGCGCGTAGGCAAGACGTTTTCCCTGAGGTTCGGCTCGTTAATGCGCTTCCAGATACCGTGAGCAGTTTCCCGTGCCTCGACATCAGTGAGCTGGGCATAGCGGTGGAAGTAGCTGGCAGGGTCGGAGAAGGCACCGGAGCGCAGACGCATGAACCGCTTGATGTACCACTCTTCGATATCCGCGGTACGCGCATCCACATAGACGGAGAAGTCGAAGAAGTCGCTCAGGGCCAGGCCCACGGTTCCATCGGAACGGGTTCGAGCAGGCTGCAATACGTTCAGTCCCTCGACAATCAATACCTGCGGTGAGCGGATTACATTGCGCTCCCCCGGGATGATGTCGTAGGTCAGGTGCGAGTAGACCGGAGCACTTACTTCTGGGGCACCAGACTTTACCGCCGAGACAAAGCGCAGCAGCGCCCGCCGGTCATAGGATTCGGGGAACCCCTTGCGGTGCATGATCCCGCGGCGCTCAAGCTCGGCATTCGGGTACAAGAAGCCATCAGTGGTTATGAGCTGGACATCAGGCGTATGCGGCCAGCGGCGCAGCATTTCCTGCAGAACACGGGCAGTTGTGGACTTTCCCACGGCAACCGAGCCGGCGACGCCGATGACAAAAGGTGTGCGGCTGGTCTGCTCGCCCAAGAAGGTAGTGGTTGCCTGATGCGTCGCGCCGGCACCCTCAACATAAAGCGACAGCAGGCGGCTCAGTGGCAGGTAGACGTCCCGGACCTCTTGCAAGTCCAGCTGGTCGCCGAGGCCGCGTAGCCGCTCAATGTCCGAATAATTCAGCGGCTGTTCCATTTGATTGGACAGGCGCGCCCATGTCTCGCGCTCCAGTTCAACGAAAGGCGAGATAGGCGTTTCAAGTGTTCCGTGTGGTTCCACGAGGGTAAATTCTGCCAAGAATATGCTCCACATCCCAATTAACAACATCAACAAGGCAATTGGATTAGTCAAAAAACGGCCGACTGGTGATCTAAGACATAGGTAATTTTGAGTGCTCCGACACGATTATTCCCATCGATGGGCATTGAACCGGTAGGATTTTTCCCATGTGCGGAATTGTTGGATATGCAGGAACCTCGAGCCAGGTCGCCGATCATGGCGCCCTCGACGTTCTAATTGAAGGTTTGCGTCGGTTGGAATACCGCGGCTACGACTCGGCTGGTGTCGCTGTTGTTGCCGATGGCGCAATTCATTCTCGTAAGAAGGCCGGCAAGCTGGTCAATCTGGAAAATGAAATTGCCGAGTCCCCATTGCCTAAGTCGATGACCGGCATTGGGCATACCCGTTGGGCAACCCACGGTGGTCCGAGCGATCAGAACGCTCACCCACACCTGGCCGATGGTGGCAAGCTTGCCATGATCCACAACGGAATTATTGAAAACTTCGCCGGCATCAAGGCCGGCTTGGCAGCCGAGGGCGTTGAATTCCTCTCGGATACCGATACCGAGGTTGCCGCAGCTCTGCTGGGCAAGCTCTACAGCTCCGAGGCCGAAGGCGATTTGACCCGCGCCATGCAGCTTGCTGTTCAGCAGCTCGAAGGTGCTTTCACCCTCTTGGCAGTTCACCAGGACCACCCAGGTGTTGTCGTTGCGGCTCGCCGCAACTCCCCTCTGGTTCTCGGTCTGGGCGATGGCGAAAACTTCCTGGGTTCGGATGTCTCCGGCTTCATCGACTTCACCCGTCGTGCCGTAGAACTGGGCCAGGACCAGATCGTAACCATCACCCCGGATAACCATTCCATCACCGACTTCGACGGCAACCCGGCCGAAGGCAAGGAATTCACCGTTGACTGGGATGCAGCCAGCGCTGAAAAGGGCGGCTTCCCATCCTTCATGGAGAAGGAAATCTTCGACCAGCCTGCAGCTGTTGCCGACACCCTGCTGGGCCGCTCGGACGCTGATGGCCGACTGACCCTGGACGAACTGCGTATCGCTCCAGAGGAACTGGCCGAAATCTCCAAGATTGTTGTTCTTGCTTGCGGCACCTCGGCATATGCCGGCTCCGTGGCCAAGTACGCTATCGAGTCCTGGTGCCGTATCCCGGTAGAAGTTGAGCTCTCCCACGAGTTCCGCTACCGCGAGCCAATCGTGGACGAGAAGACCCTGATCGTTTCGATCTCCCAGTCCGGCGAAACCATGGACACCTTGATGGCTGTGCGTTACGCCAAGGAGCAGGGCGCCAAGACCATGTCGATCTGCAACACCAACGGATCGACCATCCCACGCGAATCGGATGCGGTGCTGTACACCCACGCTGGTCCGGAAATTGCTGTGGCTTCCACCAAGGCATTCCTGGCACAGATCACCGCAACCTACCTGCTGGGCCTGTACCTGGCGCAGCTGCGCGGCAACCTGTTCCAGGGCCAGATCAAGGACATCCTTGCCGACCTGGGCAAGATCCCTTCCAAGATCCAGGACGTCCTGGACCGCGCGGAAGAGATCAAGGATCTGGCACGCAACATGTCAGATGCCAACTCCGTGCTGTTCCTGGGCCGCCACGTAGGCTACCCGGTAGCAATGGAAGGCGCCTTGAAGCTCAAGGAAATCGCCTACATCCATGCTGAAGGCTTCGCCGCTGGCGAGCTGAAGCACGGACCTATCGCCCTGATCGACGATGGCCAGCCAGTGTTCGTCGTAGTTCCTTCCCCTCGTGGTCGCGACTCGCTGCACTCCAAGGTTGTCTCCAATATCCAGGAAGTGCGCGCCCGTGGCGCTAAGACCCTGGTTATTGCCGAAGATGGCGATGCTGCGGTCAAGGACTTCTCCGAGTGGGTCTTCTACGTGCCAGAAACCCCAACCCTGCTGATGCCTCTGCTGGCCACCGTGCCACTGCAGATCTTCGCTTGCGAACTGGCATCCGCCAAGGGCTTCGATGTCGACCAGCCACGCAACTTGGCCAAGTCGGTGACCGTGGAGTAATCCACCGAGCACCAGAATTGCGGGCATTCCCTTTCCGAGAATGCCCGCAATTTTTATGCCCTGCAAGCACTGGATAAACTGATAGGCATGATTGCAGGAATTGGAGTGGACATCGTTGATGTGCCGCGTTTTGGCCGCCAGCTCGAGAAGACTCCACGCTTGCGTGAACGGCTCTTCACCGAAGAAGAGCGGGGCCTGCCCCTGCGATCCCTGGCGGCCCGCTTCGCGGCCAAGGAAGCCATCGCCAAGGCGCTGGGAGCTCCTGCGGGCATGAACTGGCAGGACTGCACTATCCGCAAAGATGAAGCCGGTGATCCCCAGGTTCACAACACTGGTTCAGTGGCCGCTGCCAGCGAGCTGCGTGGCATCAAATCATGGCATCTGACCATGTCCCACGATGGAGATATGGCTATCGCAATGGTGGTTGCAGAACGCTAGGCACCAACGCCACGACGAAAGAATAACGACACGCATCTCATTAAATAGGGCATCGCACAGGTGCCTTGAGTATTGTTTGTCTTATGATTCCTGTCTACAGTGTTGCGCAAATTCGTGCGGTTGAAGCCCAGGAGAACTCCAAGCGGGGCGAGACCAGCTTAATGAAGCAAGCAGCCGCCCATTTGGCTTCAACGGCAGTCGCCATGCTGATCGAGAATTCCAGCGCCGATCCGGCTTTCGTGGTGGCGCTTATCGGCCCGGGCAACAACGGTGGAGATGGCTTGTATGCACTGGCAGAGCTCCAACTGCAGAAGATTTCCACTCTGGCTCTGCAGTGCCACGAACAGATCCATGCCGAAGGTGCTGCAGCATATCAAGCTGCCGGCGGTACCGTGCTGGACCTCTCCGACGGTCAAGGCGAATTAGCTAATGCCTCGCTCATTATTGACGCCATCTACGGCCTTGGATACCGTGCCGGCTCTGATTTGCCGAAGCTTCCTGCTGGCGCACGGGTGTTGGCCTGCGATATTCCTTCAGGCCTGGATCCTGAAACGGGCGTTGCGCAGGACTCTGTTCTTCGCGCAGAACGCACGGTAACTTTCGGTGCCATGAAATCCGGTCTTCTGTCTGTAGACGGACCGCTGGTTACCGGTGACATTACCGTGGCAGATCTCGAATTCGACTTTTCTTCCGTCCAAGCTGGAACGCAGCTTGTGGACGAGGTGGCCACTCGCGAGCTGCTGGACCAGCACCGCTCTTGGCGGGATGCCGGACGGCACAAGTACCAGCGTGGAGTCCTGGGACTCATCGCCGGTTCCGGCCTTTATCCCGGAGCTGCTCAGCTGACCGCCAAGGCCGCTGTAGCCTGCGGCGTCGGATTGCTTCGCACCCACGTGCCAGAATCCATTCAGCCGCTCATGGCCGTCGCCGTGCCGGAGTCCGTGCCACTGGATGATGAGCAGATCAAGGAAGCGCTGTCTTCCTCCCGCCGTCAGATTCACGGCAAGGGCGCCAAGATCAAGGCTTGGGCCATTGGCCCGGGCTTGGATGGACGCACTCCCCCGACTGGCGCCATCGCTGATGTCTTTGCCAGCCCGCAGCCGGCCGTCATTGACGCGTCCGGATTGGAAGTCGTTCCTGCCGGCCCAAGCGAGCAGCCTCGCGTGCTGACGCCTCATGCCAAGGAACTGCGCATGCTGCTCAGCCGCGCTGGAGTGAAGATCACTCCCGATGAGATTTCCCAGGACCCGATTCGCTGGACCCGGTGGGCCGCCCTGGCATACAACGCCGTGGTCCTGCTCAAGGGACCAACCAGCTACATTGTGGCCCCCAATGGCGACAGCCTGATGGTGAGCCACTCGGCACCAGAATTGGCCACTGCAGGCAGCGGCGATGTCCTGACCGGCATCCTGGGCTACATGCTCTCCGACAGCTCGCTCACGGGCACCGAAGGCCTGCGAACCGTGCCTAACCGCCGCATGATGGAACTGACCGCGTGTGCCGCTTACATTCATGGCCACCTGGGCCGGGTGACCGCTTCAGAGGGAACTGTCAATGCTTCGCGCCTGATCGAGAACCTGCCTAAGGTCATGAAGCAGTTCGGCTTCTAGGCTCTGGGTCCCTCTAGAGGCCGCCAGAAACTTTGAGAACGCTGCCGGTGGTGTAGGCGGCTTCGCTAGACAATAGCCAAGCCACCGCACCGGCTACTTCTGTCGGCTTGCCTGCGCGTCCCATCGGGATCGTCTCGGCGATTTGCGCAGGGCGCTGTGGATCCTCATGGAATTCAGTCCAAAGCGTTCCCGGGCTAACCGCATTCACTCGGATGCCGTCCTTAGCCAGTTCCTTGGACAGTCCCACTGTCAAGGCTTCTACTCCGGCCTTGGCTGCAGCGTAATGCACGTACGTAAAGGGGCTTCCGGATTCAGCCGCCACCGATGAAATGTTCACGATTGCACCACCGCCATGTGACCGGAGCAGGGGCAGCGCATATTTAATGCAGGTAATTGGGCCCAGAAGGTTCACGTTCAGATCCGCGGCGATATCGGTCAACTCGTTGTCTGCCAGATTTCCGATGGCCGTCGCTGATCCCGCGTTGTTTACCAGTCCTTCAAGTTCACCAATGTCCTTCACTCGGGCGAAGAACCTTGCCACTGATTCTTCATTGGCGCAGTCGATCTGCAGGACATGGCAAATAGCGCCGAGCTCACGGACTTTATCTGCCACTGCCTGCGCCGATTTCTCATCCTGCCTGTAGCCGATGATCAAGTTGCGGTCGGTGGCTAGACGCACCGCAATCGCGGCTCCTAAGCCACGACCACCGCCGGTGACCACAGTGTATGCCATGAGGCTCGCTCTCTCTTGCAGTTGCGGTCGCGTACCGCAGCTAGCTTCAGGAAGCCTGTACCGGAATCGAGGTAGTTGCCAGAGCCATGTTGCCCAGCTCGAAGTATTCACCCGGACCGGTAACAGTCCAGCCCTGATTCCGCCATTCAGGGCGGTCCAGGACGTTGCGCCCGTCAATCAGCTGCTTGTTGGCCACTACATCCGCCAGATCCGACGGATTCAGTTCGCGGAATTCATTCCATTCGGTCAGCACCAAGGTCAGGTCCGCATCCTTCGCCGCTTCCTTGAAGGAATCAACGTAGTTCAAGCGCGGGAAACGGCCGGCAGCGTTGGCGTTGCCTTCTGGGTCGTAGACCGAGACTTCAGCGCCCTCGTTGTACAGGCGGACGGCGATATCCAGTGCTGGCGAGTCCCGCACATCATCGCTGTTCGGCTTGAAAGTCACGCCGAGTACGCAGACATGCTTGCCTGCCAGCTCATTGCCCAGCATGTGCGAGGCCAGCGAGACCACGCGGTCACGGCGTCGCAAATTGATCTGGTCGACTTCAGCCAAGAAGCCCATGGTCTGGCTCAGGCCAAGTTCGCTGACGCGTGCTTGGAGGGCTCGAATGTCCTTGGGCAGGCAACCGCCACCGAAGCCCACTCCAGCGTTCAGGAAACGGCGTCCAATGCGCTTATCGTGGCCAATGGCGTCGGCAAGGACCTTGATGTCGCCGCCTACGGTTTCAGTCACCTCCGCAAAGGCGTTGATGAAAGAAATCTTGGTAGCCAGGAAGGCGTTGGCTGCAACCTTGACCAGTTCTGCAGTCTCCAGGTCCGTGGCGATCTCCGGAGTATCCAAGGCAAGGATCGGTGCATAGACTTTGCGCAGCAGTTCCAGTCCGCGTTTATGCTCCAGGCCGTAGACGAGGCGATCGGGGCGCAGGGTATCCTGGACGGCGAAGCCTTCGCGAAGGAACTCCGGATTCCATGCCAGCGCGATGCTGCTTCCGTTCTTGGCGTCCTGGGCAATTTTCTCGCTCAGCCGGCGTGCGGTGCCCACCGGCACGGTGGACTTGCCGACAATCAGCGCTTCGCCGGTGATGTGCTCCAGCAGCGAATCCACTGCACCGTCTACGTAGGACATGTCTGCTGATTGCGAGTCGGCGCGCTGCGGGGTGCCCACGGTGATGAAGTGGATATCCGCGCCGGCAGCGACTTCTGCGTAGCTGTCGGTGAAGCGCAGGCGTCCGGAGGCCACATGCTTGCGCAGCAGTTCTGGCAGGCCTGGCTCGTGGAAGGGCAGAACGCCAGCGGCCAGTGCTTCCAGCTTGGCTTTGTCTACGTCCAGTCCAATGACTTCATAGCCCAGTTCAGCCATGCAGGCGGCATGGGTTGCACCGAGGTAGCCGGTGCCGATCACGCTGATGCGTAAAGTCACGAAAGTCCTTCTCTCCGAGAACGCGAACCGATATCAGTTTCTATTAGTTAGCATGCCACACCCCCGCAGCCTGTTCCGGCGTGGAACGCGCTGCGGGGGTGTGAGTTTTCTTGATATTTACGTGTTGGTTGCTGGGAAGCTACTGGGCCTAGAGGGCCAGATGCTCCTTGACCGATCCTGCCAGAGCTTCGGCTTCGGCCTGGGCCTGCTCGTGGGTAGCCGCCTCGACCATGACGCGAACTACTGGCTCGGTCCCCGACGGACGCAGCAGCACACGGCCGGTGGTGCCCAAGCGTGCCTCAGCAGCGGCAATTGCCCGCTGCAGCGGTTCGCATTCTGGAACGCTGGCCTTGTCTACGCCGCGTACGTTGATCAGCACCTGTGGCAGGACGGTCAGCACGGCAGCAAGTTCCTTCAGGGTCTTGCCGGTAGCCTTCACGCGGGCCGCAATCATCAGGCCGGTCAGCACGCCGTCGCCGGTGGTGGCGTGCTTGGAGAAGATCACGTGGCCGGATTGCTCGCCACCCAGGGAGTAATCGCCTTCGCGCATGCCTTCGAGCACGTAGCGGTCACCCACGCCGGTCTGCTTAACAGTGATGCCTGCTGCTTCCATGGCCAGGGTCAGGCCGAGGTTGCTCATCACGGTGGCAACCAGGGTGTTGTCCTTGAGTTCGCCGCGGTCCTTCATGTCCAGTGCCATCACGGCCATGATCTGGTCACCGTCGACGACGGTGCCTTCATGGTCTACTGCAAGACAGCGGTCAGCGTCGCCGTCGTGCGCGATGCCCAGGTCCGCGCCGTGCTCCAGCACAGCGGCCTGCAGCTTCTCCAGGTGGGTGGAGCCGTAGCCATCATTGATGTTGATGCCGTCTGGATCTGCGCCAATCACGACGATCTCGGCGCCGGCAGCCTTGAACACCTCTGGGGAGCAGCCCGAAGCAGCGCCGTGGGCGCAGTCCAGAACTACCTTCATGCCATCCAGCCGGTTGGGCAGTGCCTGCAGCAGATGCATGATGTAGCGGTCCTCAGCGTCGGCGAAACGCGAGACCCGACCTACCTCACCACCGGTTGGGCGTGGCTTTGGCATCTTCAAGCAGGCTTCGATGGCATCTTCCAGCGCATCGTCCAGCTTCTTGCCGCCACGGGCCAAGAACTTAATACCGTTATCCGGAGCCGCGTTGTGCGAGGCGGAGATCATGACACCGAAATCGGCGTTCAGGTCCCCTACCAGGAATGCCGCCGCAGGAGTCGGCAGCGTGCCGGCATCCATGACGTCTACGCCGGAGGCGGCCAGGCCGGCCTCAATTGCGGCAGACAGGAAGTCACCACTGATGCGCGGGTCCTTGGCAACCACAGCGACCGGCTTGTAGCCGTCCTCTGGCTGGCTCAAGCCCAGCACCACCGATGCCGCCTGCGCCAGTTCCAGCGCGAGCTCGGGAGTTAACAGTTCGTTTGCTTTTCCTCGGACCCCATCGGTCCCAAATAACCTTGCCATCGCCTTCAATCATATGCCCTCTGCATTGATTTAAACGGCTTAAGGTCCCGCATTGGCAGTGAGATGAAAAAAGATTAATGGGATCTTGCAGTCTTCTGCGTTAAAAGGCCAAAGGCCCCGGCGTCCTTTGCAGGATGCCAGGGCCTTTGGAAAGACCTTGAAGCAAGGTTTAGCGCTTCGAGAACTGCGAAGCCTTACGTGCCTTCTTCAGACCAGCCTTCTTGCGCTCGATGACGCGTGCGTCACGGGTCAAGTAGCCAGCCTTCTTCAGGGTTGCGCGGTTTGCATCGCGATCGATCTCGTTCAGCGAGCGAGCGATACCCAAACGCAGTGCACCGGCCTGGCCGGAAATGCCGCCACCGTTGATACGAGCGATAACGTCGTAAGCACCCTCAAGACCAAGGATCTTGAAAGGCTCGTTGACGTCCTGCTGGTGCAGCTTGTTAGGGAAGAAGTTCTCCAGGGTGCGACCGTTAACGGTCCACTTGCCGGTGCCTGGTACCAGGCGAACGCGGGCGATAGCCTGCTTGCGACGGCCAACTGCTGCACCTGGAACGGTCAGCGGAGCGCGCTCGGTTTCGGCAACTACAGCCGAAGCAGAGGTCTCGGTGGTGTAAGTCGAAGGGGTCTCGCCTTCGAATTCAGTGGTTTCTTCAGCGTTCTGAGCCACGATAATCTCCTATTAAGTATTTCTTCTCGGGGCCAGGACTACTGAGCGACCTGGGTGATTTCCAGTGCCTTTGGCGACTGAGCAGCGTGTGGGTGCTCGGCGCCGCGGTAGACCTTCAGCTTCGACAGCTGGGCATCGGAAAGCTTGTTCTTAGGCAGCATGCCCTTGATGGCCTTCTCAACAGCCAGTACTGGGTTCTTTTCCAGCAGGTCTGCGTAGTTGATGCTCTTCAGGCCACCTGGGAAACCGGAGTGGCGGTAAGCGCGCTTGTTCAGCAGCTTCTTACCGGTCAGTGCAACCTTGTCTGCATTGATGATGATGACATGGTCGCCCATGTCCATGTGTGCAGCATAGGTTGGCTTGTGCTTGCCGCGCAGCAGGGTTGCGGCCTGGACGGCGAGACGGCCGAGTACTACGTCGGTGGCGTCAATGACAAACCACTGACGAGTCTGGTCAGCCGGCTTTGGGGTGTACGTACGCACAGTAATTGCCTTACGTTGATTCGTTTCTGGTCAAACAGTCGCTTGGCTGAAGGCGGTGAGATCCCCCAGTGACAGGCACTGTCGTGTTGTTCTTGTGTTTAGACCAGTACGCCAGGTGAGGACTGATGATAACCGGCCGTCCATATATTGTTCGCACACCCAGCAGACCAGCGACTATGCAACTAAGCCGTCACGCTTGGGCGTGTAGTGTCGAACGTGGACATACACAACTCATAAAAGTTTAGCGGATTAAAGTGTTTCCGGCCAAAAAAGCATGTACGTCGTGAGCAACAACACCCTTAAGATCCCGGGGATTATCGGCTAATCAGCTTTCCATGCAGGCTTCGTCAACCTCAGCTTCGGTTCGCCGTGCGCGGGTCAGGAGTGCTCGTTCTGCCAGTTCTTCAGCCTCTGGGTAGTAGACCTCTTCGAGGACCAGGGCCCGCGGGTGCGAAAGCTTGGTCTTGGAGTCGCGGACCATCTGTTCCAGCCGCTGGGCCAGGAACCCCGGTTGCTCACGCCCGTCCCCCACCATCATCGCGGCACCGATTAGCGCACGGACCATGTTGTGGCAGAAGGCATCGGCCTTCAAATGGGCCAGTACCAAGCCGTCGGCTCCACGGGTGAAGGTGAATTCCTGCAGGGTACGAATGGTCGTGGCATGCGGACGGGGCTTGCAGTAGGTCAAGAAGTCGTGGCGGCCCAGCACGCTTTGCGCCTCGCGATTCATCGCCTCGACATCCAGCTCTTCACGGTGCCACGTCGTCAGGTGCCGGGTCAGTGGATCCCAGCGCTGCTGCCCATCGGCAATCCGGTAGGAGTAGCGGCGGGCCAGCGCGGAGAAGCGGGCATCGAAGCCTTCTGGTGCGCGTTCGGCTTCATGCACCCAAACGGCACCATCTTGACGGCCAAGGATGCCGTTGATGCGGCGTACGAGCGCAGGACCGGGAGCCAAGGGCGCCTTGCGTGGCAGTCCCGCGTATTCTTCCTCGGTCAAATCGAAGTGCACCACCTGGTGGCGGGCATGCACACCTGCATCGGTGCGTCCGGCAACAACCACGCGCACGCGGCGCCGGATCATCATTTCCAGGGCCTCTTCAACCAGCTGCTGCACGCCCAAGACATTGGGCTGGCGAGCCCAACCGCTATAGGCGGCACCGTCGTATCCGAGCACCATGCGCATGCGGATCCATGCTGGTGCTGCAGTGGCCCCCAATGCGGTGGTGCCCATTGGATCGATGCTTTCTGGCTGAGTACTCATGTATTCAATTATGCGTAAGCAGACGCGCAACCGTCGAATCAAGTGCCCGCCTTCACGCCGTTATCCACAGGCGCCAAAACGAGAGCTGCTGCCGGAAGTAGCCGATGTGCATTCCACGGACCTGCCACGCAGGCGGCTGGTTCACCAGCACCATTCTAAGGACTCGCCATGTTCAGGAATGCAGTTAGCTTTATCGCGATATCCGCTGCTGTCCCGCTCTGCTTAAGCGGTTGCAGTTCGGGACAGCTGAGCACAAAGCAATCATGCGCCCTCATTAATGAACTGGCCGTAGAGCATTCCATAGAGGAAAAGTGGGCGCTGGCATATATGGGAATTCTTGCGCAGAATTCACAACCTGCGATTGAGGCTATGGAAACAGCCATCGGCATCTACCGGGAAGTCTCCGAGCAAACTGGCGATAGGCACTTGCGCACTGCATTGCGGTCCGAAATCGAAAACTACCAAGACTTCATTGACCTCATTGCCAATCGCTCCTTTGACGATCCAACGCTCGCGTCAGACGTTGAGGCAGCCGAGGGCGGACTGCAAGATCAATACACCGACTATGTGCGTGAAACGTGCCCAGCTTCCGCTTCTGAACCTGATCGGTCCGCTTCTTAGGAAACCGCTGCTTGCCGATCCGCTCATGTCATACACTGCCTGTAATAACTCCTGATTATAGAATAAACAGGTACTTATCGGTGCCTCACGTGCTGGGCCATCGGATCATCATCGTCTAAGGATCTCAATGTCGAAAAAGTTCGCGGCATCTGCCGCTGCGCTCACCCTTGCATCTGTCATGCTCACTGGTTGCAGTGCAGGCAAACTGTCCACCGAGGAAACCTGCGTTTACATCAACGACCAGGTGGCTGAACGCGGACTGCAGAAGAAGGCGGAGGACTCCAGCGCAGAGCTCTTGGCTGGCGATACATCGGCTTATGCCGAGATCATGAACGAGTTCGATTCCATCCTGGGCGAAGCCGCTGAGAACACGAAGGACAACAAGCTTGCCACGTCCTTGAATGCGGCATCGGAACAGACCAAGAAAATGGCTGGCCTGATGGCTGAGGGCAACAGCAGCAACATGATGGAAATTTCGCAGAAGATCGCCGAACTGGATACGGCTGAGGCTTCCGAGGCTACCGAATACCTGAATACGGCTTGCCCGGACATGGATTCGTTCAGCTAGGCAATTCCAAGATGCGGATGCCCCTGCCCTCCAACTGACGGGCAAGATCACCCGCGTCTTCACGCAAACAGGCATAAAAAAAGATTCCCGTTGGTTCCTTGCGGATCCAACGGGAATCTTTTTCGCCTTTGCAGGCGAGAGAGCATTAGCTCGAAGGGGCTTAGGCCTCTTCGGTCTCAGCAGCCTTCTCGGTAGCCTTGGTGGCTTCCTTGACGACAGCCTGCTTTGGCGAAACTGGCTCCATCACGAGCTCGATAACAGCCATAGGAGCGTTGTCGCCCTTGCGGTTACCGATCTTGGTGATGCGGGTGTAGCCACCCTCGCGGTTTGCCATTGCTGGTGCGATGTTCTCGAACAGTTCGTGAACGATCGACTTGTTGGTGCGCGAACGCGAAGCGATGACGGCCTGGACGCGGCGACGCGAAGCCAGGTCTCCGCGCTTAGCGAAGGTGATCAGGCGCTCTGCGTGTGGACGCAGACGCTTGGCACGGGTCAGGGTGGTGGTGATCTTCTTGTTCTCGAAGAGCTGTGCCGACATGTTAGCGAAAATCAATCGCTCATGTGCTGCACTGCCGCCGAGACGCGGACCCTTGGTAGGGGTAGGCATTGTGGTTCTCCTAGATGAATAACCCGTACTGGACGAATATTTCGTTCAGTCGGATGAAGTAGTGTGTCGCTAGACGCGGGTCTTACAGACCTTCGTCGTATTCGTCGCCATCGTCGATGGCGCTACGAGCGGCCAGATCGAAGCCTGGAGGGGAATCCTTCAGGGCCAGACCCAGTTCAACCAGCTTGGCCTTGACTTCGTCAATGGACTTCGCACCGAAGTTGCGGATGTCCATCAAGTCGGCCTCGGAGCGGGTTACGAGTTCACCCACAGAGTGGATGCCCTCACGCTTCAAGCAGTTGTACGAACGAACGGTGAGTTCCAGATCCTCGATCGGCAGCGCCATGTCAGCAGCCATAGCTGCATCGGTTGGCGATGGACCGATTTCGATACCTTCAGCCTGAGTGTTCAGTTCGCGGAACAAACCGAACAGCTCAACCAGGGTGGTACCTGCGGATGCAACTGCATCGCGCGGGGTGATCGATTCCTTGGTCTCCACGTCAACGATCAAACGATCGAAGTCGGTGCGCTGCTCGACACGGGTTGCTTCCACGCGGAAGGTCACCTTCAACACTGGGGAGTAGATCGAATCAACTGGGATTCGACCGATCTCGCCATCAATGTTCTTGTTCTGAGCGGCAGACACATAGCCACGGCCGCGCTCAATGGTCAGTTCCATGTCGAACTTGCCATTGGCGTTGAGGGTGGCGATGTGCAGATCAGGGTTGTGGAACTCCACACCTGCTGGAGGGGTGATGTCCGCTGCAGTAACGATGCCCGGGCCCTGCTTGCGCAGGTAGGCAACGACTGGCTCGTCGTGCTCGGAAGATACCGACAGGTTCTTGATGTTCAAGACCAGTTCGGTGACATCTTCCTTGACACCGGCTACGGTGGTGAACTCATGCAGTACACCGTCAATTCGAACACTGGTGACAGAAGCACCAGGAATCGAAGAGAGCAGGGTACGGCGGAGCGAGTTACCAAGGGTGTAGCCAAAGCCTGGCTCCAGTGGTTCGATAACGAACCGGGAGCGGTTTTCGGCAACTACTTCTTCGGTCAGGGTTGGGCGCTGCGTAATGAGCACTTACATTTCCTTTCAGCGAGCGTCCGCTATATGACGCCTCACGGGGGTGGAAACGACGGTAGCCTGAGGTGGCCGTTCGTCTTTTTGCAGGCTAATAAGTCCAAGATAGTCACCGGAGCACCCACGAGTGAATGCTTCGGTGACTTCTTAGGCTAAGCCTAGCGAATCAATTAGACGCGGCGACGCTTCGATGGGCGGCAACCGTTGTGAGCGCTTGGGGAAACATCCTGGATGGATCCAACCTCAAGGCCAGCAGCCTGCAGCGAACGGATCGCGGTTTCGCGTCCCGAGCCTGGGCCCTTGACGAAAACGTCAACCTTGCGCATGCCGTGCTCCTGAGCGCGCTTTGCAGCGGACTCAGCAGCCATCTGGGCAGCGTATGGGGTCGACTTGCGCGAACCCTTCATGCCTACCTCGCCGGCCGAAGCCCACGAGATAACAGCGCCAGTCGGATCGGTGATCGATACGATGGTGTTGTTGAAGGTGCTCTTGATATGCGCCTGTCCCTGCGCAATATTCTTTTTGTCCTTGCGACGCGGCTTACGTACCGCTCCACGAGTCTTTGGGGGCATTTCTTCTCCTACGAAAAAAGTATTTGAACTAGATCGCTAAGATTTAGCGAGTCTTCTTCTTACCTGCGACGGTACGCTTCGGGCCCTTACGGGTACGTGCGTTGGTCTTGGTGCGCTGACCGCGGACCGGCAGGCCCTTACGGTGACGAATACCTTCGTAGGATCCGATCTCAACCTTGCGGCGAATGTCAGCCTGAACCTCACGGCGCAGGTCACCTTCAACCTTGTAGGTGCCTTCGACGAAGTCGCGCAGCTGCACGAGCTGGTCATCGGTGAGATCCTTGACGCGAGTGTCCGGGCTGATGCCGGTCGCTGCGATGGTCTCTTCTGCACGGGTCTTGCCCACGCCGTAGATGTAAGTCAGCGCGATAATTACGCGCTTCTCGCGTGGAATGTCCACGCCTGCTAAACGAGCCAAGTGGCTACCTTTCAACGAACGGAGGTCTGGAGCAGTACCTTCCGTGATTGCTCACGGCCCCGGCCTCCGAATCCGGGGGTACACCAGGACTTTCGTCCTAGCTGATACTGCCTAATTGACTACGCGTGGGAATCCCGTAAAAACGGAATTAGCCCTGACGCTGCTTGTGGCGTGGGTTCTCGCAGATCACCATGACCACGCCGTTACGACGGATCACCTTGCACTTGTCGCAGATCGGCTTCACGCTAGGGTTAACCTTCAAGGCTTTGTCCTTTTGCGGTTGCAGTTAAATGTGGAGCAGTAAAAAGCTTTGTCCAAGAACATCATTCAGCGGCCGTAGCACAAGATTGTGCTTCGCACGCTGGGAAAGTCTTGGATTCTGCAGATTTACTTGTAGCGGTAAACGATGCGACCTCGGTTGAGGTCGTATGGGCTCATTTCAACCTGCACTCGGTCCTCTGGGAGGATTCGAATGTAGTGCTGACGCATCTTACCCGAGATAGTGGCGAGCACTACGTGTCCATTCGGCAGCTCCACGCGGAACATCGCGTTCGGCAGTGCTTCCGAGACGGTGCCCTCTACCTGGATGACGCCTTCCTTCTTGCCCATTTTCCCCGCTAACTTTTTTTGTTGGCAATTTCCACCAACAAGTAATTGGTTCTGGTCCTTGATCCCTGTACCGAAAACCCGAGGGTTTTAGGCGCAATTAAATCAGGAACCAACAAACAACGATACGGCATTAGTCCACACAGTGCCAATCGTTCATTGACATTTAAAATGTTAGATCCAGCACGCCACAGCCATGTGGCGTACTGGATCCGATGATTTGCCGGCTGGTGCTAGCCCTGGATCGGCGATGGGGTGACGCCGAATGGGGCCAGCCCGGCCGCTCCCCCATCGTGCGCGGTCAATACCCAGATGCCGCCCATGTGGAATGCCACGGTGTGCTCCCACTGCGAGGCGTTGGACTTGTCGTTGGTGACAACGGTCCAGTCGTCTTCCAGCACGGAGGTCTCGATGCCACCGCGAACCAGCATTGGCTCGATGGCCAAGCACATGCCCGGCTTGATGCGCGGGCCGCGGTGCCCCGAGTTGTAGTTCAGCACATCCGGTGCCATGTGCATCTGCGAACCGATGCCATGGCCGCAGTAATCCTCGAGGATGCCCAGCTCGTCGCCTGGCTGGCTGGTGACGAAGTCATCGATGGCCTGGCCGATCTGGCCGATGAAGCGTGCGTTGGCCGCCGCGGCGATGCCGGCCCACATGGCCTGCTCGGTGATGTCGCTCAGGCGCTGGTCAGCTGGGTCGATGTTCTCGCCCACCAGCACGGTGCGTGCCGAGTCGGAGTGCCAGCCGTCGATAATGGCGCCGCCATCGATCTTCAGCACGTCGCCGTCCTTCAGCTCGTAGTCCGATGGGAAGCCGTGGACTACCTCGTGATTGACCGAAGCGCAGATGTTCGCTGGGAAGCCATGGTAGCCAAGGAAGTTGCTGGTCGCGTTGTGGCGTTCGAGCACCTTGCCAAAGGCCTGGTTGATCTCTTCGGTCCGCACCCCGGGCCGAGCCATCGCAACGGCTTCGTCCAGCGCTTCAGCCAGCACCAATCCGGCCTGGCGCATCTTCAGGATCTCGGAGTTGGATTTGTACTCGATTTTCGGCTGTCCTAAAGCCAATGTGATTCCCCTGCCTCAAAGTGTGATGTCCTTGCCGCGTGCCGCTGCCGGCAACCGCAAGGTCCATCAATGCAAAAAGTGCGCAGGGACCGGGCTGCAACATCCATTGTTGCTGCACGGTCCCTGCGCGTTGTAACGCTTGTGTCTAGGCGTTGACGTTCAACGCTGCAAGAACACGCTCGGTGACTTCGTCGATAGCGCCCAGGCCGTCGACCTTGCGCACGATGCCGCGTTCCTCGTAGCGCTCCACAACGACGCGAGTCTCGTCGTTGTACAGGCCCAGGCGGTGGCGGATGACCTCTTCGGTGTCATCGGCGCGGCCTTCGATCTGCGCACGCTTCAGCAGACGGGCTACCAGCTCGTCGTCATCAGCGGTCAGCTGCAGCACTGCGTCCAGGGCGATGCCCTTGTTGGCCAGCATCGCATCCAGCGCGTCCACCTGCGCACTGGTGCGCGGGTAGCCATCGAGCAGGAAGCCCTTGGCGACATCGTCCTGGTTCAGGCGGTCTTCAACCATGTTGTTGGTGACCGAATCAGGTACAAAGTCTCCGTTGTCAATGTACTTGCTGGCTTCGAGACCCAGCGGGGTGCCGCCCTTGACGTTGGCACGGAAGATGTCGCCGGTCGAGATGGCGACAATGTCCAAGCGCTCGGAGATCTTTACGGCCTGGGTGCCTTTGCCGGCACCCGGTGGTCCAATAATAAGCAGTCGACTCATCGCAGAAGCCCTTCATAGTTCCGTTGCTGCATTTGAGCATTGATTTGCTTGACGGTTTCCAAACCCACACCAACCATAATCAGGATCGATGTACCGCCAAATGGGAAGCTTTGGTCAGCGTTGAACAGCACGAAGGCAATCAGCGGGATCAACGCAACGAACGCAAGGTACAACGCGCCCGGGAAGGTAATACGGGAAATCACGTACTGCAGGTAATCGGCGGTCGGACGACCAGCACGAATGCCCGGAATGAATCCGCCGTACTTCTTCATGTTGTCGGCGACCTCTTCAGGGTTGAAGGTAATCGCAACATAGAAGTAGGTGAAGCCGATGATCATCAAGGTGTACACCAGCATGTACCACGGCGATGAAGTCGCCGAGTGCTCCTGCAGCCACATCGCCCACTGGGGCAAGGTGCCATCATCGTTCTGGTTGAACTGAACGATCATCTGCGGCAAAGCCAGGATGGAGCTGGCGAAAATCACTGGGATCACGTTCGCCATATTCAGCTTCAAAGGAATATAGGTGGAGGTGCCGCCCACGGTGCGGCGTCCCACGGTGCGCTTGGCGTACTGCACCGGAACACGTCGCTGGGACTGCTCGACGAAGACCACCAGAGCAACAATCAACAAGCCCACCAGCAGCACGCCAATGAAGGTCATGATGCCCTGCGCCTGGAAGATGGCGCCCATCGAGGATGGGAAACCCGAAGCGATGGAGATGAAGATCAGGATGGACATGCCGTTGCCGATGCCACGCTCGGTGATCAACTCGCCCATCCACATGATCAGGCCGGTGCCTGCGGTAAGGGTGATGATCATCAGCAGGATGACAATCAACGAGTCATCCGGGACCAGCGGAAGGGTACAGCTTGGGAACAGGCTGCCGGTACGGGCCAGGGTGACCAAGGTGGTTCCCTGAAGCAGTGCCAAGGCGATGGTCAGGTAACGCGTGTACTGCGTCATCTTGGCCTGGCCGGCCTGGCCTTCCTTGTGCAGGGCCTCGAAGTGCGGGATCACCACACGCAGCAACTGGACGATAATTGCCGCAGTAATGTACGGCATGATTCCCATTGCGAAAACCGAGACCTGCAACAGGGCGCCGCCGCTGAACAGGTTCACGAATGAATAAAGTCCACCGGTGGTTTCACCCATTGCCAGACACTGCTGAACGTTGCTGTAATCAATGCCCGGAGCGGGAATGAATACACCGACACGATAGATCGCAATGATCCCAAGCGTGAACAGCAACTTGTTGCGCAGATCAGGCGTCCGAAAAACTCGGGCTATGGCGCTGAACAAGCGTCCTCCTGAAGTAAGTGCTTGAGCCTGAGGAAGAGATTCTTCCCAGACCTAACGATTCTAGCGGTCTGTTAGGCAATCCTGCCAAATGCGCCACACGAAATGCACACAAATGTTTGCAGGAATGATCCTAAACCGACTAATCAGCCAAGCAATTATAAGAAATCTTAGAATGTTTCGCCGAGAGAAAAAGAAAGTCCCGGTTCACGTTGATTGCTCAACGCGAACCGGGACCATTCAAAGGCTTGACCCTGTATTAGAGGGTGTTTGCCGAGCCGCCAGCAGCAGCGATCTTCTCGGAAGCGGAAGTCGAGAAGGCGTTAACCTTCACGTCAACCTTAACCGTGATGTCGCCGGTGCCCAGCACCTTGACAGGCTGGTTCTTGCGAACGGCGCCCTTGGCAACCAGTGCCTCGACGGTGACTTCGCCACCTTCTGGGAACAGTTCCGAGATCTTGTCCAGGTTTACAACCTGGAACTCGACGCGGAATGGGTTCTTGAAGCCGCGCAGCTTTGGCAGACGCATGTGCAGCGGAAGCTGACCACCTGCGAAGCCTGCCTTCACCTGGTAACGAGCCTTGGTACCCTTGGTACCGCGACCTGCGGTCTTACCCTTGGAGCCCTCACCGCGACCCACGCGGGTCTTAGCGGTCTTGGCACCCTCAGCTGGGCGCAGGTGGTGAACCTTAAGTGCTTTTTCTTCAGCCATCTCTACTTCGCCTCCTCGACCTTCAGCAGGTGTGGGACCTTGTTGACCATGCCAACAGTCACAGGATCGGCGGTGCGAACAACGGTGTGACCGATGCGCTTCAGACCCAGCGAGCGAACAACGTCGCGCTGGCTCTGGTTTCCACCAATGATGGACTTGACCTGGGTGATTGCCAGCTTGGCATCGCTTGGAACAATGTTCTTAGCCATTGATTAAGCACCTGCCTTCTGGGCCTGGATGTGACGCAGCATTGCTGCTGGTGCAACCTCGTCCAGCGGAAGACCGCGGCGAGCTGCAACAGCTTCAGGCTCTTCCAGAGCCTTCAGTGCAGCAATGGTGCCCTGAACGATGTTGATCTGGTTCTGCGAACCCATCGACTTCGACAGGATGTCGTGGATGCCTGCGCATTCCAACACGGCGCGCACTGGGCCACCGGCGATAACACCGGTACCAGGAGCTGCTGGACGGAGCAAGACAACGCCAGCGGCGGCCTCACCCTTGACCAGGTGTGGAATGGTGGTGCCAACGCGTGGAACGCGGAAGAAGGACTTCTTGGCCTCTTCTACGCCCTTTGCGATAGCAGCAGGAACTTCCTTGGCCTTACCGTAGCCAACGCCGACCATACCGTTGCCGTCGCCAACGACCACAAGTGCGGTGAAGCTGAAGCGACGACCACCCTTGACGACCTTGGAGACGCGGTTGATAGCTACAACGCGCTCAAGGAACTTGTCCTTGTCTTCGTTGCGGCTATCCTTCTGGTCGCGACCACGACCGCGGCCTTCGCCACGTCCACGGCCTTCACCACGACCGCGGCCTTCGCCGCGACGGGATCCTGCGTTCTCGGTAGCGGGAGCCGATGCAGTCTCGACTGCTTCAGTAGCTTCAGACACCTGAGTTTCCTTCTTGTTAGTTGCTTCGCTCACAGTGCCAGCCCACCTTCACGTGCGCCGTCAGCAACAGCAGCCACGCGACCGTGGTACTTGTTGCCACCGCGGTCGAAGACAACTGCTTCGATGCCAGCAGCCTTGGCGCGCTCTGCAACGAGCTCACCAATGCGCTTGGACTTTGCGGTCTTGTCGGCATCGCTTGCGCGAAGATCTGCTTCCATGGTCGATGCGCTGGCCAGGGTGATACCCTGCGAGTCGTCTACGATCTGTACGAAGATGTGACGAGCCGAGCGGTTGACAACCAGGCGTGGACGAACGGAGGTACCAACGATGTGCTTGCGCAAACGCTGATGACGACGACCGCGCTGAGCGGACTTGCTCTTGCCCTTGATTCCGATAGCCATGATTACTTACCAGCCTTTCCGACCTTGCGGCGGATGATCTCGCCAGCGTAGCGAATGCCCTTGCCCTTGTAAGGCTCGGTCTTGCGCAGCTTGCGGATGTTAGCGGCAACTTCACCGACGTGCTGCTTGTCGATACCGGCAACGGTGATCTTGTTGTTGCCCTCGACCGAGAAGGTGATGCCTTCAACGGCAGCAACCTTCACTGGGTGCGAGTAGCCCAGAGCAAGCTCCAGCTCGGCACCCTTAGCCTGTACGCGGTAACCGGTACCGTGGATTTCGAGCTTCTTCTCGTAACCATCGGTTACACCAGTGATCATGTTGCTGATCAAGGTACGGGTCAGACCGTGCAGCGAACGAGCCTCGCGGGAGTCGTTCGGGCGGCTGACGGTAACAGTGTTCTCGTCCTTGGCAACGGTGATTGGAGCCTTAACGGTGATCGAAAGTTCACCCTTAGGACCCTTGACGGCGACCAGCTGGCCGTCGACGTTCAACTCAACGTTGGCAGGTACGGAAATCGGAAGACGTCCAATACGTGACATTGTATGTTTCCCCTTTCCCGTTACCAGACGTAGGCGAGGACTTCCCCACCCACGCCCTTCTTTGCAGCCTGACGGTCAGTAAGCAGACCGGAGGAGGTGGACAGGATAGCGATACCAAGACCACCGAGCACGTGAGGCAGGTTGGTGGACTTTGCGTAAACGCGAAGACCTGGCTTGGAGATACGGCGTACGCCAGCGATCGAACGCTCGCGCGATGGGCCGTACTTCAAAGTGATAGTCAGAGTCTTGCCGACTTCTGCTGCTACTTCCTCGAACGAGGCGATGTAGCCCTGTTCCTTGAGGATGTTAGCAATGCGCACTTTCAGCTTGCTCGACGGCATCGACACAGTGTCGTGGTAAGCCGAGTTGGCGTTGCGCAGACGAGTCAGCATATCTGCGACTGGATCTGTCATAGACATGTGGGCTTCAGCCCTTCCTCGTTACGGTTTCCTTAGCGGACCTGTAACGTAGTGAGATTAGTTGTTGGTCTTGAATGGGAAGCCCAGAGCCTTAAGCAAGGCACGGCCTTCGTCATCAGTCTTGGCGGTGGTAACGACAGTGATGTCCATTCCACGTACGCGGTCAACCTTGTCCACATCGATTTCATGGAACATCGACTGTTCGGTCAGACCGAAAGTGTAGTTGCCATTGCCATCGAACTGGCGGTCGCTCAAGCCGCGGAAGTCGCGGATACGAGGCAGTGCCAGGGTGATCAGGCGGTCGACGAATTCCCACATGCGATCGTTACGCAGGGTGGTGTGGGTACCGATTGGCATGCCTTCGCGCAGCTTGAACTGTGCGATCGACTTGCGGGCCTTGGTAACCACTGGCTTCTGACCGGTAATTGCGGTCAGGTCGCGTACGGCGCCTTCAATGAGCTTCGAGTCCTTGGCTGCTTCGCCAACACCCATGTTCACGACAACCTTGGTCAGGGATGGTACCTGCATTGGGTTGGCGTAGTTGAACTGCTCCTGCAGGGCAGGGCGGATGTCAGCTGCGTACTTAGCCTTCAGACGTGGCTGGATCTTGGTGGCTGCTTCAGTCATTACAGATCCTTTCCGGAAGCCTTGGCGTAACGAACGCGTACAGTCTTGGACACGCCGTTCTTTTCTACGGTTTCCTCGCGGAAGCCGACGCGGGTTGGCTTCTTGGTCTCTGGGTCAACCACTGCAACGTTGGAAACGTGCACTGGAGCCTCGACAACCTCGATGCCGCCGGTGGTCGAACCGGATTCGGTCTGACCTGCCTTGGTGTGCTTGGTGACGCGGTTAACGCCTTCGACCAGCACGCGGTTGGACTCGGTAATGACCTTCAGGACCTTGCCCTGCAAGCCACGTTCCTTGCCAGCGATGACCTGAACCAGGTCACCCTTCTTGATCTTTGCGCCCATGGTTACAGCACCTCCGGAGCCAGCGAAACGATCTTCATGAACTTCTTGTCACGAAGCTCGCGGCCCACTGGGCCGAAAATACGAGTACCACGAGGATCGGCAGCGTCACCCTTGAGGATCACTGCAGCGTTCTCGTCGAACTTGATGTAGGAACCGTCTGCACGACGGATTTCCTTCTTGGTGCGAACGACGACTGCCTTTACGACGTCGCCCTTCTTTACGTTGCCGCCAGGAATTGCATCCTTGACGGTAGCGACAATGGTGTCGCCAATGCTTGCGTAGCGACGCTTCGAGCCACCAAGAACACGAATGGTAAGGATTTCCTTAGCACCAGTGTTATCGGCAACCTTAAGTCGCGACTCCTGCTGAATCACTTCTTACTCCTGTCGTCTCGCTGGTTCTCATGAATGAGCCTTGCGGAACGGATATGGTCTCCACGATACGTATCGCTTACCCCCACTGGCGCGGGCGCACCGAATGCTGATCCCAAATGCCGGCAGGGCCGAGGCGTAAAATATCGAGGCTGCACTTGCGCGGCCAAACGGATTTGGACCGCACTGCATTATGTCGAAGGTGGATAGTCCCCGGGCATGATGCGCACAGATTCTTAAGTCTAGCCTAGAGTGGCGCGAATCCGAAATGGTGTGGTAAGAGAAAAGCGAGCGTCGTTCGTCACACCAAGGACACCGCAGATTCGCTGAATTTCGGGGTTTTGGTACTGCCATCCAGCTGGGCAACTGGTCGCTTGCGGTGGCATCAGAGTGCCATTCGAGGTAGCCCATGCGCCACAGAAGATAAAAAGCGGCTGAATCGCCAAAAGTGAAACTATTTTTCGGTCAGCCCTGGGCAGCTCCAGCATCCGGCCGTCACCGGCAGGAATCATTGCTCAGCGACGGAATTCGACCGTGGCGCTCACCGCAAGATGATCCGAGCCGTCGATGATGTGAGAAGAAGAGCCCGTGATGGACAGGCCCCTCGCCACGATATGGTCAATGCCGATCAATGGCGGGAAGCTCCGGCTGGCTGGCCAGGTCGCGCGGGGCCAGATTCCATCAGCCTGCGCATACCCGTGTCCCAGGGCACAGAATCCTGGATGGGAGCGAACTGAGTTGAAGTCGCCAGCAAGGATAACGGGATGATCACGCTGCTGATTCGACCAGTCGATGACTGCTTCCAAGCCCTGCCTCCATCGTTGCGCATCGCCAACCGGCGGATAGACATGGATGCCGGCCACCCGCACGATCCCACCGGGTGCCTGCACATCGGCAACCGGCAAGGAGTACCAACCGGTGTCCGCTGAATCCAGATCGGTGGAGCGTTCCTGCAATGGGTACTTTGAGAAAATCACGGTATCCCGTTCTCCCCCGGCGGGTGCCTCTTGGCTCCGATAGCCAAATCCATCCAGCGCGTCCAGCCCTGCGAGTTGCTGGTGCATTGGTTCGCTGGTTTCAACAAGGACGAGAATCTGCGGATCCGTGTCCCTGATCAGTTCAGCGAGCTGCGCCGGATTCGCTCCTGCCTTCAGGGCATTGAACGATAGGAGAACCAGCTCGGAGCTGCCGTTTCCGGTCTGGCCAGCGGGAGAGCTCCATTGCACGTTGGGCAGTGTACCGCAGAGCAGGAACACCAGCACGAACCCGCTGATGAGCCATTGCTTGCGCAGTAGCCCGATAACCAGAACCACTGCCGGGAAGAGCAACAGATATGGCTGGAATGCCTGAAGCTTGGGAATCAATCCTGCACCGGGGAAACCCAGATACGGGAGTATGCCAATAGCTAGGGAAGCAACAAGAAGCGAACCCATAGGCCATCCCAGGGAAGGTTTTCGGGCACGCGTCATCGTCATCATCATCCGAGCCTATTCGAAGCAGATGACAATTCCGGCAAGGACACTTCCGCCTAGGTACGATAGCGGCTCGATGCGATTGCGACTGCCCTTGGCTTCTTCATGACTGCTGCGAGGCCCACTGCGCGACGCGCTGGGCGCTCTCTTCCAGCGACAGGTCTTCCACCCTGGACATGATGGACCAGCGCACACCGAAGGGATCCAGAATCGAAGCGAAGCGGTCACCCGAGACGAAGTTGCCCAGTGGTTCTCGGATACTGGAACCGGCAGCCTCGGCCCTGGCCACCACCTCATCTGCGTTTTCGCAGTAGAAACCCAAGGAATAGCAGGCATTCGGCGAAGCTGGCGGGCTGACTAGTCCGTAGGCCGGCGAAGGTTCCCCGATCTGCAAACGGCCATTGCCGAATGCAATTTCTGCATGCACGACAACGCCTCCCATTTCGGTGGAATCTACCATTGTCGCACCGAATACTTCTTCATAGAATCCCAGCGCTGCCCTTGCGTTGGGCACAGCCAAGAATGGCGTCAGACTGGTGAATCCATGAGGGACACCGGCAGTTGTATGCATTCCCGTCACACCTTGCGTGACTTCATCTTGATTTTCCATGTCCCTAGGCTAAGTCTGTGTGGCACGCTGGTTCTTGTAGATATGCGACAACCTGCACGGGTGGTAGAGGCCATGGAATCAGCACCGGATCCGCGAGGCGTTCTCTATCCTGCCCGGCTACCGGCAATCGAGCGATTCTCCCCCGGTCCAGGACTGCAGGAATTGGTCTCCTGGTTTTGGCTGGTGGATTGGAACATCGCGCCCGGACGTACCTCACGGCAAGAACTCCTGCCCTTTCCGCAAATGAATCTGGTTATTGAGCCAGGAGGCATTACGCTTTCCGGCCCGGCCAGCGGCGCTTCGCACCGCGACCTGGCCGGGAGCAGTTGGGCAGTCTCCGCCTTGTTGCGCCCAGCGGCTGCGCAGGCTCTCAATGTGTCCCCCGCAGAGATGCTGGACCAGGAAATCCAGTTCAGCGCACCTGGGCTGCTGGCCTCGATAACAAGGATGAAGACTCAACCCGGCCACGGGAACTCCGGTTCGGCCTGTGCCGAGCTCTTCGATTCGTGGCTCACCGCTCACCTTCCAGCAGCCACAAGTTCTGGCCTCCAAGCTAATAAGCTGCTCGACACCGTCGCAGCGGAGCGCGGAATCGTAAGGGTCTCCCAACTGGCCCATCGCTTGTCGCTCAGTACACGAAGTCTGCAACGGATTTCGGAAAGGTATTTGGGACTGGCTCCGCTGGCGGTGATTCGGCGGTACCGTTTGCAAGAGGCTGCTCATCGGCTGCGCGCAGACACTGCAGTTTCTATCGCTGGCATCGCAGCGGAAATGGGGTATGCGGATCAAGCCCATCTAGCGGCAGACTTCCGCAAAGTCTTGGGCTACTCCCCTGATACCTATCGAAAGGGCCGGACCTAGTCCGGCAGTACCGCCGCCACGGCACTGATTTCAACCAGCGCACCTGGCACACCGAGCTTCGCGACGAAGGCTGCAGACACCAGGGGTGGTTCAGTGGCTGCCAACTGTTCGCCTATGGCTCCATAGACGCTGATGACGTCGGTTCCTTCCACCAGCAGCACGTTCCACTGCACAACATCCTGGAATCCCGCGCTGGCCGCCGCCAGTGCGAGCTTGGCGTTTCCCAGTGCCTTGGTCGCCTGCGTTGCGGCATCCCCGGCTCCGATCAGCTGCCCTGTGCCGTCTACAGCGTTCTGCCCGCCAACATAGATAGTCGTGGCACCCGGCGGGACGATGGCTACGTGGCTGAAAGCTGGGGAGTTGACAAGGCCAGCGGGACGCAGTTTCCTGATCTGTTCCATAGTCCAGTGTGGCATTTTATTCACTGCTTTTTAAGACAGAAATGCCCCGAACTCTTCTTGCGAAGTGTTCGGGGCATTCTTCAATCACGAGATCCGTGAAATCGAAGCGAAAGCTTACTTAGCCTTCTCCACGATCTCAACGAGACGCCAGCGCTTGTCAGCAGACAGCGGGCGGGTCTCAGCGATGACAACCAAGTCGCCGATGCCGGCGTCGTTGTTCTCGTCGTGAGCCTTCACGTTCTTGTTGCGACGCATGACCTTGCCGTAAAGGGCGTGCTTAACACGGTCCTCAACGTCAACGACGATGGTCTTCTGCATCTTGTCAGATACCACGTAACCACGGAGGGTCTTGCGGTCGTTACGCTCGGTAGCGTTATCCACACCGTTCTCCTTCTCGCTCATTACTTGGAATCCTTCTTGGTTTCTTCAACCGGAACAACGACATCCTGACGAATGCCCAGCTCGCGCTCGCGCAGCACAGTGTAAATGCGTGCAATATCGCGCTTGATGGTCTTCAGGTTCCCGTGGGAATCCAGCTGGCCGGTAGCCGACTGGAAACGCAGGTTGAACAGTTCTGCCTTGGCCTTCTTCAATTCCTCGTTCAAACGAGCGGTATCGAAGCCGTCCAGGGACTCAATGCTAAGGTCTTTCGAGCCGATAGACATCCCTATTCACCACCTTCACGACGCACGATGCGTGCCTTCATTGGCAGCTTGTGGATTGCAAGACGCAATGCCTCTTTAGCTACCTCTTCACTGACGCCACCGAGTTCAAACATGACTCGTCCTGGCTTTACGTTGGCGACCCACCACTCCGGCGAACCCTTACCGGAACCCATGCGGGTTTCGGCAGGCTTCTTGGTAAGCGGACGGTCTGGGTAGATGTTGATCCAGACCTTACCGCCACGCTTGATGTAACGGGTCATGGCGATACGAGCGGCTTCGATCTGACGGTTAGTCACGTAAGCCGGGGTCAACGCCTGGATGCCGTACTCACCGAAAGCAACGGTGGTACCGCCCTTGGCAGCACCCGAACGCTTTGGGTGGTGCTGCTTGCGGAACTTCACACGACGTGGGATAAGCATTTAAGCCTGTCCTCCTTCCGCAGCCGGAGCTGCAGCGCCCTTGCGATCGTTACGACGACGGCGTTCGCCGCCACGTGGACGGTCGTTGCCGCCACCGCGGCCGCCACGAGCTGGAGCAGCAGCCTGCTGTGCAGCCAGTTCCTTGGCGGTTACGTCACCCTTGTAGATCCAGACCTTCACGCCGATACGGCCGAAGGTGGTCTTGGCTTCGAACTTGCCGAAGTCGATGTTCGCGCGCAGGGTGTGCAGTGGCACACGGCCTTCGCGGTAGAACTCCTTGCGGGACATTTCTGCGCCGCCAAGTCGACCGGAGCACTGAACGCGGATGCCCTTGGCACCAGCGCGCATTGCCGACTGCATTGCCTTCTTCATCGCACGGCGGAAAGCCACGCGGGAAGCAAGCTGCTCGGCGATGCCCTGGGCGACCAGCATGGCCTCCATGTCAGGGTTCTTGACCTCGAGGATGTTCAGCTGAACCTGCTTCTTGGTGAGCTTTTCCAGCTCGCCACGAATACGGTCAGCTTCTGCGCCGCGACGACCAATGACGATACCTGGACGTGCAGTGTGGATATCCACACGTACGCGGTCACGGGTACGCTCGATCTCGACGCGGGCGATGCCAGCGCGATCCATGCCGTTAGACAGCAGGGCGCGGATCTGGACATCTTCCTTCACGTAGTCAGCGTAACGCTGGCCTGGCTTGCTGGAATCAGCGAACCAGTGGGAAACGTGATCGGTGGTGATGCCGAGACGGAAACCGTTCGGGTTAATCTTCTGTCCCATTTAGTTCTCCCCACCCTTCTGCGTGGTTGAAACAACCACAGTCACGTGGCTGGTGCGCTTCTTGATCTGGAATGCGCGACCCTGTGCACGCGGCTGGAACCGCTTCATGGTCGGACCTTCGTCAACAAACGCTTCGCTGATAAACAGCTCGTCCTCATTGAATGCTTCACCTGCGCGGTCCGCGGCGGCACGGGCGTTAGCCACTGCCGATGCGACAACCTTGTATACCGGCTCCGAAGCTGCCTGTGGGGCAAACTTCAAGATGGCCAGTGCTTCGTTGGTCTGCAGACCACGAACAAGGTTGACGACGCGCCGGGCCTTCATAGGCGTTACGCGGATGTGACGCGCAATTGCCTTGGCTTCCATTGCTATCCTTCTCTCGTCTATCGAAGAAGTGCTAAGCGATACTAGTACCCTTGCGGGGCCTAGCGGCGCTTGCCCTTCTTGTCGTCCTTCACGTGGCCACGGAACGTACGGGTTGGGGCAAACTCTCCGAGCTTGTGTCCAACCATCGATTCGGTTACGAACACAGGAATGTGCTTGCGACCGTCGTGTACGGCGATGGTGTGTCCCAGCATGTCCGGGATGATCATCGAACGGCGGGACCACGTCTTGATGACGTTCTTGGTGCCCTTATCGTTTTCAGCAACGACCTTTAGGAACAGGTGCTGATCGACGAAGGGGCCTTTCTTCAGGCTGCGTGGCATGTTTCCAGGCTCCTATCGCTTGTTCTTGCCGGTCTTGCGGCGACGCACAATGAGCTTGTCGCTTTCCTTGTTTGGACGACGGGTGCGTCCCTCACGCTTACCGTTAGGGTTGACCGGGTGACGACCACCGGAGGTCTTGCCCTCACCGCCACCATGTGGGTGGTCAACTGGGTTCATGACAACACCGCGAACGGTTGGGCGTACGCCCTTCCAGCGCATACGGCCGGCCTTGCCCCAGTTGATGTTGATCTGCTCAGCGTTGCCAACTTCGCCGATGGTTGCGCGGCAGCGCACATCAACGTTGCGGATTTCACCCGAAGGCAAACGCAGCTGGGCGTAGCGGCCCTCACGGGCTACCAGCTGGATCGATGCACCAGCGGAACGAGCCATCTTAGCGCCGCCGCCTGGGCGAAGCTCAACAGCGTGAATCACGGTACCAACCGGGATGTTACGCAGTGGCAGGTTGTTGCCTGGCTTGATGTCGGCGCTTGCGCCGGCCTCAATTGGGTCACCCTGCTTGAGGTTGTTCGGTGCGATGATGTAGCGCTTGGTGCCGTCCACGTAGTGGAGCAGTGCGATACGAGCGGTACGGTTCGGGTCGTACTCGATGTGAGCGACCTTTGCCGGAACGCCGTCCTTGTCGTGACGACGGAAGTCGATAACACGGTAGGCGCGCTTGTGTCCGCCACCCTTGTGACGGGTGGTGATCTTACCGGTGTTGTTACGGCCGCCTGACTTGGTCAGGGGACGAACCAACGACTTTTCCGGAGTCGATCGGGTGATTTCTGCGAAGTCGGCTACCGACGAGCCGCGAAGGCCCGGGGTAGTCGGCTTGTACTTACGAATTCCCATTATTAATATTCCTCGTTAAAGTGGTCTCCGCTTAGGAAAGCGGACCGCCGAAGATGTCAATCGAGCCGTCCTTCAAGGTGATGATGGCGCGCTTGGTGCTCTTGCGCGATCCCCACCCGAAGCGGGTGCGCTTGCGCTTACCAGCTCGGTTGATGGTGTTTACGGAGTCAACCTTGACGTTGAAGATCGCTTCAACGGCGTACTTGATTTCCGACTTGTTGGAGCTTGGTGCCACCTCGAAGGTGTACTGACCTTGATCGATCAGACCGTAGCTCTTTTCCGATACGACAGGTGCGATGACCACGTCGTGTGGAGCCTTTGAGAACGCGCTCACTTGGCTTCCTCCTTCTGGACCAGGGCATCGAAGGCAGCCTTGGTGAAGACTACGTCATCCGAAACCAGAACATCGTAGGTGTTCAGCTGGTCGACGTACAGAACGTGCACATTGACGAGGTTGCGAACCGAAAGGGCTGCAACATCGTTGGCGCGATCGATGACGACAAGCAGGTTCTTGCGCTCGGTGAGCGAACGCAAGGTAGCCAGAGCATCCTTGGTCGAAGGCGTTTCGCCAGCAACCAAGTTCTCAATCACGTGAACGCGATCGAAGCGTGCGCGATCAGACAGGGCGCCGCGCAGTGCAGCAGCCTTCATCTTCTTCGGGGTACGCTGCGAGTAATCACGTGGGGTTGGACCGTGGACAATGCCACCGCCGGTCATGTGCGGAGCACGGATCGAACCCTGACGGGCGCGGCCGGTACCCTTCTGCTTGAACGGCTTGCGACCTGCACCCGAAACCTCGGAGCGGTCCTTGGTCTTGTGGGTACCCTGGCGGGCAGCAGCAAGCTGTGCAACGACAACCTGGTGCAGCAGCGGGACGTTGGTCTGTACGTCGAAGATCTCTGCAGGCAGTTCGACGTTAAGTGCCTTAGTCATTTACTTATGCTCCCTTCACGGCGTTGCGTACGAGAACGACGCGGCCGCGGGCGCCTGGAACGGCACCCTTGATCAGCAGGAGGTTCTTCTCAGCGTCGATAGCGTGAATGGTCAGGTTCTGAGTGGTAACACGCTCAGCACCCATGCGACCAGCCATCTTCTGTCCACGGAAAACGCGACCTGGGGTCGATGCGCCGCCGATGGAACCTGGCTTACGGTGGTTCTTGTGAGCACCGTGCGATGCGCCAACACCGTGGAAGTTGTGACGCTTCATAACGCCGGCGAAGCCCTTACCCTTCGAGGTGCCTACGACGTCGACCTTCTGGCCGGCTTCGAAGACCTCTACGGAAAGTTCCTGGCCTGCGGTGTACTCGGCAGCGTCTGCAGTGCGCAGTTCTACCAAGTGGCGACGTGGGGTGACGCCAGCAGCCTCGAAGTGACCAGCCAGTGGCTTGGTGACCTTGCGAGGATCGATCTGGCCGTAGCCGATCTGAACTGCGGTGTAGCCATCGCGCTCTTCGTTGATGAGCTTGGTGACAACGTTGCTATCAGCCTGCACGACGGTGACAGGGATCAGGTTGTTGTTCGAATCCCAAACCTGGGTCATGCCGAGCTTCGTGCCCAGCAGGCCCTTGAAATTACGGGTTGCGGTCATAGTTTTCTCGCCACCTCCCCTTAAAGCTTGATTTCGATGTTGACATCCGCTGGCAGGTCGAGACGCATCAGCGAATCAACAGCCTTCGGGGTCGGATCGACGATGTCGATCAGACGCTTGTGCGTGCGCATTTCGAAGTGCTCACGGCTGTCCTTGTACTTGTGTGGCGAACGGATAACGCAGTACACGTTCTTCTCCGTTGGCAGCGGCACTGGGCCGACTACGGTTGCGCCTGCGCGCGTGACCGTCTCAACGATCTTCCGGGCCGAAACGTCAATGACCTCGTGGTCATACGACTTCAGCCGGATGCGGATTTTCTGTCCCGCCATGGCGTCATGCCTCTTTCTGTTAGCACTATCTAAAGTTTCTGTGCCTATATACGGGTCCTTGCAGACCGGCACGCCTTGCTCTGCGGCTGAATCCGGATCAGATCCGGGTTCCTCACCCGCAGGAGGCTCCGACCCCCGCGCTCGGGCGTGTCGTGAAATTTTCAGTCACAACACTCCCACAAAGTTTTCACTTTATCGAAGGGCCTTATAGTTTGAAGCAGTCGTATCGATCCCGAACCCCAGGCATTATCCTGCGTGAGAGTCGATCCCGGTCGTTCAAACCAGACCGGTTACCCCATAAATGGGGACCGGGTTGCATTGAAGCAACTTATCTAGTCTGACAGGTCGGCAACGATCGCGCAAATCTTTTATGCCTATCCGCGCCCGTGATCTTGACCTCACACCTGGCGCGGCCCGTCCTGCCCGGACGGCTCCTGCCCCGCAGGGATCGGTGGATCAACAGGGTTTTGCGGCCTCACCGGCAGCGAATTCTGCTTGTCGACCTTCACCAGCTTGAAGACCGCGGCCGCAATCAGCCCCAAGCCAATGACCACCAGCCAGAGGAATGCCAAATCGCGCAGGAACCACAAGACGGACAAGGTGATAGCCGCCGCACCCCACCAAATGAACAACCGCTCCCCCAGCTTCAAGCCCCAGGCCACCAATCCACCGAAGAAGACCAGGCCGATCGCCTGCGCAACACCATTGGATTGGACCAGTGCGGCGAGCAAGGCCAGGCTGCCGGCCACCGAGGCGGCCAGCAGGTATGCCCTCTCCAATCGCGCGTTGGCCCTGATATTGCGCCACGCGACCAGCACTACTGCAACAATGCAGGCGTAGGCCGCCAAGTTGCTGGCCCGCGGTGTGCCAAGGATCTGGGCATAGCTGCCCAGCGCCAGCAGCGCGCCCAGGAGGATGAAGCCGTCCACCGCGTAGGGCACCAGCCGCCGCGGAAGTTCAAAGAGCCGCACCAGCACCGCAACGCCGAAGACCAGCAGCGCTCCGCCAGCCACCTGCCAAATCGCACCGCCATCCAGATGGGCGATGCCACCGGCCAGCAACAGGGCCAGGAGCATTGCCGCGAAGTACAAGCGCGAGGAGCTGCCGGGCGGATCGGCATGGAGGTAGCCGGATTCCGGATAGCCGGGAATTGGATCCTTCATTCGCCCATGGAAGATTGCCAGCAGGTACAGCGCGAGGCCCGCGCCAACCAGCGCCCATGCGGCATCCATCGGTGCTAGCACCACTGCCCCACCGGCTTGCCGCACCTCGAAGACTGCACGCAGGATAGCGACGCACAGCATGATGGCGGCTCCGGCCGCGTACCAGGCGCTCTTGCGCGTGTGCACCAGCAGGATGAAGCCGAGGGCCAGCAGCAGGTGCGCACCCACTGCCCACCACGACCCCGCCTGCCACGCGGCGGCCCACGCCGCCGGAAGGAAGATGGCCAGGCCCAGGGCTATCGAGTACGACTTGTTGGCGCGCAACCGCCGTTCAAGCACGAGTGCCGCCAGGCTCAGGGCCAGCAGCATGGCGCAAGCAACCTGGGAACTCCACCACGTAGAGCGGACCCATCCGGTCGCATCTTCCATGGCCAGTGCCGGAATGCTGATCAGCAGGATCAGTGCCAGGATCGGGGCAAATAGATAGAGCTGTCGCTTGGCCACCGTCAAGCTGGTCTCGGCCTTGAACGCGGCCAGCCCGTGCAGCCCGAAGAATAAGCAGGCCAAGAGGATCGTTCCCCGATCCATGCCGCCCGCGAACTGCCCGTAGGGCAGCGTCGCCAGTGGAATGCCAGCCAGCAGTCCCACTGCCATCCAGCGCAATTCCCGGCGCAGTGCTTTGCCGTCGCGGATGCTAGCCAGCAAGCGGAGCAGCTGCGGGACGGCTATCGAAACCAGCAGCAGGCAGAACCGGCCATGGATGTCGAATTCCATGCTGTAGGCAATCCACCACACCATGGAACTGAAGAGCACTTGGGCCAACGCTGCATAGAGGATCTTCCACCGCGTATTTGTGCTGCGGCGCAAGCTCCAGATGAAATAGCCCAAGGTTGCCGCCCCGATGAGGATTGCCAGCGGCCAGATCTCCTTGCCGAAGCTGAGCGCATAAAGCCCCATCAGCAGGCAGGCCGCAACGACATTGATCGGCTGTTCCAGCTCGGGGCGCTGTGCAGGAATATCGCGAAGCCGCCAACCCGAGGCAATGACCAGGCCAACTGCGAGCACAAGGCCAGTGATGAACCACGCCAGCCCGCCGATACCCAGGAACACCACGGTGCTTTCGCTGGCGTAGGAATAGTCGCCAGCGGTTGTCAGCAGGCGCAGGCTGAAGAGCAGCACCACGCCAAGCAAAGCCGAAGCGCCCACCCGTCCCAGCCGGTGCCCCTGCGCCATGCCGGAATCCAGCACGGCACGGCTCGCCAGATTCGCCGCCCACAAGATGAACAGCACGAAGAGCACCGCAATCAACGGGGATGAGCCGTCAGGATTTCCATAGTCCCCAGCCGTGAGCTCATCAAGCGCAGCACCAAGCACGCCTGCGCCAACCAGGGTAACGACCCAGCGCGCATGGAGCGTCATTTCCCCGCGCAGGTTCCGGGCGTTGCGCTGAGCCAGCGAAAGCCCGAGCAGGGCCAGGGCGAATACCACCAGCGGGCGCCAACTGTGGTTCTGCATATCTACCAGCGCCACCAGGGGAAGAACCGCGATGACTCCAACTTCCAGCTTGGCGCTGCGCAGCAAGCCGGGAATGCCCAGCGCCATGAAGATCGGAACCGCGATGTAGCTGAGCACGAAGGCCTCGAAGCCCTGCGCGTAGAGAAACGCGCCGATCACCGAAGCCACCGCTAAGCACCACAGCACCGCACGTTCACTTTGCAGGTGCCTGCGTGCCAATCCCAGCCTCTGCTGGTAGCCGGTGGAGCAGAGCAATACCGCTACGGCTTGGAGCCCGAAGGCGAAGGCGAGCACCAGCCAGCTGCTCGTTGCGGAGAAACCGAGGTAGTTGCAGCCGGCCACGAGCATCGCCATGAAAGCAGCGCGGGCAGCGTAGGTGCGCAGCAGCCGCAGGTTGGGCAACAGCCTGACGCTGAGCAGCAACTGGGCGGTGAGCAACGCGAAGATCCAGAACAAATCCCGGCTGGCGAGCATCTCCAAGAGGATCACCGAGAGCGCAAAGACAAACGCAGGCAGCAGCTGCGCGGTGCCGTGCAGGGCCCGGAAGAAGATTGAGTGGCGGATCCTTTCGCTGCGTACCGCCAAGAGCATCAGCGCAATTGAGAGCACCAGCAGGATCAGCATGTAGTAGAGGACGCCACGCTGCATCGCGGCCGCGCCGGCCATGGCGCTGCTGACCAGAATCAGCACGGCAACCCACGCCAGAACACGGGACTTGAACGTCAGTGTTGCGTAGCCCACGGCTAATGTGCCGATGGCTGAGAAAACCAGCCAGGTCGCCGGGCCGGATATGTTCACCGTGCTGTAGGTAGCGATGGCGCACAGCGGCAACAAAGCCAGCCCGGTGCCGGCAAAGGCGGCTCCTGCCGGACGCAAGGACGGTTTCACTGCGAAGGTGACCAGGCCTCCGCCGTAGAAAGCGGCAGACAGCAGGAATAAGGCGATGAGCTTTGACAGTGGCGGAAGCGCGAAGCTCAGGAAGAGTGCGCCGGCGGCAACGATCATCAGGGCCGCGACGTACAGCGTGATGTTGATGTTGCGCATTTCGCGCTCGCGTTTGGTGAGCACCTTGATTGGCTTAACCGGTGCAGCAGGCTGGAGAGTGGCCGTGGGGAGCGGCGCGCGGTACGCGGGGGCAGCACCGGCCGCCGATGGCTGGAGGTATGGCTGGCTGGAAGGTGCCATCGATGCGGCCGGCGCTGCATCTTTGCGGCTTGCAGGCTGCGCTTCGAGCGGCTGTGCGGGGACCCCCGGCGCTTGGGCAGCAGCCGGTGCCGAGGCACCCGGCGGCCCGGGTTGCCCCAGGTACTTCACTGCCTCGTCGTAGCCTTGCTGCCACGCTTCGCCCAGCGCATCAAGCTGCTGCTGGCTTTGCGATTTATCCCGACTCCCCTGGCGCCGGCCGAGGCCGAAAGCCAATAGGACCAAGATGATAGAAACGATGATCCAGCCCATCATTGATGCCACTCCCCCACTTAGCGAATTGTCGCGCCCTCCAATTAGACCACCTTCTAGATATATTCACTAGCTGAGGCTCGTATTTAACGAAAAAAATCCCCCAGCACAAAAGTGCTGGGGGATTCTTTTCAGTTCACTAGGGAACTACCTCATCAAGTAGAGACTACTTGGTGATGGTGGTTACCTTGCCCGAACCAACGGTGCGGCCGCCTTCGCGAATTGCGAAGCCGAGGCCCTCTTCCATGGCGATTGGCTGGATCAGCTCAACCGACATTTCGGTGTTGTCGCCAGGCATAACCATTTCGGTGCCCTCTGGGAGGGTGATAACGCCGGTTACGTCGGTGGTGCGGAAGTAGAACTGCGGACGGTAGTTCGAGTAGAACGGGTTGTGACGTCCGCCTTCGTCCTTCGACAGGATGTAGACGTTAGCTTCGAAGTTGGTGTGTGGGGTGATCGAGCCTGGGGCTACGATAACCTGGCCACGCTCAACATCGTCGCGCTTCAGACCGCGAAGCAGCAGACCACAGTTCTCGCCAGCCCATGCTTCGTCGAGCTGCTTGTGGAACATCTCGATACCGGTAACGGTAGTCTTCTGGATTGGGCGGATGCCAACAATCTCAACTTCCGAGTTGATAGCCAGGGTGCCACGCTCGGCGCGACCGGTAACAACGGTACCGCGGCCGGTGATGGTGAAGACGTCTTCAATTGGCATCAGGAATGGCTTGTCGCGGTCGCGAACTGGGTCTGGAATGAAGCTGTCAGCTGCATCCATCAGTTCCTCGATAGCTGCAACCCACTTTGCGTCGCCTTCCAGAGCCTTCAGGCCCGAAACGCGGATCACTGGAGCGTCATCGCCATCGAAGCCCTGCGAGGACAGAAGTTCGCGAACTTCCATCTCCACGAGCTCGAGCAGCTCTTCGTCATCAACCATGTCCGACTTGTTCAGTGCAACCATCAGGGTTGGAACACCAACCTGACGGGCCAGCAGAACGTGCTCACGGGTCTGAGCCATCGGGCCATCGGTAGCGGCAACAACGAGGATTGCGCCGTCCATCTGAGCAGCACCGGTGATCATGTTCTTGACATAGTCAGCGTGACCTGGAGCGTCTACGTGTGCGTAGTGGCGCTTCTCGGTCTGGTACTCGATGTGCGAGATGTTGATGGTAATACCGCGCTGGCGCTCTTCCGGTGCCGAGTCGATGTTAGCGAAGTCGCGCTGTTCGTTCAGGTCTGGGTACTTGTCAGCCAGAACCTTGGAGATTGCCGCGGTCAGAGTGGTCTTACCGTGGTCAACGTGACCGATGGTACCAATGTTGACGTGCGGCTTGTTGCGCTCGAACTTTGCCTTTGCCACAAGTTCCTCCTAGAAACATTTACAGAAGACATTCTTCGTCTGCGCGGTTCGCAAACGAACTAGAAATAGTCTACTGGGGGCTTGGATAATTTAGGAAATTCCGGTCCTCTGCGGGGCCTGCATTGTGATGCAAATCCCTCGTTGGCCGTTTGCGGTGCCGGCTCCGTTTTTCAACGGAACCGGCCCGCGATCGGCCACTTCCCCGCTAAGGGGGTCACGGCCAGGTTTTTATACCGAGGCGATTACTCGCCGCGGGACTTCTGGATGATCTCGTCGGCAACTGCCTTCGGGACCTCAGAGTAGCTGTCGAAGGTCATCGAGTAAACTGCGCGACCCTGGGTCTTCGAACGCAGGTCACCAATGTAACCGAACATTTCCGACAGTGGCACACCAGCGCGGATGACCTTGACGCCAGCAGCGTCGGACATCTCGCTGATCGAACCACGACGGGAGTTCAGGTCGCCGATAACGTCGCCCATGTACTCTTCCGGGGTACGGACTTCAACAGCCATCAGCGGTTCAAGCAAAACAGGGTTAGCGCGGCGTGCGCCTTCCTTGAATACCTGCGAACCAGCGATCTTGAAGGCCATTTCCGAGGAGTCGACATCGTGGTAAGCACCATCGATGAGGGTAGCCTTGACACCGACCAGTGGGTAGCCTGCGAGGATACCGTACTGCATTGCGTCCTGGATACCAGCGTCAACGGATGGGATGTACTCACGAGGAACACGACCACCGGTCACGGCGTTCTTGAACTCGTAGGTGACGCCGTCAACAACTTCCAGAGGCTCGAACGAGACCTGGACCTTTGCGAACTGACCCGAACCACCGGTCTGCTTCTTGTGGGTGAAGTCAACCTTCTCCACAGCCTTCTTGATGGTTTCGCGGTATGCAACCTGTGGCTTGCCAACGTTTGCTTCCACACGGAATTCGCGCTTCATGCGGTCAACCAGAATGTCCAGGTGAAGCTCACCCATACCGCCAATGACGGTCTGGCCGGTGTCTTCGTTCAGGGACACGGTGAAGGTTGGATCTTCCGCCGACAGCTTCTGGATAGCGGTCGACAGCTTTTCCTGGTCACCCTTGGTCTTTGGTTCGATGGCCACAGAGATCACTGGATCCGGGAAGCTCATCGACTCGAGAACGATTGGGTGGGCTGGATCACATAGGGTGTCACCGGTGGTGGTGGCCTTCAGTCCGATTACAGCGTAGATGTGACCTGCGTGGATCTCGTCTACCGGATTCTCCTTGTTGGAGTGCATCTGGAAGAGCTTGCCTACGCGTTCCTTCTTGCCCTTGGTGGAGTTCAGCAGCTGTGCGCCGGACTCTGCCTTGCCGGAGTAAACGCGGATGAAGTTCAACTGGCCGAAGAACGGGTGAGCGGCGATCTTGAACGCAAGTGCCGAGAACGGTGCGTCCTCCGAAGGCTCGCGGGTCAGCTCAACTTCTTCGTCCTTCGGATCGTGACCGATGGTGGCGCCAACGTCCAGTGGGTTCGGCAGGAAGTCGATGACTGCATCCAGCATTGGCTGAACGCCGCGGTTCTTGAAGGCCGAACCACAGAATACTGGGTAAGCTTCCGAGTTCACGGTCAGCTTGCGGATGCCAGCCTTGAGTTCCTCAACGGAGATTTCTTCACCTTCGAGGTACTTCTCCATGAGCTCTTCGGATGCCTCAGCGACATCTTCAACCAGCTTGGCGCGGTACTCTTCAGCACGCTCAACCAAGTCGGCAGGGATTTCGCGGGTTTCGTAAGCAGCGCCCATGGTGACGTCACCCTTGGAGTCGCCTTCCCAAACGAATGCCTTCATGGACAGCAGGTCAACGACACCGGTGAACTCGGACTCGGAGCCGATTGGCAGCTGCATAACCAGCGGCTTGGCACCAAGGCGCTGGATGATGGTATCTACGGTGAAGTAGAAGTCAGCGCCCAGCTTGTCCATCTTGTTGACGAAGCAGATACGTGGAACGTCGTACTTGTCAGCCTGGCGCCAAACGGTCTCGGACTGAGGCTCAACGCCTTCCTTGCCATCGAAGACGGCAACGGCGCCATCGAGCACGCGCAGCGAGCGCTCCACCTCAACGGTGAAGTCAACGTGGCCCGGGGTGTCGATGATGTTGATCTGGTTCTTGTTCCAGAAGCAGGTAACAGCAGCGGAGGTAATGGTGATACCGCGCTCTTTTTCCTGTTCCATCCAGTCGGTGGTCGAAGCACCGTCGTGGGTTTCACCGAGCTTGTGGTTCACACCCGTGTAGAAAAGGATGCGCTCAGTAGTAGTGGTCTTACCGGCATCGATGTGAGCCATGATGCCGATATTGCGGACCTTGTTAAGGTCAGTAAGCACGTCCTGTGCCACGTTGTCTCCCTATAAGGTGAGGCCGGAATTGCTGGGCATCGGTTGATGCCCAGCTTTTCCGAGCGGTTCTTACCAGCGGTAGTGTGCGAAGGCCTTGTTGGACTCGGCCATCTTGTGAGTGTCTTCGCGACGCTTCACAGCGGCACCCAGACCGTTCGATGCGTCCAGGATCTCGTTCATCAAACGCTCGATCATGGTCTTCTCGCGGCGAGCCTTCGAGTAGCCAACCAGCCAGCGCAGAGCCAGTGCGGTTGCACGGCCTGGCTTGACCTCAACAGGAACCTGGTAGGTAGCGCCACCGACGCGGCGGGAACGAACCTCGAGGGCTGGACGGATGTTGTCCATAGCCTTCTTGAGGGTCGAAACAGCGTCGGCGCCGGACTTTGCTGCGGCACCTTCGAGTGCACCGTAAACAATGCGCTCTGCAGTGGACTTCTTGCCGTCTACGAGAACCTTGTTGATCAGCTGGGTGACCAATGGGGATTCGAAGACTGGATCAGAAACTAGTGGGCGCTTTGGCGCCGGACCCTTACGAGGCATTACTTACCATCCTTCTTTGCACCGTAGCGGGAACGAGCCTGCTTACGATCCTTCACACCCTGGGTATCCAGAGCACCACGAACAATCTTGTAGCGAACACCTGGAAGGTCCTTTACACGACCACCGCGAACGAGCACGATGGAGTGTTCCTGCAGGTTGTGTCCGACACCTGGAATGTAAGCGGTCACTTCGACGCCACCGGCAAGGCGCACACGTGCGACCTTACGCAGAGCCGAGTTTGGCTTCTTCGGGGTGGTGGTGTACACACGGGTGCACACGCCACGGCGCATTGGGTTGCCCTTAAGGGCAGGGGCCTTGGTCTTGACGACCTTAGGCGAGCGGCCCTTGCGGACCAGCTGCTGAATAGTAGGCACTTTCGTGTCCTTCCATTGTCTAAGTTCTTCGGCAACACGACGAAAACGCCTAAGCCTAGAAAAGTTTTAGCGCTTCGCAATGTAGCTAGCTGCTTGCTTTACCGCGCACTCAGAATCAAAAGTCCCTAGGCGTGCGAAAGTGTGGCATTCGTTGCGCAACCTACCCGCAACCCGGACGGAGTCCATTTTGCCACACATAAAACAATTGATCCCAGTCTAGCATTAATCCACCGAGCCACCATGTACAGTAAGCTATCTCACCGACCTGGCAACTCTTGGCCCCCGCCGCCATCGAGACGGTTTGGGTAGTGACTACGCTATCGACCCCAGCTGAACGCCACGGGACCGCCAGATGAAAACCACCTGAATCCACAGCCGCCGCCAATGGCGTGTTGTGGCCGTAGCCACGTCACACCAGATGTTTCATCGCCCAGAGGACAAATCACCCTAAACTTGCTCTACTAGCCGGCGGCAGGCACGCCAATCTGCATCAGACGCTGGGCATTAGCATGGTAGTCTTTCACGACATTCCGGTTATGCAGTTCCAGGATGGCTTCGTCATTGCGGCGCAGGCTGGTGGAGTTGTAGTTATGGCTACCGGTGAAGACGAAAGACGCATCCCCGCGGCAGCCTTCCGAAGAAGCCACCTCCCGAAGGCCGGAAACCACCAGATACTTCGAATGAATGCGCCCTGTAGTCGAGCTGTCCTCTACTGAGCGACGGCTGATCCCTGCGGCATCCAGGATATTGGCAACCTGCGCCCCGACCGGCCCAGCAGCTACTGAGACAGCGCAGCCTTGGGTTTTCAGCCGGGCCAGTTCCTCAGCGATGGCGGTGCGTGTATCGTCCCATTCGCTCATGACCACTGCCGCCGAGCTGTTCCTGTTTTTGCACTCCAGCCGCGCGAGCCGCTGCGCTACCGGATCATCGGCGGCAGCTGGGAAGAACCGGACTACCGATGCCCCAGCCGGGCCGCGCGAAGCCACTGTCTTGTTGTAGTCTGGCGACTGTTCCATGCGCGCCAAATCGGCATGGTAGGACCGATAGGCATCGTACAAACCATCATCGCCGGTCACGGTCAGCGCGTTGTTCCAGTAGCTGGTGTGATTCACGTCGGTGACATTGGCAGAAGCCTGCACTACAACATTTTCCTGCCCACCCAGCGCTGAGAACAGCACGAACTTGTTGTGCATGCCTTTGGTTCCCTGGCAAGAACTGGTGTTTCCCTCAGGCGACTGGTGGGAGCACACCGCTACCCACGATCCTGAGCTCATATCTGTGCCCAGCGTATTGATGAGCCTCGCTGCCGGAGCCTTGGAGATTTGCCACCCGTCGATGACCACCTGTATTTCTACCCCGCGCGCATGTGCTGCGAGCAACTGGTCCACGTAGTCTTCGCCGCTCTCCCCCGAAATCACGAAAGCCGCCAGCTTAATGGTTGATCCTGCATCGGCCTGCTTGAAGTACGAGCACAGGCGCTCGGACACTGCTCCGGCCCGGCCTTCTAGCGGATCGGAGAAGACCGCTCCGGTTTCAACCTTGGCCAACGGCGCTGCCGCGCAGGGGGTCTCGGGCTGCTTGCCAGTTTCGATCCGCTGCGTGGCATGGGCCGGCATGGAATTGAACAGCAGCGCGAGGATCATGGCGCCGGTTGCAGCGGCTTTCAATGTTTTACTCAACTTCTCACCTTTTTCTGGCATCAATCGGCGACGGGAGCGGAATTTGCTGATGTCCCCGAGGTCTGGCCGGCTCGGCCGCGCCGCATGGGTGGAAGGCGTCCCATGGAACGCATCGCTCCGGCAACTGAACTTTTTCATGCACCGGTGATAATTGCGTGTCCCGAGGGTGAACAGAAGCGAAACAGCTTAAATGCGGCAGGGCCCGTTGCACGCATCTGCGTGCAACGGGCCCTGCCGGCTAGCTACTGCTCGATTCGGGCTTCTCCGGTTTAGCGGAAGTCCGAGCCGTGATCGTAGTCATCCATCGAGATGGCACGGAATTCAGGCGACAGCCCGCCTTCCAGCGCATCGTCGTACAGGCCCGAGGAGAAGGCCGAGGTGCCGGTGAACAAAGTTGCCTTTGCTTCATCGGTTGGCTCGACGTTGACCTGGGTGTAGCGATCCAGACCGGTACCGGCCGGGATCAGCTTACCGATGATCACGTTTTCCTTCAGACCGCGCAGTGGATCTTCCTTGCCTTCCATCGCAGCCTGGGTCAGGACGCGAGTGGTTTCCTGGAAGGAAGCAGCCGACAGCCACGAATCGGTGGCCAGCGATGCCTTGGTGATGCCCATCAGCTCGTCACGGCCGGCAGCTGGACGCTTGCCTTCCGAGACAGCCTTGCGGTTCGCCGCGGTGAAGCGCGAACGATCGGCCAACTCGCCTGGCAGCAAGTCGGTCTCGCCCGACTCGATGACAGTGACGCGGCGCAGCATCTGGCGGACGATGACTTCCACGTGCTTATCGTGGATGCCCACACCCTGGGACTGGTACACATCCTGGACCTCGCGGACCAGGAACTTCTGTGCCTCACGTGGGCCGAGGACTCGAAGAACCTGCTTCGGATCCAAGGTACCGCTGGTGAGCTGGGTACCGGCAACGATGCTTTCGCCCTCTTCAACCAACAGGCGAGCACGACGCAGAACCGGGTAGGCCTGCTTCTCGTCGCCGTTGTCCGGAGTCACTACAACACGCAGCTGCTTCTCGTCGTCTTCGATCGACACGCGACCGGAAACCTCGGACATCGGAGCCACACCCTTAGGGGTACGGGCTTCGAACAGTTCCTGGATACGAGGCAGACCCTGGGTGATATCGTCAGCCGACGCTACACCACCGGTGTGGAAGGTACGCATGGTCAGCTGGGTACCAGGCTCGCCGATGGACTGCGCGGCGATAATGCCAACAGCCTCGCCGATGTCCACGGTCTTGCCGCTGGCCAGCGAACGGCCGTAGCACAGAGCACAGGTTCCAACAGCCGAGTCGCAGGTCAGCACGGAGCGAACGCGGATTTCATCCACGCCTGCAGCGTACAGCTCGTCGATCAGCACGTCGCCGACATCCGAACCGGCGGTAGCCAGCACGGTGCCTTCAGTGTTCTTGACGTCGGTAGCCAGCGTACGGGTGTACGCCGAGTTCTCCACGGTCTCGTGCTTGACGCGGATGCCGGCAGAGTTATCTGCAATGGCAACGGTCAAGCCGCGCTTGGTGCCGCAGTCCTCTTCGCGAACGATAACATCCTGCGAAACGTCCACCAGACGACGGGTCAGGTAACCCGAGTTAGCGGTCTTCAGCGCGGTATCCGCCAGGCCCTTACGGGCACCGTGGGTCGCGATGAAGTACTCCAGAACCGACAGGCCTTCACGGTAGGAAGACTTGATCGGGCGAGGAATAATTTCACCCTTAGGGTTGGACACCAGACCACGGATACCCGCGATCTGACGCAATTGCAGGTAGTTACCACGAGCCTTGGAAGTCACCATTCGGTTAATGGTGTTCAGCTCTTCCATGCCGTTCTTCATTGCCTCGGCAACCTCGTCGGTAGCCTTGGTCCAGATGTCGATCAGGTCCTGGCGGCGCTCGGTATCTGCAATCAGGCCCTTGTCGTAGGAAGCCTGGACCTTGGCGGCCTTTACCTCGTAAGGAGCCAAGATGGCTGCCTTATCCATGTTCGAGGTAATGTCCGAGATCGCCACGGTGACACCCGAGCGGGTCGACCAGTAGAAACCGGCGTCCTTCAGGTTATCCAGGGTAGCTGCGGCAATGATCTTCGGGTAGCGCTCTGCCAGATCGTTGACGATCTCCGAGAGCGCATCCTTGCCCGCTACGGTGGCTACCCATGGGTAGTCCGCAGGCAGGGTGTCGTTGAACAGCACCTGGCCAAGCGAGGTATCCAGCAATGCCGGGGTACCTGGCTCCCAGCCCTCAGGGGCTGGCTGGTCTGCGGAAGGAACGAAGTTCTCCACGCGGACCTTGATCGGTGCGTTCAGGTGCAGTTCGCCCAGATCCTTGGCCATGATGGCCTCGGATACGGTAGCGAACACGCGGCCGGCGCCCTTTTCGGTTGCACGCTTGGTGGTCAAGTGGTGCAAGCCGATGATCATATCCTGCGAAGGCTGTGCCACTGGGCGGCCATCGGAAGGCTTCAAGATGTTGTGCGAGGACAGCATCAAGATACGGGCTTCAGCCTGTGCTTCTGGGCTCAGCGGCAGGTGGACTGCCATCTGGTCACCGTCGAAGTCAGCGTTGAACGCGCCGCAAACCAATGGGTGCAGCTGCAGGGCCTTGCCTTCGATCAGCTGTGGTTCGAAGGCCTGGATACCCAAGCGGTGCAGGGTAGGTGCACGGTTGAGCAGTACCGGGTGCTCGGTGATGATCTCTTCGAGAACATCCCAAACCTGCGGGCGGTAACGCTCGACCATGCGCTTAGCCGACTTGATGTTCTGTGCGTGGTTGAGGTCAACCAGGCGCTTCATCACGAAAGGCTTGAACAGCTCCAGGGCCATCTGCTTTGGCAAACCGCACTGGTGCAGCTTCAGCTGCGGGCCGACAACGATGACCGAACGGCCCGAGTAGTCAACGCGCTTGCCCAGCAGGTTCTGGCGGAAACGACCCTGCTTGCCCTTGAGCATGTCGCTCAGGGACTTCAGCGGGCGGTTGCCTGGCCCGGTCACCGGACGGCCACGACGGCCGTTATCGAACAGCGAGTCAACAGCTTCCTGCATCATGCGCTTTTCGTTGTTCACGATGATCTCTGGCGCACCGAGATCAAGCAGGCGCTTGAGGCGGTTGTTGCGGTTGATCACGCGGCGGTACAGGTCGTTCAGATCCGAGGTAGCGAAACGGCCACCGTCGAGCTGGACCATCGGGCGCAGTTCTGGCGGGATCACCGGAACGGCGTCAAGGACCATGCCCTTAGGCGAGTTGCCGTTGACAAGGAACGCGTTGACGACCTTCAGGCGCTTGAGCGCACGAGCCTTCTTCTGGCCCTTGCCGTTTTCGATGATGGTCTTCAGCTCTTCAGCTTCAGCCGCCAGATCGAAGTTCTCAAGGCGCTTCTGGATAGCTTCTGCACCCATGGAGCCTTCGAAGAACAGTCCGTACTTCTCACGCATGGTGCGGTACAGGCCTTCGTCGCCTTCGAGGTCGGCGACCTTCAGGTTCTTGAAGCGCTCCCAGACCGCACGCAGGCGCTCGGCTTCGGCCTTGGCGCGCTTGTCGATCTGCAGAACAGTCTTCTCGGCCAAGGTGCGGGCCTTGTTCAGCTCGGCATTCTTGGCGCCGTCAGCTTCCATGCGCTCCAGCTCGGCTTCCAGGTCGGCTGCAACAGCCTTCTTGTCAGCTTCCGAGTTGTTCGCAAGGTTGCGCAGTTCCAGGTCGTGCTGGGCCTGCAGGTTAGGCATTTCGGCGTGGCGGCGTGCTTCGTCGACACCGGTGATCATGTAGGCAGCGAAGTAGATGACCTTTTCGAGGTCCTTCGGAGCCAGATCGAGCAGGTAGCCCAAGCGCGATGGAACGCCCTTGAAGTACCAGATGTGGGTCACAGGAGCTGCCAGCTCGATGTGGCCCATGCGCTCACGGCGTACGTTCGCGCGGGTCACCTCGACGCCGCAACGCTCGCAGATGATGCCCTTGAAGCGCACGCGCTTGTACTTGCCGCAGTAGCATTCCCAGTCGCGGGAAGGGCCGAAGATCTTTTCGCAGAAAAGACCGTCCTTCTCCGGCTTCAGGGTGCGGTAGTTAATGGTTTCCGGCTTCTTGACCTCGCCGTAGCTCCATCCACGGATTTCATCCGCGGTGGCAAGGTTGATTCGCATGAGGCCGAATGAGGAATCGCTGGACATATGGTCCTTTTCTCTCTTCTGTGGTGTCTGAAGTCGATACGAATGAGGGTGGGAATTTGCCGCCGCTGCCTGCAGGTCCTGCAGGCAGGGCGCCAGATTACACTTCCTCTACGGAGTTCGGCTCCGACCGTGAAAGGTCGATGCCCAGCTCTTCAGCGGCGCGGAACGATTCCTCGTCCGACTCACGCATTTCGATAGTGTTGCCGTCGGTACCGAGTACCTCGACGTTCAAGCACAGCGACTGCATTTCCTTGATGAGCACCTTGAACGATTCTGGAACACCAGGCTCTGGAACGTTCTCGCCCTTGACGATAGCTTCGTAGACCTTCACGCGGCCGTGGATATCATCCGACTTGATGGTCAGGATTTCCTGCAGCGTGTAAGCGGCACCGTATGCTTCCAGTGCCCAAACTTCCATCTCGCCGAAGCGCTGGCCACCGAACTGGGCCTTACCGCCCAGTGGCTGCTGGGTGATCATGGAGTATGGACCGGTGGAACGGGCGTGGATCTTGTCGTCCACCAGGTGGTGGAGCTTCAAGATGTACATGTAGCCCACGGAAACCGGATCCGGCAGCGGGTCGCCGGAGCGGCCGTCGAACAGCTTCGCCTTGCCGGAGTTGCCAATCAGGCGCACACCGTCACGGGTCTTGCTGGTCGAATCCAGGATGCCGCGGATTTCCTCTTCGGAAGCGCCATCGAAGACCGGGGTTGCCACGGTGGTGGAACCGGACTCGCGTGGCAGGTTCGGCAGATCGCGGACCCATTCAGGCTCGCCTTCGATCTTCCAGCCCTGCTTGGCAGCCCAACCCAGGTGGATTTCCATAACCTGGCCGACGTTCATACGACCTGGCACACCTAGCGGGTTCAGGATGACATCCAGCGGGGTGCCGTCTTCCAGGAATGGCATGTCTTCCAGCGGCATGATGCGCGAGATGACACCCTTGTTACCGTGGCGACCTGCGAGCTTGTCGCCGATCGAGATCTTGCGCTTCTGGGCAACGTAGACGCGGACCAGCTGGTTGACACCAGGGGAAAGGTCATCGTCGTTGTCGCGGTCGAAGATGCGAACACCAATGACGGTGCCGGACTCGCCGTGCGGAACCTTCAGCGAGGTGTCGCGCACTTCGCGCGACTTCTCACCGAAGATGGCACGCAGCAGGCGCTCTTCCGGGGTCAGTTCGGTCTCGCCCTTAGGGGTGACACGGCCTACCAGCACGTCGCCGGCCTCGACCTCGGCACCGATGTAGACGATGCCGCGGTCATCGAGCTGGGAGAGGATGTCTTCCGAGACATTCGGGATGTCGCGGGTGATTTCCTCGGCACCGAGCTTGGTGTCGCGGGCGTCGACTTCGTGCTCTTCGATGTGAATCGAGGTGAGCACGTCGTCGAAGATCATGCGCTGGGAGAGGATGATCGCATCCTCGTAGTTGTAGCCTTCCCAGGACATGAATGCCACGAGCAGGTTCTTGCCCAGCGAGAGCTCGCCGGAGTCGGTCGAAGGACCGTCAGCGATGATCGACTGGTATTCCAGGCGGTCGCCTTCGGACACGCGAACGCGCTGGTTGTAGGCGTTGCCCTGGTTCGAGCGGGCGAACTTCATGATCGGGTACATCGACTCGGTGCCGTCATCGTTCATGACGACAACCAGGTCAGCGGATACCTCGGTGACCACGCCTGGCTTGGCGGCGACAACGGAGTCGCCGGCGTCAACCGCGGCGAACTTCTCCATGCCGGTACCCACCAGCGGACGCTCGGACTTCAGCAGCGGCACAGCCTGGCGCTGCATGTTGGCGCCCATCAGTGCGCGGTTGGCATCGTCGTGCTCGAGGAATGGAATCAGCGCGGTTGCCACCGAAACCATCTGGCGCGGCGAAACGTCCATGAAGGTCACTTCATCGGAGTCGACGATAACAGGCTCGCCGCCACCGCCCTTTTCGCGAACCAGAACGGTCTCTTCAACGAAGCGGCCGTTCTCATCCAGTGGCGCGTTGGCCTGTGCGATGTAGTGCTGCAGCTCGTCATCGGCGGTCAGGTAGTCGACCTCGTTGGACACGACGCCATTGGCGACGCGGCGGTACGGGGTTTCGATGAAGCCGAAGGAGTTGATGCGTCCGTAGGTAGCCAACGAACCGATCAGGCCGATGTTCGGGCCTTCAGGGGTTTCAATTGGGCACATGCGTCCGTAGTGGGACGGGTGGACGTCTCGTACTTCCATGCCTGCGCGGTCACGGGACAGGCCGCCTGGGCCCAGAGCCGACAAGCGGCGCTTGTGGGTCAGGCCGGCCAGCGGGTTGTTCTGGTCCATGAACTGCGAAAGCTGCGAGGTTCCGAAGAACTCCTTGATGGCAGCCACGACAGGGCGGATGTTAATCAGGGTCTGCGGGGTGATCGCCTCGACGTCCTGGGTGGTCATGCGCTCGCGCACAACACGCTCCATGCGGGACAGGCCGGTGCGGACCTGGTTCTCGATCAGTTCGCCCACGGCGCGGATGCGGCGGTTGCCGAAGTGGTCGATGTCGTCGACGTTAACGGGAACGTCAACGATCTCGCCCTTGCGGGTGCCCTGAACAGTCTTCTCGCCTGCGTGCAGCGCAACGAGGTAGCGGATCATCGCTACCAGGTCGTCCAGCGAGAGCACCGAAGCGTTCTCGGCGTTGACCGGAGTCTCCACGCCCAGCTTGCGGTTGATCTTGTAGCGGCCAACCTTTGCCAGGTCGTAGCGCTTAGGCTCGAAGTACATGTTCTTCAGCAGTGCCTGGGCGGCCTCAACCGTAGGAGGCTCGCCTGGACGCAGCTTGCGGTAGATGTCCAGCAAGGCTTCGTTCTGATCCTTGATGCTGTCCTTGTCCAAGGTTGCGCGCATCGAATCGTACTGGCCGAACTCGGACAGGATCTGCTCTTCGCTCCAGCCAAGGGCCTTGAGCAAGACGGTGACCGACTGCTTGCGCTTGCGATCAAGGCGTACGCCGATCTGGTCGCGCTTGTCGATTTCCAGCTCGAACCATGCACCACGCGATGGGATGATACGTGCCGAGAAGATCGTCTTGTCACTGGTCTTGTCCGGCGTGGACTCGAAGTACGCACCTGGGGAGCGAACCAGCTGGGACACAACGACACGCTCGGTGCCGTTGATAATGAAGGTGCCCTTTTCGCTCATCAGCGGGAAATCGCCCATGAACACGGTCTGCTGCTTGATTTCGCCGGTTTCATTGTTCATGAATTCGGCCTTGACATACAGCGGTGCCGCGTAGGTGGCGTCGCGGTCCTTGCACTCTGCGATCGAGTACTTAGGATCAGCGAACTCCGGATCCGAGAAGCTCAAGGACATGGTGTCCTGGAAGTCCTCGATTGGGGAGATTTCCTCGAAGATTTCTGCCAGGCCCGAGGTGTTGGGCACGCTGAAGTCACCAGCGGCTTCTGCCTTGGCCAGGCGCTCTACCCAGTTCTGGTTGCCGACGAGGCGGTCAAAGCTCTCGGTCTGCAATGCCAGCAGGTTAGGCACTTCAAGGGGTTCGTGAATCTTTGCAAAAGAAAGTCGGCCAGCGTATGCAGCATCGCGAGCCGAACTAGCGGTTTGGTTGTTAGGGTTGCTCGAGGCGACCAAGATGGATCCTTCCAAAGACCGTCAGGTTTCCGAACGCTTACCGTGCTAAGGTTCCTGCCATAGGACAGTTCCTCTTTTTTCGTCCGCACGAACCCACCGCTATATGAAGGCCGCGCGCGCAAACAGTAAGGCGCAAATTTCTACTCTACCGGAGGAAAATCCGGTTGTCGATACTCGGTGCAGAAATTCGTGCTATAGTTTTCGCCCCCACTTTCGCGCGGGCTGCCACTCAGGTTTCCAAGCACCGCGCCAGCGCGCAACCCGGTCGTACCGCGCACCGAAAAGTGCATGCATTTTCCCAACTGATACCCTTGTTTTCGCGGATTCTTGCGAATTGCCAAAGGTCTCGGCCCGCTGAACGCAGTCTCCGGATTCCGGGCATCAGGCAACGTTATGCTTTCTGTCACATTCTCCTCAGCAGGCATCAGAAACCCCAATTTTTCTCCGCTTCAGCCGCATGGCGAACGTTCTTGGAGATTTTTTTCCGGGTATCCGGGAGGCTTGAAGCTACACGCTCCCCCAGCAGATATAAGCCTTTGCGACCTCGTGTGTCCGGTGGCTTCTTCTTTCGCCACTAGCTATGATCGAGCAAACATCCACGGTTAGGAGACGAAGTGAATAAGCTGCAGTCAGATGAAGCACTGACCCGAGTTACCCTGGACGCCTCGCGCCGGAACATCCCAATCGAGATTGTGCCGCGCGACAAGGTCCGCTCGCTGGAAGAGGCTGCGGACGCCTTGGGAATCTCGGCCTCGGCCTTGCTCAAGACGCTGGTTATCAAACGCACAGACGGCACCTTTGTCTTCGCGCTGATCCCCGGCGGGCGGAAACTGGACTGGGCGAAGCTGCGCGGAGTCATGGGCGTCAATAAGCTCTCCCTGCCATCTTCAGATATCGCTTGGGATGTCACGCACTACGAGAGCGGAACCATTACGCCTTTTGGCTCGCACACGGTACTGCCTGTCTACATCGATGCCAGCGTCTTCGAAGAGCCCGTATCGGAACAGATAGGACTGGGCAGCGGAGACCGAGCCCATGGACTGCTGGTTCGCGCCAAGGATTTGGTTAGCGGATTTGATGCCACGATTGCTGATATTTCGACTCCGGAATAACCAGCCCTGGCTTAGCCAATGCCTTCTTGGCCCAGGCCTGCGACTTGGTCAATCCCTTGATCGTCGCGTTGCGCAGCAGCAGACCCAGCGGCTGCTCGACGAAGCGTGCCACCAGGTAGGCAATTCCTAGCATCAGCACCAGCAAACCGGCCAGCAGCACGTACTTGTTCACGAAACCGTGCAGCTGGTTGATTAGCCACCAACCCCACAACTGGTGCACCAGGTACACCGGGTAAGTCAATGAACCGGCCACAGCCAGCCATTTGCCCTGGACGTTCTTGAGCGGAGTCAGGGTGCACACCGCCAGCAGAACTACGCACAGGACGGTCAGCAGCTGGAAATGCCAGGCCGGGATATCCATCCCGGAGAGCAAGTCCGCGTCACTGCGCCCCTTGATGCCGGTGAAAAATGCGGCGATGGCAGTATTGCCTGCGACCATGGACCACCGCAGAATGCTGTGGCCGCTTTGATAGATCAAGAAGAGCACCATGCCGGCTGCGAACAGGGCCGCATACTGCCCGGCAATCCATTCCTGCAGCTTGTCCAAGCTTGTGAAATGCAGATACAGGCCCAGAGCGGGCCAAATGGCAGAGAGCAAGAGGATGTGCTTGTTCTTCACGAAGCCCATGGACAAGAGCACTGCGAGCAACACGTAGAAACGCAACTCGACCCATAACGTCCAATAGACACCGTCCATATCGGTGACGCCGAATCCAGCCTGCATCATGCTCAGGTTGGGCAGAATATCACTGGCCGAGCGTCCCTCGTTGCCGGAGGGCCAGATCCCAAGCGAGAGTACTGTTGCTGCGAGTACCGCGAGCCAGTAGGCCGGGTAGAGGCGGCCCACACGCGAGCCGATGAAACCAATGACGTTCTTTCCCTGGAGGGACATCAGGATTACGAAGCCCGATATGAGGAAGAACAACTGCACACCCAGCTGTCCGTAGCGGGTGAATTCGGAGAGTACTGGCCAGAACTCTGCGGCCTGCCTCCCCCAGTGATCATGTCCCCATGCGGTGTAGTGGTACAGGACGACAATTAGCGCAGCTGTAATCCTCAATGCGTCTAGGAGCCCTAGCCGCGGTGCTGGTTTCTGGTTCTGGGTAGCTACGGTTTTTGACACATTTTCACTGTAAACAATGAACTTGAATAAACGCTGTTAATAGAAACGTTATAAAACAATTGCTATGGACTTCCCAGCTTAACGACCAAAGGCCCACAGACTTTCGTCTGTGGACCTTTGGCAATAAGTTGCGAGTGACCGCTGTACTTACTTAACGGTGACGGTAGCGCCGGCAGCTTCCAGAGCTTCCTTAGCCTTCTCGGCAGCGTCCTTTGCAACACCCTCAAGCAGAGCCTTTGGAGCAGCGTCAACGAGCTCCTTAGCTTCCTTCAGGCCCAGGGAAGTCAGTGCGCGAACTTCCTTGATAACTGCGATCTTCTTGTCGCCGGCCGACTCGAGGACTACGTCGAATTCGGTCTTCTCTTCAGCAGCAGCTTCGCCGCCTGCAGCTGGACCAGCAACTGCAACAGCAGCAGCGGTTACGTCGAAGGTCTCTTCGAATTCCTTAACGAACTCGGACAGTTCGATGATGGTCATTTCCTTGAATGCGGAAAGCAGCTCTTCGTTGCTGAGCTTCGCCATGGTGGGCGTCCTTTCGGTTTTTGGCCTTGAGGGCCGATGAATTTGGGTTTACGTTGCGAGAGAACTCGAAAGCTTAGGCTTCTGCCGGAGCTTCCTCGGCAGCTTCGCCACCGTTCTCGTCGAGCTTTGCACGCAGAGCTTCGACAGCGCGGGCAGCAGCGGAAGCTGGAGCCAGCAGCACTGCTGCAACGCGGGCGAGCTGAGTTTCGCGGGATTCCAGCGCAGCCAAAGCAGCGATGCCGCTCTGGTCCAGTGCCTTACCTTCGAACCAACCGGTCTTGATGACCAGCTTTTCGTTAGTCTTGGCGAATTCCGTGAGGCTCTTAGCGGCAGCAACTGCATCGCCCTTAATGAAGGCGATTGCGGTTGGACCAGAAAGCTGTTCATCGAAAGCATCGATGCCAGCGTTCTTCGCTGCGATTGCGGTCAAGGTGTTCTTTACGACTGCGTACTTGGTCTCCTGACCAAGCGAGCGGCGCAGATCCTTGAGCTGTGCAACGGTAAGCCCACGGTATTCGGTCAAGACAGCCGCCGACGAATCATTGAATTCCGCGGTGATTTCTTCAATCGCTGCAGTCTTGCTTGGGGTTGCCATAACACTCCTTCCGGGGATTTGTTCGGTACCGTTTCAAAACCGGCGAGGCCATAAAAATAGCCCCGCGCAGGAGCACAGGGCGTTTCAACTTATTCAAAGTCAAAAAATCTATGTAACCTGCGTTGGTCATCCTTGCGGATCTTTAGGAGCAGTTGGAAACCAAATGCTCGACCGACGGTCTTCGGTATTTCTAGTTTATAGGAGCACTCCAGCCCACAGCAAATCGAAGCCGGAGCCAATCTCATGATCCTGGTCACTAGGGGAATTAAATTAGAATGGCGGGACTCATTTACCAACGCTTGGGGAACGCTAGTAGTAAGTCCCGCCGATACAAAAGTTTTGGGGAAACTTTCGTATCTCATCCGCGTAGGGCCTTGGGGGATCCATACGCGGATGACCGAGATACTCGGTAGTCAAAGCTTATCATCGGCTACCGGCTGGTACGAAACATGAATACGCTTTCCAGCAGCCGTGGCCATCGCGCAGATTCCTCGCTTAAAAAGGAAGGGAGCATGCCGATTATCGGCATGCTCCCCCAAGCTAGTTAGCTACTAGACTTAGGCCTCAACGCGGGTTACGTTCGCGTCAACAGGAATACCTGGACCGAAGGTGGTAGCGATGGTTGCCTTCGAGATGTAGCGACCCTTCGAAGCCGAAGGCTTCAGGCGCATAACCTCTTCCAGAGCTGCTGCGTAGTTCTCGGTCAGCTGCTTTGCGTCGAACGAAACCTTGCCAATGATGAAGTGCAGGTTCGAGTGCTTGTCGACGCGGAAGTCGATCTTGCCGCCCTTGATGTCGGTTACAGCCTTGGCCACATCCATGGTCACGGTGCCGGTCTTAGGGTTTGGCATCAGGTTACGAGGACCCAGTACCTTACCCAAGCGGCCAACCTTGCCCATCAGGTCAGGGGTTGCAACTGCTGCGTCGAAGTCGGTCCAGCCGCCCTGGATCTTTTCGATCAGGTCGTCCGAGCCAACGAAGTCGGCGCCAGCTTCGCGAGCTGCTTCTGCCTTGTCACCGTTAGCGAAAACAACCACGCGGGCGGTCTTGCCGGTGCCGTGTGGAAGGTTTACGGTACCGCGAACCATCTGGTCAGCCTTACGTGGGTCAACACCCAGGCGGAAAGCAACCTCAACGGTCGAGTTGGTCTTATCGCCTGCGGTCTCCTTAGCCAGGGCAATTGCCTCGGCTGGAGCGTAGACGTTGTTGTCGGCATCGATCTTAGCCGCGGCGGCTACGTATGCTTTGCTGCGCTTTGCCATCTGCGTTTTCTCCTTATGCAGTCGTGGTCATATGGACCGCGCGGGGTCCTGCCACGGGCGAATCGATCGGATGAGCGTTTCGCCTTAGATTGAATTCTTGAGTGCTATCCAGCGTGTGAACAGCGGAAGGCGGGATTAGCCTTCTACGGTCACGCCCATGGAGCGGGCGGTGCCGGCGATGATCTTGGCTGCAGCAGCCAGGTCATTTGCGTTCAGGTCAGCCATCTTGGTGGTGGCGATTTCCTCAACCTGAGCCTGGGTCAGGTTAGCAACCTTGTCGGTGTGCGGAACACCCGAACCCTTTGCAATGCCAGCTGCCTTCTTGATCAGCTCAGCTGCAGGAGGAGTCTTGGTGATGAAAGTGAACGAACGGTCTTCGTATACGGTGATCTCAACTGGAACAACGTTACCGCGCTGCGACTCGGTCGCTGCGTTGTAAGCCTTGCAGAATTCCATGATGTTGACGCCGTGCTGACCAAGGGCTGGACCGATCGGAGGAGCTGGGTTAGCAGCACCTGCCTGGATCTGCAGCTTGATGAGTCCGGTGACCTTTTTCTTTGGGGCCATGTCGGGTCCTTCTTACTCTTGCGTTTCCCGTGGCACAGGAGCGTGGCACGGGGATCTGGCTATCGTGGCGCGACAGCCAAGCGTACCCTCGCATCGATAAGCGACCGATGCGGGGCACGAAGACTTAATACTACTGGATCTTGGTGACCTGGTTGAAGTTCAAGGTCACTGGGGTTTCACGTTCGAAAATCGAAACCAGTACAACCAGCTGTGCGGCATCCAGCTTGATCTCCGAGATGGTTGCCGGCATCGTTTCGAACGGTCCGTCATTGACGATAACCGATTCGCCGACTTCGAAGTCCACGGTGACCTCAGTAATTGGAGCACGGCCTGGCTTGGACGCCGATGGCTGCTCTACTGGATCAACGATGGTGTGCTCAAGCATGGAGAACACTTCGTCAAGGCTCAGTGGGTTTGGATCGTGGGCGTTGCCAACGAATCCAGTGACACCTGGAGTGTGTCGAACAACACCCCACGACGCGTCAGTCAGCTCCATGCGGACCAGGACATAGCCCGGGATGCGCACGCGGCGAACGATCTTGCGCTGAGTGTTCTTGACCTCGACGACCTCTTCCATTGGAACCTGGATATCGAAGATGAACTCATCCATGTCCTGGGTCTGGATACGGGTCTCAAGATTGACCTTCACGCGGTTTTCGTAACCAGCGTAGGTGTGAATGACAAACCAGTCACCTGGAAGACGACGGAGCTTAGCGCGGAATTCTTCCTTGAGCTTGGCTACGTTGTCTTCGCCCTCGGCTTCTTCAGCGTCGGCTTCGTTGTCTTCGCCCTCGGCTTCTTCAGCTTCGGCTTCGTTGTCTTCGCCTTCAGCTTCTTCAGCTGCGCCTTCGATTACCTGAGCGTCTTCAGCGTCCTGTGCTGGTGCTTCGGTTGGGTCGACGTCAGCTTCTACAGCTGGCTCAACCTGATCGCCGGCGGCTTCAACGAACTCGTTTTCGACCTCGTCATTAATCTGCGGTTCGAGTTCCTTGTCGGACACTGCAGCTCCTGCTTTCTTTGACTGAATGACACTAAATTGCCTCGGGGTAATCATACCTCCGAGGCAACAAAATTACTGTTCGACCTTGTTGGTGAACAGGAGGATCGAACCCTGCCCAAAGACGAAGTCCAGGGCCGTCACGATCAGCATCACCACGACCACGAAACCGACAACAACCAGGAAATAATTCACTAGTTCACTGCGGGTCGGGGTGACGACCTTCTTAAGTTCTGCGATTACCTGGCGGAAAAACAAGAAGATCCGGGCAAAGAAACCCAACTTCTGCCCACCCTTACCGGAGCTGAGAGCAGATTCGGTCATGTTCTTCCTCGTTTCAAAAATTTGGCCAGTTGAAACAATCACGGTGTGCCATAGTCTATTCGACTGCAACACACCGTGATGAGATAATTCGCTAAGCGATAAATCGCTATTGCGCAGGGCAGACAGGACTCGAACCTGCAACCTGCGGTTTTGGAGACCGCTGCGCTACCAATTGCGCCACTACCCTTCGGAGCTTTTTACCGCTCCCACCTAGAACATCTTAGCGGATAAAACATTCAGCTTCGTCCGTTGCGATGTCTCGGCAACGAGAAATAACTTTACGCAACGAAATCGGAAATGTCGAACTGACAACCTCCGGTGTGGCGCAGAACGCATTCCCGCGCCCCGTTGCGCACCTTATTGTGTCATTTTCAAAATTGTGATGCTGAAGTGCAAGGTTGCGAACTAAACTGAGGTGTAACAGCTGTCCCCATAGACTTCAGGACGAATCCCCAATGTCTCGCATTTCTCGCCGCATCGGCGCAATTTCCGAATCCGCGACTCTCGCAGTAGATGCCAAGGCGAAGGCTCTTAAAGCAGCAGGTCGACCAGTAATCGGTTTCGGTGCCGGTGAACCCGACTTCCCAACCCCTGGCTACATTGTCGAAGCAGCAGTCAAGGCGGCCCAGGATCCAAAGAACCACCGCTACTCCCCTGCAGCCGGCCTTCCCGAGCTGCGCGAAGCAATCGCCGCCAAAACCATGCGCGATTCGGGCTACGAGCTCACGGCCAACCAGGTTCTGGTCACCAATGGCGGCAAGCAGGCGGTGTACAACACCTTCGCAACCCTGCTTGATCCAGGTGACGAGGTCATCGTTCCGGCTCCGTACTGGACCACCTATCCCGAAGCCATCCAGCTCGCCGGAGGCAAGGCCGTATCGGTCTTTGCCGGCCCGGAGCAGGGCTACAAGGTTACCGTCGAACAGCTCGAATCCGTACTGACCGAACGCACCAAGGTGCTGCTGTTCGTTTCTCCTTCGAACCCCACCGGTGCCGTATACACCCCGGAGCAGGTCCGCGAGATCGGCCAGTGGGCTGCTTCCAAGGGGCTGTGGGTTGTTACCGATGAGATCTACGAGCACTTGACCTACGGCGATGCAACTTTCAGCTCCATCGCGACCTTGGTCCCAGAGCTCGAAGACCGAGTTGTCATCCTCAACGGCGTGGCAAAGACCTACGCAATGACCGGCTGGCGCGTGGGTTGGATGGCAGGTCCGCTGGATGTCATCAAGGCCGCCACCAACCTGCAGTCCCACGCCACCTCGAACGTTTCCAACGTATCGCAGCGAGCCGCCCTGGCTGCTGTTGCCGGGCCGCTGGATGCCGTGAACGACATGAAGGTTGCCTTCAACCGTCGCCGCTTGGCCATCGTCGAATCACTGAACGCGATTGACGGCCTGCACTGCCCTACTCCGGAAGGCGCGTTCTACGCGTATTCGGATGTTCGAGGCCTGCTGGGTCGCGAAATCCGCGGCGTTGTGAACAACACCAGTGCAGAACTTGCTGCTTTCATCCTGGAACAGGCAGAAGTTGCCGTCGTTCCAGGTGAAGCATTCGGCCCTTCCGGCTATATCCGCATGTCATATGCACTGGGTGATGCTGATCTCGAAGAAGGCGTCGCACGGATGGCCAAGCTGCTGGGCGAAGCCAAGTAGAAAAACCGCGCCGCTAAAGAAGCCGGGCAGTCCATGATGGACTGCCCGGCTTCTGTGCTTTGCCGCAGTGCCGTTTAGAGGATCTTGCGGTCCACAGCCCAACGGGTAAGTTCGTGGCGGTTGGATAGCTGGAGCTTGCGCAGCACATTGGACACATGCGATTCCACGGTCTTTACCGAGATGAACAGTTCCTTGGCTACTTCCTTATAGCTATATCCCCGGGCAATCAAACGCATGACTTGCAATTCGCGGTCAGAGAGCAAATCCAGCTCTTCATCAATTTCTGCCACCGGACCGCTGCTGCCAAAGGCGTCCAGGACGAACCCGGCCAAGCGTGGCGAGAACACGGCATCTCCCCCGGCCACGCGACGTACTGCATCGGAAATTTCGGCCCCGGAAATGCTCTTGGTGACATACCCGCGAGCACCGGCACGGATGACCGTCACTACGTCCTGTGCTGCGTCGGAAACGCTCAATGCCAGGAAACGCGTGGATCCCAGCAGCCCGGTGCACCCCTTGAGCACTTCGGCCCCGCCCCCGCCGCGGCCACCGGGCAGGTGCACATCCAGGAGCACCACATCCGGTTGCTGTTCGGTGATCACCTCGATGGCTCCTTCCACGGTGCCAGCTTCCCCGACAATCTGGATGTCCTGGGCCAAATCGGCACGTAAACCGGAACGGAAGATGGCGTGGTCATCCACCAGCACTACACGGTAGTTCTCGGTGGTGTGCTCAGCGTTCATGTTTCTATTCTTCCTCCATGTTCAGTGGCATGCTCAGCTGCACCTCGGTTCCGGATTCACCGCTCCGGATATGCGCCATGCCGCCTGCGCGTTGCATGCGGCCAATGATTGATTCCCTGACGCCGTGCCGGTCCGCCGGTATTCCATCTACTTCAAAACCGGTGCCGCGGTCACGCACATACACTTCTACTTGTTCGGCCGAGCATTCGATGAATACCGAAATCTTGCCCTCGGCATGCTTCGCTGCGTTCATCATCGCCTCGCGGCTAGCGGCCACCAGTGCCTGCTGCCCGGCAAAGCCCTGAGCATTGCCTACGGATATGACTTCTACATCACGCAGTAGCAGCTGTTCGATGTGGCTTGCCTCGTGCTGGATCTCAACGATTACATCTTCATCATCAAGGTCATGGTTGCCGTACAGCCATTGGCGCAGTTCACGCTCTTGGACGCGTGCCAAGGTTCTCACCGCCGCTGGGTCTTCACTGCGTTTTTGAATCACTGCCAAGGTCTGCAAGACCGAGTCGTGCAGGTGGGCCGCGAACTCTGCACGTTGGGCCGCCGCCTGGCGCGAGCTCCGTTCAGCGATGAAATCGCGCCAAAGCCGAGTGCCCCAGGGAAGCAACACCACGACTGCGCCGACAATGATCGCCAAGGCCGCCCACAAGCCGCCGAGCAGGTCTGTGGCTCCGACAGTATTGCCCAGCAGGGCCAGCAGACCGCCGATGACCAGGACCAGGCCAAAAGCCAGGCGCAGCAAGAAAGGCAATGACGGGCGCTTCTTGTGCTCGGTGATACCTTCATCGAACTGGATCCAAGCCAGCACAATACCGGCAATCACGCCCAAGGTAGGCCAGATCAGATCCCAGCGGATATTCCAGCCGGTCCACTGTCCATAAGCCAGGACGGCGAGCGCCAGCAGGCCCGCACCGATCAGCGTGTCACGCCAGGTGGAGTTCCTTTCCCAACCTTCGCGTGGACGGAAGATGCCTTGCTGCACCCGGTTCATTTCTTCAGCAAGGCTGCGTGATCTGGTGCCCCAGGAGCGAAGCTCGTCAGCGTGCGCCTCTTCGGCGCTCGGGACGAATGCCCAAAGCCACGCGTAGAGCAGAATGCCGATGCCGCCCAGTGCGGACAATCCCAGGAACCCAATACGCACGTACCCCAGCGGGATGCCCAGGTGCTCCGCGAGGCCGCCGCAGACGCCGGCGATTGGCCGGTTCTCGCTGCGCACCATCAAACGCCGTTCAGGACTTTCCATAGTTCTAAGTCAAGCACGTTCTTGTCGTTTCTTCCCGGTTGATCACCGGATCTAGGGGCACCCCTAGGGGAAGTTCAGGGTATCCCCTCATAGCGCGGGACCCCTGCCACACGAGAACATTGGACTATGAACAACGAAGGCTCTCAACGTCGTCGCGGCTTTTACGACCAGCTGCGCAAATCACCGATCACTCGCCAGGACTCGCAGTGGCTCGGTGGCGTTGCAACTGGTGTCGCCGAATATTTCAAGGTCGATGTAGTGCTGATCCGCGGCATCTTCGTGGTGCTCGGTGTCCTAGGCGGCTTGGGCATGGTGCTCTATGGACTGGCTTGGGCGTTGCTTCCTGATGCGGGAGGCAAAATGCATCTGGAAAGTGCCGTGAACCGGAACTGGACAAGCGGCATGACTGGCGCGGTGATCATCTTTGCGCTGGGCATCTTCCCTGCTCCCTGGTTCTTGGATTCGCTGGCACCGGTCCTGTGGCCCCTGGCTATTGTTGCGGCTATCGCATTCATTATCTTCAGCAGGAAGAACACCCGGTTTGCGCGTCCGGACCAAGCCCGCAATCCGGCAGCGACCGGTGACAGCTCTGCTGCCTCGCCAAGGGCTGCCGAGAAGAGCACCGCGTTGGAGCATCCTTGGCGTGAGGACGGCACCCAGAGTTTCAATGCGAGCGTAGCTAGCGGGTTCGGGACGAACTACCCGGATGCGCCGATGAAGGAGCACCCCATGAATTCAGGTGATTCTGGTCCAGCGGGCCAGTACGAAAATAGCTATTCGCCGGATCCCGCATACACGAAGGCCTACAGTGCCAAGGCGAATCGCAAGCCGATCAGCCGCCCGATTCCGGGTTGGCTTGGCACCACCGTCTTCGGCGTTACCGTGCTGGTGGTCGCCGTGGTCATGCTGGCCGACTACCTGGATATCGTGGCCTTGCCTGGTTCGGGCTGGACCGTGGCCTTGGCTTGCGGCCTGTTGCTTGTTGGCATCACCATTGTCCTAGCGGCCCTCTCCGGGCGAACCAGTGGAGGCCTGTTGGGTTTGGCCATTCCATTGCTGGTCCTGACGGTGATCTTCTCTGCTACGTCTTTCGAGGAATCTGCCCGCGGGTTCGTTCGATCGGCTACCGGCAGCGACAGCCAATACAGCGCTGTTTTCAGCAGCTCAACGGTTGACCTGACCCATCTGGGCAGTATCACCAAACCCACCACGGTGGAGATCGATTCGGTCTTCTCCAGAATGGATCTGCTGCTGCCGGACAATGTTCCGGTGAAGATCGAGACCGACGGCGCATTCCTTTCCGGAATGGATATGGAACTGCCGCAGGACCGGCGGTCCTTGCCGGGAAATGCACCAATGCTGACCATTGAAGTAGACGGAGTTTTTTCCTCGTTCTCCACGACCGTGGATGATCCCAGCATCCTGAACCCCAGCAACACGGATTTCTAAGGACTGAGCCCCATGAATACTTCTTCTACTCCCGCTAGGAAATTCCCTACCGGAACCTTGGTCTTCGGCCTGATTCTGATCGTTGTCGCCCTGGCATCGCTCAGCCGTCTGGTCTTGCAGTGGAGCTTTGACATGCCGCTGTTCTTCATCGCTATCGTCGCCTTGGCCGGCGTAGCCATGATCTTCTCCGGATTGGCATCGGCCGGCAAGGCCCGCAAATCCGAAGCCGAACCACCGGTTCCCACCGACCCCAATCTCTAAGCCTCCAAGCTTTTCCAACAATTAGGAGTTCTCTGATGGACGCATTCTTCAACTCGCTTCGTTCCATGCCGCTTCGTCGCGGGCCAGGCCGATTGGCCGGTGGCGTCGCCGGGGGCATCGCCGACAAGTTCGGGTGGGATGTCACCTTGGTGCGTATCGCCCTACTGCTTTCGTTCTTGCTTCCGGTAATGGGTGTTGCTGCATATATCCTGGCGTGGATCCTGATCCCAGCGCAGGACAACACCATCATCTTGCAGAACTGGCTTCGCAAATTCTAAATACCGTTCCCGGCTGGCCTGCTCGGGAACGATGCTTGGCATCGCTATCCGGCTAGGGCGAGGCTCGTGCACTTCCGTGACATGAGACTCGCCCTAGTGGCTTTAAGCACGTACAATGGCACGCAGAGTAGATGCTCAATGGCGCGCGGATATTGACTGAAATCCGAATGGAACTCTTTGCTGTTACAGCGTTATCACGGGGCCTGCACGCTCCAGCTGTCGCACAAGGCTTTCCCATTACTAAGCGAGGGCCAATGCGCATTGGAATCATGACCTCAGGCGGCGACTGCCCCGGTCTGAACGCCGTCATCCGCGGTGCGGTACTGAATGGCATCAAAAGCTACGACGACGAATTCGTCGGTTTCCGCGACGGCTGGCGCGGCGTCAAGGAAGGCGACTTCTTCGACCTTCCGCGAACCGCTGTGCGTGGCATCGCCAAGCAAGGCGGCACCATTTTGGGCACCTCACGCACCAATGCGTTTGAAGGGGAACTTGGTGGCGCGGAGAACATTTCCAAGGTTCTCAAATCCACTAGCATCGATGCGCTGATTGCCATCGGCGGGGAAGGCACCTTAGCTGGCGCCCAGCGCCTATGCGAAGCCGGCCTTCCTATCGTTGGCGTTCCCAAGACCATCGATAATGACTTGGACGCCACGGATTACACCTTCGGTTTCGATACCGCTAACCAGATTGCGGTCGAAGCCATTGACCGCCTGCGCACCACCGGCGATTCCCACCACCGCTGCATGGTGGCCGAGGTAATGGGCCGCCACGTAGGCTGGATTGCACTGCACGCGGGGATGGCATCCGGTGCGCACGCGGTGCTCATCCCGGAGGTTTCCACCACCATGGAGCAGATCTGCCAGTGGGTGAACGAAGCCCATGAGCGCGGACGCGCCCCGTTGGTGGTTGTGGCCGAAGGCTTTGTGCCAGAAGGCATGGAAGAAGCGTTCTCGGTACGTGGTCTCGATTCCTTCGGACGCGCCCGCCTTGGCGGCATCGGGGAGATGCTCGCCCCGGTCATTGAGGAACGTACCGGCATCGAAACGCGTGCAACCGTGCTGGGACATATTCAGCGCGGCGGCGTCCCCACCGCTTTTGACCGTGTCCTGGCCACCCGTTTGGGAATGGCTGCGGTGGATTCCATCCATGCCGAGGCGTGGGGCACCATGGTGGCGTTGCACGGCACCAAGGTGCTGCGCGTACCGCTGCGTGCCGCACTGAACAACCTCAAGCGTGTCCCCATGGAACGCTACGAAGAGGCCGCCGTGCTCTTCGGCTAGGCCTGGAGATACACCAAGGGCGTGGGTTGGAATGCTGTTCACAGCATTCCAACCCACGCCCTTCTCTTTGGCCTTTAGCCTTGCGGCGGGGTTCTCAGGAACCCGGTAAAGCGCCCAGCGACCTGGCCGGCGTCGGTCGCCACAATGACTTCCTGCGTTGCCGGGTAGCTCGTTTCGCCGTCCACCACGGACAGAACCGCTTCCGGGTCAACGTTGCGCTTGACCACGGCCAAGGCGATTGGCCCGGCTTCATAGTGCAAAGTCGCGGAAGTGATCCGGCCAACCGTGCGCTCCCCCAGCTTCACTTCGGCGCCGGTGGCAGGCAGCGTGTGCATGGAACCGTCGAGGTCCAAGAAAACCATGCGACGAGGCGGGTGGCCGATGTTGTGCACCCGGGCAATTGTTTCCTGGCCTTTATAGCAGCCCTTGTCCATGTGCACCGCGGTACGCAGCCAATCCAACTCGTGGGGAATGGTCTTGTCGTCTATCTCGGCACCGAAGCGCGGCTCCCACGCGGCGATACGCAAGGCCTCGACAGCCATCATGCCTGACAGCTCTTCGTCAGCTACTGCGACGGCAAGCTGCTCCAACTCCACGATATGCAAGAACCACGGACGTTCCTTGCCCGGGTGATCCTCACGGGAATAGGCCCAACCACCGTCGGTGATTCCGGGCCATGGGTTCTCCCAGACCAGGCTCCCGGCAGTGCCAATCTTGCGGGTAGCCGCCAATACGCCGTAGCTCTCGGAAAGATCATTGACCTCAACGCGCAGCATGAAGCGCATTGAGTTCAGGAACTGCGCCAACGCTGCTCCGGCACCAGGTTCAACGATCAGCAGCAAGCGATCTGCGGTGGCCAGCACCTTCATTTCGTGCTCAATGCGTCCTTGAACCGAAAGCAGCAGCGTCTGGGTGCTGTCTCCTGGCTTCAGGCTGGAAATGCGCTGGCTGCTGAGCGTATCGAGCCAACTCTGGCGGTCTTCGCCGCGGATCTCCACAACATCGAAATGGCTCAGATCGGCAATTGCCTGGCCCTCAGCGAGTTTGCGAGCTTCGCGGGTAGGAGCGCCGTAGTGGGCTGCGACGCCGGCATCTACGCCGCCAGCTTCCACTGCAGCAGCACGGTCCAGCAGGACCGAACGGTATTCAGTGGCCATGATTAGTGCACCGTGCCTTCCGAGGTGACACGCTTGAGCGCCGCCGAGGCGTGCGCTTGAAGATCCATATTGCCCTTGGAAACATCCCAGCGCCAGAACAGCTCGCCATTGACCAGACCGTAGATCCGGGTTGAGGACGCGTAAGCTTGGGCGTTCTTGCTGCGCAGCAAGCTCTCGGTGGCCAGCTGAATGCGTGGTCCATTAATCAGGCCGTAATACAGCTCTGAGATGCCGTCTGGTCGGACAATTTGCGCCTGGATCTTGAAGCCGTCTTCGGTATGCAGCTTCTGCACATCGTCGGCCGAACGCAGTACCGGGAAGATGTCACCGGGCTCCATGCCAGGACCGGCATCGGCTTCCTGCTGTTCACGGTCCAAGGACCAGAAGCCGGTTTCAACGGCTAGGATCCGCAGCTTCGTGCCATCGGCTTCGGTCAGCCAGGCTTCACTGCGGTATTCAAGGTACGGCCCGCCAACGTCACGGAAGGTGACTTGCTGCCAGAAAAACTCGTCCTCGGCTTCGCCTTCGCCAAGACGGCCAGCACCTTCCCAGGTGCCGATGAGCCATGCGAAAGGTACAAGTTCCGGGGTGAGGTCCGTAGGTAGGTCAAAAGCCATGGACTACTCGCTCCTAAGTCAGTTAGTGATGAAATGAAAACAGCGCACACGTTGTTGTGTGCGCTGTTTCTACTTCTGGCCCTGGAAGAGGCGCTTCACTACCAAGCCTGCGAACCCAGCCATTCCGAGACCGGCGATCACTACAAGTGCCTGGAAGAAAATTTCGATTGCAAGGTAATTTTCATTCATGGCTTCATCTTAGCGCGGGAGGCAGGAGAACTTCGACACGCGTGACGCAGCTAGCATCATATTTGAACCGCTCACCGCTAAATGAAAGCCAGCACTTCCATCGCGTACCAGCTGACCGCACCGCTCATCAGCAAGATGGCGCAGGCAAGGCCAAGGATTCCACTCATGTTTCGTACGCTGCGGCTGACCAAGGCCAATGCCCGTAATGAACCCACCAGCAAGCCGGTCAGCAGTCCCAGGGTCGCCCCTTGGTACCAGAGCATATCGATTGGCAGCGCGCTGGAGGCCGCGCCCAATGCGGCAGCGACCACAGGCGCCAGGATCATGGTCATCCGGTTTGGCAGGCGGGTAACGGCAACCGCACCAGCCCCAAGCAGAGCGACCACGGTTGTGACGGCCAGCCCAAAGCCGTAGGGCACATAAGCACTAGCGGCCCAGGCGGAACCCAGCACGCCCAGGACTATGCCGGTCACGCCAGAAACCACACCGGCCAGCCGGCCTTCGGCTTCTGCCCCGCGCAATACCTGGCTGATAAATACCAGAAGCACGCCAACGGCGATTGCTTCGACACTATGTGACATCACCGACCCGCCTGGCATGAACATGGTCGAAGCCGTAGCCGCCAAAGAGCACAACGCCAAGATGATGGTGATCGGCCAAGGCGCATCGGAGCGGACCATTCGTGGCCAGGTATAGGCGAAAATCAGCTGCAAGACCGCGGTGAGCACACCCATCAGCCAGCTCATCGAATCCAGACTTGCAACAACGACAAGCAGTGCCGCTGCAACGAGTCCACTGAATAAAACCTTGATTCTCAAATTCTGATTCCTGACGGTAATGTGTCCGCACTTGCGTGTTCACATGCGTGCTTCAACTGATTCATTCCTTATACTGTGACACGTAAAAGTGATTTTTTCGCAACTATCTGGCAGGAGGAAGACCGATTGGCTCACCTACTGCTATTAAGTAATCATGCCGAAAATGCCGCTGAAGTTCTTCCGGCACTCGAACTGTTATTGCACGAGATTTCTTTCTTCCCTGCAACAACGGAGTCGCTGAGCCAAATCCCTGAGTGCGACGCGGTCATCCTCGATGCCCGGACAGATCTCATTCCGGCACGCTCCCTGGCGCAGTTATTGCACGCCAATTTGAATCTGCCCTTGCTGCTGGTTGTCAGCGAAGGCGCACTGGGCATTTTGAACTCGGATTGGTTTGCGACTGATTTCCTGTTGCCTTCCGCCATCCCTGCCGAGCTTGATGCACGCATCCGCCTGATGCTCTCCGGAGCCACGGTTCCCGCCCCCGCACCGGTGGCCACTGAAAGCACTTCGGGCCTGCGCATCGATGAGTTGAGCTACACCGCCCGTATCGATAACCGCATGCTGGACCTGACATACAAAGAGTTCGAACTGCTCAAGTACCTGGCACAGTTCCCCGGCCGAGTCTTCACCCGCGAACAGCTGCTGCATGAAGTGTGGGGATACGACTACTACGGAGGCACCCGTACCGTAGACGTGCATGTGCGACGTTTGCGCGCGAAACTCGGCACCGATCATGAACAGCTCATCGGAACGGTGCGCAACGTCGGCTACCGCTTCCACACCGAATCATAACTTTCAGATAACTCCTACCCACTTCGCACATTTTACGACTATCGTGAAATGCATGAGCGAACTGCCACAGAACACTGTTTCCATCCAGCACGTCCCCGGTGAGCTTGATGAACGGGCGCTATCCGACGTGCGCCAGCTAGCCCTCGATGCGCAGAAAGCCGATGGCAACCCGCCGTTGAGCGACCAGACCCTGGTGGCATTGGCAGCCGATGAGCCTAGCCAGAATCTGCTTGCCCTGCTGGCTGAAGCCGGCGAAGGCGCGGAGTCGACGTTGGCCGGCGTTGCCATCGCGGTTCGGGAATCCCCGGATCAGCCTTGGGTCCTGGAACTGGTAGTCCACCCCGAGCATCGCCGCGCTGGCATTGGCCGGGCCCTGCTGAGCAAGCTCGGTGAGCTGCTGGATCTCTCGAAGATCCAGGCGTGGGCGCACGGCGACCACGATGCAGCCAAGAAGCTGGCCGCAGGTGTGGGCCTGGACCGCGTACGCGAGCTGTTCCGGATGCGCCGCGAAGGCACCGATTACCTTGAAGAGCCTGCGATTGATCGCCGGATTACGGTCCGCACCTTCCGTGTAGGCGAGGACGAGCCGCAATGGCTGGAAGCTAACGCCAAGTCCTTCGTGCATCATCCCGAGCAAGGTTCGCTGACCCTCAATGACCTCGAAGCGCGCATGTCCGAGGACTGGTTCGACCCATCCGGCTTCTTCTTGGCCTTTGACGCGGAGGAGAATCTGCTCGCCTACCACTGGACCAAAATCCATCCTGCTACCGCAGACGCGGTCCGCCCCACCGGCGAGGTTTACGTTGTCGGAGTCGTTCCCGAAGCGCAGGGACTAGGCCTGGGCCGGTCCTTGACCACCACCGGCATCAACTACCTTCTGGAACTGGGCGTCGATGCGGTGATCTTGTACGTGGATGCCGATAATGAAGCTGCAGTTAAGCTCTACCGCTCGCTGGGCTTCACACTTTGGGATGCGGACATTATGTACGGTCCGCAGAAGATAGACTAGGGGTACCGGCAGTCCCTGATTTATCGCGACTGCCGCCAGCGGTGTCTTTAGCGTCCACTTGCAGGAAAGAAGTGAGTTCAGCCGATGAATAGCTACCCCAAGGAAACTGGTACTCAGCTACGTGATGTTCCTTCCTCGAAGGTCAATGAAGATCGTATAGAGCCAGCAGATTCGCTACCGGATCTGCATCCTGATGGCGGATTCAAAAATGAGCGTTTCCTTGACCGTGAGCTCAGCTGGCTGCATTTCAACGCCCGCGTTCTGGAGCTGGCCGAAGACACCGATCTGCCCTTGCTTGAACGGGTGAACTTCCTGTCCATCTTCGCCTCGAACCTTGATGAGTTCTTCATGGTTCGCGTTGCCGGGCTGAAGCGCCGCATCCACGCTGGACTGGCGGTGCCGGCGGCTAACGGAATGAACCCGGTAGACCAGTTGGAGTTGCTGCTATCCTCGGCCCACGCGCTGCAGACCCGCCATGCCAAAGTCTTCGCCGACTCGGTATACCCCGATTTGGCCGAGCAGGGTATCCGCATCACCACCTGGGAAGACCTCTCGGCATCCGAGCGTGACCTGCTTTCCAAGTGGTTCGTTTCCCAGGTATTCCCGGTACTCACTCCGCTGGCGGTTGACCCTGCTCACCCATTCCCGTACATCTCCGGGCTGTCGCTGAATCTGGCTGTGGTGGTCCGCAACCCGCTGACCGGCAAGGAACTCTTTGCCCGCTTGAAGGTGCCAGACACCATCGCCCGCCTGATCAGCATCGACGGCACCCGCGCGGCGCACTCTTCGTTGCGTACGGCCCGGTTCATCCCGCTCGAAGCACTTATTGCGGTGCACTTGGAGCTGTTGTTCCCGGGGATGGAAATCGTCGAGCACCACTTCTTCCGTGTCACCCGCAACGAGGACCTGGAAGTTGAAGAGGACGATGCAGAGAACCTGCTGCAGGCGCTGGAGAAGGAATTGCTGCGCCGCCGCTTCGGTCCTCCCGTTCGCCTGGAAGTCGCCAATGACATCAACCCTGAAATCATGGAGCTGCTCACCCGCGAGCTCGGTGTTGAAGAGGACGAGGTTTTCAAGCTTCCCACCCCATTGGACCTGCGCGGTTTGGGCGTTATTGCGTCGCTGGACCGTTCAGAGCTTCACTACACCAAGCATGTTGGCCATACCTCGAACTACCTGAACGAATCAGAAACTGCCAAAGCCGCCAATGTGTTCGCGGCCGTTCGGCGCCGCGACATCCTGCTTCACCATCCCTATGATTCCTTCTCCACCAGCGTGCAGGCCTTCCTGGAACAGGCCGCAGCTGATCCGAAGGTCATGGCCATCAAGCAGACCCTGTACCGCACCAGCGGCGACTCGCCCATCGTCGATGCGCTGATTGATGCGGCCGAAGCTGGCAAGCAGGTTCTGGCCCTGGTAGAAATCAAGGCCCGCTTCGACGAGCAGGCCAACATCTCTTGGGCGCGCAAGCTGGAACAGGCGGGCGTGCACGTGGTCTACGGCATCGTGGGCCTGAAAACCCACTCCAAGCTCTCCTTGGTGGTTCGCCGCGAAGGCGACAAGCTGCGCCGCTATTGCCACATCGGCACCGGCAACTACCACCCGCGCACCGCGCGGTATTACGAAGACTTCGGCCTGCTCACCTGCGACGACGAAGTTGGCGAGGATATTTCCAAGCTGTTCAACCAGCTTTCGGGCTACGCCCCGCGCTCGACCTACAACCGCCTGCTGGTTGCTCCGCGCTCGGTACGCACCGGCTTGCTGGCGCATATCGAGAAGGAGATAGTCAACGCCGCGGCCGGCAAGCCGGCAAAGGTCGTCATCAAGGTCAATTCCATCGTGGATGAAGCCATCATCGATGCGCTGTACCGGGCCAGCCAGGCAAGGGTCAAGGTGGAAGTCATCGTTCGCGGCATCTGCGCCCTGCGCCCGGGAGTGCCGGGACTGAGCGAGAACATCGAAGTACGTTCCATCTTGGGCCGGTTCCTTGAGCACAGCCGCGTGTTCATGTTTGAAAACGGCGGAGATCCACTGGTGTACATCGGCTCCGCCGACATGATGCACCGCAACCTGGATCGTCGCGTGGAAGCCCTGGTCTCGCTGCGCAACCAGGAGGACATTGATCGCATGATCACCCTGCTGGCCCGCTACATGGACGACAAGACCGCTTCGTGGCACCTGAACTCCGATGGCGACTGGATTCGCCATTACCAGGACGAGGATGGCAAGGCGCTCTCGGACGTCCAGTTCTGGTTAGTTGAAGAACATGCCCGCCGACGAAACAGTGGACGTAATAGCTAGTGACCGAACCAGAGCTGCGCGATACCCGCACCAGGGCTCGTGACATCATCCGTTCTGCAGATGCCGAGGAAATCCGCCTTGGCGAATACGACATCGTGGCCGCCGGGGCAATCCCCTGGCGCGTGAAGGACGGCAAACTCCAAGTTCTCCTGATCCACCGCCCAAAGTACGATGACTGGTCCTGGCCCAAGGGCAAACTGGATCAGGGTGAATCCATCGCCGAGTGTGCGCTGCGCGAGGTCCGCGAGGAAATCGGGTTGCGCATCACCTTGGGCATCCCGCTTTCAGCCACCGCCTACTCCGTGGGCCAGAAAACCAAGGTTGTCTACTATTGGGCAGCCAAGACCGATGCGCAGACGGTAATTGAGCCTGATGGCGCAGAATGCGACGAGGCTCTTTGGACCAGTCCCAAGAAGGCTGCCAAAATGCTGTCCATTGCCACGGACAACCAGCCGCTGGCCGATCTGGTCCTGGCTTATGAAGCCGGTGTGCTCGATACGCACCCGGTGCTCATTGTCCGCCATGCAAAGGCCAAGCCTCGCGGCAACTGGACTCGTGCCGAAGGAGACCGCCCGCTGGCGGCGACGGGACGACGCCAGGCGCAGGCAGTTTCCCGGATGCTCGAAGCCTGGAAGCCGATGCACGTGGCCTCTTCTCCGTGGATGCGATGCGTCCAGACGATCACGCCCTATGCCGCCTTGCACGCGTTGAAGCTCAAGAGCGTTAAGGCCCTGACCGAACATGCGGCGACACGCAATCCGGAGCGGGCACGCAAGGCCGTGCAGAAGCTCTTCGACAAGTACCGTTCCCAGGTGATTTGTACCCATCGCCCGGTGCTGCCCTTCGTGCTGGAGGTTCTTGCCCAGAACTCCACTGATGAACTGGCCAAGGCCCTGCCGGACCAGGATCCCTATTTGGAACCGGGGTCCCTGATCATTGCGCAGCAGGTCCAATCCGGCAGCCCGCGAATTGTTTCCTTTGAGATTCATACGCCGTATCACGACTAGTCTGATGCGGATGAAGCCCGGCATTGCATGCCGGGCTTCAGCGTTCTCTCAGGGCGTGGCACCAGCCGTTGCATCTACCTCCGGTTAGGGATGAGACTATGAATAGGAGACACGTCACAGCCAAGAATGAGGTAATGCCATGACTGCCCAGCAACCGAACCAGCCAGTCGAGAAGATTGTGCACCATGGACTGCGTTTGGATCACGATGCCAGCCGCGGCCGCTATTCGCTGTGGCACGGTTCCACTTTTGTCGGTTTCCTCGGCTACTACGAAGAAGATGGCATCGCCACCATCCAGCACACCATAGTCAATGAGGAATTTGGCCGTCGTGGATACGCCCGCGCGCTGGTGACCTTGGTCCTGGACAAGTTCCGCGACAAGGGGCTGAAGATCGTTCCGGAGTGCAGCTACGTCCAGGACTACCTGCGCCGCTACCCGGAGTATAACGACATGGTGGCTGCGAGCTAGGCTCGAGTGCGAGCAGCATCATCAATGCGCTTAGTTCCAGGAACTTTCCGTTTGATCTAAACTGGGACGTGTGAATATGCCAGCGCCGACCACCAGCACGACAGGTATGATGACGACTCCAATCGCAACCCCTTATGAAGATCTGCTTCGAGACGTGCTGGAGAACGGCGCCTCCAAGGAAGACCGCACCGGAACTGGAACGCTGTCGGTATTCGGCCGCCAGATCCGCTTCGATCTGAAGGATTCTTTCCCGCTGGTCACCACCAAACGCGTGCACTTCAAATCCGTGGCAGCAGAACTCTTGTGGTTCCTGCGCGGCGAATCCAATGTGAAGTGGCTGCAGGACCAGGGCGTGCGTATCTGGAATGAATGGGCTGACGAAGCCGGCGAACTCGGACCGGTCTATGGTGTCCAGTGGCGCAGCTGGCCAACTCCCGATGGCGGCCACATTGACCAGATCTCCCAGCTGGTCGACTCGCTGCGGAACAATCCGGACTCCCGCCGCCACATCGTCTCGGCGTGGAATGTCGCAGAGATCCAGAATATGGCGTTGCCTCCATGCCACGTGTTCTTCCAGTTCTACGTGGCCGAGGGCAAGCTCTCCTGCCAGCTCTACCAGCGCAGTGCAGACATGTTCCTGGGCGTACCGTTCAACATCGCTTCCTACGCACTGCTCACGCGCATGCTTGCCCACCAGCTCGATCTGGAGCCAGGCGAGTTCATCTGGACTGGTGGCGACGTGCATATCTACACCAACCACTTGGAACAGGTCAAGGAGCAGCTCTCCCGCGATCCTTACCCATACCCGACGCTCAGCTTCAATTCCAAGCCCGAGTCGATCTTCGACTACACGCTGGAAGATTTCAGCATCAACGACTACCAGCACCACCCGACGATCAAGGGAGCCGTAGCGGTATGACTCCCAAGCCTCGCCACGCACACGACGTTGAACCGCTGGTTGGCGCCATTTGGGCCCAAGCCGAGAACGGCATTATTGGCGCTGACGGCGCCATGCCATGGCACGTTCCCGAGGACCTGGCCCATTTCAAGCGCACGACCGCTGGTCATCCAGTAATCATGGGTCGTGCCACATGGCATTCCTTCCCGGCGAAGTTCCGTCCATTGCCAGGACGCACCAACATCGTACTGACCACGCAGGCTGATGCCCACGCGCAGCTGCGCAAGGATGGCGCACTCCCCGTCTCCAGCTTGGAAGAAGCCATCGCGTTGGCACAGCGCAGCGCCGGCGGCGAAGAAGTATGGATCATTGGCGGCGGAAAGGTCTATGCCCAGGCACTGGCGCTGCTGGACGTCGCGGTGATTACCAAGCTCGATGCCTCCCCTGCTGGAGATACCTCCGCACCGAAGCTCACCGCTGACTTCGCTCTGGGCGCATCCGATCCGTCCCTAGATTCGGAAGCTGCCCACTGGCACACTTCCTCCACCGGTACCCGCTACCGCTTTGAAACCTGGCTTCGCCAAAAGGATTAGAACGACCATGAAAAAATACATCGGAGAGCTCAAGCAGCACCCCGAAGCACTCTTCATTCTCGGATACATGCTCTTCCCGCTGCTGGCCTTGGTGGTGGCCGTACTCGGCTTCTTCATGGTTCTCGGCGGCCACAAGGTATTCGGCCTGATCATGCTGCTGGTCCCGACGCAGATCTTTATCTTCTCCGCCATGTGGGCGATCAAGAACCGCAAGCTGCTGCTTGAGGAAAAGTAAAACTTTGGCTGCACCGAGTCACACCTGAACCCTGCTGGGGCTTGGGTGTGATTCTGCTTTAACTGGTGTAACGAACCGGGCTCTGCCGGATAAACGCCCCTACCATGGATACATGACTTCATCTGTTGGTTTTGTAGGTTACCGAGGCATGGTTGGTTCCGTGCTGATGCAGCGCATGCTCGACGAGGGCGATTTCGCCCAGATTGACCCGGTATTTTTCTCGACTTCCAATGCCGGCGGCAACGCCCCGGCATTCGCTAAGGGTGCTGGGCTGCTGCAGGACGCGTTCGATATTGAAACGCTGTCCAAGTTGCCGATCATCGTCACTGCCCAGGGCGGGGACTACACGACCAAGGTCCACACCGAGCTTCGCAAGTCCGGCTGGGACGGCCTGTGGATCGATGCGGCGTCCTCGCTGCGCATGAATGATGATTCGGTCATCGTTTTGGACCCGGTCAACCGAGCCGTGATCGATGAATCCCTGGCCTCTGGCGTCAAGGACTACATCGGCGGCAACTGCACCGTCTCGTGCATGCTCATGGGCTTGGGCGGGCTATTCAAGAACAACTTGGTCGAGTGGGGCACCGCGATGACCTACCAGGCCGCTTCCGGCGGCGGCGCACGCCATATGCGCGAACTGCTCACCCAGTTCGGCGACATCAATGCGTCGGTGGGCAGCGAGTTGGCTGATCCAGCCAGCGCCATCCTGGAAATCGACCGCAAGGTCCTGGAAACCCAGCGCGGAAACCTGGATGCCGCGCAATTCGGCGTACCACTGGGCGGCTCGCTGATCCCATGGATCGACGCTGATTTGGGCAACGGCCAGTCCCGCGAAGAGTGGAAGGCAGGCGTGGAGACCAACAAGATCCTGCAGACCCCCGGCGACAAGCAGATCATCATGGACGGCCTGTGCGTCCGCATCGGTGCCATGCGCTCGCACTCGCAGGCACTGACGCTGAAGCTGAAGGAAGACCTGCCGGTCTCCGAAATCGAGTCGCTGCTCTCAGCAGACAACCAGTGGGCCAAAGTCGTTCCCAACGAGAAGGAAGCCACCATGGACCAGCTGACTCCGGTCGCGGCGTCCGGTACCTTGGATATCCCGGTCGGCCGTATCCGCAAGCTGGAAATGGGTCCTGAGTACATCTCGGCCTTTACCGTTGGAGACCAGCTGCTGTGGGGCGCTGCCGAGCCGCTGCGCCGCATGCTCGCTATCGCCCAGGGCCGCCTCTAGGCACCTCCGAGGCAAAGCCATGGCCAAGCCCAGAACAGAAATTTCTGTTCTGGGCTTGGCCATTTCCCTTGCAGATGAGCTCTAGTGGGCCCACTCATCCCGGAGTACCGAATAGATCAGCTGGTCATGCCACGCACCGGCGCGCCACTGCGCTTGGCGGATGACACCCTCGCGGGTGAACCCCAGCTTCTCCAGGCACTTCTGCTCAGACGCATTTTCTGCGGCTGTCGTAGCCTGGATCCGATGACGGGGGTAGTGGGTGAATAAGTTAGTCGACGAGCATCTTCTGCGCCTGCGTGCCATGGCCCTGGCCGCGGTACTGGGCAAAGATGCCGATGGCGACTTCCCAGCAGGCCGAGGTGTTGGCCCGGCCCCACGACGAAACGGTGAACCAATCGACTTTGCCGATTACTTGCTCCCCCAAGCAGACTGCCAGCGCGCCATCGGCGTTGCCGATCAACTGGTCCTGGCCGACACGGGCGCGCAGCTTGTTCGTATCCCAGAAGCCGAGCCACTGGGCTTCACCGGCGCCCTGCACGGATTGGAAGTTCGCTTCCAGCAGGTCGATATCCTCCAGCGCGAGCTTTCGCGATGACAAGTGCACCCTTGTTTTCCTCCCGTGTTCCGGCGATGGCTGGCATGCTGCTCGCTTAGAGAGCTAGGCCGATCAGCAGCGGCTCATTGACCAGTTCAATGCCAAAACGCTGCTGCACGCCGGCGCGAACTGACCGGGCAATGGCCACAATGTCCTGGGCGGTGGCTTCCCCGCGGTTGGTGATGGCCAGTGTGTGTTTGGTGGACAGGGAAGCTCGGCCGCCAGCGAGCGCGAACCCGTCGGTCCCCTCCAAGCCGTAGCCCTTGCCGAAACCGGCCTGGTCGATGAGCCATGCGGCGGACAGCTTGAGGAAGCCAGCTTGTTCCGCCGGGTAGCTCGGAGCGTTCTCGGGAAGCTTGCCCATGACGCTGGATTCAACGATGGGGTTGGTGAAGAAGGAACCCGTGGAGTGCGAGTCGGCATCCCTGGCATCAAAGACCATGCCCTTGGAACGACGCAAGTCCAGAACGGTCTGGCGCACTTCGAGCGCGTCGGCGCGTTCGCCAGCTTCAACTCCGAGCCGGCGGGCCAGCTCTGCATAGCGGATAGGAGCCGATTCATTTTCACGGGTCAGCAGGAAGGCCACTTCCAGGACCACGTAGCGTGGGGATCCGTTGGTGCTCGTGCGCTTGATGACCGAATCGCGGTAGGCGAAACCAAGCTCGGAGTTATCCAGCTTGAGTACCTGGTTGCTCTGGCGGTCGTAGGCACGCACCCACGCCAGGGTCTGGGAAATGTCTGCCCCGTAGGCCCCGACGTTCTGCACCGGAGTGGCACCGGTGCACCCGGGGATGCCCGAGAGCGCTTCCAGTCCGCTCAGGCCCTCAGCCAGGCTGTATTCAACGGTCGTGTCCCAGTTCTCGCCGGCGGCAGCGCGCAGCAGCACCTTGCCATTAGGCTGCTCGTCCAGGTGCAGTCCGCGGGTGGCGATCTGCACTGCGACGCCCGGGTACCCCTCGTCGGAGATCACCAGGTTGGAACCCCCGCCAATGAGCAGAACGTCGTGCCCTGCGGTGTCTGCTGCCGCAACGGCTTGAGCCAGTTCAGCTTCGCTGGTAGCGGTCACCAATTGCTGGGCTGGCCCACCAACGTGGGTCGTGGTCAGATTCTTCAGCATTGCTTCAGTTTACTTTCCGTATGGGAACGAATAGGTGCGGCCGGCCGGCGTTCTACGCTTTGCCTGCGTCGCCGGTACGGTTTCCGGCGGCATTAGAGGACAAGCAGAAGGCTACGACCACCAGGATGGAAATGGAACCCAAAGCAGGTAGCAGGCCGATGACTTCAGCCAGCAGTCCCAAAAGCGGCGGGCCACCGAGGAAGGCGCCGTAGCCGATGGTGGACACTACCGAGACGCGGGTCGCGGCATGAACAGGATCATCCGATGCCGCGCTCATGGCCAGCGGGAAGGTCAGGGCCACGCCCATGCCCCAGATGGCCAAGGCCACGAAGGCCAGCGGCAGGTTGTTGCCAAAGGCGAAGAGCAGTACCCCGACCAGGGCGCTGATGGCGCTGGCCCGGATCATGACGACACGGCCCAGGCGCAAGATCAGATCGCCGGACAGCAGCCGAGTCAGGGTCATGGCGGTAACGAAGACGCCGTAGCCGATGGCTCCCACGCCTTCCTTCGTGTGGTATCCATCCACCAGTGCCATGGCCACCCAGTCGCCGGCTGCGCCTTCAGCCAGGGCCATGCCCAGAACCAGAACGCCCAAGAGGACGGTCTGCGGTTCGGTCCATGCCTTCTTCAGCGAGGTCCCGCTGCTGGTGCGCGGGGTCCGGCTGTAGTCTTCTCCGTAGAATCGGGCACTGTAGAGCACGGTGAAGACGATAACCAGGCCCATGAAGCCGTAGTGGTACTGCAACGGGATCTGCAGTCGGGCACCTAGCGCACCAGCGCCGGCACCGATCACGGTGCCGATGGAGAAGAAACCGTGCAGGGCAGGCATGATGCTCTTGCCCAAGGCCCGTTCCATGGCCGCACCTTGGACATTGGAGGCGACATTCCATGATGCGGTCCCCAGGCCCTGGGCGAAGAGGAAGATGCCGCAGATCAGGGCGCTGCCAAAGATTCCTGCGCCCACGCCTACAAGAATGAGTGAACAGCCGGCTATTGTCGCGGCGATGCGCATGACGCGGGTGGCCCCAAGGCGCAGAACCAGTTGTCCTGAGACCGAGACGGACAGGAAGGATCCTGCACTCATGCACAGCAGCAGCAGTCCAACGCTGGCGTGGTCCAGCTGCAGGGCATCACGCACTGCGGGCAAGCGCGAAACCAGGGCCGAGATCAGCAGGCCGCTGGCCAGGTAGGCCGCCATCAGCGCGTTGCGCCACTGGGTTACAGGCCTCTGCGCTTCACCGGGAAGTTGCATGCCTAGAGCTGCACCACGGCTTGGCACTTGAGCAGTACCTTGCTGTCATGGGCCGAGACTGCCAAATCGATGCGGGCGGTGCGGGCTTCGGAGTCCAAGGCGCCGACCTTGCCCTCCACCGAAATGGTGGTACCTTCGTGATTCGCCGGGTTGGTTCCTTCGGGATCTTCGACGACTACCGGCTTGGTGAAGCGGGTCTGGTAGTCGATGATGGCTCCCGGGTTGCCGACCCACTGGGAGACCAGGTCGATGACCGATCCCATGGTGAACATGCCGTGGGCGATCACCGATGGCAGTTCCACTTCCTTGGCGAAGCGCTCATTCCAGTGAATCGGGTTGAAGTCGCCCGAGGCACCTGCATAGCGGACGAGGTCCGCGCGGTTGACCTGCACCGTGTGCGAGCCAATGACCTGGCCCTTTTCGAGGCTTTCGAATTCAATCATGCTTAGTCCTCAGCTCGTACCAGTAGCGATGAAACGGTGGTTGCGATCTTCTCGCCAGCCACGGTGGTTATTTCCGCGCGGGTGGTGATCATGGCACCGGCACCCATTTCACGGACCTGGTCCACGTAGAGCTCGGCAAGCAGTTCATCGCCGGCAACGATCGGACGGTGATGGGTGAAGCGCTGGTCGGCGTGCACCACGCGGGAGAAGTCGATGCCGCTGGCAGGGTCGGCAATCAGCTGCGCGTCAGCGCGCTGGGCGATGATGATCGCGAAGGTCGGAGGGGCAACGACATCGCTATAGCCCAGCTCGCGAGCGGCCTGCACATCGTAGTGCGCCTGGTTGGCGGCCTTGGTGGCCTTGGCGAATTCGCGGATCTTTTCGCGCCCTACCTGGTAGGACTCGCCGGCAGGGTAGATGCGCCCTACCAGGTCGGGGTTGATGCCCATGGATTCTCCTGAACGTTGTTGGAAGTGGCCAGGCGAGGCTGCCGCCGGATACGGGACCCGGGCGCAGCCAAGCGGTCACACGGTGGAATTCTTGCGGAGCCCTAGTCCTGCCCGTCCGCCGGGCGCTTCTTGGCTCGAGGGGCCGCCAGGCCATTGGCAATACGCCACTGGCGCGCATCCCTGGCGCGGACAACCAGTCCGGCGATGTGGCAGAGCATGCCGATGACCATGATGCCGATTGCTGTGTAGACCGTTGGCAGCGATGGAATGTTCGCGCCGATGATGGCCAAGATGATGCCTGCGCCCATGATGCCCATGGCAGCGAAGACGAGCTTCTTATAGCGTGATGAGGCCGATTCCCAAGGAGTGTTGGTCATGGTTCAAGTCTAGTTCAGCTCCGGCTGTGTCCGCTCATTGAGGCCGGGGCATTTCCCGTGACTCCCCCGACAACGCTGGGCCTGATTCAGAACAGGGCGGATTGCTCTTCCCTGAAATCTCCGAAGTTCTCCACGATGGCGACCTCGCGGGTCTTCAACTCGGCGGCATCCAGCAGGCGCACGGTGGTGCCTTCGCCGCTGTCTGCGAGGATGCTTTGCCCCAGCACGCCGCGGATGCGCAGATTCACGGTGTTCCCGCCCAGTGCCGTATTCCAGGCATGCAGCGAATGGGTATCCCAGGCGTCAACGACCGGGCGGGCGAAGGCCGGTTGTTTCCATAGCTCGTCGCGCAGCTGCACGCCGTAGGTCTCCAGACCCCGCTGGGCGCCAAGGAAGGCCCGGGTCCGGCTTGCCGCTTCGGAGTTGATCTGGTCCAGCTGGGCGTAGTCCAGTTCCCAGCTGGCCAGTCCCTTGATCTTGGACTTCTGCCGGACTTGCTGGCTCAGGCCCACGTGTTCAGTGACCAGGTCTTCGAGCACTCGAATAGCGGCGCCATCAGCGGCGCGGGCAACATAGCGGGCAATGACCGCTCCCTGCTGCGCCAAGCGAGTCCATTTGCTCTGGGTCGAGGTGGTACCGACCTTGGTCGCCCCATGGGCGAAGCTTGCGACATACAAGAAGTGCGGCTGCTCCAGGTACTTGCGCATGCCCTCCGGGGCTTCGCCGGTCTTGTGGAAATGATGCATGAACTTTGAATGATCCAGCCGGCGGCAGCGTTCGCACTGGGTTCCGGTACGCAGCGCTTTGTTCTTCGGGCAAGGCAAGGTGTTGCGAGAGCCATCGCTTTTCATCGTGATGTAGCCCAGACAGAATTTCAGTTCGCCGATGCGCAGGCTTAGTGAACGGTTGGCTTCCAGGTATTCGGTGCTCCATTTTTCCGCTTGCCGAAGCCGGAGCATGGGGGCGCATTCATGCTCTGAGAAGCTGATGCCGTGGCAGAGCTGCCGGTGGTCGCTGGCGAATTCCATCGATGCCTTCCTCGAAGTTACCTCTTCAACGATAGTTCACCGGACATGGCTAGCTCCTGCAAGGCAGGTTGGCCGGTGCCTGCAGCCCGAAAGTTTGCTGGACGAATTCCCGATTCGTTCTGGCCTAATTCCTAGGAGAAGCCCTTAAGCTGGAACTGCACCGGAACCGTACCGCGGGCCGGGCCATAATCTGCTGAGGTGATCCAGGATTTCTGTCCCATTTGATGACAAGACTCGTGCAGTGGCCATCACAGCTGCCGAGACCGCCCCTTCGCCGGCCGAGCTGCAGCGATTGACGCAAGCTTTCCGCCATGATTTCCAGCGTTTCATGATGGAATACCAGTTTGCGGTGGACGAGGTGCTGACCAAGGTCTCGATCTTGCGTGAAGAGTTCTTGTATTTGCACAATTACAATCCAATTGAGCACGTCACTTCCCGGGTGAAAACTCCGGAGAGCATCATGCGCAAGGTCTCCCGCCGAAACATCTCCCCGTCCCTGCCTGCCATTCGCGAGAACATCAGCGACATTGCCGGCGTGCGCATTACCTGCAGTTTCGTCAAGGACATCTACAAGGTCCTGAACACGTTAACCTCGCAGAATGACCTGAAGGTCCTCCAAATCAAGGACTACATCAAGAACCCGAAGCCCAACGGCTATAAAAGTGTCCATGCGATCGTGCAGATCCCGGTCTACTTGTCCGATGGCCCGGTCGATGTCGTGGTGGAGCTGCAGATCCGTACCATTGCCCAGGATTTCTGGGCAAGCCTGGAACATAAGATCTTCTACAAGTACGAGGGCGAAGTTCCAGAACATCTCGTGCAAGAGCTTGCCGACGCGGCGGCCATGGCGACGAAACTCGACATGCAGATGCAGCGCTTACATACCGAAGTCCACGGCCATGATGCCAATCAGGCACCGAGCCAAGATGCGGATTTCGATACGACAGCGATCCAGGGGCTGCTGTCGCTGGCTCAGCAAGCCAAGGACGGGAACCAGGAGAAGGACTTGGATCACTAGCCGTTCATGGCCTCGAACGACAATGCTGCTTCGGGGCCGGAAACCAAAAAAGATCCTCGGCCGAAGCCGAGGATCTTTGATTTGGTAGCGGCGCCGGGACTCGATCCCGGGACCTCACGATTATGAGTCGTGCGCTCTAACCAGCTGAGCTACGCCGCCACAAGTGAGAAGCAATCCAGTAGAAGCCAAGAAAGCTTCTCACTCAGAGCCCCCTGCCGGAATCGATCCGGCGACCTCGTTCTTACCAAGAACGCGCTCTACCACTGAGCTAAGGGGGCAACGAGTAAATACTCTACACGGATTTCCCGGCAAAGAAAAATCGGCGGATCACCCCGGAAAAGACCCGGAAAATTCTGTAAAACCATTAGTCAATGGCTATTTATCCCCTCACTCGCCACCCCGGGGACGAAGGGTGGGACAAAAAGTGCCCTGGTGACGATGCTCACGGGAGTGCTCCTCGTGGTCAATCGCGGATTTGCCCGGGTGCGCAGGATAGAATCCCGCGGATTCTTCCCGGTGGCCAAACATCGAATTACTCCGCTTGGAATTTCGGAACGCTGCCACCTTTTCCCGCTCCAGAACCCGTGACCGAGCGGCACTTGGGCAACACCCGATCCACCCTGGCACGCAGGCACGGCTCCAGCGGCCGGCAGTTGGATCCCAGGCCGCGAACCGGGGTGCTGGAAACCGCCAGGAAGGCAACAGCTCCTTGCCGCCCATTCCGGTCTTGAGTAGGAATATTGTGACCTCAGCAACAAATTCCCGACGGATTTTGCAAACCTCAAAAACCTGTGTAAAGTATTTACCTGTTGCCCCCTTAGCTCAGTGGTAGAGCGCGTTCTTGGTAAGAACGAGGTCGCCGGATCGATTCCGGCAGGGGGCTCGAAATAAGAGAGGCAATCTGGTTCCAGATTGCCTCTCTTTTCGTTTATCCCGCAGATGCCGTGTAGCCACTGCGAGCATGGCCCAGGGCACACCCCAAGCTGCAGCACCGGCTACCGGCTGCGTCTTGCGCCCCGGATTCCAGGTGCCCCCGGCAAGAGTCTCCGGCCAATGAAAAGCATCTTGGCCCGCCACAGCCGGCCCTTCCCACTTCCTTGATGTCAGGCCCTGACCACTGGGTTTGCGTTTAACCCTCGCAAGCGTGCTAAGTTGTTCGCGACCACACGGGTGCCCTGGCAAGGGCTGAGATCGGGCTATCGCCGTCCGCGACCGTTGAACCTGTCCGGGTAATGCCGGCGAAGGAAGTGAGTTTCCCCAGTGGAACAAATTGAACAGCACCCTGCCCACACCCTTGCCTACCGTGAATCTGCGGGAATTTCTGTTCCCGTCACGCAGATCCAATTGGCAGACTCCCCCAATGGACAGTCCAACGAGCCGCTGGCTGTATATCGCACCAGCGGACCGGGAAGCGAGCCCACCCAAGGCCTGCAACCCTTCCGCGAGCGGTGGATCCTGGAACGCGGGGACGTGGAAACCTATGCAGGCCGCGAACGCAACCTGCACGACGACGGACGCTCAGCGGTCCGCCGCGGCACGGCCAGCGCGGAATGGGCCGGACGCTCAGCCCCGCCGCTGCAGGCCGTTGGCGGAGCCCGCGTGACGCAAATGCACTATGCGCGTGCCGGGATCATCACCCCGGAAATGCGCTATGTGGCCCTGCGCGAGGAATGCGATGTCGAGCTGGTGCGCAGCGAGCTCGCGGCCGGGCGAGCCATCATCCCGGCGAACATCAACCACCCGGAATCCGAGCCGATGATCATCGGCAAGGCGTTCCTGGTCAAGATCAATGCGAATATCGGCAACTCGGCGGTGACCAGCTCCATCGCAGAAGAAGTCTCCAAGCTCCAGTGGGCGGCCAAATGGGGCGCGGACACGGTTATGGACCTGTCCACCGGAGATGACATCCACACCACCCGCGAGTGGATCATCCGCAACTCCCCGGTCCCCATCGGCACCGTGCCGATCTACCAGGCGTTGGAGAAGGTCAACGGCGAAGCCAACGAACTGACCTGGGAGATCTTCCGCGACACCGTCATTGAGCAGTGCGAGCAGGGCGTGGACTACATGACCATCCACGCCGGGGTGCTGCTGCGCTACATCCCGCTGACTGCCAACCGGGTCACCGGCATGGTCTCGCGTGGCGGGTCCATCATGGCCGGCTGGTGCTTGGCGCACCACCAGGAGAATTTCCTGTACACCCACTTCGATCAGCTGTGCGAGATCTTCGCGCAGTACGACGTGGCCTTCTCGCTGGGCGACGGGCTGCGCCCGGGTTCCATCGCAGATGCGAACGACGCCGCCCAGTTCGCCGAGCTGGACACCCTGGCCGAGCTGACCAAGCGCGCCTGGAAGTACGATGTGCAGGTGATGGTCGAAGGCCCGGGGCATATCCCGTTCCATCTGGTGCGCGAGAATGTGGAACGCCAGCAGCAGCTGTGCGATGGGGCGCCGTTCTATACCCTGGGCCCGCTGGTCACCGACATCGCCCCGGGCTACGACCACATCACCAGCGCCATTGGCGCCACGGAGATCGCACGGTACGGGACCGCGATGCTCTGCTACGTCACTCCCAAGGAGCATCTGGGACTGCCCAACCGGGATGATGTGAAGACCGGGGTGATCACCTACAAGATCGCTGCGCACGCCGCCGATCTGGCCAAGGGCCACCCGGGCGCCACAGCGCGGGATGATGCGCTGAGCAAGGCGCGCTTCGAATTCCGCTGGAATGACCAGTTCGCGTTGTCCCTTGACCCGGTCACCGCACAGGAATTCCATGATGAGACCTTGCCGGCCGAGCCGGCCAAGACCGCCCACTTCTGCTCCATGTGCGGGCCGAAGTTCTGCTCCATGCGCATCTCCCAGGATATCCGCGACGAGTACGGCTCGGCCGAGGCGCAAGCCGCCCTGGCCGGGATGGCGCAGAAAAGCAGGCAGTTCCTGGAAAGCGGCGGCACGGTCTATCTCGGGGACGGGATCCCGGTGGGAACTCCTGCTCCGTAAATAGCCTGCGGCGCACGAAAAACGCCCTTGGGGCAAGCTTTCGGCTTGCCCCAAGGGCGTTATTCAATGCTGTTCAGCTGCGTGCGACTGGCTTAGTAGTCGCGACGTCCACCGCTGCGGCCCGAGTCGCTGAAGCGATCCTTGCCGCCGCGTCCGCCGCCGCCGAAGCCGCCACGTCCGCCGCCGCGTCCGCCACCGAAACCGCCACGGCCGCCACTGCGTCCGCCGCCGAAGCCACCACCACGGCCGCCACGGAAGCCACCGCGGTCGCCTTCGTCGTCACGGCGCGGGCTGCGGCCATTGTCGAGCTCGAGCTCGATGGCTTCGCCGCCGATGCGGGTCTTGGACAGTGCACGCCACTGGTCCTTGCTCAGCTCTGCTGGCAACTCGACCAGGGTGTGGTCCGAACGGATCTCGATGCCGCCGATTTCCGAAGAATCGAAGCCGCCCTCGTTGGCCAGTGCGCCAACGATCGAGCCCGGCTGCACGCGGTTGCGTCGGCCTACGGCCAGACGGTACATGGCGTTGCCTTCGGCAGCGGTCTTGCGGGCACGTGGACCGCGATCGCCACGGTCACCGCGTTCGCTACGGTCGCCGCGCTCTGGGCGATCCATGCGTGCCTTCTTCGAAGGGGACATGACTGGTTCGGTCATCAGCAGCGGGCGGCCGCCCTGGGCCATCAGAGCCAGTGCAGCTGCAATTTCCAGCTGGTCCAGGTCTTCGTGCTCGGAAGCGAACTTCTCCACGATTTCGCGGAAGGTGGTCAGGTCCTGGCCGCTGATGGTCTTGTCGATGCGATCGGTGAACTTCTGGATACGACGGTCGTTGACCGAATCCAGCGAAGGCAGCTGCATCTGGGTCACCGGCTGGCGGGTAGCCTTCTCGATGGCACGCAGCAAGTACTTCTCGCGCGGGGTCATGAACAGGATCGCGTCGCCCGAGCGGCCGGCACGGCCGGTACGGCCAATGCGGTGCACGTAGGACTCGGTGTCATGCGGGATGTCGAAGTTGATAACGTGCGAAATACGCTCAACGTCCAAGCCACGAGCTGCCACGTCGGTAGCAACCAGGATGTCGATCTTGCCCGAGCGCAGGTTCTCAACGGTGCGCTCACGCTGCTGCTGAGGGATGTCGCCGTTGATGGCAGCCGCGGTGAAGCCGCGGGCCTTCAGCTTGTCGGCCAGGTCCTCGGTAGCCATCTTGGTGCGGACGAAGGTGATAACGCCTTCGAACGACTCGGATTCCAGGATGCGGGTCATGGCGTCCAGCTTGTGGGCGCCCATGACCTGCAGGTAGCGCTGGGTGATGTTGGTGCCGGTGGACTGCTTGGACTTCACGGCAACTTCCTGCGGGTTGCGCAGGTATTCCGAAGCGATGCGGCGGATGGTGCGTGGCATGGTTGCCGAGAACAGGGCAACCTGCTTGTCCTCTGGGGTAGCTTCCAAGATCTTGTCGACCTCTTCGGCGAAGCCCATGCGCAGCATTTCGTCGGCCTCATCAAGGACAACGTACTGCAGGTTCGACAGGTCCAAGGAACCCTTGTTGATGTGGTCGATAACGCGACCTGGGGTACCAACGACTACCTGGGCGCCACGGCGCAAGCCGTTGAGCTGCGGGCCGTATGGCGAGCCGCCGTACACTGGCAGAACGGTGAAGTTCGGCAGGTACTTGGCGTAGGAAGTGAAGGCTTCGGCGACCTGGAGGGCCAGCTCGCGGGTTGGAGCCAGAACCAGGATCTGCGGGGTCTTGGCTGGACCATTGGTGTCAGCCAGCTCTGCCATGCGGGACAGGGCAGGAAGCGCGAAAGCAGCGGTCTTGCCGGTACCGGTCTGGGCCAGGCCGACAACGTCGCGGCCTTCGAGAAGCAGTGGAATGGTCGCTGCCTGGATTGGCGATGGCTTTTCGTAGCCAAGGTCGGCAAGCGATGCAAGCACGCGGGCATCCAGGCCAAGTTCGGAGAAGAGCACGGTTGGCTCTTCCGGGGTCTGGTTGTCGTCGGTGTTTACGGGCATGTCAGAAGACACGAAGAATTACCTCATTCGTTAGGGGATAGGCCTTGGCCGTCCCCAAAGAAACGACGTATAGGCTGCACAGTCAGATACAAGTCACGCTCATCAAGCGCTCCCCTATGACATAAAGACCCGCACACACTTTGCGGAAAATACAACACGAGAAGGCTCCGGCCTCAAAAATTGGGCTGGATGCGAGAGGGATACCCTGATGTTCGCGAACACTTAATGCTAGCTTGAACAGGCCACTATTGTCAGTGTCGAGAGCGTGTGAGATCGGGCACCGCACCAAAGCACGTAGGGTTGAGAACGTGAAGAAACCACTTTTTCCGCGACGTCCAGATGAGCCCACCCCAGGCGGATTGTTCATCGCCCAAATGCTATGGCTCCTAGCCGGAGTGCTTTTTCTCGGCTTCGGAGGCTTCCTGGCTTACGAGCATATCCAGGATTCCGCGCTGGATTTCGGAGCCATTGCGCTGATGATCTTTTTCGCCGCTGCCGGCCTTGCCTGCTGTGTGCTGGGTTACCGCTTATTCACCGGGGACCGGGCCGCGCGCGCCCAGCTGTCCTGGTTGGGCCTGATTACCGCGCTGCCGCTGTTGCTGCGATTCGGCCGCTATTCGCTGCTGGCGGCCATCATCATGTTCAGCGTGGCCTTGATGTGGATGCCAGCGAGCAACAGGTATTTCAAGATCGTGGATCCCAAACCGGCCAAGCGCCGCCGGTAGCCGATCCGGAACTTCGTTCAAAGCACCAAGGACCTGGGTTCCGTTGCCCTTTGCGGGCAGCGGAACCCAGGTCCTTCGCGCTTGGTTCTTACAGGTTGGCGAAGGCCTTATCCAGGTCTTCAATCAAATCCGCAGGGTCTTCGATGCCAACGGACAGGCGCAACAGGTTCACCGGAACCGCCAGCTCGGTACCCTTCACCGAAGCGTGGGTCATCTCCGACGGGTAGTTCATCAGCGATTCGATGCCGCCCAGGGATTCTGCCAGGGTGAATAGCTTGGTGCTCTCGGCAATCTTGCGGGCCGCCGCTTCACCGCCGGTGAACTGGACGGACACCATGCCGCCGAAGCCGGACATCTGCTTCTTGGCAATCTCGTGGCCCGGGTGGTCTTCGAAGCCCGGGTAGAGCACGCGCTCGACTTCGCTGCGCTCACGCAGCCACCCGGCAACCTGTGCAGCGTTCTCCGAGTGGGCGCGCATGCGAACGCCCAGGGTCTTCAGGCCGCGGGTGGTCAAGAAGGCGTCCATCGGGCCCGAGACGGCGCCCACAGCGAACTGGATGAAGCCGATCTTTTCTGCCAGCTGCGCATCCTTGACGATCACCGCACCGCCCACCACATCGGAGTGGCCGCCGATGTACTTGGTGGTCGAGTGGACCACGATGTCAGCACCCAGCGTCAGCGGCTGCTGCAGGAATGGGCTGGCGAAGGTGTTGTCCACGACCAGCAATGCGCCGGCAGCATGGGCGATTTCAGCGACCTTGGCGATGTCGGTGATGGTCATCATCGGGTTCGAAGGGGTCTCAACCCACACCAGCTTGGCCTTGTTCTTTTCGATAGCGGCAGCCATCGCTGCTTCGTCAGCCATGTTCACCGGGGTGTTGCCGATGCCCCAGTCGCCCAGCACGCGGTCAATCAGGCGGAAGGTTCCACCGTAGGCGTCGTTGCCCAGCACAATGTGGTCGCCCGGACGCAGGATCGCACGGATCAGCGAGTCCTCGGCGGCCAGGCCGGAGCTGAAGGAGAAGGCGTGGGTGCCGAATTCTGCGCCGGCCAGCTGCGCCTGCAGCGCGTCGCGGGTCGGGTTGGTGCCGCGGCCGTACTCGTAGCCGTTGCGCAGGCCGCCAATGCCGTCCTGCGCGTAGGTCGAGGAGAAATGCAGCGGCGGAACTACCGCGCCGGTGACCGGTTCGAATTCCTGGCCCGCATGGACAAAGCGGGTGTTTGCTCCCTGATGGTTTTCAGTCATCGATATCAATCCTTTGAGGTGTTGTCTCTAGCGGGTGGAGTAGGCCAAGAGATCGGCTGCGGTAGCCGCGGCGATCACTTCGCCGCCCTTGGTCAGCAGTACGGCCGGGTGGCTCTTGAGCAGTTCCTGTGCATGTTCCGGGGTGTCTGCGGTGCCGATGAATGGCTTGGCCAAGTCGCCCAGGTCTGCGAGCGTACTGGTTGGTTCTGCGCCAGCCAGCAGTGCGTCGGTGATGTCCCCCGCGCCAATGACACCGCGGATCTCGCCGATACGCGCTGGCAGCGGCGAGGTCGACACGACCAATGCGTCATCGCCCTGCTCGCGCAGTGCCTTGGCCGCTTCGGCCAGGGTGGTATCCAAAGCCACCGTGGTGGTGCCCTGCTTGGCAAGTGCCGCGCCGATGAAGTCCAAGGCGGAGTATTCATCAGTGGTGAAGCCCTGGTCCAGCATCCACTGGTCGTTGAAGATCTTGGCCAGGTAGCCGCGGCCGCCATCCGGGGCGATCACGACAACTACGTCGTCTTCGCCCAGGTCCTTGGCTGCACGCAGCGCGGCGACCACTGCCATGCCCGAAGAACCGCCCAGCAGCAGGCCTTCTTCCTTGGCCAACCGGCGGGTCATTTCAAAAGCCTCAGCGTCGGTGACTGGTTCCACGGCATCCGGCACGGATGGGTCGTAGTTCCCTGGCCACATATCTTCGCCGACGCCCTCGACGAAGTATGGGCGTCCGGTGCCACCGGAGTAGACCGAGCCATCCGGGTCAGCGGCAATGATCTTGACCGGGCCCGAGGCGCGGCCGGCGGAAACCTGCTTGAGGTAGCGTCCGGTGCCGGTGATGGTGCCGCCGGTTCCTGCGCTGATGACCGCATGGCTCAGCTTGCCGTCGGTGTCGTTCCAGATTTCCGGTCCGGTGGTTTCGAAGTGGCTGTCGGGTGCTGCCGGGTTGGCGAACTGGTCGGGCTTGTAGGCGCCGTCGATCTCGGTAACCAGGCGGTCCGATACGCCGTAGTAGGACTGAGGGGAATCCGGGGCCACCGCGGTTGGGGTGACTACTACCTTGGCACCGTAGGCGCGCAGTACGTCGCGCTTTTCCTCGCCGACCTTATCCGGGGTGACGAAGATGGTGTTGTAGCCCTTGAGCTGGCCCACCATGGCCAAGCCGACACCGGTGTTGCCGCTGGTTGGTTCCACGATGGTTCCGCCGGGCTTGAGCTGGCCGGATTCTTCGGCGCGCTCGACCATCTTCAATGCGATGCGGTCCTTGATGGAACCACCCGGATTCAAGTATTCAAGCTTCACCAATACAGTGGCTTTGATCCCCTCGGTGACTCGATTGAGCTTCACCAAAGGGGTATTGCCGATCAGATCTAGGACTGTGGACGCATACTTCATGTCAAGAACTTTACCGGCGGTTGTCATACATGTCGTTCCGGCACGTAGCGAAACGTCACGCAGTGGACGGGCACTTTTCATCAGTGCTAGGCAAGCCTGCCGCAAGCTACTGCAGGCACGAGGCTATAGGATGCGATTCATGGAGAAGCCGTTGAGCGCCGATTACGATCCGCACCGCCCCGTGTCCTTGCTCAAGACTTTGGGAATCCTGCGCCGGGGACTGGGCGATCCGACCATCCGCCTGTCCCAGAGCGAAGCATGGCTGGCCTTTGGAACACCGTTCGGAGATGCCACGCTGCAAATCAGCAAGCCCGCGCCCACCGCCCCGGCAACGTTTCGAGCATGGGGTCCCGGAGCCCACTGGGCCATCGGCTCAGCGCCGAACCTTCTAGGGGCGCTCGATGACTGGAGCGATTTCGACGCGAGGATCAAAGAAGGGCAGTTCCCCGAAATTATCGCGCGCACCCGCTCGTTGCATCCGGACTTCGTTCTTCCCAGCACCGGCAGGATCTTTGAGCACGCCGCCGGGGCGATCTTGGAACAGCGGGTGACCGGGATTGAAGCGAATTATGCCTGGCGCTGGCTGATCCGCCACCTGGGACAGCGGGCTCCGGGTCCGGCTCCCGAGGGCCTGATGATTTTCCCCGGACCGCAAAAGCTAGCCTCGATGAGGCGCTGGGACTGGCAAAAGGCGCGCGTTGAAGGACAGCGGGCTAACACCATGGCACGCCTGCTGCAGGTTGCCGGCAGTTTGCAGTGGTGGGCAGAGAAGCCAATGGACCATGCACGGCCCACCGCCAAGGCTCCGGGCACCTTGGAAGCCGCCTTGGGTTCGGTGCCGGGCATTGGCCCCTGGACAATTGCCGAAACCCTGCAGCGCTCCCACGGATCCAGTGACCATATTTCGGTGGGAGATTTCCATCTGGCTGATTTCGTGGGCCAGGTGCTTACCGGTTCCCGAATCGGCGATGGGCAGATGCTGGAGCTATTGGCGCCATACGCCCCGCACCGTCAACGCGTAGTGCGCTTGCTGGTGCTTTCGGGGCAGAAAAAACAAAGCTTCGGGCCCCGTTACGCACCGCTGGATCACCGGCGGAGGTAAAGGAGCCCGAAGCCTCTAATGGTTCTTAGGAATCAGCCTGCGCGGCTTCCTCGGCGATCTGCTTGTGCACTTCGCTCATGTCAATGCCCTTGACCGCGGTGACGAGATCTTCGAGCTGGGTCTGGTTCAACGCACCAGCCTGCGAGAACACGAGGACCTGTTCGCGGAACGCCATGATGGTAGGAATCGAGGTCACGTTAGCTGCACGTGCCAGACCCTGCTCAGCTTCGGTATCCACCTTGGCAAAAACGACGTCGCTGAACTTGTCCGAGGTCTGGTCGTAAACCGGTGCAAACTGCTTGCACGGCCCGCACCAGTCGGCCCAGAAGTCCACGAGGACGATGTCGTTGTCTTCAATCAACTTCGCGAAGTCGTCTTCGCTCACATTTTTCGTTGCCATGGTTATACGGTAGCCGATCCTTATTTGAAATACGTAGAAAGGTGATCTTGTTCGGAACCGGGAATAGGAAAGATCCGGGTTGCCATGCATTCCTTCCGCATGCAAAAAACTCCCGGATCCTGGGATCCGGGAGTTATTTTGTGGCAGATACTGGATTCGAACCAGTGAAGGCGTTGCCAGCTGATTTACAGTCAGCCCCCTTTGGCCACTCGGGTAATCTGCCGAGTACGTTCGCTTCAAGAACATTTGCTCTTGTCGGAACGAGAAATAACTCTACAGGAGTTTTTCGATGTTGTGAAATCGAGAGGGGCATTTTTGCTGTAAGCCTGATCACACCCCAAATCCAGGGGGCAAAACCGGTAGGCTATGAAGCGAATCAGACCCGTTTCAACTAGGAGTATTCACATGGCTAGTGATTCCACATTCGACGTCGTAAGCAAGGTTGATAGCCAGGAAGTCGCCAACGCGATGAACCAGGCCCAGAAGGAAATTGCCCAGCGCTACGACTTCAAGGGCGTTGGCGCTGAAGTTGATTTCAGCGGTGAGAAGATCCTGATGAAGGCCAACTCGGAAGAGCGCGTCAACGCAGTACTGGATGTTTTCCAGTCCAAGCTGGTCAAGCGCGGCATTTCCCTGAAGTCATTGGATGCCGGCGAGCCATTTGCATCCGGCAAGGAATACCGCATCGAAGCAAGCATCAAGGAGGGCATCGCCCAGGATGTCGCTAAGAAGATCAACAAGCTGATTCGCGATGAGGCGCCTAAGGGCATCAAGTCAACCATTCAGGGTGACGAGCTTCGCGTCTCTTCCAAGTCCCGCGATGACCTGCAGGCCACGATGGCTCTGCTGCGCGACTTCGAAGAAGCGGATCTGCAGTTCGTGAACTTCCGCTAGGACTGACCCAGCGTTAGAAATCGCGTGATACACAGCGAGGGCTGTTTCCCATTCATCATGGGAAGCAGCCCTCGCTGCCATTCTGCGCACCACTGGATCATGGACCCGGGAAGGATCAGCGCTGATCCTCGTCGCGCTTCTGCTTCTTCAGCCTCTTTGCTTCTTCGCGGGCCTTCTTCGCGTAGTACTGTTCGCGAGTCCTTTCCCTGGCCCGCCGCTTGACCTCGGCCACATCATCAGCGAAGTGGTCCTTGGTCATGGCTTTGAATTCATTGAACTTCGCGGCCATCTCTTCCGGCGAAGGTCCCGGCACCCATGGTTTGATCCAGAGGATCTCAGCGGCGTTGCATGCGGCAACGAGCACTGTCACAAAACTGCTGTCACGCAATGAGCTGGTAACTGCATAGGCCGCAGCAAAGCTGACCATGATGGACACCACGAATGGAAGGACGACGTACAGCACTCCCCCCCCGGGGTTGGGACGGCGTTCTTTCAGGACAATCGGTCGAACGATGATGGCGCCGAGGATTTCCGAGAGGAGATACGAGATCGCCAGCGCGATAGCGAATGTGCCGAAAGCAGTGTGGAGGGCAATCCATGATGAGCAAATCCAGGCCGCAAGCAGGCAAGCCAATCCTTTGACCGTTCCGGTGGCCAGTTGACCGGCTATGGCATCCCCAAGCCTGGGCAGAAGTGCCGCGTTGTCGTCTCGCATCCTTGTTCCTTGCTCCATCATCAGACGGCAGAGGGTCTTCTTTTCGGTGCCGCTACGATCAGCCCATCCTCGGTTGACTAGGGAAGACGAAGATTATCGCCTCATCCTTTAGTAGGAGGGGAAGTAACTATTAGTTCAACGGTAAAGGCCCAAAACAAGCTAAAGGCCGCATCTCCATATGAGATGCGGCCTTTAGCCCAGGAGCTGCTTTGCACTTAGTATCCGCGTCCGCCAGCCATCGCTTCAAGCCGTGCGATGCGATCCTCCATTGGCGGGTGGGTGGAGAATATGCGATTGAGGCGCGAGCCGAATGGATTGGCGATCATCAGGTGCGAGCTGTTGACCAGCTTCTGGTCGTTGGAAGCCAGCGGAGCCTGCGTAATCCCCGATTCCAGTTTCCGAAGCGCGCTCGCCAACGCCAGCGGGTCATTGGTCAGCTTGGCTCCGTCCTCGTCTGCATCATATTCGCGGGTGCGGCTCACGGCCATCTGGATGATCGACGCTGCCAGTGGCGCCAGCAGGGAAAGGGCAATCAAGGCGATCGGATTCACCCCGCGGTTGTCATTGCTGTTGCCGCCGCCGAAGAACATCAGGAACTGGGCAACGGAGGTGATAACGCCCGCAACCGCGGCGGCGACCGAAGAAGTGAGGATGTCCCGGTTGTAGACATGCATCAGCTCGTGGCCCAGCACCCCGCGCAATTCGCGTTCGTTCAGCAACTGCAGGATGCCTTCGGTGCAGCACACCGCCGAATTCTGCGGGTTGCGGCCGGTGGCAAAGGCGTTCGGCGAAGTGGTTGGCGAAGCGTACAGTCGCGGCATCGGCTGCTGCGCGTTCATCGACAGCTCACGCACGATTCGGTACATTCCCGGCTGTTCCGCTTCGCTGACCGGGTAGGCATGCATCGAGCGCAGAGCCAGCTTGTCGCTATTCCAATAGCTGTAGGCAGTAGTTCCGAGGCCGATCAAGGCAAATATCCAAATGAACATTGAACGGCCGGTGCCCGCGGATATCAGCGAGCCAATGGCCAGCAGCAGGGCAAACATTCCGCCCATCAAAAAGGCGGTTTTGAGTCCGTTGTTATGTCCATGCACGGCGATGCACTCCCTCAATGAAGCAAACCAAGTTGGTGTTCTCTAGTCTAGTCAACGACTGGAATTCCATTTATGTTCCGGTGAAAATATCACAGAGCCGTGTGGAATGGCAGGCACCGCCGGCCCAGGGGAATATCCAGACGGCGGGAACGTTGTAGTTTTAAGATGCGGTTCCACAACTTATTTCCCGGTGGGCCGCTCCCTTGATCCATTTTGTTTCTGAAAGTGTGCGCCCTGCATGTCCGTAAGTACCGCTAAACCGATCCGTTCAGAACATAGCTACGGACTGATCCAAGGCACCGCCGCGTACCTGATTTGGGGCATGCTACCGGCTTACTTCCTATTGCTGCCTGACATCTCGGCCTTCGAATTCGTTGGCGTTCGCGTGATCTTCTCGCTGGTTTTCTGCCTGTTGCTGCTGGCGTTCACGCGCCAGGTCAAGCAGTTCCTTGCGATGTTCAAGGATTCCAAGACCATCTGGCAGTTGGGACTGGCTAGTGTTCTGATTGCAGCCAACTGGACTCTCTACGCACTGGCGGTCTTGACCGGACATGTGCTGGAAGCCTCGCTGGGCTACTTCATCAACCCAATTGTGGCAATCCTTCTGGGTGTCGTCGTCCTGAAAGAAAAATTGCGTCGGCTGCAATGGATCGCTGTTGCCATAGCCACCGTTGCTGTACTTGTCTTGACGATCGGCTTGGGACAGGTCCCTTGGATTTCCCTCGGCTTGGCTTTCTCCTTTGGCTTCTATGGCCTGGTGAAGAACAAAGTGGGCCAAAGCGGAACTGCGCTGGGGTCCTTGACCATTGAAACCGTCTTGCTGACCCCGTTGGCCATCGGCTATCTGGTTTGGCTGGCCGTTGACGGGAAGTCTGCGCTGTTCTCGGCTGATGTTCCTGGCCTCTCGCTTTTGGCAGCGAGCGGCATCATCACCGCAGTACCGCTCCTGCTCTTCGGGGGTGCAGCTCGCCGCCTGCCTTTGAGCACCCTGGGCTCATTGCAATTCCTCGCCCCGCTCTTGCAGTTCATCCTGGGCCTGCTGGTCTTTGGCGAGCACATGCCATTCGAACGCTGGGTTGGTTTCGCCTTGGTATGGGTTGCGGTGCTCTTCGTGCTCGTGGACATGATGCGAATTCCACGCATTGGCTCCATGCCCGAACCGAAAAAGTTGGTCTGAACGCCCGGTTGCACTCACCGCCGATACAGCGAATGCCTCGAATCTCCCGTGGGAGGTTCGAGGCATTCGCTGTTTAGGACCAGTTTTGAGCTACTTAGGCGACAGCCTTGCGGATCGCATCTTCCAATACGTTGAATGCATCCTCGAGCAGCTCGTCGCCGATCACCAGCGGAGGCAAGAGGCGAACCACGTTGCCGTAGGTGCCGCAGGTGAGGATCAAGACGCCCTGGGCCAGGCATTCGGCTGCGATGGCCTTGGTCAGCTCGGCGTCCGGCTGCTTGCCACCAGCCTTGACGAATTCCATTGCAACCATGCCGCCACGGCCACGGATGTCGCCCAGTTCCTTGATGTCCTTCTGCAGCGCACCGAAGCGGGTGAAGAACTTCTCTTCGATCTCGCGGGCGCGGCCCGCCAAGTCCTGCTCTTCCATGAACTTGATGGATTCCAGAGCCGCGGCCACAGCAACCGGGTTGCCGCCGTAGGTGCCGCCCAGGCCGCCACCGTGCACCGAATCCAGCAGTTCGGCACGGCCGATAATGCCAGACAGCGGCATGCCGCCGGCGATGCCCTTGGCCAGGGTGATGATGTCAGGCTCAATGCCTTCGATGTCCGAGGCGAACCAAGCACCGGAGCGTGCGAAGCCTGCCTGGACTTCGTCAGCAACGAAGACAATGCCGTTTTCCTTGGCCCATTCGGCGATGCGCGGCAGGAAGCCGGTGGCCGGAACGATGAAGCCGCCCTCGCCCTGGATCGGCTCGATGATGATCGCAGCGATCTGGTCGCCGCCGATCTGCTTTTCCATGGCCAGGATCGCGCGCTCGGCTGCTTCCTTGCCGGAGATGTTCGGGTTCTCTTCGCGGTATGGGTAGCTCATTGGCATGCGGTAGATCTCCGGTGCCAGTGGGCCGAAGCCGCGCTTGTATGGGGCGGCCTTGGCGGTCAAGCCCATGGTGAGGTTGGTGCGGCCGTGGTAGGCGTGGTCGAAGGCGACTACTGCCTGGCGGCCGGTGGCAATGCGGGCTACCTTGATGGCGTTCTCTACCGCTTCGGCACCGGAGTTGAAGAAGACTGCACGCTTCTCGAAGTTGCCCGGAGTGATGGCAGCCAGCTTCTCGGCCAGCTCGATGTAGTTCTCGTACGGAGCGACCATGAAGCAGGTGTGGGTGAAGCGCCCGGCCTGTTCGGCGACGGCTTTGGCTACTGCCTGATTCGAGGCGCCAATGGTCGTTACGGCGATGCCGGAGCCCAGGTCAATCAGCTGGTTGCCATCGACATCGACAATGATGCCGCCATCAACCTCTGCCGCGTACACCGGCAGGCTGGAAGCTACGCCGGCAGCAACTGCTTTGGCTCGGCGTGCGGTCAGTTCCTGCGACTTCGGGCCGGGGAACGGACCGTTGATCTTGCGCTTCTGGTCAATGCGGTAGGTAACGTCCATGTGATTGTCCTTCCAGAACTTATTCGTGAGCTCACTGGCCCTGTTGTCTCTATAACTAGAGAGTATTCTCCCGGCTGCCCGGCCACTACGCGGATCGGCACAACACGTTTCGTGTCGCATAGTGCATTTGCACAGGAAAAGGCCTCTTCATTCCAAGCCGGGGCTTGAAACGAAGAGGCCTTCGATCCAGATGCTGCTTGCAGGTTCTAGTTGCCTGCCGAGCCAGCTGGCTCGATCACATCGTCGTCGTGCTTTTCAGGGTGGCGGTTCAGGCTAATCAACGAGATCGCCAGGCCGCCCCAGATGGTGAGCATGGAAATAATCATGAAGACAATCGCGATAGCGCTCATGGCTAGTATTCCTTTCCGGACGCTTCAGGAACTTCTTCTGCCTCGACATTCGCACGATGCTGGTCGAATTCGGGATCATCGATCTTCGAGTTCTTGCTCCATGGAACCAGCGACAGCAGGACTGCGCCAACAATCAGCGCTCCAGCCATGCCCCAACCGAAGACACCGTTGAACCAAACCGGGTAACCGCTGTAGGACTCAGCCATCTTGCTCTGGATTTCATTGATCAGCATGTAGCCCAAAGCTGCTGGGCCGATGCCGCCAACCAGGACCTTCCAACCGGTACCCAGCTTGATGGAACTGTGGCGGTTCAGGTGCTTGGCCAGCTTAGGCAGCATACCCAGGCCTGCACCGAAGACGATCACCATGACCAAAGCACAGGCCAGGATGCCGAATTGGTTCACGAAAGCGTCCATGGTGTCCAGCAGATACAGGCCCGTGGTGGTCGGGAACAGCACCAGCGAGACCAGGGCCACAGGAATTCCCACGACCAGGGTCGCCGGAACACGCTTCCAGCCCAGCTTGTCCTGGAAAGCTGCCACGATAACTTCAAGGATGGAAATCAGCGATGTCAGGCCAGCGAAGACCAGCGAACCGAAGAACAGCACACCGATTAGCGCGCCCAGGGGCGCCTCGGAAACGATGGTCGGGAAGGCAATGAAGGCCAGGCCGATGCCGGAGGTGGCAACTTCGTCCACAGAGCTGCCGGCGTTGTAGGCCATGAAGCCAAGTGCCGCGAACACGCCGATACCTGCAAGCAGTTCGAAGCTGGAGTTGGCAAAGGCAACAACGTAGCCCGAACCGGTCAGATCGCTCTTGCGCTTCATGTACGACGAGTACGTCACCATGATGCCGAAAGCCACGGACAGCGAGAAGAAGATGTGCCCGAAGGCCGCAGCCCACACCGCAGGGTTTGACAGTGCCGCGAAGTCAGGGGTGAAGAATGCGTTCAGGCCATCGATAGCTCCCGGCAGGAAGACCGACTGGACTACCAGAATCAGGAACATGACGATAAGCAGCGGCATGAAGACGGCGTTTGCCCGGGAAATACCCTTGTTCACACCGGCGACCATGATCACGATGGTCACCAGCCAAACGAAGAACATCGGGATGAAGATGTTGCCGACGAAGTCGAAGCCGACGTTGACGTTTTCCGAGACCTTGAGGAAGTCGTTCATGAAGAACCCGGCGGCGCCGGCGGCGTTCTTGTCCCAAGCCTTGGTGATGGAGAACCAGCAGTACATGGCCGCCCACGCAATGATGGCCGCGTAGTAGATGGCGATGATGAAGCAGATCAGTACCTGCCACCAGCCCAGGACCTCGGCCTTGCGGTTGGCCCGGCGGTACGCCAGCGGAGCAGAGCCGCGGTAGCGGTGGCCGATGGAGTAGTCGAGGAACAGCAACGGAATACCGGCGCAGAGAATTGCGACCAGGTATGGGATCAAGAATGCGCCGCCACCGTTTTCGTAGGCGACGTAAGGGAAACGCCAGATGTTTCCCAGACCAACGGCCGAACCAATCGCTGAAAGGATGAACAACTTTCGGGAGCTGAAAGTCTCACGCTTCTCGGTTGCGAGTGGAGCGCCCTGTGATGAAGATGGAGTGCTCATGTGTCTAAGCTACTGCAAAACTTTCACATTGTGGTCATTTCTAGGGGTCGCGTGTCCACATTTTGAGCATATTGCTAAATCGGGAACTTTTCGCCATCCCTCTAGAATGGCTATATGGCAATTAGTTTACGCGGTCTTCTGGAACATGACGAGCTCGATCTTCGACCGCTGACTGAACACACCCACCGCGATGGCATGGTCATCACCTGGGGCGCGGTGACCGAGCTGCTTGACCCGTCGCAGTTCCTGACCGGGCGAGAAATTGTGTTGACCACCGGCGTGCGCCAGAAGACAAAAGCCGCACAGCGGCAGTTCGTCAAAGTCCTTGCGGCCAACGATGCCGTCGCTTTGGGTTTCGGTACAGGTCTGGAACACGCTTCAGTACCGCAAGCGACCGTTGAAGCCGCCCGCGAAGTAGGGCTTCCTGTCTTCGAGGTGCCCTATCAGATACCCTTTGCCGCAATTACCCGGCTGATCGCCGAAGCGCTGAATTCCGACCACCTCAAGCGTGTTGAAAGTCTGCTGAAATCCCACCAGAAGCTGGCCCAGACACTGCTTTCCTCGGATCTGGACAGCATGCTCGAGGAACTCGAGCGAATGCTCGGCAACCAGGTAGCGCTGACTCTGCACGGCGAAGTGATCAGCGGGGACTATGACCCTGCACGTTCCTGGAATGAGCGCCCAGTGGCCACGGGCCTGCGTGATAAGTGCACCCTGCATATTGCAGAACCCTATGTCCACCATCCAGTAGTCGATTACGCGCAGTCGCTGATCGGGCTGGAACTGGCCAATAAATCCCGCCTGCGCGCCTCGCAGCGCCATGCCAACGGCCAGGTGCTCGAGGACCTCGCCACTGGCGCCCTGGTTGGCGCCGATGCCGCTGGCCGCCTTGGGGCACTTGGCTTGAATACCCAGCGTGAGCACTCGGTCATCCTGGTGCAGGCTCCATCACAGGTCGAGCGTTTGCAAACTCTGCCACTGCCCGCAGATCTGTCCTCGCAGGTCTCAGCCATCATAGATGGCCGCTTGGCGATCATTGTCGCGCACAGCAAGCTGCAGCTGTCCATCAAGCACCTCGATGAGTATCTGCTCGCGGCCGGCCTTCCGGCTCGGGTGGGCTACGGCGGGCGCTACCCGAATACCACCGGCATCCGCTGGAGCTACTTCGAGGCCCTGGAGTCCCTGCGCCACGGAGAGCGGGTCAACGAACCCACCAAGCTTTCTCTCACCTCGCTCTTGCTCGCCGCCCACGATGTTCCGCTGCAGGATTTGGCCATCGAAGCCCTGGGACCGTTGCAGGAATTCGACGCCTCCCACGATTCTGACCTATTGCTGACCTTGCGTGAATACCTCAACCGCGATGGCTCGGTGGGGGCAGTGGCCGAGTCCTTGGGCCTGCACCGCAATACGGTGCGCTACCGGATCCAGCAGATTTCCGATCTTTCTGGCTACGACCCTAATGTGACTAGCGACCGAGTCCAGCTCTGGATCGCGTTGAGTGCCCTTGAGCTGGGCTAATCTCGATAGGATAAAGACATGGCAGACATGTTTCTAGAGAAGTTCTGTTCCCTGGTTCCCAAGTACTTGGAAGACCAGTGGAACGAAGCCGATGGCTTGAGCGCCGAAGAATTGCGCGAAGGGCTGGCGCAGTCCGAGGTTTCAATTCCATTTGTCCTTGAAGAGTTCTATCGTGCTCTGGGCAACAATGAGGATTTCATGGAGGCCTACCACTACTTCTTCGACCCTGAAGAACTGGAAATCGAAGACGGCTACCTCCTGTTCCTGGAAGATGAGGAAGAGAAGTTCGTGTGGGGCTTCAAGGCATCCCAGCTCGATGTTCCGGATCCAATCGTCTACCGCCGCAGCAATGCCAAGGGAAAATGGACCAGCGAGGAAGGCACCTTCAGCGAATTCACCCTGGACATGTACACCTGGGTGTTTGAAGAGCTGGCCGCCGAATTGGAGGACTAGTGCTCCACCGTTCCCATGAACCAGCCAACTACCAGTGTCCCTTCTGCGAGCTGGTCAACGACCAGCCTTTCAGCCAGGACAACTTGTGCGCGCCCACGGATCTGATCTACCAGACAGATCTGGTGGCAGCAATCATGGCTTGTGATGGGTTCGGCAATTACGGCGGGCACGTGATGATCATTCCGACCGCGCATCTGGAAGCGCTCTACGATCTGGACGAGCAGACCGGCGCCGCGATCATGCGGGAGACCAAGCGCGTTGCCTTGGCGATGAAGCTCGCCTGGAATCCCGAAGGCACGAGCACTCGGCAGCATAATGAGCCTGCGGGCAATCAGCATGTTTGGCATTACCATCAGCACGTTTTCCCGCGCTACGCCGATGACGAGCTCTATCGGCAGCTGCGCCACCGGGTATCGATCCAGGATCGGGCCGGCAAAGCGCAGCAGCTGCGCCAAGCGCTCTTTTCCCCCGAGCATCCGCAGCCGCTGGTCCCGGACAACATCGTCCGATAAGCACGAGGGCATGACGCTGGCGCGCGCGGGCCCCGGGAACGAGAATTCGTTGCCGGGGCCTGCTTGCCACTTATGGGAGACCTCAGGCATTTTCCGCTCAGCACTAGGGCTATGCTCCCGGTTTACAGGAATATCATCACTGAGGTGGTACTGCATCTGTCAGGACCTTCATAAGATGAAGACATGAATCCCCTGGTCCCGAATACCTACGAACTGATTATTTTCTACATCATCCCGGCCCTCGTGGCCATTGGCCTGGTCATTCTCGCCGTCAGATTCTTTACCGCCAGCAAGAATCCTCCTGGGAGTAAAGCGTCAACCGACGACGGGCAGAACTGCAACGACCAGCTCTAGCAGGGATCTGGCAGCAGCCGCGGGCAAAACAGAACCCCGGAAGACCTTTGCAGTCTTCCGGGGTTTTGCTTGTTCGAGCTTGCCTAGGCTTCGCGGGTAACAACCGCATCCGCGAAGGAAATCAGCGCCTGCTTCACGGTGCCCTCGGGCAGTGGAGCCAAGACGGCAATCGCGTCATCGGCCCACTGGCGTGCGGCCTTCCATGCATCATGGATTGCCTGGTGCGAGGTGACAGCTTCCACAGCGGCCGCCAGTGCTTCATCGGTGGCCAGGTCCGCATCAACCAGTTCGACAGCCTGCTGCGCTTGCGCGTCGCCCTCGGCTGCTGCCTGGCGCAGCAGCAGAATTGGCAGGGTCGGCACGCCTTCACGCAAATCGGTGCCCGGAGTCTTGCCTGAGTCGGCTTCCGTGGATGCCAAGTCGATCACGTCATCGGCGACCTGGAAGGCAACGCCAACCTTTTCGCCATACTCGCGCAGTACCTCAATGTACTGCGGGGCGCCACCGAAACGGGCGCCGAAGGCTCCGGAGGTGGAGAGCAGCGACGCGGTCTTGTCGCTGATTACCTGGATGTGGTGCTCGATGGCATCGTCGCCCTCGCGCGGGCCGATGGATTCATGCAGCTGTCCGAGGCACAAGCGCTCGAAGGTGCGCGACTGCCACATGACTGCTTCTGGGCCCAGCTCGGATCCGAAGACCGATGCACGGGCGAAGATCAGGTCGCCGGCGAGAATCGCCACCGAGTTACCCCACACCTCGTGAGCTGTTGGTGCACCGCGGCGCATTGGAGCAGAGTCCATGACGTCATCGTGGTACAGGGTTGCCAGGTGGGTGAGTTCCACTACGGCAGCGGCCTTGATGACATCGTCATTCACGCCGTCGCCCAGCAGGGAAGTCAGCAGCACCAGCAGGGGACGCACTCGCTTGCCTCCGGCCTCAACGAGGTGGCGGCTGGATGCGTCGATCAAGGGGTCGGAGTTGGCCAGCGCGTCGCGCAGCAGCTTCTCCACCTTTGCCATGCCGATGGAAATAGCCGGACCGAAGTCCGGGTCCTCGGCCAGCAAAGCGAAGCCCGAGGGAAGATTGATGGCCGCAGCTAATGCAGCGGTTTCAGGATTCAGCTCAATCGAGTCGGACACGTCGTGTCCGGCTGCGGTCCAGTTGCTCTTCGAATCAGTCACTGTTCTACGGCTTACTTATCTTTCATCGGGTTGGCCATCGCGGTATGCGAAGGCAATCTGCCTGCAAGATGCACGCAAACATCTCTTCACTCTAGCCGATGCTTTCCACTGCACATTGCTGGCATGGCCAGACCGGGCATACCGGTCTGGTACCAGCGACCTAGGAGGTCGATTTAGAGTTTACCGGGTTCCCCCGGCACTTCTCACCAGACCCGGCCGATCTCACAGGGGTGACCACGGACACCCGCAAGCTTTTTCCCCCGGCATTGCGCGGTAGGCTTAGCCTTATCATGTCTGCAGATTCGCCCGTTCTTAGCGCCAGTGCTCATCAGCCGTCGGCTCCTGTTCTCACCAGCATCACCTTTGAATACCTTGATGCCCCCGAAACACTAGTTGCCGACTCATTGCGTCACCGAAGCATGGTCTGGACCCGCAACGGCCACGGTCTGGTTGGCTTTGGCACCGCGGCCCGCTTGCACACCCACGGCGAAGAGCGCTTTGCACGTGCCCGCGCCTGGCTTGCACAGGTCATCGAACAGGCACAGATCATTGACCCGATCGCCCGCCCCGGCAGCGGCCTGGTGTCCTTCGGTTCTTTTGCGTTCTCCTTCACCAGCGTCTTCGAATCGCGCATGGTGATCCCGCAGCTGATGATCGGACGCGATGAGGAAAAGTCCTGGATTACCATCACCGGCAGCGCAGAGGAACTCGACGGGCTGACCTACCAGCAGGCCTTGGCCCGCGCCGAAGCCGCGATGGCCGATGCGTCGTTGCCTGCGAGCGAACCGGGCAGCATTGAACTGACCAGCGGGCAGCTGACCGCCGGTTCCTATCTTGATGCCGTGGATCAGGCGCTGGGCCGTTTCGAGGAACGCGGAATTTCCAAGCTGGTGCTGGCCCGCGATGTGTTGGCACATAGTTCCACCCCGATTAATCTTGCCCGCGTGGTCGATGCGCTGACCGAGCACTATGGCAATTGCTGGACCTATTCAGTGGACGGCCTGGTAGGCGCTACCCCGGAGATGCTGGTGCGCGTTACCGACGGCTTGGCCGAGGCCCGCGTATTAGCTGGCACGCTGGACCGCGCGGCCGCTGGCGCTGAGGACCCCGGTTTCGCGCACCGCAACCTCTTTGAAGATCCGAAGCAGCGCAACGAGCACCAGCTGGCCATAGATTCGCTCACGGCTTCCTTGAATCCCATTTCGCACGGCATGAGCGCGCCGGAAGAACCTTTTATTCTGCAGCTTCCCAATGTTTGGCATTTGGCCAGCGACGTACGCGCCCAGTTGCGCGCCGATGCCGCCGGCGTTCTGCCTACCGCACTGGATGTTGCCGAGATTTTCCATCCGACCGCTGCCGTGTGCGGCACGCCGACCAAGAAGGCTGGCGTGCTCTTGCGCGAGCTGGAAGGCATGGACCGCGGACCGTATGCCGGCCCCGTGGGCTGGGTTGACAGCCGTGGCGATGGCGAATTCGGCATCGCGCTGCGTGGCGGAATCCTGGAAGACGAAAAGCTGATGCGCCTGTACGCGGGTTGCGGCATTGTTCCGGGCTCGGTGCCCGAGGATGAACTAGCCGAATCATGGGCGAAGATGCGCCCCATGCGCCAAGCCCTCGGAGCCGAGTAGGCGCAGGCTGCGCAGCGGATCAAGGCCGCTAGGATCGTACTGAGCATAAATAATCCTTAGTCTCGACGCGACATGTGTGAGGTGAATCTCAGCCTAGTGTTGCCCCGGTTATGATTGTGGCTACGCACTGATCCACTCGCATAACCCGAAAGTAGGTTCTGATCCTATGCGTAGTCTCAAGAAGAAGTTCGCCTCCGCTGTTGCCGTCACGTCCGTTGCACTGCTGGCTCTCACCGCCTGCGGTTCCGGCTCCAGTTCCGAAGGTGAAGCCGAAGCTGGTTCCTTCCCGCTCAACGAAGGCAAACTCACCATTTGCTCAGACATTCCTTACGAACCATTCGAGTTCGTCAAGGACGGCAAGAACGTCGGCTTCGATATGGATATCGCTGCCGAGATTGCCAAGGATGCAGAACTGGATCTGAACGTCATCGATGCCAGCTTCGACTCCATCGAATCCGGTCTGTTCAGCACCCAGTGCGATATCGCGATCTCCTCGGTATCGATCACCGAAGAGCGTTCGGCCAAGATGGGCTTCTCCACCCCTTATATGGATGACGATCTGGTGCTGATTTCGGCTGACGGTTCTGAAATCAAGGATCTTGAATCCGCCAAGGACAAGAAGGTCGGCGTCCAGCAGGCCACCACCGGCGAGAAGTACGCCAAGGAACAGGGCTTGAGCAACATCGTTGGCTTCGAGGATGCCGGTTTGCAAACCCAGGCACTTCTGGCTGGCCAGGTGGATGCATTGCTGGGCAACCAGTCGGTCTTGGGCTACGCGATCAAGGATAAGGACGGCTTCAGCGTCGTGGCCGACTTCAAGACCGGCGAGCAGCTGGGCATTGCGGTTCCACAGGAGCAGCCAAAGACCTTGGAACTGGTCAATGGCACCCTCAAGCGGCTGGCCGATGCAGGAACCATGGAAGAACTGACTGTGAAGTGGTTCGGCGAGAAGTAATTCTCGAGCATCAACTGATTCCAAGGCAAGCGGGGGCATGGACTGCACCCACAGGTTGGCAGTCCAGCTTCCGCTTCCTTTATGAGAGGTAATCAAGCATGGCAATGACTACACGTCAGCGCGCCCGCATGAGCAAGACCATTCAAATCGCCATCTTCATCATCGCGATCATCGCACTGGTCTTGGCCGTTGATTGGAACAAGGCCATTTATGCCTTCTTCTCCTTCGACAAATTGGGACCGATGTTCCCTGGCATGATCTTGGTCGGTCTGAAGAACACGATCTTCTACACGATCATCTCCTTCGCCTTCGGCCTCATCCTGGGTCTGCTTCTGGCCCTGATGAAAATGGCGTCCTTCGCGCCCTATCGCTGGTTCGCCACCGCATTTATCGAATTCTTCCGCGGTATTCCAGCCATCCTGGTCCTATTGGCCTTCGGCTTCGGCTTGCCTCAGGCGTTCGGAACCCAGTGGCCGCAGCCGGTCAATGTCATGTGCGCCTTGGGCCTGGTCTCCGCCGCCTACATCGCGGAAACCCTGCGTGCAGGCCTGCAGGCGGTGCCAAAGGGACAGACCGAAGCTGCACGTTCGTTGGGCATGCCAGCGTGGCGTGCCATGGTCACCATCGTGATTCCGCAGGCGTTCAAGATCGTATTGCCGCCCATGACCAACGAAATCATCTTGCTGACCAAGGACACCTCGTTGGCATTCATCCTCGGTGCGTCGATGGCCCAGTACGAAATGACCAAGTTTGGCCGTGACGGCATCTCGCAAATCGATGCCGGCATCACCCCGCTGGTTGTCGCCGGCCTGTTCTACTTGGTGATCACCATCCCGCTGAGCTTGGTGGCCCGCAAGTTTGAATCCCGCGCCGCCAAGACCAAGCGATAGATAGGACTTGAAAATGTCGACTGACACCAATGAACTTTCAGTCCATGCTTCGGGCGTGGAAATCACCGGACTGCGCAAGTCCTACGGTAGCAACGAAGTGCTCAAGGGCATTGACTTGAATGTTGCTCCGGGCGAGGTTGTCTGCCTGATCGGCCCCTCCGGTTCAGGCAAGTCCACCCTGCTGCGTTGCGTGAATTTGCTGGAGCAGCCAAACGGAGGAACCATTATGGTCGGTGGCTTCAACGTCACCGATCCCGATGTGAACCTGGACAAGATGCGCCAGCAGGTAGGCATGGTCTTCCAGCAGTTCAACCTGTTCCCGCACCTGACCGTGCTGGAGAACTGCACGATATCCCCCATCAAGGTGCTCAAGCGCAAGAAGGCCGAAGCCCAGAAGGTCGCGTTGCGCAATCTGGAGCGTGTAGGCCTGGGCGACTTCGGCGATCGCTACCCTGACCAGCTTTCCGGTGGCCAGCAGCAGCGCGTGGCCATTGCCCGAGCGCTATCCATGGAACCAACGCTGATGCTCTTCGATGAGCCAACCAGTGCATTGGATCCGGAGACCGTGGGCGAGGTCCTGTCCATTATGAAGAATCTGGCCCAAGCGGGTATGACCATGCTGGTGGTCACCCACGAGATGGCTTTCGCCAAGGAAGTTGCTGACCGCGTGTTCTTCATGGACGGTGGCGTCGTGGTGGAAGAAGGCAAGGCCGTGGATGTCATTGGCAATCCGCAGCAGCCACGTACCCAGGACTTCCTGCGTCGCGTGCTCGATCCCACGCACGTGGATATCTGAGTTCAACTGCAAAAATTCCCCTGCGTTGCCCATCGTTGCCGATGGTCGACGCAGGGGAATTTCTTTTTTCCCTACAGCTCTGGCCAGGCTAGCTGCCCGATCTGTTGATTTGATTCAAGATTCTCAGCGCGCAGGCTGCTCCGCGATGCAGGCACTTCAATCAGGCGCAGGTTCGCCGGCTGCGTTGAAGTCAAGACGGCGCTGAGCTCTTCCTTGCTTGCGGCCCTGGCGTACTGCCAGCCATAAGCTTCGGCGAGCGCAGGCAGGCTCAGCTGCTGCGGTGTGGCAAAGAACCGTTCCACCGCATTGGCGTACCGGCCTGAGGCATCCACGGCACCATGCTCCAGGGTGGAGAAGATTGCTCCTCCCCCGTCGTTGTAGACCACGATATCCACCATTGGCTGCTCTTCGCCGGGGGTCCAGGACAGCGAGCTGGCGTCATGGGCGAAGGTAATATCTCCCATCACCGCAAGCGTCCGCTTTTTGCTTCCCCGGGCCAGGCCTAGGGCGGTGGCAATGGTCCCATCGATTCCGGCAAGACCGCGGTTGGCATGCACGGTCATAGTTGGTTCGGGTGCTGGTCGGGCCGCCAGGTCGAAGTCGCGAACGATGTTGGATGAGCCCAGCAGCAGGACTTCCGGCGCGTGATCCCAAATAGCTTCGGCAACATCTACCCCGTTAATCAGCGATTCGCGGCTCAGGCGTTGCCGTACTTCCAAAGCTTGGGCATCAAGCTGCTGCCACGCTTCCAGCCACCCCTTTGCACCGGTTCCGGCGAACTCCCGCAATTCGCTCCACGAGCTGACCGGTGTCTCGCGTCGCCGTCCCGCTTGATACCAGGCCACTGGCGCAGGCTGCCAAATCACCGATTCGATCGCCGGGTTGGCCAGGAGCTGGCCCACCGGGCGGCTCAACGTCGGACGGCCAAAGAGCACCACGCGTTCAATGCGGTCCAGGCCCACCGCTATCAGCGGACGATAGTGGCCGATGGCATTGGCCGAGAAGCGTGCGTTAGAAGATGGTTCGGCAAATAATGGCAGCCCCAAAGCCTGGGCGAAACGTTGCGCCTCTTCTCCGGCGCCATGCCCGGCGATGACAACGCTCCGGCGTGGCTCCAGCTGCTGGACCGGCAAGCTCGCCCTGTCCAGCTGGTCGTGTGCCTGCCACTGCCCCGGCTCAACTGCCGTCCAGCTTTGGCTCTCGATCCTCTCGTCCTGTGCGGGGGTGAGCGGATCCCGGAACTGCAGATTCAATTGGACCGGACCTGCGGCAGTGTGCTGGTCACCGGCCAAGGCCAGTAATGCGCGTTGGACCTCGTGTTGCGGATCGGTCCCAGCGGGGACATTGGCGGCCAGGCGAACGTGCTCGCCAAAGAGGGTTTTCTGGCGCGTGCTCTGGCTGGCTCCGGTGCCGTGCAGTTCATCGGGACGGTCGGCAGAAAGGACCAGAAGTGGTGTCGCGGTGTGGTTGGCTTCCATTACTGCCGGCAGCATTTGCCCGATGGCCGAGCCGCTGGTGGCGGCGAGGGCGACCGGCCGCATGGTGCTTTGGGCGAGGCCCAGTGCCATGAAGGCCGCGGAGCGTTCGTCGATGCGCACATGGATATCCAGGATCCCCGCGGCTTCTGCCTCGGCTGCAGCATAGGCCAAGGGTGCGCTGCGCGAGCCGGGAGAAATCACCAGATCCCTGATCCCGGCACTGATCAGGGCGGAGAGCACATGGCGAGCTGTAGTGATGGCGCGTTGCTCGCCAGGTTGCTGCATTCCCACGCCGCGTGACTCCTTAGATTCCAAAGCTGAAGGCAATGATCCAAGTCTATGCCTTGACCTGCCGGTCAACCGACTTGGAACGGCAAAGGGCGCCGGCCGGATCCCGGAGAGGATCCTGCCGACGCCCTTGCACTGCAGGCTAGTCCGACTTATTTGTCGTGACCCTTGCCCTTGTCGTGTCCCTTGCCCTTGCCGTTGCCATTGCCCGGTTTCGTATCCTGCTTGAAGACCTGGACGACCGATGGGCGCGGGCCGTAGAACTCGCCCTTGCCGGCTCCTCCTGCGTTCTTCACGAAGTCCGGGAACAGCGAGGTAGGGCTGGCAAAACTGCCGCCTTCACCCGGGTGCTGCACCGCGACGAAGACCGAGTTGTCCTTGTCATGGATCAGCGGGCCGCAGGTCTCTGCGCCGGTTGGCACGGCCAGGAACTGCTCGACGCGGCCGCGATCCTTGCCGGTCAGGGTGACCTTGTGCAGTGCATCGGAGTAGCCGATGGTGCCAGGGGCGCCGTCGGTGGAGATCCACAGGTTGCCCTTGGAATCGAATGCCAGGTTATCCGGGCAGGAAATCGGCGAGACCTTGTCCGTTGGGTAGCCGGAGAAGTAGGTCGATCCGTTCACATTTGGATCGCCGGCAACCAGCAAGATGTTCCAGGTGAACTTCGCGGCGGTGGCGTCGTTGCCGGCTTCGGTGATTTCCAGAACGTGGCCGTCGCGGTTGCGTACCCGTGGGCTGACCTCGGTTGCGCCTTCCTTGCCGTCCTTGCCGCGGTCGGTGTTGTTGGTCAGTGCCACGTAGACCTTGCCGGATACCGGGCTTGGCTCTACGTCTTCGGGACGGTCCAGCTTGGTGGCGCCGACCTTGTCAGCTGCTTGGCGGGTGTAGACCAGCACCTCGTCGATGCCCATGCCCTCCACCTTGGATTCGCCGTTCTTCACCAGTGGCAGCCAGGTTCCCATGCCGTCGAAAGCACCATCAGACGGAACTGCGCCGCTGCCGTCGATCTCGCTTGCTGGAGAGTTGCCGGCGAACTTGGCAACGTACAGGTCGCCTTCGGAGAGCAAGCCCATATTGTGCTTGCGATCGTGCTTGGAGAAAGTGTTTTTCGAGACGAACTTGTACAGGTACTCGAAGCGCGAGTCATCGCCGGAGTAGGCAACAGCCTTGCCGTTCTTGGCAATGCGAACGTTGGCGCCCTCGTGCTTGAAACGGCCCAGGTTGGTGTGCTTGACCGGGGTGGACGAAGGGTCCTGCGGATCGATTTCGACTACCCAGCCGAAACGGTTGGCTTCGTTTTCGAAGCCTTCGTTGTGCAGGCCGAAGCGCGGGTCGCTTTCTTCCCAGCCACGGCCGGTCGCGGCGGCGCCAATGCCGTAGCGGGATTCCTCGGCGGTGCCCTTGCCGCGGAAGTACTGGTCGAAGTTTTCTTCACCGGAGAGTACGGTGCCCCATGGGGTGGTGCCTCCGGCGCAGTTGTTCAAGGTGCCAAGAACCTTGGTACCGGTTGGATCTGCGGCGGTCTTGAGCAGGTCGCTGCCTGCGGCTGGGCCATCGACCCGGAATTCAGTACTGGCGGTGATGCGGCGGTTGCGTTCGCCGCCCTGCACGTAGCTCCACTTCTTGTCATTCTTCTTGCGCTTGACCTCGACCACGGAGAAGCCATGCGCGTTCATCGCGATCTTGCGGGCTTCTTCCTGGTTCGCTTCGAACCAAGCCGAGTCGAACATCATGTCTTCATTGGTGTATTCGTGGTTGGCAACCAGCACGCCGGTGCGTCCCGAGTACTTGTCGACAATGATGTCCAGGTAGTCGCAGTTGTAGCCGAACTGCTCAGCCTGCTTGCGGGCGGACTGCTTGGAAGCATCGAATTCCGCGGTGTTCTTGAAGAGCGGGTCGCCCCAGCGGATGATGGCATTCCAGTCGTAGCCCTCGGGAACGGAAACAGTATCCACCGAACGCGACACCGGCTCAATGGCATCGAATGAAAGGTGCCCGCCCTTGCCCGGCTTCATTGGCACCAGTGGTGCCGCGGTAGCGTCGGCTGCACCGAAAAGCTGCGGGCCGATGACCAGCGCTGAAGCACCGACGGCTCCCAGGCCCAGCATGCTGCGGCGGGAGAGCGATTTGTCGGCAATGTCCTTGAAGTAGCCGTTGGACGAAGTGTTGCAATCTGGCTTGGTGCAGGCGTCGGCGCACTTGAAGTGGCAAGTAGCTGCAGAACGACCGCCGCGGGTGTGGCCCAGCATTGGCAAAAGGGTACGGGTTGGATTCATGATCCGCTCACTTCCTCAGTATGTGGCTCATTGTCAGGGGAATGACTCGAACTGAGGTTTTCACTTGGAAGTGTTCTAAATGCAACGCAAAGGTTAACGCCGGGGAAATAGATTCTTGCCTGGGGTTATCCCCTAGTCAGCTCGGCATAACAGGACTCCAGGCGTTGCAGCCACCAGCGCACGCGCGCCTCTTGCGGACGCAAGCCATCCAAATTCTGGTGATCCGGCTCAATGCGACGCACCGGCAAGTACCCAGCGGTGGCCAGCAACGGCTCGGCACATACGTCTTCGGCGAACAAGGTGCCCGTCGCAAGGCCGCAGGCATAGGGCAGTTCTGGCAGCGCGCTGGCTAAGGCGGCGGCTTGGGCCAGCCCTACCGAAGTATCCAGGGCGCTGGACACGACAACATCCAGTTCGGCTTGCTTGGCAATTTGCAGCACCGCACCGATGCCGCCCAGCGGTTGGGCCTTGATGACCATTAGATCTGCTGCGCCCAACCGCGAGACTTCCAAGGGGTCGGTGTGCTTCCGCACCGCTTCATCAGCGGCGATCTTCAAGGGGTTGCCGGCGTTGCGCAGTTGCTCGCGGACTTCTGCCAGCCCGGTAATGCCAGGCACTGGTTGCTCCGCGTATTGCAGGTCGTACTCGCTCAGGGCCTTCAAGGCCGGGACCGCCTGGGCAATATCCCATCCCATATTCGCGTCCACGCGCAGCGCTGCTTGCGGGTAGAGTCGACGGGCCTCAGCTACACGCGCCAGGTCCTGCTCAATCCCCTGGCCTTTTTCTGCCACTTTGATCTTGATGGTGTGCGGCGCGTCATAGCGTTCGAGAACCGCTCCGACATCTTTGACCGCAACTGCAGGCAAGGTGGCGTTGACCGGAATGCTGGTGCGCAACGGTTCCGGGAACGGCTGGTAAGCGGCCTCGATTCCGGCGGCTAGCCACCGTGAGGCTTCGGCCGGTCCGTACTCGGTAAATGCAGAGAACTCGCCCCAACCTTCCGGCCCGTTGATCAGCAGCGCTTCACGCTGGGTGACACCACGGAATTTCACACGCATCGGCAACCGGACAACATGGGAATTTGCCAGCAGATCTTCAAGGGGCGGAAGTTCAACACTCATGCTCTAAGCCTATCGAGGGTGGGCATAGTTACATGCCTGAACTGTGCCGTTCCCCGTGCCGGATATGACACCCTAGAGATATGCCTCGCAATCCAGCATCCGCGCGCCCGCACCATATCAGGTGGTGGTGGGCTCTGCTGTTGCTGATTTCGCTGTTCTGCCTCGAATACTTATTTTTCGTCCAGCAGCGTGTGGGGCAATGGGCCGATCAGGCTGGATTCATAGCGTGGTCGCAATGGTGGCCCCGGACGGACCTGATTAATCCGATCCGTGAATTCCTGAATCTCTTGCCGGCAATCTGCGGCATCATTGCGGCAGTTTTCCTGCTGTATCGCGTGATTCGCGACCGGCGCTTCCTGCGGGCCATCGTGGCGGTCATCGCGGCCGCAGCCGCAGCGGGCAGCACGCAATTGCTCAAGCACGAGATCTTGTCTCGCCCGGATTTCAACTTCGGCACCACAGGAAATTCTTTTCCGTCAGGACACACCACCGCCGCTGCCGCCGCAATGGGACTGATGTACCTGGTTTCACCACCGAAACTGCGTCCGGTAGTCCAGCCGATCGCGTGGTTGTTCGCGACGGTGACCGGGGTGGCCACTTTGATCTGCGGTTGGCACCGTCCAAGTGACATTGCAGCTGGTTTCGTGGTGGCCGGATTCTGGATGGTCTTGGCCTCGGTAGTGCTCCAACGCATCCAGCCGCTGAGCCATGAACTGCCAAAGGGCACCTGGTCGAGGAAAGTTGGGGCCGGCAGCCTGGTTGTCTGGGCTGCGGTAATCGGGCTCTCGTTCCTCCTGCCGCACCCGCATATCCAGAAGATCCCGGAGTTCCTGCAATTGGTCTACGCGGCATTGGGGATCATCCATGTCGTGGCCGCTTCGCTGGTATCCGGCTTGGTGCTGCGCTCGGTGGTTATCGGGCCCATGCGCACCTTCAATAAGTAGGGCGCAGGCCCAGAAACGTTGTTCGCTACTGTTTACCGCAGGCCATGCGGGCATTGAGCAGGTCTGCGGCTTGCTGCGATTCCGGGATGGTCACGGCGAAACGCTTCTTGTTCTTGAGTTCGAAAACGAGGCCTTCGTGTTCTTTCATCACGATGGCCGAACCGCCTGGAATGATTCGCCAGCCCCAGCCTCCCCACATCATGGGAACGATCTTTTCGCTGGTCGCAGATTCAATTTCGTCGATTTTGATGGTTCGCATCGGGAACCCCAAGACCGCTGATGATACCCGGAAGCGATCACCGCTGATCGATACCCGAATCCAGATCAAACCCAGAATCGATACGCACGCCACGGCCGACAGGGTCATGGCAACGATGAAGCCCACCCAGTCGCCATCTTGGCTGTCACCGGTCAGCAGCGGCAACGCAACAGCAATGAAAAGCGCCGCGAACACCACCAGGCATAGCAGCCGCATCCACCACGGTGCTGCCATCGTTTGATTGAATTCTTGCCGTGCCATGACTGGTGTCCCCGCCGCAACAGGCCGCTGGATGCCCTGCGCTGCATCACTTCGTGCCTGGCGGGCCTCAACGGATTGCCTGGTGTATTGCTGGTAGATGCCGCTGACCCACAGTGGCGCAATGCCCAGCAGCGAGCAGGCAATCAGCACAACCATCATGCCGCCCAGCACTGCGGTTTCAGGTGTCTCGGCGAGCGCTGTAGGCACCGCCGAGCCGACGAATACGCCAGCTGCACTCCAGGAGAGCAACCCGCCGGCGAAGAGCAGCACCATGAACAGTGCCGGTTTGCTGCGCAGCGCCAAGGAAATCACTCCGGTGATGGCACCAAGAATGCATAGCCCGATGCAGACGGGAACAAACACCGCGGTGCGGGTAAACCCGTCCGGATAGGTCGAACTCCAGTGAGTGGCGGTCATTTCCGGCAGTTTGCCGGCGAGCAGGGCGTAGGCGCCCAGCACAATGGCCGTCGGTAGCAGGAGCAGCAGGTAGATGAATGGCCGGTTCTTGATTCCGGTCCCCGCTGTTGACATCTCAATCCCCTGTTCCTGCTGCCTAGCCCGCGTCATAAGCGGCTGGAAAGCAACCCAACATATTTCCAGCATAGAAATAATAATTGGTTCGATTCTAGCAACCTATATTTGACATGCTGATAAATGATCGAACATAGATGAAATATCAGCAAAAAGGGTGATGCCCGTCAATCCTCGTGAGGTTCGACGGGCATCAAGATCACTCTTGAGAGCGAGCACTGCGCACAGTAGGCGCTAGAGCGAAGCCAGCGCAGTCTTTGGATCCGTCATCGCGTCGGCAACATAGCGCATGAAGCCGGCAGCGGTTCCGCCATCGCAGACCCGGTGGTCAAAGCTCAGTGTCATCTCGCAGATGGAACGGACCTTGATCTTGCCATTGACCACCCACGGCTTCTCGATGATGCGCCCCAGCCCCAGAATGGCCGCTTCCGGATAGTTGATGATGGCCGCGGAGCCATCAACATCGAACACGCCGTAGTTGTTGATGGTGAAGGTGCTGCCGGACAGGTCGGCGACACCGGCCTTGCCCTCGCGGGCCACCGTAGCCAGTCGAGCGAACTCGGCTGACAGTTCCTTGGCGTTCAGCTTGTGGGCGTTGCGCACATTTGGCACAACCAGGCCGCGATCGGTCTGGGCTGCGAACCCGAGGTTCACGCCCTCGAAGAGGGTATGGCGCAAGCCCCCATCAGCTTCAGCCTCAATGCGGCTGTTCAGTTCAGGGAAGCGCCGCAAGCCGGCCACCGCGAAACGGGAGATCAGTGCCATGACGCTTGGAGCTTGGCCTTCGGCTTCCTTGATCTTCGATCGCAGCTTCAGCAGCTTGGTGACATCGACATCCACCCACACGGTAGCCTCGGGGATCTCGCGGCGCGAAGTGCTCATCGCGGTGGCGATGGTCTTGCGCACGCCCGAGAGCACCTGGGAAGATGCGACCGGCAGGCCGGTCTTCGAATCCGCCCCGCCAGCCTGGGCTGGTGCAGCGGGCACCGCGGCTGCGGAAGCCGGGGTCGGTGCTGCCGGGGCAGCGGCCGCCGCAGCTGCAGGCAGCCCCGCATCAGCCGACAAGGCAGCTTCCACGTCGGTGCGCAGAATCAGCCCTTCTGGACCAGAGCCTCGAACCGTTCTGATATCCAAGGCGTTATCCCGCGCCAGTTTGCGTACCAGCGGGTTGATCACGCGGGCCGCTTCGGCCGGTGCCTGTGCCGCTGGCGCGGCTACCCCGCCGCGCGGCTTGCGCCGACGGCTGGTCTTGCGCTGGGCAGAGGAAGTGCCGTAGCCAATGAGCACATTGCCGCTACCCTCATCGGCTTCTGCTGATTCTTCGGCAGGAGCCTGGGTGCCAGCACGCTCTTCCTCGCGGTAGGACTGCGCACGTTCGGCTTCAGGCGCTTCAGCTTCTTCGCCACCGGTGTTCACGGAGATGAAAGGCTCATCCACCAGCATCATCTGGCCAGCGTCCCCATGCAGGGTCGACACTACGCCTTCAAACGGGCAAGGGATCTCCACCAGCGACTTCGCGGTTTCCACCTCCGCTATGGGCTGGTCAACTGCGACAACGTCACCGGCGGCAACCATCCAGCGCACCAGCTCGGCTTCGGTCAGGCCTTCGCCAAGGTCTGGCAAGAGAAAAGTCTTGATGCTCATTTACGCCTCCCACTGAAGCTGGTCAACCGCGTCGAGAATGCGTTCGGCGCTTGGAAGATGGAACTTTTCCAGCGTTGGGGCCGGGTATGGAATGTCGAATCCGGTCACGCGAAGCACTGGAGCGGCCAACGAGTGGAAGCAGCGCTCCTGCACCCGGGCCACGATTTCACTGGCTACCGAGGCGAAGCCCTGGGCTTCGGCAACCACGATAGCGCGTCCGGTCTTGCGCACCGATGCGCAGACGGTCTCGTCATCGAAGGGCACAATGCTCCGGATGTCGAGAACTTCCAGGCTGATACCTTCCTCGGCTGCCAACTTGGCAGCTTCCAATGCGGTGGAAACGCTTGGACCATAGGTAATCAGCGTGGCATCGCTGCCCGGACGGGCGATGCGCGCCTGGCCCTCGGTCCTAGCGCTCTTCTTGGCCTCGTACTGCTCGGCCAGCTGCGCCAAGTCCACCTGCTCCTTGGACCAGTACAGCTTCTTCGGCTCGAAGAAGACCACCGGATCATCCGAATCGATGGCTTCGCGCAGCATCAGGTAGGCATCCTCTACGCACGAGGGCGTGAAGACCTTCAGCCCTGGAGTGTGGGCGTAGTAGGCTTCCGAGGAATCGCAGTGGTGCTCCACGCCGCCCACGCCGCCGGCGTACGGTATGCGGATGACCATCGGCAGGTTCAGCTTGCCCTGGGTTCGGTTGCGCATCTTGGCGACATGCGAAGCGATCTGCTCGAACGCCGGGTAGGCGAATGCATCGAACTGCATCTCGATAACCGGGCGCATGCCGTTGATGGCCATGCCCACGGCCATGCCGACAATGCCGGATTCGGCCAGCGGGGTGTCAAAGCAGCGTTCGGAACCAAAGCGTGCGGTCAGCCCGTCGGTGATGCGGAAAACGCCGCCAAGGGTTCCCACATCCTCGCCGAAAATCACTACCGAGTTGTCGGCAACCAGCGAATCAGCCAAGGCGGTATTCAGCGCCTTGCCGAAGGTCACCGGCTGGTGCTCATTGGCGGCCTTGGCTGCGGCTCGTGCGGTGGCAGCGCTGACGTTCGGGTTCAAGCGCGAAGTAGTGGCAGTCATCCTAGGCCTCCTCACGGTCTAGTTCGTCGACGAGCATGGCTTGCTGTTCAGCCAGCTGCGGGGTCTTGGCCGAGTACACGTGCTCGAACAGCTCACGTGGATCGGTGTTGGCTTCCTGGTTCATGCCATCACGCAAGGTCTTGGCGACCGACTCGGCGTCTGCGGTGATCTTGGCGACGGTGCTATCGGTCAAGAGCCCGGCATCGTCCAGGTACGCCTTCATGCGGGTCACCGGATCCTTGGCGATCCATTCCTGGACTTCGGAGTCCTCGCGGTAGCGCTTGTCGTCATCTGCGTTGGTGTGCGCCTGCATGCGGTAAGTGTGGGCCTCGATCAGCAGCGGGCCGTTGCCTTCGCGGGCCATGCGCACCGCTCGGGTCATGATTGCCATCAAGGCCATCAGGTCGTTGCCATCCACGCGCTCGCCGGCCATGCCGTAGCCAACAGCCTTGTGGGCCAGGGACGGGGCGGCACTTTGCTGCGAGAGCGGAACCGAGATGGCGTACTTGTTGTTCTGCACGAAGAAGATCACCGGAAGGTTGAAGACCGCGGCGAAGTTCAGCGCTTCGTGGAAGTCGCCCTCGCTGGTGGCGCCATCGCCGCACATGGCCACCACTACGGTGTCTTCGCCGCGCAGCTTGGCAGCGTGGGCGACACCCACTGCGTGCAGCAGCTGGGTCGTGAGCGGGGTGGACATCGGTGCGCAGTTATACGCCTTCGGGTCGTAGCCGCAGTGCCATTCGCCGCGGAAGCTGGTCATGACTTCCATCGGGGCTACGCCCTTGGTCAGCACCGCTACCGTGTCGCGGTAGGTTGGGAAAAGCCAGTCGTTCTCGCCCAGGCACAGGGCTGCTGCGATTTGGCAGGCTTCCTGCCCGTGGCTGGAGGGGTAGACAGCCATGCGGCCCTGGCGGACCAGTGCGGAGTTCTGGTCGTTGACGCGGCGGCCGGTGACCAGGGCCGCATAGGCTTCCAGCAGCCGGGCCGGGCTTGGCAGCGGGTACTCGTGGCCAGGTTCAGTACCCTGTTGGTCCTCTGGGCGCAGGGTTCCGTCCGGGTTCAACAGGTTGATCATGTGGCGTGCTGGCAGCATGTAGTCTTCGGGGGTAATCCCGAACTTCTTGCTGACATCAGAGATGCGATCTGCATGCGCTTCAGTGCTCATGTTCTCCCACCTTTCGTGGTTCTGGCTCGGTCCATGAGCACAACTGCTTGTGACTCACTTCACCTAAACATCATTTGCAATCAATTATGGGTATGCGTGGCATTCTGTATCCAGTCCGGCGTGGAATCGTGGAAAGTTGCGATTGGTATCCTTATACTCGTAGACGAAAAGTTTCGATAGATTGTGTTTGGAACAGAGACGTCCGACACGTCAACAAGGAGTACCAATGGCCGCGGAAGCGGAGTTAAAACTCGATGATGTCGACCATGCGATCCTCGCTGAGCTAACCAGCGACGGGCGCCAGTCGGTCACCACCGTGGCACAAAAGGTGCATGTATCGCGTGCCCACGCCTATTCCCGTATCGCAAAGCTCCAAGATGCCGGGGTGATCACTCGTTATACGGCGGTGATTGATCCGGTGAAGGCAGGACTCAAGGCCAGCGCCTACGTGACCTTGAAACTCCGCCAGCATTCCTGGCGCGAACTGCGCGATCACTTGGCGTCCATTCCCGAGGTGCATCATGTGGGCCTGGTCGGAGGCAATTTCGATGTGATCCTGCTGGTGCGAGCCAAGGACAATCTGGATCTGCGCCGCGTGGTCTTCGAGCAATTGCAGTCTTTGCCAACGGTCCTGGATACGCAGACCCTGCTGATCTTCGAAGACACCGACACCCGATAGGCAGCAGTTCACCAGAAGATACGAGAAGAGCACCTGGATACCATTTCCAGGTGCTCTTCTCGTGTCTGCTGCGAAACTACTTCTGGCCGGTGAACACCGGCTTGCGCTTCTCCTGGAAGGACTTGAAACCTTCGGCGTAGTCAGCGGTGTCGCACAGGGCTGCCTGCGCCCGGTTCTCGGTACGCATCGATTCCCACAGTCCCGCACGCTGGTCACGGATTTCCTTGACCAGCTGCTTGGAAGCGACGAATGCCTGAGTTGCACCCTGGGCTACCTTGGCAATGATTTCTTCGCTGCGCTCTGCCAGTTCCTCTGCTGGGAATGCCCGGGAGAAAAGCCCGGAACGCACCGCTTCAGCACCGGAGATCAGTTCGGCGGTGTAAATCAGATCCAGCGTGCGGTGTGCCCCGAGACGCTCGGTGAACAGCCAGTGCCCGCCGGAGTCGAGGGTCGCGCCAAGGTTCGCAAACGGGGAACCAATCTTGGCGTTTTCCGCGACGTAGACTACGTCGGTAGCGATCGCCAGCCCCAAACCCACGCCCAAGCAGGCACCCTGCACCAGCGCGAAGGTTGGCGCAGGGAAGCTGGACATCTTCTCCAGCAGCGGCTGGACCTTGCCGTCAAGATAGCCGATCACGTCATCGTCCGCGGGATCTACCCCGGAGATGTCGCGACCTGCGCAGAATCCGCGTCCCTCGCCGGTCAGTACCAGCGCGCGCACGGTGCCCGCAGCCACTGCGGCAGCCGCTTTGTCATAGGCTTCCGAGAGCTGCGCCAAGGCCGCTTCATCCAGCGAGTTCATTTTCTGCGGAGCGTTGAGCACCACCCGCGCGATGGAATCTTCAATCGTCAGTTCGATCATGGATTCGTCCTGGCCTTTCTAGGCGTCGAAGTCGACGCTCAGCTTTTCGCTGGTTGGGTGCGACTGGCAGGTCAGTACGTAGCCGGCTTCGACTTCGTCGGGTTCCAGCGCGTAGTTCTCGGCCATGGTGACCGTACCGCAGGTGACCTTGGCACGGCAGGTGCCGCACACGCCGCCAGCGCAAGCGAACGGCACATCCGGACGCACGCGCAAGGCAGCGTTCAGCACGGTTTCGTTGGCACGCACCGGCGACTTGACCTCGCCCTTCAGGCTGTCGAGGTTGAAGCTGATCTCGTAGCTTTCCTCATTCTCGTCCGCCACCACGGGACGGCCGATATGCCCTTGCGGCTTCGTCGGCTCGCCGGTGGTGAATAGCTCGAAACGGACCTTCTCGGCGGGAACTTCCAAGCTGGCCAGCTGGTCGCGGACCAACTGGACGAGCTCGAATGGGCCGCAGAGGAACCACTCGTCAACATTCGGTGCCTGGACCACGCTGGTCAGCAGCGTGGTGAGCTTCTCGGCGTCGATGCGGCCCGAAAGCAATGGGGAAATGCGCTGTTCGCGGCTGAGCACGTGGTGCAGTGCCAGCCGGGATGTGTAGCGGTCCTTCAGGTCGGCCAGTTCCTCCAGGAACATGACGTCCATGGCGGCCTTGTTCGCGTAGATCAAGTCGAAGCGGGTGTGGTCATTGGCTTCGAGGATCGTGCGGGCAATGGCCAGCACCGGGGTAATGCCCGAGCCGGCGGCGACGGCCACGAAACGGTCCTGCGCTTTAGTGTCGATGGTCGACGGGTTATTGATCTGGGTGAGCTTGTGCTTGGAAATGAAAGCGCCGGCAGGGCTCATCACATCAATCTGGTCCCCTGCGGCCAGGGACTCGTTGGCCCAGGTGGAGAACAGGCCGCCCAGGTCGCGCTTGATCGCCACCTTGATCTCGTCGCCCGTCGGGGCGGCGCAGATCGAGTACGAACGGCGCAATTCGACCAGCTCGCCTTCGGCGTTGGGGATTTCCTTGCGCAACGCCACGTACTGGCCTGCGACGTAGTCGTATTCCTCGCTCAAGTCGCCAGGGATGGCGAAGCTGACTTCAATTGAGTCCTTGGTCAACCGGCGCACATTCGAGACGGTGAGCCGATGGAAGGATGCCCGGCGTCGGGTGGGAGTGGTTTGTTCGGTCATGAGAGCACCTTGAAGTAGTCGAAGGGTTCCAAGCAGTCTTTGCAGGTGTAGAGCGCCTTGCAGGAAGTCGAGGCGAAGCGGGCCAACTCCCGGGTGTTCAGCGAGTGGCACCGCGGGCATTTCACGCTCATGCCCAGGGTGACGCGGCCTGCGTGGCCCTGGCCGGTCGGTGGGGCAATCCCGTACTGTTCGAGCTTGGCCTTGCCTTCCGCGGTCATCCAGTCCGTTGACCACGCCGGGCTCAGCACCAGCTTGACGTCCACCTTTTCATATCCGGCGTCTGCGAAAGCGGTGTACAGGTCGCCATTGATGGCATCCATCGCCGGGCAACCTGAATAGGTCGGGGTGATGACTACCTGCACGGTTCCGTCCTCGGCCATGTCCACCTCGCGCAGGATTCCCAGGTCCGCGATGGATAGCACCGGAATTTCCGGGTCGGTCACCTGGGAGGCGATAGCGAACAGGTCTTTGGCGCCAGCGATCGTCTTGCTCAAGACTGCTTCCCCCTTTTCGGGCAAAAATGTTGCGTAGTTACCAGCTGGCACCGGGATGCTTGCGGGCGAGAACTTGCATCTCTGCCAGCAGGTAGCCCAGGTGCTCCGAATGCTCGCCGCGGCGTCCGTAGGCCATGGCCTGTCCGGTTGCAGGAATCTCCAGTCCGGCGTCGGCCAGTACCGCAGTGATTTCTTCATCCCATGCACCGCGCAGGGTGGAGGGCAGCACGGCGATGCCCGCAAGGTCCTGGTGGACTTCCTCATCGCGGAACATCTCATCGACGTACGGCCAGAGGATTTCCAGGGCATGGCGCATCTTGGACGCTGATTCCTCGGTCCCCATGCCCAGGCGGATGGTCCACTGGATGGCGTGGTCGCGGTGGTAGTCGACTTCCTTGACTGCCTTGGCCGAGACGGCGGCCAGGGTTTCGTCCTTGGACTGCGCCAGCTGCTTGTAGAGCAGGTTCTGGAAGATCGAAACGATCAGCTGGCGGATGATGGTCACGCCGAAGTGGCCGTTAGGCTGTTCGACAATCCACAGCGAAGTGAATTCTTCTTCCTCGCGCCAGTAGGCCAATTCGTCTTCGGTCTTGCCCCAGGCCAGTCCGGCGTAGGTCAGGAACGAGCGGGCGTGGCCCAGGATATCCAGGGCGATATTGCCCAGGGCAACATCTTCTTCCAGTTCCGGAGCGCGGGAAATCCAGTGCGACATGCGCTGCGCCAGGATCAGGGCATCGTCGCCCAGGGTCAGCGCGTAGCGCGCGACCTCTTCGCTTGGCTTGACGCCGTCTACTGCGATGTCCTCCGGACGCAGGGCATTGCCCGGGGTGACGCGGGTGGCCGAGGCCAGCGCGTCGCCGAAGCTATCGAGCGCTTCGTCGAGTTCTTCGTGCTTCACAGGTGCTTCACTCCCTCGCTGGCCTTGTAATAGGTCGCGTGGCGGTAGTCCTTGCCCTGCGGGGATTCGAAGAAGGAATCCTTTTCACCGGGGTCGGAGCTGATGATGTCCGAGGACTTTACGACCCATAGCGAGACGCCTTCATTGCGGCGGGTGTACAGATCGCGGGCGTTGCGCAGTGCCATCTGCTGATCCGGTGCATGCAGGGATCCGGCGTGGACGTGCGAGAGTCCTCGGGACGAACGGACGAATACTTCCCACAGGGGCCAATTGCTCTGTTGGCTCATGCTAGGCGACCTCACTTCGTGCTTGTTTTGCTGCGTATGCTGCGGCTGCTTCTCGGACCCAAGCACCTTCGCGGTGCGCTTCACGGCGGCGTTCCAGCCGCTGCGCGTTGGCCGGGCCGTTGCCCTTGATCACTGCCATGAATTCATCCCAGTTCAAATCCTTGTGGATCCACTGCTTCTTTTCTTCATCGAAGTGCAGCTGGGGATCCGGCAGGGTCAGGCCAAGGACCTTGACCTGCTCGGCAATCATGCCAACGAAGCGCTGGCGCAGTTCGTCATTGGAGAAACGCTTGATCTTCCAGGCCATGGACTGCTGGGAGTTCGGCGACTGGTCATCTGGCGGACCGAACATCATCAGCGAGGGTTCGTAGAAGCGGTTGATGGCGTCCTGGGCCATCTTCTTCTGCGCCTCGGTGCCGCGGGAGAGCGAGAGCAGGATTTCGAAGCCCTGGCGCTGGTGGAAGGATTCTTCCTTGCACACGCGCACCATCGCACGGCCGTAGGGGCCGTAGGAGGCGCGGCACAGCGGAACCTGGTTGGCGATGGCCGCGCCATCGACCAGCCAGCCGATAGCACCCATATCCGCCCAGGTGCGTGCAGGGTAGTTGAAGATCGAGGAGTACTTGGCCTTGCCGGAGAGCAGCTGCTCGTTGTACTCGTCGCGGGTGGTGCCCAGGGTCTCGGCAGCCGAGTAGAGGTAGAGCCCGTGCCCGGCTTCATCCTGCACCTTGGCCATCAGAATGGACTTGCGCTTCAGCGAGGGAGCGCGGGTGATCCAGTTGGCCTCAGGCTGCATGCCGATGATTTCGGAGTGCGCGTGCTGGGAGATCTGGCGGCTGAGGGTCTTGCGGTACTTCTCAGGCATCCAGTCGCGTGGCTCGACGCGGGAGTCCTGATCGATCAAGGCGTCGAAACGCGCTTGGGACTGCTCTTCTTCGTAGCTCGGGACGGCACTCAGTCCCGGCTCCTGCGGTGTGGTCGGGGCCATGGGTTCACCTCATCGAAAACAAATTACATACTGACCGTTCGTTCAGTATGTCAGAGTGCGTTCGATCACGTCAACACCAACCCCCTCCAGGCACAACAAAACCCCGGAAAAGAATTCCCGGGGTTTCCTTGAAGCTGGGGATTAGGCGTTAGCCAGAGCCTTTTCCGAGTTCTTGCCCTTGAATATCAGCGCATCAAGCGAGATGCGGCCTGGGCCCGTCAAGAGCAGTGCCAGCGCGCCGGCAGCCAGTGCCAGGACAAGCTCGAAGCCGCCATTTTCCACGAACACGCCACCTGAGGCATGAACCATGAACAGGGCGGCAATCATCTGCAGGCCCAGCAGGCCAGCGAAGACGCGGGTCAGCAGGCCAAGGATGATCGCGGCGCCGCCGGCGATCTCCAGGGTTGCCGCCACTGGAGCAATCAAACCGGCAGCAGGAACGCCCATCTGGCCAAAGGCCGCAGTGGTGCCCTCGATGGTGAACTGGAAGTACTTCTGCCAGCCATGGGCCAGGAAGAGGAAGCCGAAGGCCAAGCGAAGCAGGGTACGCGCAGCGGTCTGCAGACCCGGGTTGTTTTCCAGAGCGGACATATTTTAACTCCTAGGGATTGGGGCACGGGAAGATCCCGTGTTGCTACTGCTCCAACCCTACAAGGGGATAAGTTGAACCTTCAAGCATATGAAGGTTCTTGTCCCGTTAGCTTCGTCACGAAAAAACCGTGCTGCCCGCAACCAGTTTCATCTGGTCGTGGACAGCACGGTTTTCCGCTGGCTTGGCGGTACGGCTCAGAGAACCTTGGACAAGAAGTCCTGGGTACGCGCCTGCTGCGGGTTGCCGAACAGCTGTTCGGGCGCACCCTGCTCGCAGACAACACCATCAGCCATGAAGACCACGCGGTCAGCGACTTCGCGCGCAAAGCCCATCTCGTGGGTCACCAGAACCATGGTCATGCCGGTGTCGGCCAGCTCCTTGATAACCTGCAGCACCTCGCCGACCATCTCCGGGTCAAGAGCGCTGGTAGCCTCGTCGAAGAGCATGATGCCCGGGGCCATGGCAAGCGCGCGGGCGATGGCCACACGCTGCTTCTGGCCGCCAGAGAGCGAGGCGGGACGGGCGTTGGCCTTCTCGCGCAAGCCCACGCGTTCCAGCAGCTCAAGTGCGCGCTCCCGGCCTTCCGCCTTGCTCATCTTCTTGAGCTCGACCGGCGCCAGCATGATGTTCTCTGCCACGCTCATATGCGGGAACAGGTTGAAGTGCTGGAACACCATGCCTACATGGCGGCGCACCTCATTGATGTCCACCTTGGGGTCGGTGACATCAAAGCCATCGACAACCACCTTGCCCGAGGTAATGTCCTCAAGCTTGTTCAGGCAACGCAGCAAGGTGGACTTGCCGGACCCCGAAGGGCCGATCACGCACACCACTTCGCCTTCGCGGACATCCATGTCGATGCCCTTGAGGACATTGTTGGAGCCAAAGGACTTATGCAAGTCCTTGACCTGGATCTTCACGTTGGAGCTTTGCTCGGTTACGGTGCTCACTTGTTGAACCTCCGATCGGCATAATTTGCCAATTTGGTCAGCGCCATAATGGCAATGAAGTAGATAATGCCCACGATCAGCAGCGTCTCAGTGACACGGAAGTTCGCCGCGTAGATCTGCTGGCCCTGGTAGAGCAGCTCGGTGAAGCCGATAGCCAGCAGCAACGAGGAGTCCTTCAGGCTGATGATCAACTGGTTGATCAGTGACGGGGTCATCATCTTGAAAGCCTGCGGGATCACGACCTTCTGCATCGACTTGCCATAGCCCAGGCCCAGCGAACGGGATGCTTCAAGCTGCCCTGGATCCACCGACTGGATACCGCCGCGAACGATTTCGGCGACATAGGCACCGGCGTTCAGCGACAGCGTCAGCACGCCTGCGGTCCAGACGCTGATCTCCCAGCCGGTCAGCTGCGGCAGGCCGAAGTAGAACATGAAGGCCCAGAGCAGCAACGGGGTGCCGCGGAAGATGTTCACGAAGGTCGTGGCGATGCCGCGCAGCACGATGTTCCCGGAGATCTTCATGAAGCCGAAGACCAGGCCCAATGCCATGGCAATGGCGAAGGAAATCGCGGTCACCAGCAGGGTGTGCCACAGACCGGTCATCAATGCGGGAATGGACTTGACCAGCAGGTCGAAGAAGTTGCTTGGCGCCGCTGCGGTCGGGTCGGCAAGGTAGGAGTCCAGGATCTGCTGGTACTCGCCGTTGGCCTTCAGCTCGGCCAAGCCGTCGTTGAACGCTGCCAGCAGCGCGGTGTTCTCGCCCTTGTTCACGGCGAAGCCATAGGAACCGCCCGGGACCTTGTCGGTGACGGTCTTCAGGCCATTGCCCTGGGCAATGCCGTAGGCCAGCACCGGGTAGTCGTCGAAGACGGCAACTGCAGAACCGGCCTTGACCGATTCGTACATGGTGGCCGACTGGTCCAAGGACTTGACCTCGAAGCCGTATTCCTCGGCGATGGACTTTGCATAGCTTTCGCCCTCGGCGCCGGTCTTGGCGACAACGGTCTTGCCTTCCAAGTCCTCGTAACCGGTGATCTCGTCATTGCCGGCAGCGACAGCCATCTGCACGCCGGACTCGAAGTACGGCTCGGAGAAGTCGTAGATCTCCTTGCGCTCGTCGGTAATCGACATGCCGGCGATCACGCCATCCACCTGGTTGGAGGAAAGGGCGGCCAAAGCGGCGTTGAAGCCCAGGGACCTGATCTCGACTTCAAAACCCTGGTCTTCGGCAATGGCGCGCAGAAGATCCATGTCGATACCGGTCAGTTCGCCGTTCTGGCGGAACTCGAAGGGCGCGAAAGTCGTATCCGTGCCGATGACGTAGGTCTGGCCCTCGACGCTTTCACTGCCTTGGGCCACGGCCGAGGGTGCCCCGACGACCAGGGCCATCAAACCGATGGCAGCCGCGGCTATCCATCGGGCCAGGCGCCCTGTGGGGGCAGCTGTTCTTTTCTTTTCCACTGATGTATCGCTTTCTCGTACTGAAGGGCGAATGGCCCAAGGTGCAGATGATACGTTCTGCCTGCAAGCCTAGGACTTATAAAGCCTAGCCGGTACCCCGCGACTCGCCTGCACTTGCATCGTTATCGGTTTGAAACCGCTGTTCTGTCCGCGCTGAGCATAGCTGCACCGGCATAGCACGGTAGTGGGATTGAATAGGGGTATGACTCCAGAATCGTTGACCGCCAATGCACCGCGTGCCGCAAAGCTGCCCACCACCCGCAGCTTCCACGGCGATGACTTCATCGACAACTACGAGTGGCTGCGGGAGAAAGCCAACCCGGATGTCATCGCGCATCTGACCGCAGAAAACGAGTACACCGACACCATTACCGCTAGCCAGCAGCCGCTGCGCGATGCCTTGTTCAGCGATATCAAGGCACGCACCGTTGAAACCGACTTGTCGGTTCCAGTGCGCCGCCGCGGCTGGTGGTACTTCACCCGTTCGGCCGAAGGCAAGCCCTACACCATCCAGTGCCGCGTCAAGGCATCGGACACCGGGGACCTTGTTGCCGACTGGACTCCCCCGGTCATCGACGCGGAAACTGCATTGCCTGCCGAAGAGGTGCTGCTTGATGGCAACGCCTTAGCCGAAGGGCAGCCGTTCTTCTCGCTCGGCGGCATGGCGTTGAATGAAGCAGGCAACTTGCTTGCCTACTGTGTCGATAATGCGGGCGATGAGCGATTCACCCTTTTCATCAAGGACCTGAACACCGGCCTGCTGCTGAGCGACACCATTGAAGGAGTGTTCTACGGCCTGGCCTTCTCCCCCGATTCTTCAACTGTCTTCTACACGGTGGTTGACGAAACCTGGCGGCCACACCAGATTCGTGCTCACCTGCTGGGGACCCTCCCAACGCAGGACAAGATCATTTTCGAGGAAAATGATCCTGGCATGTGGCTCGGCTTCGATCTGAGCCCGGACCGCAACACCCTGATGATCTCCAGCGGCAACTCCGAATACGCCGAAACCAGCATGCTGGATCTGGCCGATCCTTCGGCTGCCGTGACCTTGCTGGTGCCGCGCTCCTTGCGCCTGCTGCACGGAATCGACCTGATGCCGGGCGCCGACCAGGCCTTGATCACCCACGACCACCAGGCACCGAACAACATGGTGTCGCTGGCATCCCTGGACCAGCTGGGCGAAAACGCCGACCCGGCGCACTGGCAGACCGTGGTGGCCCACGAGGACACGGTCAAGATCGAAGGCACCGCGCTGACCGGTTCGCACGTGGTGCTCTCGGTGCGCCGAGATACCTGCGAGCGCGTGCAGCTGATCGCCTTGGACGGATTGGGCACCAAAGCCCAGCAGCCGGCCATTGAACCGGATTTCGATGATGAGCTGTTCACTGCCTCGGCGACCTTTGCCGAGCTGGATGCTCCGTTGATCCGCATCGGCTACACCGCAGACTTCACCCCGGCCCGCGTATACGACCTGTGGCTCCAGAACCAGTCGCTGGTGCTGCGCAAGCAGACCCCGGTGAACAACTTCGATCCTGCCAAGTACCTGTCCACCCGCGAGTGGGCCACCGCGGCCGATGGCGCCAAGATCCCCTTGACCATCATGCGCCGTGCCGACCTGGATACCTCGGTTCCCCAGCCGGTGCTGATCTACGGCTACGGTTCCTACGAGGCCTCCATGGATCCTGGTTTCGGCATCCCTCGCTTGAGCGTGCTGGATCGCGGAGTGGTCTTTGTCATTGCCCACGTGCGCGGCGGCGGCGAGCTGGGCCGCAACTGGTACCTGCAGGGCAAGAAGCTGCACAAGAAGAACACCTTCACCGACTTCATTGATTCCACACAGTACCTGCTCGATTCCGGGTGGGCCGATCCGCAGCGCATCGCCGCCCTGGGCGGTTCGGCCGGCGGACTGCTGATGGGCGCTGTCGCGAACATGGCTCCGCAGCTGTATACCGCGATCATCGCCCAGGTGCCGTTCGTCGATGCCTTGACCTCCATCCTGGATCCAGAGCTTCCGCTCTCGGCACTGGAATGGGAAGAATGGGGCAACCCGATCGAGAGCAAGGAGGTCTACGACTACATGAAGTCCTACACTCCCTACGAAAACGTCACAGCACAGGATTACCCGAAGATCGCGGCGGTCACCTCGCTCAATGACACCCGTGTACTGTATGTGGAGCCAGCCAAATGGGTGGCCAAGCTGCGGGAAGTCGGTACCGGACAGGCCCCGATTGTGCTGAAGACCGAAATGGATGGCGGTCACGGCGGCGCTTCGGGACGTTACGAGTCCTGGAAGGCCCGCGCGTGGGACTACGCCTTCGCCTTGGACGCCCTGGGATGCACCGACGAAATCTAAGTAGCAAAGGAACGGCGGCCATGCACCACATCAAGATCAGCGACTACCGCAATGACCCTGCGATTCGCCGCTTGCTGGTGCTGGCCGCCGAACCTGCCAACGAGCAGGCGCTCGAAGCGCTGCTCGATGAATGCGAAGGCCTTGAGGTGCTTTCCATCGCCACTGCCGCGGGCGATATTGCGGCACTGGCCGCCTACCGGCACAGCGGCAAATACGCGGTGTGCGTTGAATACCTGGCCGTGGAAACATCCCACCAGGGCCGGGGGCTGGGCTCGAGGCTGCTCGCTGAGCTGCGCGACTGCCATGAGAAGAACGTTTGGGCCACCACTGCAGAGGATGCGGTGGGTTTTTACCGCTCGCTGGGTTGCGTTGTTTCGCAGTCTTCTGCCGACCCGCGCTGGCCGGATGCCCGGCGGTACCTGTGCACCTTGCCCTTCTACCCGCTGCTCACCGGCCAGCCAGATGAAGATCCGGAATACGAGGCCGTGGGTGGAGAGCTGATGCGCGGCCTCATAGAGATTGCCGAGCCATCGAAGCAATGGGCCAGGGACTTCCACCGCCTGCACCATCGAATCGCCAGTGTCCTGGGGGCCACCGCGTTGGCCATTGAACACACCGGCTCGACATCCGTTCCGGACCTGCCCGCCAAGCCGATCATCGACATCGTCTTGCTGGTCCCCGACGCGGATCAGGAAGCGTCCTACGTTCCGGCGCTGGAATCCAGCGGCATGCTTCTTTGGCACCGTGAACCTGGCTGGTATGGCCACCGCATGCTCAAGCCCGCTGCCGGTTCGCGGCTCCCCGAGGCCAATATCCATGTCTTCAGTGCAGGAAGCCCCGAGTATCTGCGGCTCGTGCTTTTCCGCGAGCATCTGAAACACCATGAAGCCGACCGTTTGGCATACGCCGCGGTAAAGCGGGAAGCCGCCCGCGCACTGGCTGCAAGCGACGGCGAGAACGGCCTGGTCATGGACTACAACCGGATCAAGGAACCTTTCATCCTTGACGTCCATCAAGGGATATTCACTGCCTGAATCCGCTGCGCTTCATCGCTGAAACAGTACCGCCAATACGGTCGCATAACTTGACTTAGCTCACATAATGTTATTACCTAATGATCGTTCGGTAAATAATTCGGCGAAGGAAGACGATGAGCGAAACACAGGTAGAGAATACGGTCCCACACGCCATTCTCCACAATGACTACGCGACCCAGTGGATGGGAATCGAAGTCGTCGAGGTCTCCGATGGGCACGCAGTCATCACGATGACGCTGCGCCAGGAAATGCTCAACGGCTTTGGTATTGGCCACGGTGGCATGATCTTCGCTTTAGCAGACACGGCATTTGCGTTGACCTGCAATCCGCAGGAGGGCTCCGATGAGACCATCACGGTCGCTTCGGGCGCTGACGTCAACTTCCTCAAGCCAGCAATACCCGGACGAGTGCTGACCGCCACCGGCAACCGAGTCTCGCAGCAAGGACGCAGCGGGATCTATGACATCACGGTGACCCAGCCAGCGGCCGACGGCTCAATTGAAACCGTGGCGCAGTTCCGCGGACGTTCGCGCACGGTCCCAAAGCCTCAAAGCCGCTAAGCACCCAGCCCACTCCACACGAAAGTTTCAGCATGTCTCAGAACACCGACCGCGACAGCCTTCCGAATCCGCTTGATCCAGAAGAGACCATGAGCCGCGAGCAGATCGAAGCGATCCAGCTGACCCGCCTGAAGGAAACGCTGCACCATGCTTATAACAACGTTCCGTACTACAAGGCGAAGTACGATGCCGCTGGGGTGCACCCGGATGATCTGAAAGAACTGGCCGATCTGGCCAAGTTCCCGTTCACCGACAAAGAAGACCTGCGCAAGAACTACCCCTTCGGCATGTGCGCGGTACCGCAGCATGAGATCGCCCGCATCCATGCCTCCTCTGGCACCACCGGGCAGCCGACCGTGGTCGGCTACACCAAGCAGGACTTGGAAGACTGGGCCAAGCTCGGTGCCCGCTGCCTGCGCATGGCCGGCGTGAAGCCAGGCTGGAAGGTGCACAACGCCTACGGCTACGGCCTGTTCACCGGCGGCCTCGGTGCCCACGCGGCAGCTGAATACCTCGGTGCCACCGTCATTCCGATGTCCGGCGGACAGACCGATAAGCAGATTTCCCTGATCCAGGACTTCGAGCCGGATGCTATCTTGTGCACCCCGACCTACCTGCTGACCATTGGCGATGCCATGCAGCGCAAGGGCCTGGACCCTCGTGCCACCTCGCTGAAGGTTGCCGTGCTCGGCGCGGAACCGTGGACCGAGGAAATGCGCCACGAGCTGGAAGAGATGTTCAACATCACCGCTTGCGATATCTACGGCCTGTCCGAAGTCATGGGCCCTGGCGTGGCTGGTGAGAACGGCGAACGCAAGGACGGCAGCCACATCTGGGAAGACCACTTCCGCCCAGAAATCATTGACGCCTTCGACGAGACCAAGGTGCTGCCGGACGGCGAACACGGCGAGCTGGTCTTCACCTCGCTGACCAAGCAGGCACTGCCAATCATCCGCTACCGCACCCATGATCTGACCCGCCTGATGCCAGGTACCTCCCGCCCAGGTCACCGTCGCATGGGCCGGATCACCGGACGCAGCGATGACATGATCATCCTGCGCGGGGTGAACCTGTTCCCAAGCCAGATCGAGGAATTGATCCTGAAGGTGCCATCGCTTTCGCCGCACTTCCAGCTCATCCTTTCCCGTCCAGACCGCATGGACCAGCTGGCAGTGAAGGTGGAGCGCCGCATGGATGCCTCATCCGGGGACGCCGCCAACGGGGCCAAGGAGCTGGCCAAGCTGATCAAGATCCACGTCGGTTCTTCCTGCGCCATCGACGTGGTCGAGCCAGAATCCTTGGAGCGTTCCATGGGCAAGCTCAAGCGCATCTTTGATCTGCGCAACAGCTAACCCAGTGAGCACATGGGATAATCGATAAATCATGGAAACTACCGATATTGTGAACCGTCCGGCCAAGCGTGGCCGCCCCGGGTACGATCAGGAAACCGTATTGCGCATTGCCGTAGAGGCATTCAACGAATACGGCTACGACGCGACCTCCATGGGCAAGCTCGCTGACCGGCTGGGTATCAGCAAGTCCGCGATTTACCACCACGTCCCTTCCAAAGAGGACCTGCTGCGTCTGGCGTTGGATGAAGCGCTCATTCCCCTGGAAGCGGTGATCGCCGAGGTCCGCTCCCATGAGGGCAGCGCCGATGAGCGTTTGGAATTCTTCTTGCGCGCTACCTTCCGGATCCTGTTGGCCAAGCGTTCCTACGTGACACTGCTGCTGCGCTTGCGCGGCAACACCGAACTGGAACGCCAAGCTCTTCAGCGCCGACGGGCGATGGACCGCCAGCTCGCTGAGCTGGTCACCGCAGCCCAATCCGACGGCAAGCTGCGCGCGGACTTGGAACCGCGGGCCACGGCCAGGTTGCTGTTCGGCCTGATCAACTCTGTAGTGGATTGGTACCGCGCTGACGGTCCGATCAACGGACCAGAATTGGAAGACCAAGCCATTTCATTGCTCTTCAACGGATTGCACACCACAGCGGCTTAATCGCTGGATTGCATCTTGCGCTGGCTCCCACCTGATCGGTGGGAGCCAGCGTCGTTTAAGCGTGCCACAGGGCAAGCGGCAATGTGGCGTATGCCTCCTTGTAATCTTGTCTTCCTCACAGAAATCGCCGTTAGCATCGAAGGGGTGCTTTAGCACCAGTCATTCTCGATCAACCAAGTGAAGAGCGCTGTGGATTCCCTCTTAGAAACCCTTTTCATGGCTACCGCCGAAAGCAGTAGTTCCTATGTCCAGATCTTGCTCTCTGCGGCAAGCATGCTGCTAGTTTTCATTTCTGCAGTACTGCTGGCGCACCGCAATGACCTGGGCTGGTGGACCTTGATCCTGGGCGCCTTCACCGGCCCCGTCATCACCTCGCTGCAGTACGACCTGATGGGCCTGCTCTACGCCGTGCCGCTGCTGTTGATCGCTGTCTTCGGCCTGTGGCGCTTCTCGCTGTTCAAGCTCAACGGCAAATTCACCCGCATAGTCACCAGCACCCCGGTAACCATTTGGTCAGCGGTCGGCCTGCTCATGGGCTTGATCCTGCTCGTTGCCCTGCGCTTCGGCCCGTTCCTCTTCAACGGCGGCTTCATGAGCGCAACCCCTGAAATCTGGGTCCTCTACTTCGCTGATGCAGCCATCTTCGCCTCTTTCGTGATGATCGCTCGCGGCGTGCGCACCGGCTGGCTGGTCTTGGCTCTGGCCGCCATTGCCGATCTGGTGATCTACTTCCTGATCTCCCCAATGCTGGGCATGATGGGCCTGTTCGTATTCATCGCTCTGGGAGCTGTGTATGGCTTCTTCCTGTGGCGCGGCCTTCCTGCCCAGGCTGCCGAGCCGGTGCAGGTCGAGCTGGACGAGGAAGAGCTGGCCTTGCAAAAAGCCAAGCAGGCAACCTTGGACAAGCTGAATGCCAAAACCGAAAAGTAGCTAGAATGATCCCGCCCCAGTGTAAACTGGGGCGGGATCATTTTTTTGTGGCTAATTGCGCCAGCTGTCGTTCAGGTTCAGGGAACCGTCCGCATTCACGGTCGCGATGCGGTTGGCCCCTGATTCCCACGTGGCATTGCCGCTCTGGTCGTACTTGACGTACTTGTATTCGAACTGCGTTCCTGCCGGAAGGTCCACCGTTCCGCTCCAGCTCGGGTAGCTGGCAGCTGATAGCTGTGGCGCCTTGGCCGGATCCCAGCTGCCTAGTTCCGGCTGGTTGCCGACGATGCGGATGTTCTGCCCCATGACGGTTTGGGCGGTGACCGCGACGCTGACATCAGTGGTGTCCTCGACCGGATCCGGCGTTCCTGATCCGCCATCGGATACGGCACCGATGTGCAGGGCCATGGCACCGTAGGCAGGCAGTGTCGCGGTGAACTTGCCGTCGGCGCCCACAGTGATGGTCTTCGAGCAATCGCCTCCGGACACCACATCACAATAGGTGCCACCGGCCAGCGAGCTGGTGTATTCGCGGGTGGTTGCCGCCGAGGTGTTGTTGATGGCTACGAAGCCCTTATTGCCGCGGCCGTATGCGATCTGGTTGCCGCCATCGTCCCACCAATTGCTGACAGCCGCGTCGCCGACGGCGTTGTTGAAGCCCACCATTCCGGTGATTTCATCTTGCCGCTGTTCGCAGGTCCAGGCGGAGGAGTCGCAGTCGGCATTGGGTACCGATGCGTCACTGGCGTCCGGAGCGCCTGCTTCCTTGTCGGTGAACGCGAATCCGGAATACACGGTGGGTGACCCGTAGGGCCAGGACAGCATGAAAACATTGGCCAGCAGGTACTTGGCGCCCCACTTGTAGTTCATGGATTCGCCGTTGCGTTCGGTGTCGTGGTTGGTGACAAAAACCCCGGCCCGGTCACTGGTGAGCTTGCCGTCGCCGATGAAGCGCAAGTTGGCGATTTGCGCGTCGAAATCATGCTTGAGCTGTCGCGAGTAGTCGAATTCGTGGGAGTCGCCGCTGCCCAAATATTCGCTTTCCTGGATTGGCTCTCCCGAGGCGCCGATGACTTCGTGCACCCAGTAGGCACCGGAGTTCTTCATCTTTGATTTGATGGCTTCCAGGTCTGTTGCCGGGATGTGCTTCGAGGCATCGATGCGGAAGCCGGAGACGCCGAGCGAAACGAGATCATCCAGGTAGTCGGCGATGTTTTGCTGGACGTAGCTGCTGGAGGTTTTCAGATCCTGCAAGCCCACGAGGCGGCAGTGCTGCACTTGCCAGCGGTCGGCATAGTTGGTGATGTTGGTGCGGCAATCGTTGAAGTCCTGGGCCGAATACTCTGGGAAGTTGTCATCGGAGAAAGCCGAGCCTGCGGTTCCAGTACCGGTCTGCCCGGCTCCGGTCATGTGATTGACCACGGCGTCTGCGATCACTTTCACGCCTGCGTCGTTGCAACTTTTGACCATGGCGGAGAATTCCTCGCGGTTGCCCAGTTTCGAGTCCACCTTGTAGCTCACCGGCTGGTACGAGGTCCACCATGCAGTGCCGCGCAGGTGCTCAGCTGGAGGCGAGACCTGGACGTAGCCATATCCTGCTGGGGCGATGCTGGACTCGCATTCCTGGGCTACCGAATTCCAGTTCCATTGGAACAGGTTGAGGATGACATCCTTGCCGTCGTTGGATGGGGTGGCGGCTTGGGCGGGTGCTGCGAACAACGGTGCGGCGAGCAGGGCGAGCGAGGCGCCGAGTGCTGCCACCGGCTTCACCGTCCTGGCTCCGTGCTGGCGTTGTGTTGATTTGGCGCGTGATGGCAAAAGTTCCACAGAAAAACTCCTTTGTTGTGATGATCGGGCTGCGATAGCTCGACGCGACAGCGTCGGGATCGCTCAACCACACGTTCCCCATCAACGCGTGACCTGCGACACAACTGTAAGCGTTTTCTTAGCTCTCTCCAATAAGTAAATTTCTGTAAATACATTAAACCCGCGAAACTGTCCGCGTAAATTGCCCTAAAATTTTTTCACTCCACGTCAAATCTTGCCAAAATTGGAAACGCTTTCATAGATATCCGGCAAAGCTGTCCTGGCTCCGAGCACGCAAAAGGGTGGATGCCGTGGTTGACGGCATCCACCCTTGCTGAAGTTGCGTTTTAGCCTTCGAAGTTGGCGTAGGTGAGGTTTTCTTTCTCCACCAAGGTCAAGACATCGTAGGTCGCGACAATCTCATCATTCTGGTTGTGCAAGATCGCATCCCATGCGACCTCGCCATATTCATCGGTGACTCGCGGCGTGATTTTCTTGGCCGTCAGGGTCACGCGGATTGAATCTCCGGCAGCCACCGGGGTGATGAAGCGCAGGGATTCCAATCCGTAGTTGGCTAACACTGGCCCCGGCGCTGGCTCTACGAAGAGGCCGGCAGCCCACGACACGAGCAGGTACCCGTGGGCGACGATTCCCGGGAAGAACGGGTTCGCTTCGGCTGCCTTTGCATCGGTGTGGGCGTAGAAGGTGTCGCCAGTTTTCTTGGCGAATTCGCTGATCTCTTCAAGGTTCACTACGCGCAGATCAGAGGCGAAGCCATCGCCTACTTGCAGCTCGGCCAGCGACTTGCGGAACGGGTGCGTGTATTGCTCCTGGCCGCCGAACTTTTCGCATCCGGCCAGGCGCTGTTCAGCACCGGCATGCCACACGCCGCTGAGCGCAGTGAGCATATTCGGCGAGCCCTGAACGGCAGTGCGCTGCATATGGTGCTTCACTGATCGGATTCCGCCTAGCTCCTCGCCGCCGCCGGCGCGCCCTGGGCCACCATGGACCAGGTGTGGCACTGGTGAACCGTGACCGGTCGTTGATCGCGCGGTTTCCCGGTTCAGGATGTGCACGCGGCCATGGTGGGCGGCGATTCCCAGGGCCAGTGAACGCACGGTGTCGGTGTCATTGCTGCACACGGTGGCTACCAGCGACCCTGCACCCATGGCGGCCAGCCGCACGGCTTCGTCAAGATTGTCGTAGCCGATGACGGAGCTGACCGGTCCGAACGCCTCGCGGGAGTGCACAAGCGGGTTGCGGGCATCGGCCCATCGCAGAACCACCGGAGACATGAAGGCACCGAATTCGGCCACGGCGTCGCGTTCTGGCGCCACGCGTACGGCTGGGGCATCCAGGCGGCCAAAGGCCAGCTCGCCACCAGCGTCAATCATGTCCTGCACTGCAGCACGCACATCAGCCAGCTGTTCCAGGGAAGCCAAGGCACCCATGGTCACGCCCTCGACGCGGGGGTCGCCAATGACAACACGCTGCTCGATTCGCTGGCCGATGGCGGCAATGACCGGTTCTACCAGATGGGAAGGCACGATATTGCGGCGGATCGCGGTGCATTTCTGGCCGGCCTTGGAGGTCATCTCGGTGACGACGACCTTGACGAAGGCCTCGAATTCCGCTGTTCCCTCCTCTGCATCAGGGCCGAGGATGGCCGCGTTCAGGGAGTCGGTTTCTGCTGCGAAGCGCACTCCCCCGTCGATGACATTTGGATGGGACTTCAGCTTGCTGGCCGTGGCGGCCGAGCCGGTGAAGGCGAACATGTCACGGTAGTCGAGGTGGTCCATCAGGTCGCGGGCTGATCCCGAGAGAAGCTGCAGGGACCCTTCGGGAAGGATGCCTGATTCCAGCATCATCCTCACGGCTGCCTCGGTGAGGTACCCCGTTGGAGTCGCTGGCTTGACGATGGTGGGAACACCAGCGATAAACGCCGGGGCAAACTTTTCGAGCATGCCCCATACCGGGAAGTTGAACGCGTTGACCTGCACCACGACACCACTCATTGCGGTGTAGATATGCGTGCCGATAAAAGAGCCGTCCTTGCTCAGCGGTTCCGTTGGCCCGTCCAGGATGACATTGCTATTGGGAAGTTCACGGCGGCCCTTGGATGAGAATGTGAACAGAACACCGATTCCGCCATCGATATCCACCATGGAATCGATTTTGGTGGCCCCGGTCTTGAAGGAAATCTCGTAAAGGTCTTTGCGTCGCTCGTTCAGATACAGCGCGAGTTCCTTGAGCTTGAGTGCGCGCTCATGCAAGGAGAGCTTGGCCAGCTCCTGATGCCCGGTGCCACGGCCATAGTCCACCGCCGCTGCAACATCCAGCTTGTCATTGGTGACAGTGGCTAGAAGTTCTCCGGTGTTGGCGTCGCGGACTTCTGTTCCGCACTCGGACTGCGGGGTCCGCCATTCTCCGGCGATAAAGCTGGGTACCACTCTGATCTGTTTTGTCGACATCGACATAATTCCTTTCTGAACGGTCGGTCAGTATTAACCTTAACCTTATCAGCAAGAGCGTGACCGGGAACACCTCAAATTGTTGTTCGCGAGAATTCTCCACCCCGCCCGCTACTCAGGAATTCCGTGCGAGATCACTCAGGTGATCGAGACCCTCCTCGCTCATGCCCTGGGACAGCAGATAGGAGCGGACCGTACCAAGCCATGCACAGAATTCCGACAGGGCCGTGGCTCTTTCTTGAATGATTTCCCGCAGCTCTTCTTCACCCCGATAGCTCTCGTAGGGATGCTTTCGCGGCGAGACACGATGCCATTCATTGATACCCCGCACCGCCAGCTCATCATGGACGAGAATCTGATCCCGGGAACCTGCGAGATCCAGCAGCATGGTGGCAATCAAGCCGGAGCGGTCGCGGCCTGCCGAACAGTGGATCACGGTTGATCCTTGGGAGTTCGCCAAATTCTCGAAGACTGCACGCAGTTGGTCGCCGAATTCTTCGCACACCAACCTGTACATGGCGGTGTGATTCATATATGGCACGGCAATCGATTCGAACCTCGGATTGCCGGGCGTCTCCAGCGGCAGGTTCACCAGTTCAATGCCGGAGAACGCTGCCTGGGGTACGGCGGGGTCATGCTCCCGCCGGCGGATCTCGTTGGGGTTGCGCAGGTCCACGACCTTGCTGACTCCGCCCTCGTGCATTTGCTGCCAGCCCCGGGCACTAAGCCACTCGTGGCGACCCATTCGATAAAAGGCTCCGCAAATATGCCGCGCATTCACGGATCCTTCCCATTCCAGATCTCCGCTTTGCTTTTGATAGTTCAGGCCCTGGCTCATTTACCCATTGCAACATATTGATTCTCTGTTGTAGAGTTCTACTCATTGGCAACTGCCAATCAGTCTATTGAAGGAGGGGTAACGATGATTGCTTACCGCAGTTCCCGGTCATTGATCTCTTTTTCTAAGGACTTATCCCCATGCATTTTCCTGCTGGAGAACCAACCACCAGCTCACAGGTAACCTCGTCCAACTTCGCTGACGCAGATACCAAACTCAAATTCCGCAGGCACAAGCCCGTATGGAACGAATCATCCTCGGATGAGCCACCGGCTGGCCAGCGCTACTCCACCTGGCCGTTTATCGAAAAGGGCATGCGCGGGCCGCAACCATACCCGCTATGGCTGATTGAGGACGCCGGTGCCGTAGACACCGAATTAGGCATCCTCAAAACCGGCAAAGAAGGCGACGTCTTCCTGTTGGAACGAGCAACACAGGAGCGCTCAAGCTTACTGGCCGCCAAACGCTATCGCTCCCGCGACCACCTTCAATTCAGCCGTTCGCAAGCTTATAGCGATGGCAGGTCTGCCCGGCGCTCGCGCGATAATCGAGCCATCAGCAACAATTCCGCCTACGGCCGGGACATCGCCGCTTTGCAGTGGGCCAACGCGGAATGGACCTACCTCTTGCGCTGTTACGAAGCCGGCATTTCGGTGCCGTATCCGGTACAGATTGACGGCACCGAAATCCTCATGGAATTCATTGCCGACCCGGACAATTCGCTGGCGGCAGCACCCCGCCTGCAACAGCTTGCGCGCTTTGATCCACGGCTTCCCGCACTATGGGATCAACTCACTGACGCCCTTGAGAAGTTCGCTGGATTGGGCATTGCCCATGGCGACCTGTCCGCCTACAACCTCCTGGTTTCTGGCGAGCGCCTAGTGGTCATCGATGTTCCGCAGTGCGTGGATTTGGCGGGCAATCCGCAAGGCATGGACTTCTTGCACCGCGACTGCGTCAATTTGTGCGAGTGGTTTGATTCCAAGGGACTGTCACATGATCCAGATGAGCTCTTTGCTTCACTGCTAGGACATCTCTTCTAGGATCCAGAGGGACAATGGCCTCCGCCAGTCATTCCTGACCGGCGGAGGCCATTGTCGCTGAAGGTTATATGGCGGGTTTCCTACCAGCTGTAGAAGCCTTGGCCGCTCTTGCGCCCCAGCTTGCCCTCGGCCACCATATCCCTGAGGATCTGCGGTGGAGCAAACCGGTCACCCAAGGTCTCATGGAGGTATTCTGCGATTCCCAGGCGCACATCCAAGCCGACAATGTCGGTGGTTTTCAGCGGTCCGGTCGGGTGCTTGTAACCCAGGACCATGGCATTATCGATGTCTTCGGCGCTGGCTACGCCTTCTTCCACCATGCGCATGGCTTCCAGGGCGATTGCCACGCCCAGGCGCGAAGAAGCGAAGCCCGGAGCGTCATTGACCACCACGGCGGTCTTCCCCAGCGCCTGTACCCAGCTGCGCGATGCATCAACTAGGTTCTTATCAGTCTGCTCGCCGATGACCACCTCGATGAGCGTCGAGGCGGGCACCGGGTTGAAGAAATGAAGCCCGAGGAACTTGCCGGGCCGAGCCAGTTCCTTAGCCAGCCCGCTGACCGACAGGGAGGACGTATTCGAGGCCAGCACGGCCTCGGCGTCCAGCACCTGCTCCACAGCCTGCAGCGAGGAGACCTTCAAATCCCAGATTTCCGGAACTGCCTCGATCACCAATTGAGCGGTGGCGAATTGCTCGTAGTCCGTGCTCACCGAGAAACGCTGCATGAGCTCATCTTTGGATTCGCACACGACGCCGCGCGCGATGGACTTGTCGACGGACTCGGCGACCCTCTCATAGGCAGCCTGCGCAGAGGCCTCATCGCGCTCAACGACAACCACCGTGCTGCCGCTGGTCAGCAGGGCGTGGGCGATTCCCGCGCCCATGCGGCCGCCGCCGAGTACTCCGCTGTACTTAGGCAGCTGGCCCATCACAATTTCATTGGTTGCACTCATGGTTACTTCTTCTTTCGATCAAGGAATGCCTGCATGCGTTCAAACTTGGCTTGGGATTCGAACAGCATCCCCTGGGCCAAAGTGTCGATGACCGGATGGGCTTCACGCGGAGCGTGGAATACCGACTTGGTGATCCGCACAGCCAAGGGATCCTGGGCCGCAATGCGATCAGCCAGCGCCTCAGCCGCCGCATCCAGTTCGTTGGCCGGATGCATTTCCGTGATCAGTCCTGTTTCCAGGCACTGCCGGCCGGTGAGCACCTTGCCAGTCAGGAGGATCTCCTTGGCCATCGGTTCACCCACCAGCTCCTTGAGCCTCCAGGTCGCGCCGGCCGCGGCGATGATGCCGAGGTTGGTTTCGGGATTGCCCATGCGCAGCTCTTCGGTGCCGATGCGGAAGTCCGCGGCGTAGGCCAGTTCTGCTCCCCCGCCCAAAGCAAATCCGTCAAGGGCGGCGATCACGGGCATCGGCAGCTTGGCGACGCGATCGAAGATCCCAGAGTTGATCCCGGCGAGTGCATCATCGCGGCGGCGTTCTCGCAGCTGCGAAATGTCGGCACCGGAAGCAAAGATCCCCTTGCTCCCCTTGGGATTCGCGGCGCTGGGCGCTTGGCTGGCAGTGCCGGCTAAGATCAGGATTTTGGGATTCCTTTCCAGGTAATCGCAGACGGCATGCAGTTCGTCGACCATCGCCTGGTCGATCGCATTGCGCACCTCGGGCCGGTGGAGCCGGACCCATAGTCGATCATCGGTTTCGCTGACCTTGAGGGTCTGGAATTCGCTAGCGAGGCTTTCCACTCTAGGCTCCTTCCAGCAAGATGGCCGAGCCTTGACCCACGCCGACGCACATGGTGGCGACCGCCAGCTTGCGCTGCGCTGAGACCAGTTCGCGTTCCATGCGGCCCAGCAGGGTGATCACAATGCGTGAACCGCTGGATCCCAGCGGATGGCCCAATGCGATGGCTCCCCCGTCGCGGTTCACGATCTGCGGATCCACGCCGAGCTCGCGCATGCTGGCCAGCGACTGGCTGGCGAAGGCTTCATTGATCTCCATGGCGCCGATCTGCTCGATGCCCAGCCCGGCACGTTCCAGCACCTTGCGGGTGGCTGGAACTGGGCCCATGCCCATGATTTCCGGCTCCAGGCCGGCGGCCTGGCCATCGACGATGCGGGCGCGCGGGGTCAGCCCGTACTTCTTCAGGGCGCGTTCGGAAACCACCAGGATGGCCGAGGCGCCGTCGTTCAGCGTGGAGGCGTTGCCGGCGGTAACTACGCTGCCGCCCTTGACGACCGGGCGCAGTCCGGACAGCACGTCCATAGTGGTGCCGGGGCGCGGGCCTTCATCGGTGTCCACGATGCTCTCGCCCTTGCGGTGCTTGACGGTCACCGGGACGATTTCATCGACGAAGCGGCCAGCTTCAATGGCGGCGATGGCCTTTTCGTGGGACTGCACGGCGAACTGGTCGCAGTCCTCGCGGGAGATGTTGTACACGCGGGCGACTTCCTCAGCGGTCTCCGGCATGGAGAAGGTGGCCTTGCCATCACGCGAGTATTCGCCGGAGAGGAACTGCGGGTTGGTGAAGCGCCAGCCGATGGAGGTGTCGAAGGTTGCTCCTGGCTTGGCGAAGGCCTTGGATGGCTTTTCCATCACCCAGGGGGCGCGCGACATGGATTCGGTGCCGCCGGCGATCACGATGTCCGCAGCTCCTGCCTTGATCATATGGCTGGCCATCGTAATGGCGCTCATGCCCGAGGCGCAGAGGCGGTTGACCGTGATGCCCGGGACGGTCACGGGCAGGCCGGACAGCAGCGCAGCCATGCGGGCAACATTGCGGTTCTCTTCGCCCGCGCCGTTGGCGTTTCCGTAGATGACTTCATCAACGTCGGCCGGATCGATGCCCGCGTCTTCAATGACTCGGCGAATAGTCAGCGCTGCCAGGTCATCGGGGCGCACGGCACTGAGCGCACCTCCATAACGGCCTACCGGCGTGCGTGCTCCACCTACGAGAAATGCCTCGGTCATCTGTGCTCCTTATGCCAAAATGGTTAGTGACCCTCAACACCTAAACTTACCGACCATTCGTTCAATAATAAAGTCGCGGGTCGCCGGATTTTCACAATTGAGCATTTCAAGGCCGCCGAGACCACATGGCCGGGCCACGGGCCAACCCCCGTTCTGTCCGCAATTGCGGGCAATCAATTCCATGTCAGTGGTTGATTTTAGAAATTGATTCGAATAGCCTCTGGTATTTAACCGACTCCGGGGAACTCCCGGATCGTGGACCGCGGCCAAGGCGATGAATTCCTATCTGGCCTTAGGGCGATCGGTCGACGGAAAGCTGAAAACAACGGAGCAGCAATGCAACCGGAACATAGCCAGCCAAACGACAACTCGAATGCACATAATTTCACTCCCGACCTGGACCATGACATCGGGCCGGACATGAACACGCAAGAAGGCCGGCAAGAAGTTCGCAAGGCCACTGCGGCATCGGCCATGGGCAACATGACCGAGTGGTTCGACTACGGTGTCTATGCCGTGGCCGTCACCTACATCACCGCCCACTTCTTCCCCACCGAGGGCGGCACCTTCATGGCCTTGGCCACCTTCGCCCTCTCCTTCCTGGTCCGCCCGATTGGCGGCCTGGTCTGGGGCCCGCTGGGCGACAAGCTGGGCCGCAAGAAGATCCTGGCCTTGACCATCATCATGATGTCGCTGGCCACCTTCCTCATCGGCATCCTGCCAACCTTCGAAGCCATTGGCGTCGCCGCGCCAATCCTGCTGGTTCTGCTGCGCATGATCCAGGGCTTCTCCACCGGTGGCGAGTACGGCGGCGCGGCAACCTTCATGGCAGAGTATGCGCCGGATCGCAAACGCGGCTTCTTCGGTTCCTTCTTGGAATTCGGCACCTTGGGCGGTTTCGCCCTCGGCACCGCCGTGATGCTGGGCCTGCAGGTGGTGCTCAGCGAGGAAGCCATGATGGCTTACGGCTGGCGCATCCCATTCTTCCTCGCTTTGCCCATGGGCCTGATCGGCCTGTACCTGCGTAGCAGATTGGAGGACACGCCGGTCTTCCAGGAGATGGAAGAATCCGGCGAAGCCCAGCAGGGCGGGTCGCTCAAGGAACTGGTGTTCACCTACTGGCGCCCCATGCTGACCATGACCGGACTGGTCATCGCGCTGAACGTCGTGAACTACACGTTGCTCAGCTACATGCCGACGTACCTGGAAACCCAGTTGGGGCTGGACCCCAACGCTTCGCTGGCCACCATCCTGATCGGCGAGGTGGCCATGATGGCCGTAATTCCATTTGCGGGCTCGCTTTCGGACAAGGTCGGACGCAAGCCAATGTGGTACGCCTCAGTCATTGGCCTGTTCGTCTTGGCAATACCGATGTTCTGGCTGATGGGCAAGTCCTTCGCCTGGGCCATTGTCGGCTTCGCCGTGCTGGGTCTGCTCTACATTCCGCAGTTGGCCACGATTACCGCGACGTTCCCGGCGATGTTCCCTTCGCAGGTGCGCTTCGCAGGATTCGCGATTACCTACAACATCGCTACGGCGGTCTTCGGCGGCACCGCCGCGATGGTCAATGAAGCGGCCATCAATGCCACCGGTTTCCTGCTCTTCCCGGCCATCTACATGATGGCAGCGTGCGTGATTGGTGCGATCGCCATCAAGTTCATGCCGGAGACCGCCGGCGCGTCGCTGCGCGGCACCGCGATTCCCGATGCCTTGGACACCGGCATCCTCGCTGCGGTGCAGCGCGATGAAAACCGAACGTCCTGAGCCATCCAGCCGCCAAGGGGGCGCATCAGTTGCACTGCTCCCCTTGGCGGCTGGCGCATAATCGCTGGCGGCCTAGAAATCGATGCCCACCCGGGCGTGCTTGCGAGCAAAAAGCCATCCGCCCCACAACAGCAAGGCGAACACCGGAATTGTGGCGATCGTGTACAGCCCCACCGGGAAGACCTCGCCGCTTTCCCCGGTCAAGGTATCGAAAGAAATCAGGACGGTGATAACCAGCAAGGAAATCAATCCGACCCAACCGGTAATAGGCGACCCGGGCATGGGCAGCGAGGAAACAGAGCCCTTTTTCTTGCGCAGCATGAGCTGGCATCCGAAAATCGAGGCCCAGGTGAACAGCACGCCGATGGATGCGGTATTCAAGGCAAGGTCGAAGGCGAAGGAATCACCGAGCCAGATGTTCAGGATAACGCCGGCAAGATAGACCACGCCCACGGTGATAATGCCGGTGGAGGGAACAAAGTGCTTGTTCATCTTCGCGAGCCACTGCGGAGCATGCCCATTGCCGCTCATGGTGCGCAGGATGCGGCCGATGGAATACAGGCCCGAGTTGCACGAGGACAGCGCAGCGGTAATCACCACCAGGTTCATCGCGCTGCCAACCCAGCCCAGGCCCATCTTCTCGAAGACCGTGACAAACGGGCTGACCCCGTATTCGTATTCGTTCCATGGCAGCACCATGGCCAGCAGGGAGACGCTGCCTACGTAGAAGACCAGGATGCGAACAACCACCGCACGGATTGCCGATGGAACTTCCTTTTCCGGGTTCTCCATCTCGCCGGCGGCAATGCCCACCAGTTCAATGGCGTTATAGGCGAAGATCACCGAGTTCAGGACCAGGATGCTGACGAAGAAACCACGGGGGAACATACCGCCCTCGCCGTTCTCATCGCCGATGAAGAGGTTGGCCACCGACGCGGTGTGGTCTCCCACCTGTGCGTTGGTCACCACCATGTATGTACCCACGGCCAGGAACAGGACGATCGCGGCCACCTTGATGCAAGCTGCCCAGAACTCGAATTCTGCGAAAGCCTTGGCGCTGAAGAGGTTGATGGCCACCAGCAGCAGCAACGCGCAGAACGCGGAAACGGTTACCGGAACATTCGGGAAGAAATACTGGAAGTACAGGCCGATGGCGATCAGCTCGGCAATGCCGGTCATGATCCAATTCAGCACGTACATCCATCCGGAGATGAAGGCGCCCTTGGGACCGAAGAGCTCAGCCGCGTACGAGACGAAGGAACCGGAAGTCTGGCGGTACATGATCAGTTCGCCCAGTGCCCGCATCAGCAGGTAAGCCAAGGCGCCAGCTACCAGATAGGACAGCACCAGCGCCGGACCGGTCGAGGCCAGGCGCCCGCCGGAGCCCATGAACAGGCCTACACCGATGGCTCCGCCGATCGCGATCATCTGGACGTGGCGGCGGCTCAGGGATTTCTTGTAGCCCTCGGCACTGATTTCCGGGGTTGCCGGGCGATGCTGACCAGATGGCATAGATGAACTCCTGACCTACGGACGCGTTCAATGGATCCGTGCAAAAATCGTGAAATGAATCCGGTGATTCACTGGATGGTCCAAGTCGTACGGGCGGGGATTCCACGCGCAACCGCGAGTCGGGCCGTGAAAAGTCTACTCCTCCTTTCTTAGAGTTCCGGACGAAACCGACTAGCATTCATAGGGTGAGTAGCCTGAATAATTCCGCATTGCCCGAGAAGGTCTCCGATGTCTTCGACCCAACGCGCTGGCGCGTGGTCGAGGGATTCGACTTCACCGACATCACTTACCATCGCCAAGTCCAGCGAGCGGCGGATGGAAGCATCGTGCGCGACCTTCCGACCGTGCGCATCGCTTTCGACCGCCCCGAGGTGCGCAACGCCTTCCGCCCGCACACCGTGGACGAGCTGTTCCGCGCCATGGACCATGCCCGCATGACCAGCGACGTGGCCACCGTCCTGCTGACCGGCAATGGCCCCTCCGAAAAGGACGGCGGACACGCATTCTGCTCCGGCGGCGACCAGCGCATCCGCGGCCGTGACGGCTACCGCTATGCCGAAGGCGAGACCCGCGAATCCATCGACCCGGCGCGTGCCGGGCGCCTGCACATCCTGGAAGTCCAGCGCCTGATGCGCACCATGCCCAAGGTTGTCCTCTGCGTCGTCAACGGCTGGGCTGCCGGTGGCGGCCATTCGCTGCACGTGGTCTCGGATCTGACCATTGCCTCGAAGCAGAACGGCAAGTTCAAGCAGACCGACGCTACCGTCGGTTCCTTCGATGCCGGATACGGTTCGGCATTGCTCGCCCGCCAGGTCGGGCAGAAGACCGCCCGCGAAATCTTCTTCCTTGCCCGCGAGTACTCGGCCGATGACATGGTCCGCATGGGCGCCGTCAACGAGTCGGTAGAGCACGAACGCCTCGAAGAGGTGGCCCTGGAGTACGCAGCCGACATCGCCCGCCAGTCCCCGCAGGCCATCCGCATGCTGAAGTTCGCTTTCAACTTGGCCGATGACGGCTTGGCCGGCCAGCAGGTCTTCGCTGGCGAAGCCACCCGCATGGCGTACATGACTGATGAGGCAGTAGAAGGACGCGACGCGTTCCTGGGCAAGCGCGACCCGGATTGGTCCAACTACCCTTACTACTTCTAATCTTCCGCGACGGAACGAGGACCGGATATGCACGAACAACTCTCTGAACTGCTCGCAGCGTTGGCCACGGCGGCCAACGACGGGGGGCCGGCCGTTGAGGTATTGCTCGATGAGGCCAACCCCAACGGCTGGCGCATCGAGTACTTGGCGCCACAGGACCTGCCAGGTTTCGAGCAGCCCATGGCAGTGGTGCGGACTTCCGGTTCCACCGGCCGGGCCAAGCGCACGGTGCTCAGCGTTTCGGCGTTGGCATCCAGTGCGCAGGCCACGGCCGAGTTCCTCGGCTTCGAAGGCCAATGGCTGCTGGCCTTGCCGGTGCACTATGTCGCGGGACTGAGCGTGCTGACGCGTTCATTGTTCGCCGGCACCAAGCCCGTGGTGATGGACACCGAGGGCAGTTTCTCGGCCACGGCATTCACCGAAGCCGCCAATCAAATGATCGACTCCCGCCGGATCACCTCGCTGGTTCCAACCCAGCTTGCCCGGCTGCTGGATAACCCGGCGCCGGAAACCTTGCAGGCGCTGAAGCGTTTCGACGCCATCCTCTTGGGCGGCGCGCGAGCCAGCAAGGACCTGCTGGTCAGCGCCCGCCATCATGGGCTGAAGATTTTCCAGACCTATGGGTCCTCGGAAACTTCCGGCGGCCTGGTCTACAACGGCACGGCCCTTCCCGGCGTGCAGCTGGCAGCGCATGAGGGGCGCATCTGGGTCGCCGGCCCCATGCTCGCCGACGGATACGCCAACTCCCCCGAAGCCACCGCCGAGCACTTCATTGAACGCGATGGTGTCCGCTGGTACGTCACCGATGACCTGGGCACCGTTGAAAAACAGCGGTTGAAGATCATTGGACGCATCGATGATGTGATCAATACCGGGGGCATCAAGCTTTCGGCATCGAAGATTGAAGGGCTGCTGGAAGAATTCTTCACGCAGGCAATCGTGGTCCCGGTGCCCGATCCGCAATGGGGCCACAGCGTTGGCCTGGCCTATGCGGGCCCGACCAATACCGCCGATGCCTTCGAAGCGGTGCGCCGGACCTTGGGCAAGGAAGCGGTGCCCAAGCACGTGCGCCACTACCCTCTTGGCTTGCCGCAGCTGCCTAATGGCAAGTTCAATCGACAGCTGGTCATCGAAGAACTAGGCGTTCGCGACTAGTCTCGATTCGCCTTGCACGCCTAATCGCGGGAAACTAGAGGGTACGAGTTTCCGCTTGCCCTGAAAGGACAGAAAGTGGCCACACTTTCCCAGTGGGTTTCTGGGGCGCGTTTGCGCACCTTGCCTATCGTCATTGCCCCGGTTGTCATCGGTACCGCAGCCGCGCTGGGCGAAACTGGAACCGTTCATTGGTTCCGTTTCGTCTTGGCTCTGCTGGTGGGCCTGCTGCTCCAGGTCGGAGTGAACTACTCCAACGACTACTCGGACGGCATCCGAGGCACCGATGACGAACGCGTCGGCCCGCTGCGCCTGACCGGTTCCAAGCTCACCGAGCCGAAGAACGTGCGCAATGCCGCTTTCGGCTGCTTCGGGCTAGCCGCCATCTTCGGCCTCGTGCTGGTCATCATTTCTTCCTCGTGGCCGCTGCTGCTGGTAGGCGTCGCCGCGATCTTCGCCGCTTGGGGCTACACCGGCGGCAAGAACCCCTACGGCTACCGCGGCTTGGGCGATATTTACGTTTTCATCTTCTTCGGCTTGGTCGCCACCTTGGGTACCACCTTCACCCAGATCAACCAGCTGACCATGGCTTCGCTGTGGGGTGCCATCGGCACCGGCCTGATTGGCTGCGCTCTGCTGATGGCCAATAATGTGCGAGACATTCCTACCGATAAAGAGGTGGGAAAGATTACCTTGGCGGTGCGCCTTGGCGAACACAATGCCCGCTTGAGCTACGTGCTGATGCTGGCGGTAGCCATCCTCCTCCCTTTGCTGGCCACCAGCGCCTTCCCATGGATGTGGCTGGTCCTGCTCACCTTCGTTCCTGCAGTGGCTCCATCGCTGCTGATGCTTCGCGAGCAGCAGCTGCCAAAGCTGGTGCTGGTGCTTAAGCAGACCGGCATGGTCAATGTCGTATATGCGGTGCTCTTCTCCTTGGCTATCGCCATCGAGGTTTTGGCCTAGCCACCGCTGCAGAAGGAAAAACGAGATGGGCTGGCCGGATCAATTGATCCGGCCAGCCCATCTCGTTAATTGTCATGCCGGCCATGCGCTAATGGCTGGGCTATGCAGTTCGAGGTGAACCTGCGTGGGGAAATTTACTCGGCGCCAGGGGTCTGCTTGCGCTGTGATTCGTCGAATTCATCCTCAACGGCTTCATCAGCTAGCTGCATCCTGGTCTTGTTTGCCGAGGTCTTGCTGAAAGCGTTGCGGATATCTTCGTTCGCCTTTAGCCGAAGTTTATTGAAGAAAAGGTAGGCCACCGCGAAGGCCACGACCAGGCCAATAATTCCGGAAACGAAGATTGGCCACTTCATACCTAACCAGAGGCCCAAGAAAACGGCTAGGAATATGCCTAGGCGGATAACGCTATATTTCACAAACTGCATAGTCTCAATTCTACCGGTGAACCTGTGAACAGGATTATCACTAGAATGGAAGCATGGTCCGCTTATTGATTTTCGCCGCAGTGGTTTCGGTTGCTTTGACGATTTATACCCTGATCGAATGCGCTCGTGCAGAGCGCCGCAGCATTCGTTCATTGCCTAAGCCTGCGTGGATTGCGGTCGTCATCCTCCTTCCGCTAATCGGAGCCGGTTTGTGGTTCCTCCTAGGTCGCCCTGTTGCGTCAAATGGAGCCCCTGCGCAGAAGTCCATGGCTCCGGACGACGATGAGGATTTCCTGCGCCAGCTGGAGGTCTGGCGCCGCCAGCAGCAGCGTGAAGCCGACTCGAAGGCGCGTGAGCAAGACCTCACTAAACGTGAAGACGTGCAGAAGGCCGATGGCGAGAAACCAGCCAAGCCTGAGGCCAAGGAACCGAAGCCAGGTGCAGAACGCAAGAACAAGCCAGAAGGCACCGACAGCTCTTCGTCTGAAACCGAATAACCACCTAGTTCTGCCGGGATTCCGGCAACCAGCCCAGCACGCGTGCCAGCGCCGCTGGGCTTTTTTCATGCCTCGTGGGAGCTTCGGGCATTCTTGCAGGCGGCCCGGGGCGCGGGGCTTCCTCTACGGGCGCTGGAGGGACGGACGGGGGCAGGCGCCCGTCAGTGCCCCGCACTTGAGTACCAGGGCCTGCAACGAACGCTTAAAGTACTGCGAGCGGCCTCTCCGCTAAAGGGAAACCGCTCGCAGTGCTGGATTCTTAGGAACTAGACTCCGGCGTAGGAGTGCAGACCGTCGAAGAAGATATTCACGATGGTGAAGTTGAAGACCACGCACAGGAAGCCGATGATCGACAACCAGGCCGAGCGTGGGCCCGTCCAGCCACCGGTGGCACGGGCGTGCAGGTAGCCTGCGTAGACAACCCAGATCACGAAGGACCAGACTTCCTTTGGATCCCAGCCCCAGTAGCGGCTCCAAGCGGCCTCTGCCCAGATCGCACCAGCGATGACAGTGAAGGTCCACATCACGAAGCCGATGGTGTTGATGCGGTAGGCGAAGTTCTCCAATGCGCCGGCACCTGGCACCACGCGCATGAAGGGCAGCTTGTCGTCCTGGCCAGCGGCCAGCCGGTTCATGCGAGCATGCTGTACCAGCTGCAGCACATTCATGGCGAAGCTGATGGCGAACAGTGCCGACGCCAGGACGGCGATGGAGACGTGAATGACGATCCATGGCGACTGCAGGGCAGGAACGAGGTGGCCAACCGGTGTCGGGAAGCCGATGGTGGCACCGCACAGCATCAAGGTGACCAGGCCGGAGATGAAGGATCCCATGAAGCGCAGGTCCTTGAAGATCAGCACCAGCAAGAAGACCAGAGCCACCAGGAATGCACCGGTGGACAGGAACTCGTACATGTTGCCCCAGGGCACTCGGTGCGCGGCTATCGCACGGGAAACCACGGCACCGCCGTGCAGGGCAGCGGCCAGCCACATCAGCACCACGGCAATGCGAGCCGTGGGGCGCTTGGCCGACAACTGCGTGTACTCCATCTTGTCGGTCACGATATGCTCGCCGACGTTGTCGGCACGCACAGCGGCACCCCGGCGCGAACGGGGCTTGGTGCCCACGGCGCCACCGGCGCTAACCAGCAGTTCCTCGTCGCGCTTGAGCGCTTCGGAATCCATTTCGCTGATGGACTTGTTGGTCTTTGCCAGGTCCAAGGCGAAAATGATGAAGACCACTCCGTAGACCATGGCGGCCAGCAGCATGAACAACTGGCTGTATTCACCCAGCGTTTCATTGATTGGCGCTAATGCCCCAGCGTTATCCATTTACTGCTCCTTGGTTCTGCTCCTGGCTTGCCAATGGCCAAGCCTTGTCAAAGATCTTCTGTATTTCTGCAGCTTCGCGTTCCAGACGCGGATCCTCGCCACGTGCCAGCAGTGCGTACTCGATACTACGCTTGCCGTTTTCTTGTTTCAGCTTCACCCAGACGCGGCGTCGCGGGGTGAACAGCGAGACCGCAAGGCCGATTAGCGCCAGACCTGAGAAAATGCCGATTGGCAGCTTACCCGGGTCATGATTGATGTCCAATGCGACGAAGCGCTTGAGGTCTTCAAAGGTAATCGAGCCCTTGCCGTCGGGCAGTTCGTAGGTCTGCCCCGCTTCGAGGATGATGCCGCCGGCATCCAAATCACGGCTGTTCAGCGGTTCCATCTTCTCCGTGTCCAGCACGAACACGTTTTGCGGGTTGCCGTCGTCAAGGCCCAGATTCCCGGAGTACGAGTTCAGGTGCAGCTGGGGGTTGATGGCGTTGGGGTCGCCCGAGATGCCGAAGCCGTTCTCATCCACTAGTGCGGTTGGCAGCAAGAAGCCCTGGAAGCCCAGCTGCGATGGCTCGGCGTCCGGAACCTTCAGCACGAACATCGAGGTGTAGACCGAATCCTGCGGAATGGAAACCGCCGGGCCGGAATAGGAGACGTTGCCGTTGCCATCCTTGACGGTGATCACCGGGGCGTAGCCATTGCCGACCAGGTACACGTCACCGCCGCTGATCCGCAGCGGATGGTTGACCTTCAGTTCCTGCTTCACTGGCTCGGCATCTGCCGATTCGCGCACCTTGACGTGGGCGGTGAAGTCCAGCGGCTGTCCGAAATGCGATTCGGATTCGCGGTCGAAGATGATGTCGAATTTGTCCAGAGTCACAGCAAAGGGCGGCAAATTATCGGCATTGAAGCCGGTGCCCGGGGTGAAGGAGTCGTAGGCCACCAGCGAATTCACGAAGGTCTCCCCCTCGACAACCACGCGCTGCCCGGTGTAGCCCAGGGCCCCGCCGATCGCGGCCGAAGCCAGTACGCCCATCAGCGAGATGTGGAAGAGCAGGTTGCCGATTTCGCGGGTATACCCGCGCTCTGCGGCAACCGAGGCCCCGGTGGCATCCTCGCGGCGTTCGACACGGTAGCCGCGCTTCTTCAGGATCCTGAACGAATCCTCGATGACCTGCTGGTCATCGGGCGTATCCGTCTCGCCTTCCAGAATTTCATGCGAGCTGTACTGGGGAAGTCGTTCCAGGCGCACCGGGGTCCTCGGCGGCGGGGTGCGCAAGGCTTTGGCGTGCTTCTTCACACGCGGGATGATGCAGCCAATCAGCGAGACGAACAGCAAGATGTAGATCGCGGAGAACCACACCGATGAATACACTTCGAACATCTGGAAGCGATCCAGCCATGGACCAGCGGTGGTGTGCTGTTCCAGGTACTGGGCTACAGATTCGGGGTTGGCGTCGCGCTGCGGGAAGATCGATCCCGGTACCGCAGCAACGGCGAGCAGCAACAGCAAGAACAAAGCTGTCGGCATCGATGTCAGCTGGGTCCAGATCCAACGCATGGAACCCATGAATCCCAGGGCAGGCGCGTCGCCAGTTCCCTTGGAATTCCGTTGTTGTTTCGCCATTAAATTGGCAACCTCACTTCATTGGCAAACCAGTTTTGCAGTTCTGCTACCCATGTTCCCCACAGACCGGTCACCATGACCAGTCCCAAGGCAATGAGTAGTCCCCCGCCCAAACGCATGATGAAAACCTGGTGCTTGCGGAAGAACGCCAGCGCCTGCATGCCGCGCTGCAACCCCATCGCAATCAGGATGAAGGGCAAACCCAATCCGAGGCAATAGAACACAGTCAGCAGCGTTCCACGCCCTACGTTCGCGTCCACACCGGTGGACATGATCAGTACCGCACTCAAGGTGGGGCCGATGCACGGTGCCCACCCCAGGCCGAAGGTCAGCCCCAGAACCGGGGCACCCCACAGGCCTGCAGGCGGTTTCCTGTGGATCTTGCGGTCACGCTGCATCCAGGAGAAGCCGCCCATGAACACGATGCCCATGAAGACCACGACCAGGCCCAACGCCTGGGTGACCCAGGAGCCGTTGAACCTGAGCCACGCGGAGGCCTGGCTGAAAAGCACGCCCGCTGCGATGAAGACCACGGAGAATCCCAGGACAAAGAGCAGTACGCCGGAGACCACGCGCCCGCGCCGGTGCTCCTTCAGATCCGCACCAGTCAACCCGGTGACGTAACCGAGGTAGCCCGGCACCAGCGGCAGGACGCAAGGCGAAAGGAAGGAGACCAGCCCGGCCAGCAGTGCTACTGGGGCAGCCAGCAGCAACGACCCGTCCAGGACGATGTCGGCAAAGGGATTAGTGGTCACTGATCAGCTCACAACTCTTCGGTCAGAGCGGAGTCGATCAATGACTTCAGGGTGCCAGGCTCTACGGCACCGATCACGCGGGCACGGACACGGCCCTGGCGGTCCAGCACCAAGGTGGATGGAACCGCTTGCAACGGGACGTACTTGGTCATCGCCAGCTGGATGTCCCCGGAGGTATCCTGTACCGACTCATAGGGGATCTCGAAAGTGCGCTCGAAGGCCTTCGCCGCTTCGGCTTCATCGCGTACGTTGACGCCAATGAATTCGACTTTCTCGCCGAAGCCTTCAGCGATTTCCTTCAGATCCGGTGCCTCGATGCGGCACGGAGCGCAGGCGGCATACCAGAAGTTCATGACTACGGGCTTGCCCTGCCACTGCGTGAAGTCGATATCGGTGCCATGGTAGGTGGTGGCCTTGAGGGCAACCGGTTCGCTGCGCTTGGAAACTTCGTACTCTTCCACGGCGCCGTCGCCAGCGATGTAGTTCTTGCCGTCGCCGCTGTTTGCTTGCGCGGTCAGCGCATCTTCCTTGCCGCTGCAGGCAGCCAAGGGCACCACGGCGGCGGCAACCATGAGCGAACGCAACATGGTGCGGCGGCTCAAGTGGCGAGGATTAGGCACAGGATCTGTCATTTTGCTTTAGGCTCCAGGGATATTCGCCGCGCCGGCAAGCAGCTCGGGGCACGGCTCGGTGTAACGCACGGAGACCAATTCGTCTCCCTCAAAATCAAAGCTGGTGATGGAAGCCAGAGTGCACTCGCGCTGGCGCGGATCGTGCCACAGCGGCTTCTTCTCGGCGGCGCGGCGCGTAACCCAGATCGGCAGCTGGTGGCTGACGATAATGACTTCCGCTCCTTCGCCGTGCTCGGCGAGGGCGGCCTTGCGGTGCTCATCCATGGCCAGGCGCATGCGAGCAACCTGCTGGGCATATGGTTCGCCCCATGAAGGCTTCAGCGGGTTGACCAGCAGCGGCCAGTACTTCGGCTGACGCAGGTGCTCCGCAACCTTGGACAGCCCTTCCAGCTTGTTGCCGGCTTCGATAACCCGCTCGTCGGTGTGGACCTGCAGATCCAGAGCGCTGGAGGTCGGCGCGGCTGTCTGCTGGGCTCGCAGGAGCGGTGAGGCCACCAGGCGCACTACGTTGCCGCCTTCTGCTTGGCGCTTGGCAAAATATTCTCCTGCCCCATCGGCCATCTGGAATCCGAGTTCCGAGAGCCCGAAGCCGGGGATCCTGCCGTAGAGCATACGGTCAGGGTTGAAAACTTCCCCGTGGCGCAACAAATGGACGGTCGATAAAGGCATGCCTCCAGTGTCTCAAATATTCGGTGCAAATTAGCCATATTGTGGCCACCGTCAACTATTCACAGGACACGCATTGGAATCCCATATGGAAAAACCATCCTTTCGGAGGGGTTGCTCACAACCGACTGCCACTACGCTTAGTTAATAAGACTGTTCGACCCAGAAGGACGCATCATGAGCGACAACGATCCTAACCAGCCGGGCCAGCCCTACAACCCGGGCCCTTCCGGCCAGGGTTCATCGCAGAACCCGTACGGCGAAAACCCCTACGGCCAGCAGCCCTCGCCGTACGGCCAGAACCCGTACGGCCAGAATCCGAATCCTTACGGGCAACCGCAGGCACCGGGCTACGACCATTATGCCCAGCAGGGAGGTTACGCCGGCGTGCAGCCGCCGACCGAGCGGCCACGGACCTTGGCTATCGCCTTTGGCTTGATCATGCTCGCGGGCATCTTCAGTGCCCTCGCCAGCTGGCTGATGACCAACTCCAACATGATGGCCAACATGATTGGCCAGCAGTGGTCGCTGGTGCAAGAAGAGTTCCAGAACCAGATGCAGAGCACCCCGGGCATGGAGCAGGATCCACTGGTTGAACAGATGATGGCAAGCCCTGAGGCCTTCATGGCCCAGGTCAATTCCATGATGTCGACCTTCGTGATTATCTCCATGATCATCACCTTGGCCCTGTATTTCCTGGTGGGCTTCTTCGTTGGCCGCGGCGTGGGCGCCATGCGAATTATCGCCACGATCCTCGGTGCGCTTTCACTGCTGAATCTGGTGACTATCGTTCCAATGATCAGCATGTTCGCTGACACTCAAGCCGGAATTATCAACGCTGTCTACGTTGTGGGCATCTTGTTGGGCATTGCAGGCGTGGTCTTCGCCTGGTTGCGCCCTTCTTCGCAATACATTGCGCAGCGCCGCCAGGCTCGCCTGGCCGGCTTCCGCTAAACGCATGGCCGAGCCTCTTCGCGAGGCCCTGCAGGGACAATAAAGGCGTAGCCGCTCCATCCACCCAAAGGATAACGCGGCTACGCCTTTTCTCGTCTGCGCGGCTTCAGCCTTGAACGGCGAGGTATGCCAGGATCTGCAATTCAGTGGAAAGATCAACGCGCCGCAGGTTCATGCCCGCGGGTACGCGAAGCGGCATCGGTGCGAACGAGAGCACCGAGCGGACCGAAAGCGCGGCCAGTTCGTAGACCAGGTCCTGCGCAGCATCGCCCGGAATTGCCAGAACAGCGATGTTGATTTCTTCGCGTTCAACCACTGCGGCCAAGTCCGCGATCGCTTCCACGTGCAGCTCGCCGACCGGCCTGCCGACCAGTGCGGGGTCGATATCCAGGATCGCCTTGACGTTGAAGCCACGAGTCCTGAAGCCTGCATATCCGCTGAGCGCGCGCCCCAGGTTACCGGCGCCGAGGATGGCCACACGCCAGTCCTGGTTCAGGCCGAGGGTGCGGCTGATATGTTCTGCCAGTTCGCGGACCACGTAGCCCACCCCGCGGGTTCCGTAAGAACCCAACCAGGAAAGGTCTTTGCGCAGGATGGAGGGGTTCACTCCAGCTTCCTTGGCCAGCACCCCGGAACTGGTGCGTTCCAGGCCCTGGGCTTCCAAGGCGTTCAGCGCGCGCAAGTACTGGGTCAGTCGAGCCAGCGTGGCCTCAGGCAGGACCCGGGCTTCAAGCTCTGACATCTTCGTTCTCCCGCACTTTTCGGTGCTCTTGAAGAGCACAACGCATTTTCATTTATTCGGCAGCGGCTAGCTGCTCAGTAGTCGTTCCAGACGCTGTGCGTCGATGTGCCAGAAGTCGCGGACTTCTCCGTTGATCAGCAGAACCGGCACTTCCTCGTGGTGCTTGGCCAGCAATTCAGGGTGCTGGTCAATATCCAGTTCGGAAAACTCCATATTCAACCGGCCAGTCACCTCGGCCACGGTTGCGCGTGCGGCCTGGCACAGGTGGCAGCCTTCTCGAACCAACAGCTGGATCTGATTCAAAGTACTCACCTGCCTATAATCTCACGAGCCGTAACCGCCCTTAAACTTGGCAATGAAATAAACTGGATCAAATGTCTTCCATCGATCATCACCCCAGCCCGAATTCCGCCCTGGCTCCGGACACGGTCGCCGCTTTCTTCGATGTAGATAACACCCTTGTGCGCGGTGCATCGCTGTATCTGCTGGCCCGGAAACTGCATGAGCGCCGCTTCTTCCAATTCCGCGAAATCCTCTGGTTCGCGCTCAAGCAGTTGCGCTTCGCCGCGCGCGGTGAGCACCTAGGGGACATTCACCAGATTCGCGACCGTGCGTTGATGATGGTCCGAGGGATCCCGGTGTCCGAGATCGAGAAGATCGGCAACGAGATCTATGACGAATACATCGAACCCAAGCTATGGACCGGTACGGTAGCCATTGCTCGCCAGCATCGGACGGTGGGCCGTGAAGTCTGGCTAGTCACTGCCACTCCCCTGGAAGTGGCGAATGTCATCTCGCAACGTCTCGAACTTACCGGTGCATTGGGCACTGTAGTGGCCAGCGAAGACGGTTTCTACACCGGAGCGCTGGCCAGCCCGATCCTGCACGCTGCGGAAAAAGCGCAAGCGGTGCGCACCCTGGCGAAGGCTCGCGGCATCTCGCTGTCGAAATCATGGGCATACTCGGATTCCTACAATGATGTTCCCTTGCTTGAAGCTGTGGGACACCCCGTATGCATCAATCCCGATGCGCGGCTTCGCGCCTACGCCAAGCGCCGCGGCTGGCAGGTCTACGATTTCCGCACCGGCCAGCGAGCCGCCAAACTAGGCCTGAAGGCCGCTGGAGTGCTTGGTGCGCTCTGGGCGGCGCGACGGTCCATTCTGCGCCGTTCCGGCTCTTAGGCCGGCGCTGGGCGGCTTTGGCTAAAGCAATCGCCACCGTTCAACAGTTTCACTGTGAAGCGGTGGCGATGATTGCCAAGCGGCAAATGCTCAGAAGTAGATTTACTTCTTATTACGACGCTGGTGGCGGGTCTTACGAAGCAATTTGCGGTGCTTCTTCTTCGACATACGCTTGCGGCGCTTCTTGATAACAGAGCCCATAGTGGTTCCTCACAAACTAAATAAATGCGTCAACCCCAAATGCCTGCTTGCGCGCGAGCCCAAGGACAAGGTTGACCGGACGTTAAACGTTCCTTAACAGATTACCCGCTTTTCGGTCATGCTCTGACCATCGCGCGGACTATCGACCGTAAGAACCGGTACCGTGCTGCGGATCAATGGCCGCGGCATTCAGATATGATTCCACGGCGTTTTCCGGAACGCGATAGGAGCGACCGAACTGAACAGCAGGCAAATCACCGGCGTGGATCAGCCGATAAACGGTCATTTTGGAAACGCGCATCATGTCGGCCACTTCGGCCACAGTCATGAAACGGGCTCCGGCAAAATTCTGTTTATCCGTCATGCGGGATATTCTCCTGACGCTGATCTCTTATTCGTCGCGTTAATTTTGCGAAGATGAACTTACACGACTTTGGATCAACATCGGCGGTTCAGGTTCACGTTCGCTTTGTACTAGTCTAATCGCACTTTTGTAACTTTTGCATCACGAAACACACACGTGACCATCTGAATCACATTTTTTGATGCCTGAACGAGACAATCCGCGTGATTTCACCGGGTCCCCAATGAATTCACGCGGATTGCAGCGCTGCAGATTATTAGATGACGCCCTGTGCGAGCATTGCGTCTGCGACCTTCACGAAGCCCGCGATGTTGGCGCCGGCGACGTAGTTCCCCGGCATGCCGTACTCGTCTGCAGTAGCAGCACAGCTGGTGTGGATGCCGACCATGATCTCAGTCAGGCGACGCTCGGTGTGCTCGAAGCTCCATGCATCGCGGCTGGCGTTCTGCTGCATCTCCAGAGCCGAGGTAGCAACACCACCAGCGTTGGCAGCCTTGCCCGGGCCGAAGAGCACCCCTGCATCCTGGAAGATCGAGGTCGCTTCAGCGGTAGTAGGCATGTTGGCGCCTTCGGCCACTGCGATGGTGCCAGCAGCAACCATCTTCTTTGCGGCCTCAGCGCCCAATTCGTTCTGGGTTGCGCAGGGCAGCGCCACGGTGCCTGCAACGTCCCAGACGCTGCCACCGGCAACGTACTTCACCTTCTTGGTGCCACGGCGTTCGGCATACTCGGAGATGCGGCCGCGCTCAACTTCCTTGATCTGACGCAGCAGATCCAGGTCGATGCCGCCCTCGTCAACGATGAAGCCGGCCGAGTCGGAAGCCGTAACGACCTTCGCTCCCAGTGCCTGCGCCTTCTCGATGGCGTGGATTGCCACGTTGCCCGAACCGGAAACGACCACGCGCTGGCCATCGAAAGTCTGGCCGCGGGTCTTGAGCATTTCTTCAGTGAAGATCACTGCGCCGTAGCCGGTGGCTTCCGGGCGAACCAGGGAACCGCCCCAGCTCAAGCCCTTGCCCGTCAGCACACCGGACTCGTAGCGGTTGGTGATGCGCTTGTACTGGCCGAAGAGGTAACCGATTTCGCGGCCGCCAACGCCGATATCGCCGGCTGGCACGTCGGTGTATTCGCCAATGTGGCGGTAGAGCTCAGTCATGAAGGACTGGCAGAAGCGCATGACTTCGCCATCGGACTTGCCGCGCGGGTCGAAGTCCGAGCCGCCCTTGCCGCCGCCGATGGGCATGCCGGTCAGGGAGTTCTTGAAGATCTGCTCGAAGCCCAGGAACTTGACGATGCCAAGGTAAACCGATGGGTGGAAACGCAGACCGCCCTTGTATGGGCCCAGAGCCGAGTTGAATTCAACGCGGAAGCCGCGGTTGATCTGCACGCGGCCTTCGTCGTCAACCCATGGCACTCGGAAGATGATCTGGCGTTCAGGTTCGCACAAACGCTGCAGGATTGCGGCTTCGGCGTATTCAGGATGCTTGACCGATACAGCTTCAAGGCTGTCGAATACTTCCGTGACGGCCTGGTGGAATTCTGCTTCGCCGGGATTGCGGCGGAAGACTTCGTCGCGAATCGTCGCTAAGTGCTTATCCAAGTTTTTCTCCTCATCACTTGGGGCAGGCACAGGCGCACAAGGGGCCTCATTGCCGGCGTCACTGCCCCGCACACGAGAATGCCATGCTGGGCATTCTGAACAAAATTTTCATGTTATAAAACAGGATTGCGCGCGTAACTTAAAAGATTGACCATATTGCACGGTTGCAGCGCCGATGACTGGACAAGAGCTAGCGCCGACGCCCGAACCGCGGAAGTTTCTCGAAAAACTCTTGCGCACGTCCAGTAACTTGTTCCAGGCCTTGGCCAACGCGCCGCCCGATCTGCTGAGCCGTTGGATTCGATACCGCTGCCAGCTGCCCCTCGGCTTCGGCCTGCGTGGTTACCAGCTCTTGGCCCTCCGGTTGGGCAGGTACCAAATCGGCGCACCAGCGCACGAGGTCTTCCAGCGCTGAGGTATCAATGCTGTAGATGCGCCGCTGCCCGGCAGCGGCCATGCTCACGAGTTCAGCTTCGCGCAGCACCTTCAAGTGCTTGGAAACAGTCGGCTGCGAGATCTCCAGTTCAGTGACCAGAGTGCCCACTGCTTTCGGCTCGTTCTTGAGCGCTTCTATAATCTTTCGTCGGGTTGGTTCAGCCAACGCCGAAAACACTTCATCAATTGCCACACACATAACCCTAACGGCATATGAACGGTTGGCAATCGATTTCCATGCCTAAAATGCTGTGAAGTCTCGCCTCTGTCTCCGGTGGCCGCAGCCATGCGAGGCTAGTCGAACCATGGATCGAGCCCGAAAAGCGGGAATATCTCCTTGCGTGTAGCAATGATGGTTCGGTCTACCGGATCGGCCGGATCAAAGCCGACTTCCCAATTGCGCCACCACAGCTGAGCGTCATCGCCCATGAGGTAAGGCATGGCACGGCCGTACCTTTCCAGAACGTAGCGGCGGAAGGTCTCGGGAACATAGGTACGCAACGGCACCGGCTTGCCGGCAACAATCGCCGTCAGGTGGGTCCAGGTACGCGGCACGACGGCGGTGACGTTGTATCCCCCGCCTCCGGTAGCCAACCACCGGCCTTCGCACAGCTCATCTGCCAACTGGGATATGTCCAGGGCCGCCTGGCGTTGCGCATCAACAGACAGCTTCAAATTGGTCATGTCATCATCGCGGTGCGCATCGCAACCGTGCTGGGAGACGATGATTTCCGGCTTGAAAGCGCGTACCAGCTGCGGAACGATCGCATGGAAGGCACGCATCCACCCGGAGTCCCCGGTCATTGCCGGCAGAGCAACATTTACTGCGCTGCCTTCGGCGTTCTTGCCGCCAATTTCATTGGCGAATCCCGTACCGGGGAACAGCGACAGCCCGGATTCATGGATGGAAATGGTCAGCACGCGTTCGTCATCCCAGAAGATCGACTCGGTGCCATCCCCATGATGCGCGTCCACATCGATGTAGACCACGCGTTGGGCACCCTGTTCCAGCATGCGATGGATCGCGGCAGCAGCGTCATTGTAGATGCAGAAACCGCTGGCCTTGCTTTTCGCGGCGTGGTGCATGCCACCGGCGAAGTTCACCGCACGGACCACGTCTTGGTCCATGATGGCTTGGGCCGCTGCTACCGAACCGCCAACAATGCGCCCGGCGGCTTCATGCATCCCGGCGAATACCGGGTCGTCTTCGGTGCCCAAGCCGAATTCTTCGGCAACGAGTGTTGGATCCTTGCTCACCCGCCGCACCTGATCGATATAGCTCTGGTCATGGACGGAGCCGATGACCGCATCGTCGGCAATATCCGGAGCCTGTATCGTGACGTTCGGCGCATCGAAGATATCCAGCTCATCGCTGAGCCGATAGGTCAGTTCTAGCCGTGAAGGGTGCATGGGATGCCAGTCGCTGAATTTGTACTTCAGATACTCTTCATCCCACATCACCATGGTGGGCCGTGGGGCATGCTGCGGATCTAACACGATTTCAGGCTACCCGATAGTGACCCAACTCATGAATTCATGGCAGTTTGCGCGGCTTGTCGGGTCTTTAGCCGGGCAACACAAGCGTTTAGCGGTGGAAACGCGTAAATTACTAGAAGGACTTCAAATCCTCATGGCAAAGAACTGTTCCCCAGGAAACGGCGAGTAATAAATGAGCACAGCCAGTGCATCGGGCCCCAGCGCCCGGGCAGCTGAAATGCGCGAACAGCGACGCAAGAAATGGCTGACCGTTCGCATCGCAGTTGCGGACTTCACCGTGCGCTCCCCCGCGCGCTTGACTCTTGGCGCCTTCTTGCTGGCAATCACGTTGTTCACCTCCCTGCTCGCGGCGCCGTTTTCCTCGGCCACGGGGGAAGCCACCGCGCTGCATGACGCATTATTCACCGCTGTGTCGGCAGTTTGCGTTACTGGCCTAACGACCGTCTCCACCGCTGTGCACTGGTCATTCGCCGGTCAGCTGATCATGCTGGTCGCAACGTTCATGGGCGGCCTGGGCATTTTGACTCTGGCCTCCATCATGTCCCTGGCGGTATCCCGCAAGCTGGGCGTGCGAGCCAAGCTGATGGCGCAGAATTCGATGAACAGTTCTGGAGCCTCAGCCCTGGGTGAAGTAAGCTCATTGCTGCGCATCGTGATCCTCACAGCGATCAGCCTGCAGGCGGTCATCGCGCTCTTTCTGATCCCGCGCTTCTACATGCTGGGTGAAAGCGTCCTGTCCGCCATCTGGCATGGAATCTTCTATGCCGTCTCGGCTTTCAACAATGCAGGCTTCACCCCGCACTCCGACGGATTGGTTCCCTACGAAACCGACCTGTGGATCCTGGGCCCATTGATGGCCGGCGTGTTCACCGGTTCCTTGGGTTTCCCGGTGATCATGGTGCTGCTGGCGCACAAGTTCAATATGAAGAAGTGGAACCTGCACACCAAGCTGACCATGCTCACCACCACCATCCTGCTCTTTGCCGGATCCTTCCTGTGGCTGATTTTCGAATGGGCCAATCCCAAGACCATCGGCGGCTTATCCATCAGCGACAAGCTCATTCATGGCTTCTTCGCCTCCACCATGACCCGTTCTGGCGGCTTCAACCTGGTGGATCAGAACGACATCCACCAGGTGACCATCTTGTTGACCGACGCATTGATGTTCGCTGGTGGCGGTTCAGCTTCTACTGCTGGCGGCATCAAGGTCACCACCATTGCCGTGATGTTCTTGGCGATCTTGGCCGAGGTCCGTGGCGATACTGACGCGAAGGCCTTTGGCCGGCAGATTCCGCAGGGCACCATGCGCGTGGCCATCTCCGTGGTCGCCATGGGTGCTTCGCTGGTGATGGTCGCTACCGGCGCGCTCGTGACCATCGACGAATCGGTGGGCTTCTCGCGAGCCCTGTTCGAGTCGATCTCGGCCTTTGCTACCGTGGGCCTGAGTAGCGGGGTTTCGCAAGAAGTGCCTCCGGCCGGCAAGTATGTGCTCAGCGCGTTGATGTTTGCCGGACGCATCGGCAGTATTACGCTCGCCAGCGCGTTGACCATGCGCCACCGCAATACGCTGTTCAGACTCCCAGAAGAAAGGCCGCTCATTGGCTGACAAGAACATAGACCACAATGCCCCGGTGCTGGTGATCGGCCTGGGCCGCTTCGGTGCATCTGTCGCTGAAACGCTGGTCAAGCAGGGGCGCGAAGTGCTGGCCATTGAGCGCAGCCCGGAGCTCGTTCAGCAGTGGGCCAGCACCTTGACCCACGTGGTCGCGGCCGACGCGACCAATATTGACGCCCTGCGCCAGCTCGGCGCCCAGGAATTCTCCTCTGCCGTCGTGGGCGTGGGTACCTCCATCGAATCATCCGTGCTGATCACCGTGAACCTGGTGGATCTGGGCATCGAGCATCTGTGGGTCAAGGCCATTACGCCCTCCCATGGCAAGATTCTTACCCGCATTGGTGCCAACCACGTCATCTACCCGGAAGCCGATGCCGGTGTGCGTGCCGCGCACCTGGTCGGTGGCCGCATGCTCGACTTCATCGAATTCGATGACGGCTTCGCCATCGTGAAGATGTACCCTCCGAAGGAGACCCAGGGCTTCACCTTGGCCCAGTCCCAAGTCCGCTCCAAGTACGGGGTGACGATCGTTGGTGTGAAGTCCCCGGGCGAGGATTTCACCTACGCCATGCCGGATACCATGGTGACTCGCCGAGATGTCCTGATCGTCTCGGGGCACGTGGACCTGCTCGAGCGTTTCGCAGCACGCCCGTAGGGCACGAGGATCGGGAATACGGCGGTGGGGGGGGGGGCCCGGCGGGGGGGGGCCCCCCCCCCCCCGGGGGGGGGGGGGATCGGCCCGCACCCCCACCAGCCCACCGCGCGGGGGCGGCGCCCGGCGGGGGGCCC